>NZ_WNKZ01000250.1 GCF_009720835.1 Pseudoduganella buxea
CAGTGCCGCATAGCGCTTCTTGTGCTTGACCACTGCGTCGCGCAGCCGCTTCAGGATCCACCGGATGCTCATCTGCGCCTGCTCGTCGGCCAGGGCGGCGAGCTTGCCGCGAAACGCCGGCTTGAAATCGGTCAGGTGAGCGATGATGCCCGTCACGCCCGCTACCGCACTCTCCGGCAGGTGGCTGGCTGCCACGGCGGCGACATGGTTCGCGGCCCGTTTGTACTGCTGGCCAAGGGCGCCCAGCATGCGGCGCAAGCTGCTTTGTACCTTGGGGTCGTGCAGCTTGCGCTCAGCCTCCGCCGGCGGGGCCAGGTCGAACAGCGGTTCCTTGCCGATGCAGCGCTTGAGGATCTTGATCAGATCGTCGGCGACGCCGTCGGCGGTATCGGCGCAGTCGTCCAGGATGCCCGACAGCTTGCCCATCGCACTGTCGACGAAGGTCTCGATCTCGCCGGCCAGCCTGGCGTTAAGGTGCACGATCAGCACCT
>NZ_WNKZ01000251.1 GCF_009720835.1 Pseudoduganella buxea
CGACTTTGCGCCGATGATAGTGCTGCAACCAGTGTGAAAGTAGGTTATCGTCAGGCTGTTATATAGAGAAACCCCTGTTGGCTAACGCCAGCAGGGGTTTTTTGCATTTCCGAGTACTCAATCGCCACTCAGGCATTGCCTGGCTTTGCCCCCCGGACAGTGATCTGGTCCGGGGGTTTTTGCATTCAGTGGCAATGCTCAGCCAGGCATGGCCTGCCTTCGCTCCGAATGGCGCGTGCTGTTGGGCGATTTTTGCATTGATAGCTGCTCAATCGCCAGCCAGGCACTGCTTGGCTTTGCCCCCCGAGATTCGATACTGACTTGCGGTGCACCGACCGCATTCGCACCAAACTCCAGCATCGAGGGGTAATCCCCCCACAAAAAGAGCGTCGTTAGAAGTAGAATTTTCTACTTAAGAACAGAAAGCTCTACATGAAGACGTCCCGCTTTACCGACAGCCAGATCATCGCCATCCTGAAACAAGCCGAAGC
>NZ_WNKZ01000252.1 GCF_009720835.1 Pseudoduganella buxea
ACGACCATCGATCCAGTCTACAGGACGCGCAAGGCGATCAATAATGTTCGAGCGCGCTACACCAAGAACAGCGCAGACCGGCTTCACTGGCCGTCCTTGTCCAATAAGGGTGAGCGCGCAATCCACTTTTTTTCGCGAGCTACCTCGATCGCTTCGCGAAGGATTTCCGCTTCCATCGTCTTCTTGCCGAGCATGCGCTGTAGTTGTGCGATCTGGGCGCGCGCGGCAGCCAGTTCGCTTGCCGGCACCACTGATTCGCCGGACTGGACGGCCACCAGGGCGCCTTCGCGCTCGAGCTTGCGCCAATTGAACAGCTGGCTGGCACTGATGCCGTGTTTGCGCGCTACCAGCGACACGCTCATCCCCGGCTCGTACGTTTCCTTGACCAGCGCAGCCTTTTCCTGCACTGACCAGCGACGGCGCCGCTCCTCCGACACCGTCACTACTTCGATGGTTTGGTTGTTCCTAGTCATATTCACAGTCGTATTCC
>NZ_WNKZ01000253.1 GCF_009720835.1 Pseudoduganella buxea
CCTGGCTGGGCGCGGACGGCGGCGTGGCGCGCTACCGCCTGCGCCTGGAGCCGGCGCTGGCCCTGTTGCGCCTGCGCCGCGACAGCTACATCTTCCAGGACAAGACGGTGCAGGACATCGTCACCGAACTGCTGTCGGACTACCCGCAACTGCGCTTCGAGTTCGACATCAGCCAGGACCAGCCCACCCGTACCATCTGCACACAGTACCGCGAAAGCGACCTGGAATTCTTCACGCGCCTGCTGGCCTCGGAAGGCCTGAACTGGCGCTTCGAACACGACCAGCCCGCAGACGACAGCGCGGACGGCCAGGCGCGCCACAAGCTCGTCATCTTCGATAGCGCCGCGCAGGCCCCGGCCACGCCCGGCGGCGAGGAACTGCGCTTCCACGGCGTGCGCGCCACCGACACGGACGACGCCATCGACAGCTTCAGCGCGAAGCGCCGCGTGCAGGCCAACGCCGTGACGATCGCCAGC
>NZ_WNKZ01000254.1 GCF_009720835.1 Pseudoduganella buxea
CCCATCCCGTCACCGCCCTGGGGCCGCAGACCGCCATCGTCGTCGGCCTGGCCGACGCCGTCGCCCACACGGGTCGCGATCACCAGGTACGCATCCAGTTCGCCTGGCAGCGCGGCGAAGGCGCCAATGCCGGCGGCATGGCCCACAACACGGACGCAACGGGCAATGCCCCCGGCGACGAGCGCTCGGGCACCTGGGTACGCGTGGCCGAGGCCCTGGCGGGCCCGAACTGGGGCAGCCAGTTCACCCCACGCATCGGCACCGAAGTGCTGGTCGACTTCATCGAAGGCGACATGGACCGCCCCGTCGTCGTCGCCCAGCTGTACACGGGCGCCGACCTGCCGCCCTTCTCGGCCGGCGTCGATTCGGGCGCCAACCACCCGGGCACCCTGTCGGGCATCCACAGCCACAACTTCAGCGGCGACGGCTACAACCAATGGCAGCTGGACGACACGCAAGGCCAGGTCCGCATGCG
>NZ_WNKZ01000255.1 GCF_009720835.1 Pseudoduganella buxea
CGACTGTCGAATGAAGAAGAAACAGTAGCACCGCGAGGTACATCAAGCGGGTCTGTAGCTCAGCTGGTTAGAGCACCGTGTTGATAACGCGGGGGTCGTTGGTTCGAGCCCAACCAGACCCACCATGGTTTATCGATGCAAGAAATCCCTGGGGGATTAGCTCAGCTGGGAGAGCACCTGCTTTGCAAGCAGGGGGTCGTCGGTTCGATCCCGTCATCCTCCACCAACGCATCTACTCAAGATATTAAACGTAAGCGTGACTTGTCGCTTTTACGTTTAGTCTTTTAGAGACTACTGCTGTTTCGTTCTTTAACAATCTGGAAGAAGTAAAGTTTTATTGAACGCATGAGACATCATGTGTTCAGGGTAGTAATAAAGCTCATCAAACACTGTAGTAAATGCTTGATACCGATAGCCGTCAAGGTTATAGGGACAAGTGAATAAGTGCACATGGTGGATGCCTTGGCGATT
>NZ_WNKZ01000256.1 GCF_009720835.1 Pseudoduganella buxea
CTGCCTCGGCGTCGAACGCTGCAAGTGCCCGCAAGGCCTCGTCGCGCTGCGCCTGCAGGGCCGCCACGCGCGCGGCCGCCCCTTCCAGCTGGTCGCGCGCGGCGATCTGCGCGTCGCGTTGCGTGTTGGCCTGTTCGCGCGCCTGGGCCAGCTTGGCCGCGAACGCGTCCACCTGGCCCAGGGCCCGGCCGGCCTGGCCGAATAGGCCTTCCCAGCGGGGCCATTCCTGGCCCAGTGCGGCCCAGTGGCGGTGCTGGGCCAGCCATTCCTGGCTGAACTGCTGCGCTTCGTGCAGCTTGCGCCGCTCGTTGCGCTTGTCGCTCAGCGCCGTTGCCGCCTGCGTGACAACCGCCACCGCCGCATCGCGGGCCGAGCGGGCCTGGGCGTGGGGTGGCTGCATCGCGTCGATGCGGGCGTCCAGCGCCTTGGCCAGGTCCAGCTGGGGGGCCGCGGCCAGCTGCGCCGCTTCA
>NZ_WNKZ01000257.1 GCF_009720835.1 Pseudoduganella buxea
TGCCGCATTTCGTCGCGCGCTGGAACGGCCGGCCGGCAGCGCTGCGCGGGCGCAGCGGCATGCTGGCCGTGGCCGAACCCGACACCCTGGTGCTGGCCAGCTTCGACCGGACCGGCTGGCGCAGCCTGCGCGCGCTGTATGCCGACACCGCGGCCTGCGACGTGGCCGACCTGGTGTTCCGCGAACGCCTGCTGCAGGGGATCGACCCGGCCGCGCCTCTGTGGCAGACCGGCACCGTGCCGTCCCAGGGCAATGCCGACGTGGACGACGGCATTGCGCTGGCGCTGGCGGGCATGCACCCATGAAGGCGCTCGCCATTGATTTTCGCCGTCCCGCACGCTGGCCCGGGGTGGCGCGCGCAGCGGCGGCCATGCTGGCACTGGCCCTGTGCGGTGCCGCCCTGCGCGAGCACCTGGCATACCGCGCGGCGCTGCTGGAATGGGACGCGGCGCGCGAACGGGCCGGGGC
>NZ_WNKZ01000258.1 GCF_009720835.1 Pseudoduganella buxea
TCGGTGCACAGGCCGTGCCATGCGCGTCGGCTGCCGTCCGGCTGCAGCAGGGTGACCGTCATTTCCTCACCGATGAACTGGTCCAGATCGAGGCCGGTTGATGTGCTCAGTGCCTGTACGTCGACGTCGTACAATTCGTTGACGCCTACACGGCCGGCGAAGCGTTCTAAGCTTCGCATTTCCGACGAGCGGCATTGCGCTCCCATGACGCCTGCCATCATGTTCCATTGGTTGGATGACTGGGCAGCGACAATCAGTCGCTTTGTCGTTCGATCACCAATTCATGGAATGCTCTAGGGAATCGTTCTTCGATAGACGACACATCTGGTCGCGCCTCATACCGCAACAATAATGAAGATTTTTCCTCGAGAACTCTAAAAGAATAAATGTTCACTTCCTTGACTGGCCTGTTAGGCCGGATTTCCGAAGACGAGCTTTCAAAAAC
>NZ_WNKZ01000259.1 GCF_009720835.1 Pseudoduganella buxea
GCCCGTAAGTTTGCAGACGTGCGCTACGGGCAGCTTCTCGCACCATAGTCCCACGAACTCGGCTAGCCTTTTGCTGACACGTGCATGCCGATCGAGCCAGCTTACAGCTTCGGTGCACGTTCCACAGTTCAGACAGCGTACTCGCCTTAACTGAACCCGCAGCCAGACTGGCTGGCCAAGCATAGGCATATCTCGCACCAGCCGCTGATACGTCCCATGCACATTGGTATACCGAATTCCGCATCGAGAACAAACCGGGCCAGAGCCATCGGGCTCCAGGTCGATCCACACGCCGTCAGGCCGGCGATTAATGTAGGTAACGGAAAAGCCTTCCCAGAACGGGAGCTCAAGATTATGATTTGCCATGAAAGCGGTGGGTTGAGTTAAGAACTGTTGGTCGCACAACAAGTCTATCTCTTCTTCACCGCTTTCCTCA
>NZ_WNKZ01000025.1 GCF_009720835.1 Pseudoduganella buxea
GCCTCGACGGCCGCGCGGGCAGCGCGCTCATGGGCCTGCGCCGCCACCAGCGCCGCGCCGGCCGTGCGCACGCGGGTGCGGTCGTCGTCCATTTCCTGGGTCGTCGCGGCGCCCGCCTGCGACAGCACGAGGGAACGCTGCAGCCGCACGTGGGCCGCTTCCAGTTCACTGGCGTGCTGGGCCACCACGGCGGCGGCAGCCTCGCGATCGCTCTCGCGCACGGCCAGCTGGGCACGCGCACCCGCCACGGCATCGCGCGCCTGCTGCTCGTGCGCGGCCGCCTCGTCGCGCCCGGCTTGCAGCGAGGCCGTGTCCATGCGCGCCAGCAGCTGACCGGCCGCGACAAAGTCGCCTTCCTGCACGAGGATGTCGGCAATACGGCCGGGCAGGCGGGTGGCGACGTCGATTTCAGTGGCTTCGATGCGGCCGTTGCCGCTGACCAGGCCCGGGGCCGTCCCGGCGGGCCGGGCCAGCAAGTACCACGCCCAGCCGAGGAGCACGGCAACGGCCATGATGGCCGCGATCGCCGCCACGCGCCGTAGCGGCGAGCGCCTGCCGGGCGGGGAACCCGGCGGCGGCTTGACTGCTTCGCCCGCGGCCGGCGCTGCGGCGGGAGGTATCGACACGGTGTCGTTCATCGGCTAGGGTACGGTGGCTTGGCCCGGCGGCCGCATGGCACCACTGTACGAGCCGAGGCGCGGCCGCTTCCATGATCGTGATCAAGCCCGATGCAGCCCCCCGCCGTGCCGGGGGGCCTGCACCTGCGCCGCTACTTGATCCAGACGGCGTAGTTGGTACCCGACGCCTGCAAGGTCCAGCCCGTGCCGGGGCTCCAGCTGTTCGGGCCGATCTTCATGGCCAGCTGCCGCGTGCTGCCCGTGACGATGGCCGCGTACAGGCCCTGGGTGGCCTGCTGGATGGCGACGGCCGACGTCGACGTCACGCCGGCCGCCTTGCGGGCCTTGATCAGGGCGCCGATCGGTGCCTTCAGGTTCCAGTCGTAGACGTGCGGATAGAACACGGTGGGAATGCCCGGGTGGCTGAGGATGTAGGCATAGCCTTCCATCACGCTGCCGCAGGGCGCTGCCCACAGGTTCTGGCCGGAGCCGCAGGAGGCCGCCGGACCCGTGTCGTGGTTGTCGACGAAGGTGACGGACATGGCCGGCCACCAGCCGATGGCGCCCTGCGGCTTGCCGGCGCTGTCCTTCAGGCGCCAGTAATTGCCGTTGGCCAGGGCGTCGTTCAGGATGCCCTTGGTGGTGAAGTCGAAGGCGCCGCACGCATTGCCCGTGCCGTTGATCCAGTTCATCAGGGCCTGGCGGTTCGCGTTCATGTCGTTCAGATTGAAATCGGGCCACAGCTCGCCCACGCAGAAGTCCGGCGCGAAGGCGTTGGCGTACTTGGCGACGTAGCTGGGGTCGAAGCCCTTCACATAATCGAAGCGCAGGCCCGTGAAGCCGGTCGGTTTCAAGGTGTAGTTCAGCCAGTGGATGATGCCGTTCTGGGTTTCGCCCACGTTCGTGTGGTCCAGGTCGCGCCCGGCGCTGAAGCCCGGTCCCGTGTCGGCATTCCCCAGGCCGCAGTTGCACTCGTCGTTGTTGACGATCGTGTAGGTGCTCCAGTTCGGGCTGGTGAAGTCGGACCAGCCCGTGCTGCCGACGCGGTGGTTGACGACGATGTCGGCGATCGACTGGATGCCCACGCCCTTCAGTGCATTGATGGCCTCGAACAGGTCGGACGAGGTGCCGTAGGACGAATTGAGCACGTCCAGCTTGCGCGGCAGGTAGCCTTCCTTGGCGGCCGAATCGGACGGCGGCGGGAACCACACGTGGGTGACGCCCAGCGCGGCCAGGTCGCTCGACTTGCCGGCCAGCGTGTCGTACCAGGTCGGGCTGGCCTGGTTGGCCGAGTTCCAGTGGAAGCCCTGCAGCAGGATGGCCTTGCTGCCCCCTGCCTGTTGCGTGGGCGTGGCGGCCCCCGCGGTCGATACGGCTGCGAACGTCCCTGCCGCCAGGGCGGCGGCCAAAATGTGTTTCTTCATATTATCTCCTCCAAGTGTCGATAAGCCGCCCGCTGCCAGCGAAGCCGACTACAGGCGAAATGTAGTCATACTACTGATCGTGAAGGGTCTCCTGTTCCCGGAGCTCCCCGTCAGATGCGTCGATTCTTGGGGTATCCATGCATCCATGTCAACTGAATTCACCCGGATGCGGTAGTTTTGATACACCAAACCTGACAGAGTAAACAGTGCGTGTAGTTTGGGTACAATGGCTTGCCGGCGTCGCTGTGCGCGGCCGCGCTCGCTTCCCGGCATTCAAAAAATCCAGAAGGAGACACCATGTTCATCAACCGTAGTTTCGCCGGGCACGCCGCCCTGGCGCTGGCGTATGCGGGCCTGTTGGCCGGCTGCGGCGGCGGCAGCGAAGACCAGCAGGCCACGTCCGCCAGCCCGGTGCGCCTGGGCGCCGCCGTCGTCAGCGCGACCGCAAGCGCAGTCGCACCCGGCACCATCCGCATGCACTTCCACCGCATCCAGAACGATGCCGCCCAGTGGGGCGTGTATTCCTGGGACGGCCCGCTGCAACCGAGCCCCGCGTGGATTTCCGGCCGCTTCATGTTCACCGGCAGCGACGCCTTCGGCGGCTACACGGACATCGCCCTGGCGCCCGGCAAGACAGCGATCCAGTTCCTCGTCACGGATGGCAGCGGCAACAAGAACTGCGGCAACGACCAGCAGGCCGTCCTGCCGGCGGACGTGGCCACCAACGGCACGGAAGTGTGGATGCTGGAAGGCGACTGCACGGTCTACACGAGCCCGCCCGCCCTCACCTACGGCAATTTGACGAGCGCCAAGGCGCACTGGCTGTCCGGCACGACCCTGGCCTGGCCGGGCGCGCCGGCGGGCGCCACCTACAAGCTGTACTACGCGGCCAACGGCGGCATGACGGCCGGCCCGGATGCAAATACCGGCCTGGCCGGCGCCGAAGGCAGCTTTGCGCTGCAGGCGGCCAGCCTGCCGGACGCGCTGCGCCAGAAATTCCCCCACCTGGCCGGCGCCACGGCCCTTCGCCTGAGCGACGCCGATGCCGCCCGCGCCGCGCGCCTGGCCAGCGGCCAGTTCGCCATCGCCCAGTTCGCCGCCAACGGCAGCCTGGTGCAGGTGACGTCGCTGCAGCAGGCCGGCATGCTGGACGACGTGTTCGCGACGCGCGCCGCCAGCGCCCAGCTGGGCCTGTCGTTCGACCGGGGCGTGCCCACCTTCCGCGTGTGGGCACCGACGGCCAAGTCCGTGCGGCTGACCGTGTATTCGGCACCCACGGGCGGCAAGTCGGACACACTGCCGATGACGCTGGATGCAGCCAGCGGCGTGTGGCGCTACACGGCACCGAACGCCTCCTGGACCAACCGCGCCTACTACACCTACACGGTGCAGGTGCTGTCGCGCTGGGCCAACAACACGGTGGTGACGAACACCGTCACCGACCCGTATTCCGTCAGCGTGTCGGCCAACAGTGCGCGCAGCTTCGTCGCCGACCTGGACAGCGCCCAGCTGAAACCGGCGGGCTGGGACGAGCACCGCATTCCGAAGCTGGATTCGCCCCTTGACATCGCCCTGTACGAGCTGCACATCCGCGATTTCTCGGCGTCGGACAGCACGGTGCCGGCCGCGCACCGGGGCAAGTACCTGGCCTTCACGGACACCGAGTCCGCGCCGATGCGCCACCTGAAATCGCTGCAGAAGGCCGGCATGACGCACGTGCACCTGCTGCCCAGCTATGATTTCTCCAGCGTCAACGAAGCCGGTTGCGCCACGCCGGCCATCCCGGGCGGCGCCGCCGATGCGACGATACAGCAGGCGGCCGTGGCCGCCACGCGCGACAGCGACTGCTTCAACTGGGGCTACGATCCCGTCCACTACAACACCCCCGAAGGCAGTTACGCCACCGACACGAGCAACGGCGCCGTGCGCGTTCGCGAGTTCCGCGCCATGGTGCAGGCGCTGCACGAAGCGGGCCTGCGCGTGACCTTGGATGTCGTCTACAACCACACCAGCTCGGCCAAGCAGGACCCGCTGTCCGTGCTGGACCGCATCGTGCCCACGTACTACTACCGCCAGGGCGCGGAAGGCAACCTGCTCAATGACAGCTGCTGCGCCGACACGGCCCAGGAAAACGTCATGATGGCGAAACTGATGCTCGACTCGGCCAGCCTGTGGGCGCGCCAGTACAAGATCGACAGCTTCCGCTTCGACATCATGGGCTTCACGCCGCTGGCGCTGATGCAGCGCATGCAGGGCGCCGTGGACGCTGCCGCCGGCCGCCCCATCTACCTGTACGGCGAAGCGTGGAACTTCGGCGCCGTCGCCAACGACGCCCGCTTCGTGCAGGCCCGCCAGGCCAATATGTTCGGCACCGGCATCGGCTCGTTCAACGACCGCATCCGCGACACGGTGCGGGGCGGCGGCTGCTGCGACACGGGCGCCTCGCTCGTCAACCAGCAGGGCTTCGTCAACGGCGCCTGGTTCGATCCGAACGGCCAGTCGACGCAGACCCGTGACGACGCCTTGCGCCTGGCGGACCTGGCCCGCGTGGCCCTGTCCGGCACCTTGCGCGACTACCGCTTCACGGACCGCTTCGGCACCGTGCGCAGCAATGCCGAGATCGACTACTTCGGCCAGCAGGCGGGCTTCGCCGGCAGCCCGGCCGAGACCATCAACTATGTCGAGGCGCATGACAACCAGACCCTGTTCGACGTCAACGCGCTGAAGCTGCCGCAAAACACGCCGCTGGCGGACCGGGTGCGGGTGCAGACCCTGGGCGCGGCCGTCAATATCCTGTCGCAAGGCGTGCCCTTCTTCCACGCCGGCCAGGAAATCCTCCGCTCCAAGTCGCTGGACCGGGACAGCTACAACGCCGGCGACTGGTTCAACCGCCTCGACTACGGCTACACGTCGAACAACTTCGGCGTCGGCCTGCCGATGGCCGGCTCGAACGAATCGAGCTGGTCCATCATGGCGCCCGTGCTGGCCAACCCGCTCATCAGCCCGGACACCCGGGCCATCCTGGCGGCCCGGGCCGGCTTCGAGGAGCTGCTCGCCATCCGCAAGGACAGCACCTTGTTCCGCCTGCGCACGGCCAAGGACGTCAGCGAACGCCTGGCGTTCCACAATACGGGACCGAATCAGGTGCCGGGCATCGTGGCAATGAGCATTTCAGGCGACCAGCCGAGCCACTACCCCGGGGCGCAATATAAAAAGGTCGTCGTCGTCTTCAATGTCGACAAGACGGCGAAAAGCGTGGCCATTCCCGAGTTGAAAGGCTTGAAACTGCAGTTGCACCGCATCCAGAAGAGTGGCAGCGACGCGGTGGTGAAAACCTCTGCCTATGACACCGCCATCGGCAGTTTCACGATCCCCGCGCGCACCGCGGCCGTCTTCGTGCAGAACGCCGGCGACTAAAGCGGCGTGACGACCCGGCACTGACGCAAGCCCCTGGAAACAGGGGCTTTTTTGTCGCTTCGGCGGCACTTGCAGTAAAGCGTTGTAATGCCTTGTAAAGAATGCGGTGGCGGCATACCCAAATTGCCACCGAAAACGGTAAAATCCGGCACGTTTCTCCTTGGCGAACCGGCCACACTTTATTCACAGGCTTGCGTAAAACCGGGAAAGATCGGAAGATGCTTGCGCGCGCCTGAATGAAACACTTTTCGTGACGACGTTTCGCAAGGGCTCCATCGAACCCTGATAAAGTTATTTGACCATCCCAGTAATGCCGCCTGCCTTGTCCCGTATTCTCATTTGCCGAACCGATAATATCGGCGACGTCGTGCTGACCCTGCCGCTGGCGGGTTACCTGAAGCAGCTGCTTCCCGGCGTGCGCGTGGACGTGCTGTGCCGCGCCTACGCGGCGCCCGTCGTCAGCTGCTGCAGCTTCGTCGACCGCACCCTGCGGCTCGAGGAGCTGGACGTCGACCGCCTGTTCGAAGAGGAAGACTACGATACCGTCATTTTCGCCTTCCCCCACCGCGCGCTGGGCCGGGCGGCACGCCGGGCCCGGGTGCCGAACCGGGTCGGCAGCAGCCACCGCCTGCATCACTGGTGGACCTGCAACCGGCTGGCCCATTTCAGCCGTGTGCGCTCGCGCCTGCACGAAGCCCAGCTCAATTTCGCCCTGTTGAAACCGCTCGGCATCGACTACGTGCCGGCCCTGCGCGACATCTGCGGGTGGTACGGCCTGCAGGCGCCACGCCTGCCGGAAGTGGACGAACTGTTCCGCGCCGCGCCGTTCAACCTGGTGCTGCACCCGAAATCGAACGGCAACGGCCGCGAATGGTCGCTGGAGCGCTACACGGAACTTGCGGCGACCCTGGCAGGCGACCCGGGCATAGCCATCTGGATCACGGGCAGCCGCGCCGAAGGCGAACTGCTGGCCCGCGACGCCCAGGCCTTGCTGGCCAGCCCGAACGTGCACAACCTGTGCGGCCGCTTCGACCTGCGCGGCCTGGTCGCGCTGATCGGCAGCGCCGACGGCCTGATCGCCAGCGGCACGGGGCCGCTGCACATGGCTGCGGCCCTCGGGCGCAACACCCTGGGCCTGTTCCCGCCGGTACAGCCGATCGACATCGCGCGCTGGGGCGCCCTGGGCGCGAACGCCACGTCGGTCAGCGGCGAACGGCAGTGCGACAGCTGCACGGGCGCGCAAAGCTGCGTGTGCATGGCGGCGATCAGTGCCGGCCAGGTGGCCGACGTCGTGTTCCAATGGCGCGACGCCGCCAGGCGCCATGCCGGCAAGCGCATCATGGCCACGTAAGATGCGGCCGAGCCTGCTCATCACGCTGGACTCGATGCGGCACGAGAACACGGGCCTGCACACCTTCGGCAAGAGCCTGGGCCGGGAACTGGCCCGCCAGGGCGCCGGCCGTTTCGACATGAGCGCCTATACCTACCCGGCGCAGAACGGCATCCTGGGCAGCCACGTGGCGCATGTACGCCACCGCAAATACCACCGCTGGATCATGCCGCAGGGGCGCCGCTTCGACGTGGTCCATTTCGCCGACCAGTACTGCCGCTTCGGCGCCGAACGGGTGCGCGCCAGGACGGTAATGACGGTGCACGACCTGAACCAGGTGCACGAGCAGCCGGCGAGCAGCCCCCGGCTGCAACGCCACCTGCGCCGCATGGCCCGCAAGATCGCCGCCGTCGACCGCGTCGTGGCGATCTCGGAATTCGTCAAGGGCGACATCCTGCGCCTGTTCCCGGACGCGGCGGACAAGATCTCCGTCATCTACAACGGCGCCGATGCCGGCAGCGTCCCCGCCGGCCACCGGCCCCGCCACATGCCGCCGGGTCCGTTCCTGTTCACCGTCGGCATGGTCTGCCCGAAGAAGAACTTCCACGTGCTGGTGCCGCTGTTGCGGGGGAACGACTTCACGCTCGTCATCGCCGGCGTCGTCAAGGAAGACTACCGGCAAGCCATCGTGCGCGAGGCCGCGCGCTTCGGCGTGACGGACCGCGTCGCCATCACAGGCCCCGTCAGCCAGGCCGACAAGGACTGGTATTACGCCCACTGCGAAGCGTTCCTGTTCCCGTCGCTGGCCGAAGGCTTCGGCCTGCCCGTGCTGGAAGCCATGCACCACGGCCGCCCCGTGTTCCTGTCGCGCTCGACCAGCCTGCCGGAGGTGGGCGGCGATGCCGCCTACTATTTCGACAGCTTCGAGCCCGGGCACATGAGCGCCGTACTGACCGAGGGCATGGCGCGCTTCGCCGCCGACGGCGGCCCGCGGCGGGTACGCGACCATGCCGCGCGGTTCTCGTGGGAGAACGCGGCGGCGGCCTATCTCGACCTGTATCGGCAGGTGCTGGCGGCCTGAAGGCAGGCCGCTTGCGAGTCCCGGCCTGTTGCGGGCACCGCATGGCGGCGGCCCCGGCGAACGTACTGCGCATCTTGCCTTTCCGGCAAACAGATGCGCAATTGCGGCAGCGACTGTGTCGCGCAAGACGCACACCGCCCCCGCAGCTGCACGGATTTCCAGCTCTGTCGAAATTTCCGGTTAGCAACTGCGATACAATTGTCCCAGACCGCGGCAAGCGCGCGCCGCACCAACCCAGGACCGTCTTTGGCAGCTCCCGCCCCGTCAACCCTGCTTTCGTCCGTCGTCCGGACGGCCCGGCTGCGCCGCTGGGCGGCGGCTCTGCTGCTGTGCCCTGCCCTGGCGTTCGGCGAGGACACGCTGGCCACGCGCCTGGACGACGCGGGGGCCAAGGCGCGTTCCGTGCCGGACCAGGCCCTGCGCGAGTTGCGCGCCATGGCCGGCGAAGTGGCCACCGCGCCGCCGGCATTGCGGGCGGACTTCCTGTATTTTTCCAGCACGGCCGAGCGCACGGCCGGCGACGTGCCCCGCGCCCTGGCGCTGGCCGACGAGCTGGTGGCGTTCGGCGAACGGCAAGGCGACGACGTGGCGCTCGTCAAGGGCCTGCTGGAGCGCGCCAATGCCCAGTGGATGCTGGGCAAGGTGCCGGCCTCGCACGCGACATCGCTGCAGGCCGAACGCGTGGCCCGGCGCATCGCCGACGTGGCCGTCAAGGTGCAAAGTGCCATCAGCGCCGGCCAGGCGTACCAGGAACAGGGCAATTATCCGGCCGGCCTGGCCAGGCTGCAGGGCGCCGTGGACCTGGCGCGCCAGATCGAGGGCGACACGGCGCCGCTGGGGAACAGCCTGTACGCGCTGGTGTGGCTGTACCTGAACATGGGACAGCTCGACAAGGCCGCCGAAGCCCAGCGCGAATCGCTGCTGCTGGCCCGGGCGGCCGAATCGCCGGCCCGCATCGCCGTGGCGCTGGGCACGGAATATGCGCTGGCAATCGAACAGAAGGCGTTCCGGCGCGCGCGCCGTGCCCTGCTCGAAGCGCTCGGCCTGGAACGCAGCATCGGCGCACGCCAGATGACGGCCACCACCCTGGTCTACCTGTCCGACTCCTACCTGAAGGAGCGAAAGTTCCAGGAAGCGCGCACCTATGGCGCGCAGGCGCTGCAGGCGGCCATCGACGTCAACAGCGTCAGCGATATCGCCACGGCCCGCGTCAACCTGGGCCAGGCCTACCTGGGCCTTGGCCTGCTGGCCGAAGGCAAGCGGCACGTCGATGCCGGCCTCGCCACCTATGAAAAACAGGGCGACAAGCCGGAGCTGCAGGCCGTGCTGCTCGAATACGGCGGCGCGCTGGAGCACGCGGGCGACTACCGCGGCGCCATCGGCGCCTATCACCGCGAGCGCGACATCGCCCGCGAGATGTTCGCCGACGAACGCCGGGCTGCCGTGCTGGAGCTGCAGGAAAAATACGATGCCGAGCGCACGCAGCGCCAGATCGAAGCGCTGCGCCGCGACAACCGGGCGGCCGGCGCGGAACTGGAACACCGCCGGCTGCAACAGCGCATCTGGTGGCTGCTGGCCGGTGCGTGCGCGCTGGCCGCCGCCACCGTCGCGCTGATGTACCGCAAGGTGCGCCAGGCCAACGCCCGCCTGGCAGAAAGGAATGTGGAACTGAAGCGCCAGGGTTCGCTCGATCCGCTCACCGGCTTGTACAACCGTCGTCACTTCCAGGCATTCATGGCGGCAGGCCAGGAGGGCGGCGGGCGCCGCGCCACGGACGGCGACACCGTGGGCGCGCTGTTCCTGCTGGACGTGGACCATTTCAAGCACGTCAACGATACCTTCGGCCATGCGGCCGGCGACGAGGTGCTCAAGCTGATCGCCGCCGGCCTGCGCGAGGCGCTGCGCGAGACCGATATGATCGTGCGCTGGGGCGGCGAGGAATTCCTCGTCTTCCTGCCCGCCGTGGCGCGCGCCGGCCTGGACGACGTGGCGCGCCGCATCCTGTACGGCATCTCGTCAAGAACCGTGGCGTACCAGGGCGCAGTCATTCCCGTCAACGTCTCGGTCGGCTTCGCGCCCTATCCGCTCATGGCAGGCACGACGCCGCTGGCCTGGGAACGGGTGGTCAACCTGGCCGACATGGCCCTGTACCTGGCCAAGTCCAATGGCCGCAACCGCGCCGTCGGCGTGCGCGGCTTCCCCGGCCTGGACCGTACCACGGTGGAAGCGGTCGAAGCCGACCTGGAACACGCGTGGCACGCGGGCTTCGTGGACCTCGCCGTGGTGCCGGGCGGCGCGCCCGGCGAGGCCCGGCCGGAAGGACGAACGGACTAGCCGCCCGCTGCCGCCCTGGCCCGCGCCGCATGCAGCTTCCGGTAGCTGTCGATCAGGCGGTCGTGCCGGTCCAGGCCCTCCAGCGCCATGCTGGTGGGCGTCAAGCCGTGGAAACGCACGCTGCCATCGACGGAGCCCAGCACCGCATCCATCCGCGCATCGCCGTACATGCGGCGGAAATTGGCGACGTAGTCTTCCAGCGCCAGCTCGTCGTCCAACGTCACCGTCAGCACCGCATCCATGGCCTGGTAGAACAGGCGGCGTTCGACCGTGTTGTCGTTGTACTGAAGGAAGGCGCTGACCAGGTCCTGCGCATCCTCGAACTGCTTCAGGGCCAGGTGGACCAATAGTTTCAGTTCCAGCACCGTCAGCTGGCCCCACTCCGTGTTCTCGTCGAATTCGACACCGATCAGGGTGGCAATATCGGCGTATTCATCCAGCTCGTTGTTCTCCAGGCGCTCCAGCAGGTCGGCCAGGGCCGCGTCATCCAGGCGGTGCAGGTTCAGGATGTCGGCGCGGAACAGCAGCGATTTATTGGTGTTGTCCCACACCAGGTCTTCCACCGGATACACCTCCGAGTAGCCTGGCACGACGATGCGGCAGGCGACGGCGCCCAGCTGGTCGTACACGGCCGTGTAGACTTCCTTGCCCATGCCTTCCAGCAGGCCCAGCAAGGTGGCCGCTTCCTCGGCGTTGGCGTTCTCGCCGTGTGCGGAGAAATCCCACTCGACGAACGCGTGATCGGCCTTGGCGCTGAAGAAGCGCCACGACACGACGCCGCTCGAATCGATGAAGTGCTCGACGAAGTTGTTCGGCTCCGTCACGGCGTTGCTGGCGAACGTGGGCGGCGGCAGGTCGTTCAGGCCTTCGAAGCTGCGCCCCTGCAGCAGTTCCGTCAGGCTGCGCTCGAGCGCCACCTCGAAGCTGGGGTGGGCGCCGAACGAGGCGAACACGCCGCCCGTGCGCGGGTTCATCAGGGTCACGCACATCACGGGGTAGGTGCCGCCCAGCGACGCGTCCTTGACCAGCACGGGGAAGCCCTGCTCTTCCAGGCCCTGGATGCCGGCGACGATGCCGGGGTATTTCGCCAGCACGTCCTGCGGCACGTCCGGCAGGGCCAGTTCGCCCTCCAGGATTTCGCGCTTGACGGCACGCTCGAAGATCTCCGACAGGCACTGCACCTGGGCCTCGGCCAGCGTATTACCGGCGCTCATGCCGTTGCTGACGTACAGGTTTTCCAGCAGGTTGGAGGGGAAGTACACGGTGGCGCCGTCGGACTGGCGGGTGAACGGCAGCGAGCAGATGCCCCGCGCCGCGTTGCCGGAATTGGTGTCGACCAGGTGCGAGGCGCGCAGTTCGTCGTCCGGGTCGTAGATGTCGAGGCAGTACTCGTCCAGGATTTCCTTCGGCAGCGCGTCCTTCGGGCCGGGCTGGAACCAGCGCTCGTTCGGGTAGTGCACGAAGGGCGCGTTGGCGATCTCCTCGCCCCAGTAGGCGCCGCCGTAGAAGTGGTTGCAGTTCAGGCGCTCGATGAATTCGCCCAGGGCCGACGCCAGCGCGCTTTCCTTCGTCGCGCCCTTGCCGTTGGTGAAGCACATGGGCGAATGGGCGTCGCGGATATGCAGCGACCATACATTGGGCACGATATTGCGCCACGACGCGATCTCGATCTTCATGCCCAGGCCGGCCAGCAGGCCGGACATGTTGGCGATGGTTTCTTCCAGCGGCAGGTCCTTGCCTTCGATGAAGGTGCGCGCGCCGGCCGGCGCCAGGGTCAGGAGGGCCTGCGCGTCCGCGTCCAGGTTCTCCACTTCCTCGATGACGAACTCGGGGCCTTCCTGCACCACTTTCTTCACCGTGCAGCGCTCGATCGAGCGCAGGATGCCCTGGCGGTCCTTGTCCGAGATATCGGCCGGCAGCTCGACCTGGATCTTGAAGATCTGGCGGTAGCGGTTCTCCGGATCGACGATATTGTTCTGCGACAGGCGGATATTCTCCGTCGGGATATTGCGGGTATTGCAGTACAACTTCACGAAATACGCCGCGCACAGGGCCGACGAGGCCAGGAAGTAGTCGAACGGGCCGGGTGCCGAGCCGTCGCCCTTGTAGCGGATCGGCTGGTCGGCGATCACCGTGAAGTCGTCGAACTTCGCTTCCAGACGCAGCTTGTCGAGAAAGTTGACCTTGATTTCCATGAGAGTAGTCCTGTTGGTATGACGGTGCGGCGGCGATGATCCGCGCAGGGGCCGACAGTGTACATGATCGGGCTTCCGTGCACGTAAGCACCGGGTAAGCAAGCCACCCTACTATCCGACCATGGCTGCATGGCACCACCTGGCTGCGCCACATAAAAAACATTGGAGACAATATGGAACAAGACGTCCTGCAACGGGTCAAGAACGACCCCAATTACCAGAAGCTGGTCAAGACACGCTCGCGCTACGGCTGGAAGCTGACGTGGGCCGTGATGATCGCCTACTACGGCTTCACGGCCCTGAATGCCTTCGACAAGGAGTTCATGGCGGCCAAGATCGGCGACGGCGTCATGTCGCGCGGCGTGCCGCTGGGCCTGGCCGTGATCCTGTTCACGGTGGCCGTCACGGCCATCTACGTGCGCCGCGCCAACCGTGAATTCGACGCGCTGACCGAGGCCATCCACGCCAACGCCGCGTTTGCACCGTCGTCGCAAGCCGCGGCAGCGGCCAGCGCAGCCCGTGCCGAAGAGGTGCGCGCATGATGCACGCTTCCCGCCCCGCCGTCCGCGCTGCCGTTCGTTCCACGGCTGCGCTGGCATTGCTGGCCGCAGCCGGCGCCGCCGTGGCCGCGCCCGACCTGGGCCAGTCCGTCAAGCAGGCCACCAACTGGACGGCCATCCTCATGTTCAGCGCCTTCGTGCTGATGACGCTGTTTATCACCAAGTGGGCCGCCAAGCGCACCCGCTCGGCGTCGGACTTCTACACGGCCGGTGGCGGCATCACGGGCTTCCAGAACGGCCTGGCCATTGCCGGCGACTTCATGTCCGCCGCTTCCTTCCTGGGTATTTCCGCCGCCGTGTTCATCAACGGCTTCGACGGCCTGATCTACGCCATCGGCTTCCTCGTCGGCTGGCCCGTGCTGACCTTCCTGATGGCCGAGCGGCTGCGCAACCTGGGCCGCTTCACCTTTGCCGACGTGGCGGCCTACCGCTTCGCCCAGAAGCCGGTGCGCCTGTTCGCCGCCTCCGGCACGCTGGTCGTCGTGCTGTTCTACCTGATCGCCCAGATGGTGGGCGCCGGCCAGCTGATCAAGCTGCTGTTCGGCCTGGACTACTGGATCGCCGTCGTGCTCGTCGGCGTGCTGATGATGGTCTACGTGCTGTTCGGCGGCATGACGGCCACCACCTGGGTACAGATCATCAAGGCCGTGATGCTGCTGGGCGCCACCAGCTACATGGCATTCGCCGTGCTGGCCCTGCATGACTTCAGCCCGTCCGCGCTGTTCGGCAAGGCCGTCGAAGTGCACGCCAAGGGCGATTCCATCATGGGCCCCGGCGGCTTCATCAAGGACCCCATTTCCGGCATCTCGTTTGGCATGGCGCTGATGTTCGGCACGGCCGGCCTGCCGCACATCCTGATGCGCTTCTTCACCGTCCCCAGCGCCAAGGAAGCACGCAAGTCGGTGCTGTGGGCCACGACGTGGATCGGCTACTTCTATGTGCTGGTGTTTATCATCGGCTTCGGCGCCATCGTCCTGGTCGGCACCAGCGCCGACTTCAAGGACGGCGCCGGCAAGCTGCTGGGCGGCGACAATATGGCGGCCGTGCACCTGGCCAAGGCCGTCGGCGGCGACATCTTCCTCGGCTTCATTTCCGCCGTGGCCTTCGCCACCATCCTGGCCGTCGTGGCCGGCCTGACCCTGTCGGGCGCATCGGCCGTGTCGCATGACCTGTACGCCACCGTCATCAAGAAAGGCAAGCCGGCGCCGGGCAGCGAACTGCGCGTGTCGAAGTTCACCACCATCGTGCTCGGTGTCATCGCCGTGCTGCTGGGCATCGTGTTCGAGAAGCAGAACGTCGCCTTCATGGTGTCGCTGGCCTTCGCCATTGCCGCCTCGGCCAACTTCCCCGTGCTGTTCATGTCCGTCCTGTGGAGCAAGTGCACGACGCGCGGCGCCACCGTGGGCGGCTTCCTCGGCCTGTTCACGGCCGTCGCACTGACGGTGCTGTCGAAATCCGTGTGGGTCGACGTCTTCCACAACGCCACGGCCATCTTCCCCTACACGTCGCCGGCGCTGTTCTCGATGACGGTCGGCTTCGTCGGCATCTGGCTGTTCTCGGTCACGGACAAGAGCCCCCGCGCCGCCATCGACAAGGCCGGCTTCGAGGCGCAGGAAATCCGCTCGGAGACGGGCATCGGCGCTTCCGGCGCGCACGCGCACTGACGTTGCATCGGCGCCGTCAGGCCGGACGACGGCGCAACGGCAGCAAGGGCTGGGTCCTGTACGGGGCCCGGCCCTTTTCGTTTTCGCCACTGCCGCGGGCAAGCCGCCAAGCGGACCGTGCAGGCCAAGGACCCTGCCGCGCCGCGATTCAAGGACGCGCTCTGTCCCATGCGGCGCCGAGCTTTCGATCGAGCCCGTACACATCTTCCAGGAATGTCACGGTGCCGTCGTCCTGCGCCACCGCCGTGGCATAGAAGATCACCACCGGTACCGGTGTCTGCAGTTGAACCACCCGAACCGCGCCCGGCGCCATTGCCCGCGCCACCGCGTCGGCATGCCAATGAACCGGGTCGGCCAGCACGAAGCCGGCAAGCGCGGCGGGGTCCTCCACGCGGATGCAGCCATGACTGAAATCGCGCCGCGCGGCATCGAACAGTTCACGTGCGGGGGTGCCATGAAGATAGATATTCATGGCGTTCGGCAAGCCGAATTTGACGGGACCCAGTGCATTCGATGGACCCGGCCGCTGGCGTATCCGCAGCGTGCCGCTACGCAACGCGGCCAGATCGGCCCGGCCCGTGCCCTGTGCGCCAGTGCCCACCAGCTCCATGTCGTGCCGCCGCAGGTAACCCGCATCGCGTGCCAGGCGTGGCAGCAATTCGTGGATGGCGATACTGCGCGGAACATTCCAGTAGGGATTGAATTCCACATATCGCATCGTGCCGATGAATACGGGCGTGGGTGTGCCCGCGGCCTTGCCGACGATTACGCGCATATCCAGCAAGGGGCGGCCGCCCTGCTCGCGCCGGTCGATGGCCCACAGGCGATAGGACGGCAGGTTCACGACGACCAGGCGCCCCAAGGGCAGCGGCGGCAGCCAGCGCAGGCGTTCCATCGCCAGTGCGATCTGCCGCACGCGCTGCCGCAGCGGCACGTTGAGCGCCGCCACCGTGGCGGGGCCGGCCACGCCGTCCTCGCGCAGCCCATGACGGCGCTGGAACGCCATGACGGCGGCGGCCACCTGATCGGAGTAGCGGCCATCGGCGACCTCGGCAGCGCTCGGCGGCAAATCGCCCAGTTCGGCCAGCCGGCGGGCCAGCGCGCCGGCGCCGTCGTCACCCGCTGCAAGGGGGCGCCCTGCCGGCAAGGTCACGGCCGTATCGCCGCCGGCGGCCATTGCGCGGTGACGCTGCAGCGCGGTACGCAGCCGGCCATAAATCGCCAGCGTTGGCGCCGCATTGGCGCGCAGCTCTTCCAGCCGGCCAAGCGCCAGGGCACCCTCGAGCAGCGCCGCAGCGTCGAACGCGGCCGCCGGGCGAGGGTCGGCAGAGCGCACCGTGCCGCGCGTGCGCCCGGCGTGCAAATCGGTGATATAGCGCAGCATGGCACCGGTCAAGGCGATGTCGTGGCGGGCCGCGTCACCGGCTCCCCCGTCACCAGCGCCTGGCAGGGGGCGCAGGCGGTAATCGGCAGGCTCCAGGCCATCGTCGTCGGCGTGCACGAGCATCGCCAGCGCCGCCTGCGCGTCTGCGGTGGATGTCCAGGCCGGGACCCCGCCACGCAGCGCATAGAAGCGCTGCGTGGCGGCGGCTTCGTGGCCCGCCTCCACGCCTGCCGTCGGCAGTTCCGCCAGCAGCCGGCGCAACTGCGGCGCATTGTCCGGCGCCAGCGCGACGGATGCGCCGGCGGCCCAGGCAAGCATCCATGCAACGAAGACGCGCCGGCCGGAGCGGGTCATCTTGCTCCGCGCCATCATGCGACCGGCGTGCCCGGCCCGCGCACCGTGGCCGGGTGCGCCAGGGGCGACGTCAGCACCATGCAGTCGCGCGACATCACCCACTCCTCGCACGTGGCTTCGATCGCCACGGTGACCGTACTGCCCGCCGGGCTGATGCAGCGTGCGTTGGATGCGTCAAGGCGGGCATCGAGCTGCACGCCGAGCCCGCCCAGCGCCGCGCAGATGCGCTGCCGCAGCAGCGTATCGTGCTCGCCGACGCCGCCGGTGAAGACGAGGATGTCCAGTCCGCCAAGCACCGCCGCGATGGCACCGACCTCGCGCACGACCTGGCGTACGTACAAGGCCAGCGCCGCACCGGCCCGCTCGGCAGCCGGGCCGCCCTGCGTTTCGCGGCGCAGCAGCACCTGGGGATCGGCGGACGCGCCTGACACACCGAGCAGTCCGGCCTCTTCGTGCAGCAGGCGGTCCAGTGCGGCCGTATCGCCAAGCTCGCGCAGCAGGTGGCGCATGGCCTCCGGCGGCAGCGCACCCGCGCCGGTGCCGGTCATCAGGCCGTCCGCCGGCGACAGCCCCGGGCTGACGGCGACACTGCGCAGGCGCAGCATGCCGCACAGGCTGGCAGTACTGCCGAGGTGGGCGGCGATGACGCGGCCACGTGCCCGCGCGCCGAAACGGCGCGGCAGCATCATGGCGAGGTACTCGAAGGACAGCCCATGGCAGCCGTTTCGGCGCAGGCCGGCTTCCCAGTACCGGTGCGGCAGCGGCAGCATCCGTTCGGCCAGCGGCAACGTACGGTGGAACCATGTGTCGAATGAGGCAACCTGCGGCACGCCCGGCCAGCGGGCGGCGACCACGCGCGCCATGCGCAGCGCATCGCGCTGGTATCGCGGCACCGGTTCGGGCGCCGCCTCCAGCGCGTCCAGCGAACGGTCATCGAGCCGCAGCGCGGCGCCATCCAGCCCGCCAGCCACCGGCAGCCGGTAGCCGATCGCGCGCAGGGTTCGATTGCCCAGCCACGCCTCGGAGCGCGCCAACAGGCAGGCGACGGCGCCCAGGAAGGGATCGGCAGCCGGCGCCAGGTCGCTGCTGCCACCCTCGCTGTCGCGCCAGCGCGAATCGGCGCCTCCGATGTCGGTGACGCTGCCGCGCCACAGCGGTCGCTGCGCCGGCAGCGGCGTGCATGCGTCAAAGATCGCGCTCTTCAGGCTGGCAGTGCCTGCATTGAGCAGCAGCAGTGCCTCGCTGTCGGGCTGGCGGGTCGTATCGTCCATGGCAGGTATCCGGTAATGGTACAAAACAGCTTACGCCATCGCTGCCACGGCGGGGGGCACCCGCTTGATCCTGGTCAAATCGCGCCGCACCGGCAAGTCTCGCCAGGTACGACGAGTTGGTTGGGCGCGACGGCACGTCGGATCGCGATGCGACGCGCCGTGGCGTCGCCTTGCGTTGCGTACCGGACAATACGCCCGCTCCTTGACGCATCTCAGCTTCCCCGGACGGTGCGACCCGGCCTGCCTTGCTCGCGGCTACCCTGTCAGGAGGGAGGGCGGCCGCTGTCATCGTCGGCGCGTGCGATGGCTGCACACCGACCGCTACCCAGGCGACATGCAGCACTTGCGGCATCGACCGCGTTTTCACGCAACCAATTCTCAAGGAGAGGGACATGATCCAGGCATGGCAATTAGGAAGGCGGGCGGCGGCACTTGCTGCCCTGTACAGTGTGACCACCTTCGCTGCCGTCGCGGCCGAGCAGGCCGGCTTCAGCAACCGGTGCCTGCGGGTTCCGGCCAACCAGCCATGGGTGGCGACGGGAATCACGGTGTCCCCCGACGAATTCGTCTGCGTGGCAGGCGAAGGGCTATGGTCGCATGGCGGCCAGGGAGTCCAGCAGATCTACCCCTATTATGGTCCCGAGGGGTGGGACAGGGACGTGCCGCAGGAAGAAGGCAGCGAGATCCTGCACATCGGCGCGCTGGTCGGCAGGATCGATGACAACTTCCCCTTTCTTATCAGGCAGCAATTCTGCTTCATCCCGCGCGTGACTGGCGAGCTGCGGCTGTCGATGGACGACGCGCCTGGAACCCATGGCAACAACGAAGGTTACCTGCGCGTGCGCGTCGTGACATGGCCGGTCTGGAACAGGCCGCAACGCTACACCTTGCGCGTCGCCTGTCCGTGACGGATCAAGGCCGGATACCTGCCCTGCAGCCGGCTGACCGTCGCCGCAGTCGGTGAGCGTCCAGGTCGGCCTTGCCGGCGCCGTCCTGGTCGAGCAAGGGATGCAGGACCCGGCCCCGATCGGCCGATTCCCCGCGTGCCGGGCAGCGCCTTGCGGCGGCGGTGCCGCCGCATCGTTGTAAAGGAACACGTTGCAAAAGCGCCGCAGTGCGGCGCAATTACATCGAAAAGTCCACCGCCCAGGCCGAACGGCCTGGTGGTCGATGCGGTCTGGGCGGGCCGATCAGCGGGCGATGTCGCCCGGCGCCTGTGGCAGGCTGGCACCACGCGTGCCCCAGCCTTGGGTGTCCGGTTGCGGTGCGAGGCGGTATATCAATGTGCCGGCCTGCTGCAGCTGCTCCCAGTCCAGCCAGACCCGTTGCAGGGGCCGCCCGGCCCATTGGACCGACTGCACGAAGCGGCGCTGGCCCGGCACTGCGCCGGGTGCCTCGATGCGCAAGGTGCGGCCCGGCGCGACGTCGATTTCCGTGCGCGCGAAACGGGGCGCGTGCAGCAGGAAGCGGCCGCTGCCCGGCGCGTCCGGATACAGGCCCAGGGCGCTGAACAGGTACCACGCGGACATCGTGCCCAGGTCGTCGTTGCCCGTGACGCCGGCCGGACCGTTGCCGAACAGGGTTTCCGCCGCGCGCAGCACCGTCGTCGTCTTCCACGGCTGGCCCATCAGGGTGTACATCCATGGCGCGTGCAAATCCGGTTCGTTGTTCGGGTTGTAGCGGAACTGGGCGTAGTAGCTGTACGGCCCGACGACCCACGACTTGCGCACGGCCTTCGGGTCGGCCAGGACGGCGTCGTAGTCGAAGAACTGGTCGAGCCGGCGCAGGGCCTGGGCCGTGCCGCCCATCGCCTGCGCCAGGCCCGGCACGTCCTGCGGTACCAGCCACTGGTATTGCCACGCCGTGCCTTCATGGAAGCCATGGTCGCCCCGGGGATCGAAGCCGCTGCCGACATCGGCGAACCAGCTGCCGTCGGCCAGCCGCG
This sequence comes from Pseudoduganella buxea, assembly GCF_009720835.1. Lineage (GTDB taxonomy): Bacteria > Pseudomonadota > Gammaproteobacteria > Burkholderiales > Burkholderiaceae_D > Rugamonas > Rugamonas buxea. The sequence continues at coordinate 19,577 of NZ_WNKZ01000025.1, forward strand.
GGCGGGGGAAGCCCCGCTGCCCCGTCGGCGCATCGACGACGGCCGGGTCCCACACCTTGCGCCAGTTCAACGCGCGCTGGGCCAGCGCCTGTGCATCCGCCTCGTGTCCCAGCGCTTTCGCCATGCGGGCCAGCGCGCCGTCGGCCAGCGCATACTCCAGGGTCGCGGAGGCGCCGTGGTGGGGGTCGGTGTCCATGCCCTTGGAAATGAAACTACGCTCGTACTGCACAAAGCCCTGACGCAGGTAGCTGGGGTTGCCCGAGCGGCCCTGGGGTCGGATACCGAAGGCGGGCACGCCGAAGGCGTTTTCCCGCAGCGCCGCATAGGCTTCCTGCTCGCGCCCTTGCAGCGCGCCGAAGCGCCACAGGTCGACCAGGTAGGGCGTGACGGGGTCGCCCGTCATGATATTGGTCTCGAAGTTGGCGTAGCCCCAGCGCGGCAGCCAGCCGCCCTGCTCGCGGATCTTCAGCACGGAGTTGGCGATATCGCGCGCCCGCGCGGGCCGCAGCAGCGCCAGCAGCTGGTTCTGGGCGCGGTAGGTGTCCCACAGCGAGAAGTACTCGTAATAGGTCCAGTCCTTCGCCGTGTGAACCTGGTCGTCATAGCCACGATAGCGGCCGTCGGCGTCGTTGCCCGTCATCGGCTGCAGCAGTGCGTGGTACAGCGCCGTATAGAACACGGTGCGGTCGTCCCTGCTGCCGCCTTCGATACGCACGCTGGCCAGTTCGCGCTGCCACGCGGCCTGCGCCTTCTCGCGCATCGTGTCGAAAGCCAGCGGCTGCCCGCCGGCATAGCCCTCGGCCTGCAGGTTGCGCCGCGCGCCCTCCGGGTCGACGTGGGAGATGGCGCTGACAGCCGTGACGGCCTTGCCCTGCCCGACGTCGAAGCTCAGCCACGCGCCATGGGGCTTGGCCTCGCCCTGCTGGCTGGCCCCCTTCGCGCCGGGCCAGCCGCCCCGGTCGTCCCAGATACCGTGGGCGACGACGGGCCGGTCGAACACGATGCGGAACCACGTGGTGTACTTGGCGCCGCCGCAAAAGCTTTTCGTGACGATACGGCCTTCGACGCTGCGCCCGTCCACCGACACTTCGCTGCCGATGACGGAATGGCGCTCGTTGGCCTGGCCCAGGTTCAGCAGCAGGTGGCCTGTCGTCGCGCCGGCGGGAAAGGTGTAGCGCTCGGCCGCCGCGCGCGTCAGCGCCGTCGCCTCCGCCGTGATCCCGCCGTAGCTGGTCAGCTTGACCTTGTAGTAGCCGGCCTGGCCAACCTCGCCGTCATGACTGTACTTGGCGGCGTAGCTCTTGTGGTCGAAGCTGCCCGGCTTGGTCGTGTCGAAGTCGCCGCCGGGACCGATGCGGCCCGTGACGGGCAGGATGGAAAGCTGCCCGCCCTGCTCCCAGCAGCCGGCGCCGGACAGGAAGGAGTGGCCGAAGCCGCGGATGCGCTCGTCGCTGTAGCGGTAGCCGGCGTAATGGTCCGTGATGGGGCTGACCTGGATCATGCCGAACGGCGCCGACGCGCCGGGGAAGGTATTGCCTTCGTCCTGGGTGCCGATGAAGGTGTTGACGGGCGTGTCACCCGTCTTGGGCACCGCCGCGAGGGCCGCGGCCATGGGCAGCACGCAGGCGAACAGGGTCGCCTGCACGGCGCGTAATTTCATGGATGTCGTCATGGTAAATCCGAGAATGAGGGTGATATCACGGCTGAGGCTTCGCGACGGGCTGCAGCAGTTCCAGTTCCGCCAGGTCCAGCGCCGTGCCGTTGTCGAAGCGCAGGCGGTATTGTCGATAGGCGCCGGGCGCGGCAACGCGGAACGGCCGCAGTTGCCGCGCCCAGTTGAAGCGCTCGCCGCGCCGCCGGTCGATTACCTTCCAGCCGCCCTTGCCGCCTTTGCCTTCCAGGGTCCAGCCCAGGGCGGCCGGCGGCACCTTGCCGCTGGTGATGGTGTAGTAGGTGAACGCCGTGGCGTTGCCGAAGGTGAAACCGACGCTCGCGCGGGCCGGCAGCGGCTGCGACGTCGCCGCGTCGTCGTCGACCAGCGCAGCGGCGGCGACCTGGCCGCGAACGGACACCGTCGCCGCGCCGCTGCGGTCCTCCAGCCTGGCCGGCAGGCGCCCAGGCGCCGTCATCGACGGGGGCAAGGCCGCCGCTTCGCTGCCCCAGGCCGAGGGTGTGCTGCCCATCGTGAACTCCAGGGTAGCGCCGGCGGCGATGTCTTCGTGGCGTATCCAGGCCCTGGGCCACGGCTTGCCGTCGACCTTCAGGGACTGGACGTAGACATTCTCGGTGCTCTGGTTGTTGGCGATGACGGTCAAGGTCTTGCCGGTGTCAAGGCGCACGTCGGCGCGGCTGAAGGCGGGCGAGCCGATCACGTATTCCGGCGCCCCCATCCGCAGCGGATACAGGCCCAGCGAGGCAAACAGATACCACGCCGACATTTCGCCGTTGTCCTCGTCGCCCGCGTAGCCCTGGCCGATTTCGCTGCCCAGGTACAGCCGCGCCAGGATCTCGCGCGTGACGCGCTGGGTCTTCCACGGCTGGCCGGCGGGCACGTACATCCACGGGATGTGATGCGAAGGCTGGTTGCTGTGGGCGTACATGCCCATGCGCACGTCGCGCGCCTCCGTCATTTCATGGATAACCTGGCCGTAGCTGCCGCTGAACGCGGGCGCGGCCGTTTCCGGCGTGGCGAAGAAGGCGTCCAGCCGGCCGGCCAGCGCCGCGCTCCCGCCGTGCAGGGTAGCCAGGCCTTCGGCATCATGGGGCGCGGTGAAGGCGAAGTTCCAGCCGTTGGCCTCCGTGTAGTCGCCGCCCCAGCGGCGCGGTTCGAACCGGGCGGCCGGCTCGCGCCATTGCCCGTTCGCGTCGCGGCCCCGGAAGAAGCCGGTGGCCGGATCGAACAGGTGGACGTAATCGCCGGCCCGTGCCTGGAAGTAGCCGGCTTCGTCCCGGTAGCGGCGCGCCAGTGCGGGATCGCTTGCGTCCCGCGCCAGCGCCTGGCCGAACTGCGCCAGGCCGAAGTCGTTCAGCGCGCCTTCGAGCGTCCACGACAGGCCTTCGTGGACCGACCCATCCACATAGCCCCGGTACATCGACCGCGCCAGGCCCTTGCGGCCCACATTGGCGACGGGCGGCACGGCGGTGGCGTTCTTCAGCGCCGCCTCGTAGGCCTCGTGCGCGTCGAAGCCCCGTACGCCCTTCAACCATGCATCGGCAAAGGCCACGTCGGAACTGGTGCCCACCATCAGGTCGGCGTAGCCGGGCGAGGACCAGCGCGCGACCCAGCCGCCCTCGCGGTACTGCTGCAGGAAGCCGTCGACCATCTCGCCCGCCCGTTGCGGCGCCAGCAGCGCGTATGCAGGCCACGTCGTGCGGAAGGTGTCCCAGAAGCCGTTGTTGACGTAGTTCTTGCCGGGCCGGACCGGGGCCGACGTGCGCTGCGCGTCGCCGCCCGCGTTCCGGTCGGACCAGCCGCTCTGGTCGGCGTGGCGCCACTCGGGCCGGTCCTTCGTGCCGACGTTCTCGTGCGCCGCGTTCGGGTACAGGAACAGGCGGTACAGGTTGGAATACAGCGTCGTCAGCTGGTCCGCGCTGGCGCCCTGCACCGCGACCCGGCCTAGCTCCGCGTCCCACGCGGCCTGCGCCCGCTCGCGGACGGCGTCGAAACCGGCATCGCCGATCTCCAGCTCGAGGTTGCGCCGCGCCTGCTCCACGGAGATCAGCGAGGTGGCGATGCGCATGCGTACTTCGCCGTCGTCGCTCGCGGCGAACTTGACGTAGCCGGTGGGCCGGCCCGTGTCGATGGCGGCGCTTGCCGTCCAGCGCTGGTCGAAACGGGCGTAGACGAACATGCGCCCGGCGCCGTTCGACAGGCCGCTGCGCGTGTCCGTATAGCCGTGCAGGGTTTGCGTGGCCGCGTCCAGCGTCAGGCCGCCGCGCCCGTCGACGTTATCGAACAGCAGGTTGGCGTCGCCACCTTGCGGGAAGCGGAAGCGGAAGATGGCGGCATGATCGCTGGGTGCGATCTCGGCGCGGATGCCGTTGTCGAAGTCGACGCGGTAGGTGTAGGGCCGCGCCAGTTCGCGCTCGTGCGAGAACGACAGGGCCCGGCGCACACGGTCCGCGTCCGGTTGCCCGCTCGTGTTCGACGGCATCACCTGGAAGGTCTGGCGGTCGCCCATCCATGGGCTGGGCTGGTGACTCAGGGACAGGGCCTGCAGGCGCGGCCGGTTGTCCGGGCCGTTCTGTTCGTTCCACCGGTACAGCCAGCCCAGGGTGCCGGCATCCGTGACGGGCGTCCAGAAGTTGAAGCCGTGGGGCACGGCCGTGGCGGGAACGTTGTTCCCCCGCGAGAAGGTGCCGTTGGCCTGGGTGCCGCGGGTGGTCAGCACGTAATCCGACGGGCGGGCGGCCAGCGCCGGTGCTTCGGTCTTGACGACGATGTCGTCCAGCCAGCCGCTGGCACCCTTGGCGCCGGGCCGCATTTCCAGCTCGATGGCCACGATGCGCCGTCCCGCGAGCGCGCCCAGCCGCAACTCCTTGTGGGCCCACTGCTGCGGATACAGGGCCTTCGATTGCGCCTGCGCGGCGGCGCCCAGGCGCACGCCGTGGTGGTCCGGCACGGCCAGGCTGGATACCCGCTCGCCGTTGTCCAGCAGCAGATCGAGCGAAACGCCGGTGGAGGCCTCGGTGTCGCCGTCGACGATCTCGGGCAGCACCTTCCACGAAAGCTGTGTGTCGGCGCCGATGGCGATGTCGACGTCGAACAGCCGCAGGCGGCCGCCGTTGCCGTCCGCGCTGTAGCGCAGCGCACGCGAGCCGGTGTAGCCCACGCGGGGCTTGGCGGCATACGGGCGCTCGGGGCCGTCGCCCGCTTCCAGGCTCAGGCCCTCCCCCGTCAGCTGGCCGGGAAAGCGTTCCCCTGCCTCGAAGGAGGTGGCGAAGCCGGTGGCACCCGCGCTGCCGCAGGCAAGCAGCAGCGCCACGGTCGCCAGGTGATGGTCATGCATGGTCATGTTGGTAACACTTCCTGGAGAATGGGAAATCGACCGGCTTCTCGGGCCGGTCACGCGCGTCGTATTTCAAGCCGGCTTAGAACTTGTAGTTCAAGCCGACATAGCCGACGCGGCCCGCATAGCCGTTCGAATAGAAGCGGTTCTCCGTGTCGTTGCCCAGGTGGGCGCGCGTTTCTTCCCGCGTCACGTTCAGCACGGAAGCCGTCAGGCTCAGCTCCTTCGTGATGTTGAAGGCCGCGTTCAGGTCGATCTGCGCATACGGTTCGTCGTACACGTTCAAGCCGTTGACGAGGCCGTTCACCACCTCGCCGCGGCGGTTGTAGGACGCGCGCAGCATGTAGCGGTCCGTCGAGTAGAACACGGTCAGGTTGGCCTGGCTCTTGGCGCTGCCCACCAGCGGCGACTTGCCGATCTCCGTACCGTCCGCCAGGGTGATGGCGGCCTGGTTGGTCTTGTTGTACGTGTAGTTGACCTGGAAGCCCAGTCCGGACGCCAGCGTGTGCTGCGCGTACAGTTCGACACCCTGCGACACGGCATCGCGCCCGCCGGCACTGGTCGAATAGTTCTGAAGGGTGACGGTCTCGCCGCCCACGTTCAGCGACGTGTCGCGCACCACCGGCACGGAGAAGTTGCTGACGTTCTTGCGGAACAGGCCCATGCCCAGCACGGAACCGCGCTGGAAATACCACTCCAGGCCCAGGTCGTACTGCGTGGCCTGGTAGGGCTCCAGGTCCTTGTTGCTGCCCGAGCCGAACCAGCCCTGCTGGTCGCCGCCACCGATGAGCCGGCGGTCGTTGACGTATTCCTGGCTGTAGTAGTTCAGGCTGCCAGGCGCGGCGATGTCGCCATAGCTGGGCCGCGCCACCACCTTCGAGGCGGCCGCGCGCAGCAGCAGGGTGTCGCTCAGGTCGTAGGCCAGGTTGAAGCTGGGAAGGACGTCCGTGTAGCTGCGGTCCAGCGCGCTGACAACGTAGGACGATACGTGCCCGGAGGCCGGGTTGGTTTTGCTGTCCGGCACGACCGTAAAGCCGCTGGTGCAGCCGGAACCGGCCGGCGCGCCGGCGGCGGGCAAGCCACCGGCCTGGCATGGCGCCGGCTTGCCGTCCGGGCCGTTGAAGAAGTAGTCCTTGTAGTAATCGACCTGGTCCGTCGAGTCCGCGTGCTGGCGGGTGCGCGCCACGCGCAGGCCGACGTTGCCGCGCAGGCGGTCCGCCTTGATATTGGCCTGCAGGTAGAAGGACGAAATCTTCTCGTCGACATTGAAGATGAAGTTGTCCTCGTTACGCGTTTGCATGGCGCCATAAGTCTGGCCCAGGTAGGCGATATAGGCCGGGTAATCGATGGCGGGGAAGGCGCTGGCCCTGATGCCGCCCGTGATATTGCCCAGCGACTGGGCGTAGAGGAACTCGGGGCGAAATTTATTGGCCGACGCATCGCAACCGTTCTGGTAGCGGTTATCGTAATTGCCGGCGTCCAGGCCCTTGCAGGCCCAGTAGTTATTGCCCGTGCTGCGGTGGGTGCCGCCGTCGCGGTATTTGCCGCCGAATTGCAGCGAGTCCAGCCATTTGCTGTCCGCATGCCACGTGAAGTCGGCCTGCGCGTAATTCTGCTTCGTGCTGTTGCGGGTCCACGAGGAGGACGTCGAACCCAGGTCGATTTCGCCGATGCCCTTGCCCAGGTTGGCCATCAGGTCCGGCGCGAAAGTCATCGTCGGCGTCCCCGTCACGTCCCAGGACGTGGCGGTATTCCCCAGCGACCAGCTGCCGTCGGCATTCTGCATGCGCGGCTTGATCGGCATGCCGAACTGCATTTCCGGGCCGCCCTTGGCCCAGGTGCGCCCCGCCTTGAACGTGGCGTCCAGCGATTTGCCGCGCCATTCGATTTCGATATCGGCCGTCTGCGACAGCGCCTTCTCGCGGCTGTAATTGCCGGCAATTTGCGGCGTGGGAATCGTGCAGTCGTCCGGACCGAAGCCGCCCGTATTGGTCAAGCCCCCGGCTGCTGCCTGGTCGGCGTTGCAATAATAAGCCTTGCCCGGGTGCGCACTGTATTGGGCGCCCGTGACGATGGTCTTGCTGGGGTCGAACGTCAAGCCGTCGAGCAGGCGCCCGCCCGGCCAGTTGCCGTCGCCGTTATAGCGGGCGATGCTCCATTCCGGTACCTTCAGCGAGTTGGTTTGGGAAGTTTGCGACAGGTCGAAACGGAAGTAGTTCGCCGTCATGTTCAGGTTGCGCAGGGGCTTGAACTGCAGGGTCAGCTGTCCGCCCTTGCGTTCGCGCTTCTCGGTCCTGACATTGAGGTTGACCGAGGTGGGCATCATGAAGTTCGTGTAGTACTTGCCGGACTGGTCGTAAAAGCCCGACTGGCCCCACCAGTAGGACGTCAGGTCCGACTCCTTGCCATGGATATCCGTGGCGGGATGGGTATCGTAGTCGTCCGCATACCACTGCCAGTTTTCCGTGCTGGCGCCCATCGTCCGCGTCGTGCGCTTCTGCTGGGTGAAGCCCACCAGGATGCCGAAGCGCTTGCTCTCGTCATGCCATGAATACTGGCCGGAGAACTGCGGGTCCGTCTTCTTTGTCGTGTCGGCCCACGTGCCTTCCATATTGACGAAGCCGGAATTCGGCTTCATGTCCAGCGGCCGGCGCGTGCGCAGGATCACGGTACCGCCGATGCCGCCTTCGTCGAGGCGCGCTTCCGGCGTCTTGTACAACTCCGCGCTGGACAGCATATTCGCCGGCATCAGCATGTAGTTGAACGAACGCGAAGGATCGCCATTCGATTCGGCCGTCGCCACGTAATTGCCGTTCAACTGGGTCAAGGTCAATTCGGACGACAGACCGCGCACGCTGACATTCTTGCCTTCGCCGCCGCTGCGCGTCACCACCACGCCCGGCACGCGCTGCAGCGCATCGGCCACGTTCTTGTCGGGGAATTTACCCACATCCTCGGCCGTGATGACTTCGACGATGGAATTTGCATCGCGTTTCTGGTCCAGGCTTTTCTCGATCGCATAGCGGTAGCCGCTGACGACGACCTTCGATACGGGGGCCGCGTCCGCGCCCTGCCCGGACTGGTCCTCGATTGACGCAGTCTGCGCCTGCGCCGTGGAAAGCGACAGCAACGCAATGCCGACCGCCACGGCGATCGGCGTCGCGCGGCAACGGAATTTCTGTCCAACGAAATGGCTTTCAAAGCTCATACATGTCTCCTGATCGTGCCCTTTGCGGGCTTTTTTTGTAAGGCGCGGCGCCCGGCATCAGCCATCGTCCGAAAAGAGATGCGCGCTCGCGCTCCCCGGTAACGTCCATGAGATAAACAGGCCGCCGTCGATTTACTAAACACGCAATTCGCGCGGCATTATGCGGGACCAGCGCATCCCATGATGTGGAACTTAACCGAAGCAAGTCAGCTCGGCACGGCAACTTGTTCAATTCCCGGGTGTTTAGTGAAATTTAGTAAACACGCACCGATTGATAGCGCTAGCTACTCTTTTGCGCGGCTTTTTGCGTGCGGCTGCAAGCAGCAAGGTCGATCGCTGAACGGGAAAATATTGGACTGGCCTGTAGTGCAGGCAGTGCACATGACTTTGCCGCCTGGGCGAGGATTCTCGTGTCGGAGATGGCCGGCGCCGCATGACTCGCCGGGCACCTGCCGGAGCGCGCGAGCATTCCCGGCACGTTCCGTATGCCGGCCGGGCATGCGCCCGTGACTGGCATGTCCAAATACTTGGAATGCTCAAAACGTCAAAGTCCAAGTCCTTGGACAAATCGCCGCCGAACATTAGAAGAACTTCAACAAATTCAGTTACTTAGCATTTTCACCAAACCAGGCACAGCACTTGCTATTAAGGAGCCACTCCGCGGTGGCTCACCGCGGTTTCTATAAAAAATGGAGACTGCAATGCAGAAGAAGCGCCCCCTCACCTTATATATCCTGATCGCGATGCTGCTCGGTATTGCGGTCGGCTATGCCTGCCACACCGTCTTTCCCGACAAAACGATCACCACGGAGATTTCCGCCCACATTTCGCTGGTGACGGATATCTTCCTCCGGCTGATCAAGATGATCATCGCGCTGCTGGTGTTCTCCACCTTGACCATCGGCATCGCCAACCTGGCGGACGGCAAGGCGGCCGGCCGCATCGGCGCGAAAGCGTTCGCCTGGTTCCTGCTCGCTTCGCTGGTATCGCTGGCGCTGGGCATGGCGCTGTCCAACCTGCTCCAGCTCGGCACGAACCTCGGCTTGCCGTTGCCTGCCGCCGATGCCAGCACGGGCCTGAAGACCGCCGCTTTCACCTTGAAGGACTTCATCACGCACGTGGTGCCCAAGTCGCCGATCGAGGCGATGGCCAACAACGAGATCCTGCAAGTGCTGGTGTTCTCCATCTTCTTCGGCTCCGCGCTCGGGGCGCTGGGCGAATCGGGCAAGCGCCTGGTGGCCGTCGTCGATGAGCTGGCGCAGGTGATGTTGCGCATTACCGGCAGCATCATGACGATGGCGCCGTTGGCGGTGTTTGCCGCGATGGCATCGGTCGTCACGACCAACGGCCTGGGCATCCTGGCCACGTTCGCCAAGTTCATGGGCGGCTTCTACCTGGGCCTGTTCTGCCTGTGGGCGCTGCTGATCGGCGCGGGCTTCCTCGTGCTGGGGCCGCGCGTGTTCCGCCTGATCGGCCTGATCCGCGAACCATTCCTGCTGGCCTTCTCCACCGCCAGTTCGGAAGCGGCGTATCCCAAGCTGCTGGTGGCGCTGGACAAGTTCGGCGTGCAACGCCGCATCTCCAGCTTCGTGCTGCCGATGGGCTATTCGTTCAACCTGGACGGCTCGATGATGTACTGCACCTTCGCCGTGCTGTTCATCGCCCAGGCCTACGGCATCGACCTGTCGATGGGCACGCAGATCACCATGCTGCTGCTGCTGATGCTGACCTCCAAAGGCATGGCGGGCGTGCCACGCGCTTCGCTGGTGGTGATCGCCGCCACCCTGACCCAGTTCCACATTCCAGAAGCCGGGCTGCTGCTGCTGATGGGCGTGGACCAGTTCCTCGACATGGGCCGGTCGGCCACCAACGCCGTCGGCAATGCCGTGGCCACCGCCGTGGTGGCGAAGTGGGAAGGCGCGCTGGAGGAGAGCACCCCGCTGCCCGACGAACACCGTCACGTCCACGCGGCGTGAAGCTGGCCTCATCAATTCAAGAACAATACGGAGATTCCATGAAATACGCATTGACCGCCGCGCTGGCACTGGCCAGCGTGGCCGCCCACGCACAATCGCACATCAATATCTACGGCGTGCTGGACGCCGGCCTCGTGCTGGAACGCGGCGGCCCGGCCGGCAGCCGTACGGATCTCAGCAGCGGCGTCGGCTCCGGCTCGCGGCTGGGGTTCAAGGGCACGGAAGACCTGGGTGGCGGCCTGTCGGCGGACTTCGTGGTCGAGAGCGGCTTCAACGTCGATACCGGCAAGTCCGGCCAGGGCGGCGTCATGTTCGGCCGCCAGGCCTGGGTGGGCTTGAGCGGCGCGTTCGGCAGCGTGAGCGCGGGCCGCCAGCTGTCGTCGTACTACAAGGGCTTGCGCGACGTGGCCGATCCATTCTGCGACGGCTTCGCCGGCCAGGCCATGAACATCATCGCCGGCAACAGCCGTGTCGACAATTCGGTCATTTACGGCACGCCCACGGTCGCCGGATGGTCGGCCGAGGTGACCTATGGCGCCGGTGAAGTGCCGGGCAACGATGCGACCACGCGCAGCCGCAAGCGCGTATTGAGCGGTGCGCTGAGCTACGCACCCGGCCCATTCGCCGTGGTGCTGGCGCACCATCGCCGCGAGGATGCCATGCTGCCGGACCATGTCCGCAACTCGCTGCTGGCGGCGCGCTACACGGTGGGCGCTGTCACTGCCCACGCGGCCTTCGTGCGCACCCGCAGCCTGGGCGGTGCCGGCAGCCATGATGCCTTGCTCGGGCTGGCCTACAAGACCGGTCCGCACCGCGTGCTGGTCTCCGCCATCCGTCATGAGGACCGCACGGCCGCACGGCGCGATGCGCGGCAGTTCGCCGTCGGCTACCTGTACACACTTTCGCGTCGCAGCGACCTGTACACGGCTTACGGCCACATCCGCAACGACAACGGCGCCACCTTCACGGTCGGCAATGCCAGCAACGACGGCAGCGGCAACGCCGCCTTCAACCTGGGATTGCGCCACGTGTTCTAGGCCGGGGATTTGCTATAGTGGCCATGATGCCAGCCCCGCCCGAAACCATAGCCGGTCCAGCCAACCAGGCAGCCTCCTTTCGGCCGCATTGGCGCCATTGGCCCTATTGGCCCCATCTTGGGTGGTGCGTGGCGCTGGCAGTGGGCGTGGCACTGGCCTGCGCCGCCTACTGGTGGACGGCGAGCATCAGCACGGAGCGGTTGCGTGCCGCCGGCGCGCAGCGCCTCGAGGTCTACGCGGCCAGCCTGGAAAACCTGCTCGACAAATACGACTTCCTGCCGCACATGCTGGAACTGGACAAGGACGTGCTGGCGCTGCTGGAGCACCCGGCGGATGCCGCACGCCGGCGGGAGGTCAACCTCTATCTGGAGCGCCTGAGCCGGCAGGCCGGATCGCGCATCATCTATATCGTCGACCTGCGGGGCAACACCTTGGCAGCAAGCAACTGGCGGCAAAAGGACAGCTTCGTCGGCGACAATATCCGCTTCCGGCCCTATCTTCAGGACGCGCTGCGCGGCCGCCCGAGCGGCTTCTACGGCGTGGGGACCACCAGCGGCGAGCCGGGTTACTTCTACGCACGCGGCGTCTACCGCGACGGCCGGATGCTGGGTGTGGCGGTGGCGAAGGTAAATATCGAGGAGCAGCAGCGCGGCTGGGTGCAGGGCGCGGACAAGGTGATGCTGGCCGATGCCAACGGCGTCGTGTTCCTGTCCTCCGCGCCAGCCTGGAAGTACCATGCCGTGCGGCCCCTGCCCGACAGCGTACGCGCCCGCCTGGAACAAACGCGCCAGTATCAACGCCTGCCCCTGCCGCCGCTGCCCTTGCGCGACGTGGAGGAGCGCGACGATGGCACGCGCGTGGTCGCCCTCGACGGCAGTGCGCAGCACCTGCTGGCGCAGACACGCTCCCTGGCGCCACGCAACTGGACCTTCATTTACCTGTCGGACCTCAGCCAGGCGCGCGCCAGCGCCCGCGTCGCCGCCCTGTTCGTCTGCACGGCCTACGGCTTCCTGCTGCTGCTGTTCCTGTTCGTGCGCCAGCGTCTGCTAGCGAGGAAACAATTGCAGGATGCCTACGCCAACCTGGAGCGGATGGTGGCCGAGCGCACCGCCAGCCTGGCGCGCACCACGCAAAGCCTGAGCGAGGAAGCGGCAGTGCGGCGCCAGGCCGAGCTGCAACTGCACCGCACGCAAAACGAGCTGTACCAGGCCGGCAAGATGGCGGTGCTGGGCCAGATGTCGGCCAGCATCACGCATGAACTGAACCAGCCGCTGACCGCGCTGCGCACCATGTCCGACAACGCCCTGCTGCTGTTCGAGCGTGGGCGCCTGGAGGAAGCCAGGCAGAACCTGGCGCGGATCTCGCAGATCGTGGCGCGCATGGGCGGCATAACGGGCAAGCTGAAAAGCTTCGCGCGCAAGTCCAGCGCCGGGCTGGCGCCCGCGTCCATCCACACGGCGATTGCCAATGCGCTGGTACTGGTGGAACGCCGCATCGAGCTGGACAAGGTTAGGTTCACGCTCGATATCGGCCAGGACGACATGTACGCGCTGTGCGACAGCAACCGGCTGGAACAGGTGCTGCTGAACCTGATGAGCAATGCGCTGGATGCGCTGGGCACTTTGGCGCGTGACGTGCACCGCGAACTGTCGGTGAGCGCGACCCAGACGCCGGCATCGGTGCAGATCCGCGTGCGCGACAGCGGTCCCGGCCTGTCCGACGAAGCGCATGCCCGCCTGTTCGAGCCCTTCTTCACGACCAAACCGCAAGGCGAAGGCCTGGGGCTGGGCCTGGCCATCTCGGAACAGATCATCCGCGACTTCGGTGGTAGCCTGCGGGCAGAGCGGCTTGAAGCCGGTGCCTGCTTCATCATCGAACTTAACAAGGCATCGCTGGAAAAACATCATGAATGAAATGGAAGCAATGATCGACGTCATCCTCGTCGAGGACGATGCCGCCGTGCGCGAGGGCAGCGTCCAGGCGCTCGACCTGGCCGGCTTTGCCGTGCGTGGTTTCGACAGCGCGGAACCGGCGCTCGCCCTGCTGCACGCGCACTGCCGCGCCGTGCTGGTAAGCGACGTGCGGCTGCCCGGCATGAGCGGGCTGGAACTGCTGGCCGCCGCGCGCGCCATCGACCCCGCCCTGCCGGTCATCCTCGTCACCGGCCATGGCGACATCGCGATGGCGGTCCAGGCGATGCATGACGGCGCCTACGACTTCATTGAAAAGCCCTACTCGTCCGAACAACTGGCCGACGTGGTGCGGCGCGCCGTCGACAAGCGCCGCCTGCAGCTGGAAGTGCTCGAGCTGCGCCAGCGCCTGGCGCACAGCCAGGGCATCGACGCCGCGCTGCTCGGCAACGCGCCGGCCATGCGTGAACTGCGTCGCCTGATCCTGGCGGTGGCAAGCCAGCCAGCCGACGTGCTGGTGTATGGCGAAACGGGCACCGGCAAGGAACTGGTGGCGCGCTGCCTGCACGAGTTCAGCGAACGCGCCAGCCATCCTTACGTGGCCATCAACTGCGGCGCGATACCCGAGACGATCTTCGAGAGCGAACTGTTCGGCCATGAGGCGGGCGCGTTCACGGGTGCTGGCAAGCGCCAGGTAGGCAAGATCGAGCACGCTTCCGGGGGTACGCTGTTCCTGGACGAAATCGAGAGCCTGCCGCTGGCCATGCAGGTCAAGCTGCTGCGCGTGCTGCAGGAACGCTATATCGAACGCCTGGGCTCACACCAGCCGCTACCGGTGGACGTGCGGGTGATCGCGGCGGCCAAGGCGGACCTGAAGGAATTGTCGGACAAGGGCCAGTTCCGTGCCGACCTGTACTACCGCCTGAACCTGATCGTGCTGCAGATCCCGCCCCTGCGCGAGCGGCGCGAGGACATCGCGCTGCTGTTCGAGCATTTCATGCTGGACGCGGCGCGCCGCTACCGGCGCGAGGTCCCGGCCGTACCCGCCGCGCACATGCAGGCGCTGATGCGGCACGACTGGCCGGGCAACGTGCGCGAGCTGCGCAACGCGGCCGACCGCTACGTGCTGGGCCTGAGTGGCGCCCTGCCCGGCGTTCCTACCAACGGCGCCGCCGGCGACGCTCTCGGGACAGGACAGTCCTCGCTGGCCGACCAGGTCAACACCTTCGAGCGCGCGCTGATCGAACTGGCCTTGCGCAACGCCGACGGCAATGTCAGCGCGGCCTGCACGGCGCTGGGCCTGCCCAAGCAGACCATGTATCACAAGATGCAGAAGTATGGGGTGGTGGCGGAGGAGTTCCGGTAGCGCCGCTTCGATTGGGTCGCGCAGGGCATTGCGGCCGGCCGTGACCGCATTGCCCCCCGCGCGGCGCGAGCGCGCCTTGCAACGCATGTGAAACCGTCCATCCGAGAACACGAACCAATTTGCACCAGGACTTGCTGGGTGCCTGCAAGTTGCTGAGCGCGACCTTGCCCTGCCTAGGTCGGCTGCTCGAGCAAGGGCGAGTCCAATAGCGACTGCGAATAGTAGGAGTGGGCGGCAATATATACCCGATTAACACGTTGTTCCATTACGCTGAAGCCCACATGCAGCAGGAACTCGGGCAGATTCCAGACGTAGTAGCCGCTCAACGTATTGGCTTTTCCGGTGACGGGATAAACGCCGACCTTCTGCAGGACGCGCTCCGGCGTATCGTCGAAGCAAATACCTTTCGGTAGCTCACCGTCGAATCCGCTCGACCAGTACAGGCCCTTGCGAATATAGCGCGCACCGGACAATACCGCCTCGGGAGTGGACGTCGCGTTCGACTGACGGAAATACAATTCGACGCCGTGGGTCGCCAATGCGTCGATCTCATGCGGGCAATCTTCGCCCGCGGCCGGCGCGGAAAAACCCGAGAGGTCAATCCCGGTGAACCGATCATCCGCCCGCACGGTGTCCCAGCGATGCGTCAGCCGCGCTTGCAGGGCATGAATGTCGGGTTGTACGATTCGTGGCAGTACCGTCGCCTTTGCTTTTTTGGGCTTCAATCCCACCTGAATAACGCTGATCCCCGCATTCCCATCGGCGTATTTCACGAGAATCCAGCGATCAGGCAAATCGAAGCGCTCGAGCCTGAATGGCGCGACCAGCGGGAACTGCCAGACTCCCGGACCAAGCTTGCCGATCACGTCGTCGCGCATGTCGCTGAACGAAATACCGAATGGAAGTTCGCCTTCGTACCTGTTGTGGCCGTAGTAGCTTTCGCCGGCGTATAGCTGCACATTGGTGATGATGGGAGGCTGGGTGATGAGCAGATCGTTCGCGTGGTAAAAATCCGGCGGGCAGAACGTGATAGAAAATCCTTGTTCCTTGAAGAATATCCCACCGATGGGAGAATGCTCCGGCATCTCGAAGTCAGGCGCGTCAGCATATCGAAAGACGGACTGGTCGATCGATGCCAGAGGCAGTCCCAGGTGCGACAGGAACAGATTGGCGTGGGTGGCAGCACTGGAAGTCATCTTGTATTCACTATTGATTCGGCTCTTCACGATCCGGCCCCGCACCGCCCTGCGCCCGATAGGGTACCGATCGGCCAGCACGCAGGGTTGCCCTGGTTCGTGTTCGACCTGGGCAGCGATGGAAGCCCGGCAGGGTCAGTCCCAATCCAGCGGAACCGGGGCTTTCATCTTCGCCTTCGACAGGTCGATGAAGGAAATTCCCTGGTTGTCCGGCAGGAAGCAGAGTCCGATCGTGGTGCCCTGGTGGTTATACCACGCGTACACGCGATTTGGACCGGAAGGATGATTCAATGTGGGCTCTCCAAAAATCCTGACGGCTTCGTCCAACGTCGATCTGAATGTCAAGCCATACGGCAGTGCATCCGGATATTCCGAGAAACCACTGTCGTTAACAGCGCCGTACGCCTGCACCGACGTGAGGACCATGTCGCCCGTGTCGAGAAGCGGACCGTAGAACTTGAGGTAGTGACGGTCCGTGTCGAACCCCAGCGAGATGCCTTTCTCCTTTACGCTGATCCTGTCGACAGGCGTTTCCTTGAAGACTGGCCGATGGGATATTCCGTGCGCCGTCAGGTAGGCATCGAATTCGGTGTTTTGCGCGGGCAATCCAAAAAATTGGACGACTTCGTTAATTTTCATTTATTTCCTCGGGTTGTTTTTGATCGCGTCCTTGATCAATTTCTTCAAGTCGTCGAGATATTCTGCATGGGTTTTCTTGCGGATCTTGTCCGCAGCCTTCTTGTACTTCTCCAGGCACTCCGGATCCATCTCCTTTTCCGTGTCTTCATCATCCATCGCCTCTTCGATCGCATCGAGGTCTTTTTCCGCGGCCTTCTGGAGGTCTTGGGCATCCTGGGAGACTTGCTTCGGCGTGTTCCGATGGCCGTAGGTACGGCTGTGATTCTTGTGATCAGCCTTCGGCGTTGCGATTGTTTTGCCGGCCTTCGAAATTGCCCCATTGTCGCCGAACAGTGCTTTCTCGGCGCCTTCGCTCAATGTTATGCCCGCCTCGGCGATCATATCCCTTGCCGCCTCCTGCAGTGCGGCCTTCGACGGAATATGGTCGCGATCGAACTTGTTGTCGCCGGACTTTTTTTGGAGGTCTCCGTAGCTGCCGTCCTCGCCACAATCGAGTTTTTTCTTGCCGACTACGGTGGTCGTCCCCGTCTTCGCGGCAGACTCCTCTTTCTCCTTGGCCTGCGCTTGCGCCTGGGC
This sequence comes from Pseudoduganella buxea, assembly GCF_009720835.1. Taxonomy (GTDB): domain Bacteria; phylum Pseudomonadota; class Gammaproteobacteria; order Burkholderiales; family Burkholderiaceae_D; genus Rugamonas; species Rugamonas buxea. The sequence goes on from NZ_WNKZ01000025.1 coordinate 36,494, forward strand.
AGCTTCGGCGGCCTTTTCGGCAAGCTCGGCTGCTCGCGCAGCCTGCGCCGCCAGCCGGGCCGCCTGGGCCGCCTGATAGGCCACGCGGGCCCGATTGGCAATAATGGCCGCGCGCAGCGCAAGCAGGCCTGCGCCGATCAGCTCGGCCGCTGCCGGGACGGCAAGGACAAACACTGGCATCGTCTAACCCTTTTTCCCAGGGATGAATTCGGCGCACGGCGCGGCCTGGATACCCGCTTTCCTGGCGACGGCCGCCATACCTAGCAGCTTTCCCGTTTCCGCGTACGCACCCAGCGAAGGAACCAGTGCATCGCCTTGGGCAGCCAGGAAAGCCGCCTCCTCCGGTGTTTCTGCCTGGACCGGCGGACTACTGTCGTCGGAGCCTGCCGCTGCGGCCACGCCGCCCGCCGCGGAAGGTACCTGCGCCGTGATATAGATGCCAGGGTTATTTCCCCCGTTCATCACGTTCGGATCGCCCTGCCGTACGACATACTTCCCCTCGGCACGAAAATGGCTCGCGGCGCCCGTAGGCTTGACATAGCCGTTGACCGTATTGGACTTGACTCCCTTGGCGACGCCAGGGTCATCGCCTCGGCAATTCGGCTGCTGCGTACGATCCAGTACATAGGCCGGGTCGCCATTGAAGCGCACCGTCGGCGTGATCGAAACGCTGTTCGATAGATCCTGGGTGGTCGCGTATGGCAGGGGTGGCGTGCTCGCCCCGACAGGGGTCTTGTTGAACGACGGTGCCGTACACACTGCCTTCAGGATACTGTTGCGGCGGGCGCCGATCTTACCCATGGTGGTCCTCCAGCGGCACCGTCAATGACGCGAGCAGGTCCTCGACGGCCATGTTGTCCAGTTCCTTGTCGAGGTGACGGGTGAAGTCCGCCTCGAACTGCTTGTGTAAATTGACGTCTACTGCCCTGATCTCGGGCGTTTTTTCCAGGACCGCGCGCCAGACAACGCTGACCTTGCGGCCGTCCGGTTCGATGATCACTGTGTCGATCTTCATCGTATGAAAGAACATGGTCCCGTTTTTCATTCGCACCAGCAGCGTGCACGAGTGACCCGGCAGTTGCAGCCGCACTACGGTATCGCCGCCCCTGCTGCCGGATCCCGCGCTACCGGGCGCGCACAGGTTGGTCAGCTCGACATATTCGTCGCCTTGCAGGAAGTCGGTCTGCTGATCAGGCGGCGCGGCGTTCCAGACGCCGAAGTCGAAGTCCTCCGGCAGCCAGGCATTACCCTCGACGAAGCGCTGATCGATCGTCCCGCACAGCGCACGCCGCTGCGGATGCCCTTTTGTGCGCACGCCGAAGCCGGCCAGAATGGCGGACACTGCCTCCGGCCCGTGATTTTCCGTCTTCTGCATCATGCAGAATTTAGCCGCCGTGAAGGGCTGACCTGCCGGCTCGATCCGCGGCGCGGGAATGCGCTCGACTCGCGCCGCCCGCAGGAACCAGGGCGCCGCATAACCGCGGCCCACGGCGTTGCTTTCGAATGCCTCCAGCGCCGCCGGGGCCTGCGGGTCCGGCGCAACGACGGCATCGTTTGCCGCGCGCGCCGATACAGGAATACGCTCCTTGTCGTGCAAGCGTTTCGCGCCAGGCTCGTTGTGCCGGATGCGACATTCTCCCCCGAAGGCGTACTCGTACCGGAGGGGCACGGACGAGAACGGCTGCGGTGCTGTCAGCCGCCAGACGCGTGGCTTGAACAAGCCCAGGGTGCAAGCCTGCGCCACGCTCGCGAGGACGCGGATCGGCCATGCTGTCCGTAGCAGTTCGCGTTCACCAGTAACGGTCAGTGTCTTGTCGATCAGCCGTCGTCCCTGCACCGGATGTTGCTGAGCGTGAGCGACCGCTTCCTGCCATTTCACGAGCGCAGCCGTATCGGGCTCGACAAACTGGTTCAGGCCCTGCGGTCTGGGCGGCAGCGTCGCCGCCGTATCGGGCCTGCTGAGGACCAGCCGGACATCGAAGCGCTGCGGCGAAGTGCCAGCCGGCGCGTGGGCCATGGCGTTGACGATCACATCGCACTTCGGTTTGTAATGGCACAGGTCCGACTCCTGACGAACGCTGCTCTCGTTGAGGGCGCCGAAGTACTCGTCCACTTCGCACAAGGGCTCCTGCTCTTCCGCATAGACCAGCAGGCCGTCCGCACCCCACGTCAGGGTCTGGCGCAAGACGAAGACATGAAATGCACGGTCGAACTGATCGATGCCTTCGAATGCAAGCGCGGGGAACGGCGTATGGTTGCGGAAATCCACCGGTGGTCGCCCTAGTTGATATCCACGTCTTTGCCGGAAATTTGCACGGGACCGCTCGCTTCGAAACTGAACTGGCTGCCGTTGATGATAACGGTGCCGTCGGATTTCATAATCAGTCGGGATTTGCCGACCGTGATGGACAGTTCGTCCCCGGCGCTGATGGATATCTTCTGCCCGACCTTGGTGATCTGGCTGGCGCCGACCAGGGTCGTCATCATGGCGCCGACGTTCAGGCTGTAGGCCAGGCCGACGTTCTCGATCCGGCCCATCCCCACGTTCTGCATATAGCCCATGCCCACGGTCTCGGTCTTGAACCTGCCGACGTAGGTCGACCAGTTCTTGCCGATATCGTCCTTCTCGTTGCGCTCGACGCTCTTGACCCGGTTGCCACCGATACTGATGTTCTCGTGAACATCCACCCGTTCCGTGCGATTGTTGTGGACCGTGATCTTTTCGTCGTTATCGACCGTCTCCGTGCGGTCGCGCTTGATATGGGACGTCTCGTCCCGATCGATCGTCTTGCGGCGGTCGTTGCCGACCCACTTGTCCTCGTCGTGCTCGACTTCGGTCAACTGGTCTTTTTCCGCGTGCAGCCACAGCTGCTCCCTGCCCTTGGCGTCCTCGAACCGGATCGCGTTGGCGTGGTCGTAGCTACCGCCCGGCGTCGAGCGGGACAGGATGCCGCTCTGAGTCTTGCTGGCAGGCAGTGGCCAGGGCGGCATGGTGTCGGCGTTGGGCAGCATGCCGGTGATCAAAGGCCTGTCGGGATTTCCGTCCAAAAACTGGACGATCACCTCGCTGCCGATGCGCGGGATGGTCGTCATGCCGAAATTGGCGCCGGCCCACGGCGTTGCCACGCGCACCCACGCGGAACTGCGGTCGTCGTTCTTTCCCGCCCGATCCCAGTGGAACTGGACTCTCACGCGACCGTATTCGTCCGTGTAGATCTCTTCGCCAGCGGGTCCAACGACCAGGGCTGTCTGTAGTCCGTGAATCTTCGGTTCGATACTGTTCAAGCCGCGTGATGGGCGCCACGGGACCCGGACGCGGCTGCACACGATCCGGTTGGCATACACGGATGTCCCCGAGTCCGCGTCCTGGTAATTGTTGCTTGCGGTGTGGTTTGCCTCGATGATCAGGAAGCGCTGGTCATTCGCCTCGACTGCATCGAAGTGCTCCGTCAGTTCGAAGGACCGGCCGGCCTGCACAGTGCGATCGTTCCCATGGCCCTGGAAACATTTACCGTTGGACTCGATTTCCTCCATGCGCAGCTTCGCTTGCGCTTCGCCTCGCGCCAGGTCGGGGAAACCGTAGGCGCCGGCGTACTCGTAGATTTCGACCGGGAGGACATCCCCCTGCACGTTCAGCGTCGGCACGTCAACGGTGACACTGCGCGGCTTCTTGAAGTCGAAACTGGACAACGCCACTGACGAGGGCACCAGGCGCCGGATCGGCGTCCAGTCTCCAAGGCCGTCGTCCTCCAGGCTGCCCGCTTCGCGCTGGAATGGAATGTCCTCGCGCGCCCCGTCGATGGGCGGCGCGACAGTGGAGTCGTCGGACAGGATCAGCGTGTGCCCTGTGGCCGTGTGCTCGTACCAGTAGTACCACCCGAGGGATTCCCAGCGTCGATGCAGGTAGTTGTAGTCGGTTTCGCCGTACTGGCACGCGAACGTCATTTCCGGGTCCGCCCCGGCTATGCGAAATTCCGACGACCGGACGGAATAATCCCGGAATATCTCGTCGGTCTGGTCGGCGAGCGAGAGGTTATGGAACAGATAATTGTCGCGCCTGAGCTTCAGGTAGGCCAGCCACGGGCCCAGGACCATGGTGTAGTAGACGAACGCGCCATCGGTGTAGTCACGACGGAACTCGAATACGTAGCCGTTGAAATACCGCAGGCTGCCATCCTCGCGCACGAGTTCGACCGTGACCATTTTCCCGAGAACGTCCTTAAGCTCGATGTTCTCTTCGTTGGAAAGGACCTCGACGACAAAGCGAAAATCCCGCGATAACGCTTCCTTTGCCTCCATCCGGCTCGCCAGCAGCGTGGACGCGGGGCCGTCTTCATTGGGGAAGTTCAGGCGCAGCAGGCGGTTGTTCTGTCGCATTTTGTCGAACAACTCGAGGACAACGTTCATGGGCATGGTGGTAAGCCGGTGCAGTAATGACGGTCTAGGGATCCTCTGTCAGCCGGCGAACCGCGCCGAGCCGACAGCAGCAAGTGAACATTATAGTCAAAAAATTACCAAAGTGATAAAGTTAAGGTTCGAATATGATGCAGGAACGATGAAATCCCTGCAGTACTCCACCGAGTTTACATGTCATACAACGGACATCGCCATGGAATACAAAGCCGCCGCAAGCCTGTGCAAGATCGCCGTCCTCGTCTTCGGGGGCCAGTCGTGGTGCCTGAACGGAACGGCGGCGGAAACGCCGTACGTTTATCCGTTCAACACGATGACAGGGACCGAGCTTGTGCAAAAGCTGACCACCGAGCCCGTTTCGGACAGCGACTATCGGGAGAGTGATCGGGCCCACTATTACCTGGCCGGCATAAAGGATGGGACCCAGGGCATTATCTGGTGCTTCAAGCGTGCCATGCTGCCAGATGAGCTCAATTATGAGATTGTGCATGCCCTGAAAAAGCGCCACCGGGCCGCGGAACTGAGCGGAAACGCCGCGCCCCTGGTCCTTGCCGAGTTACGCCGTCGCTATCCCTGCACCGGCGATCCGAAAGACAAGCAATGAGCAGAAGCCAACGCGGTATCGCACGTCGCCCCTCCTTCGCGGCTGTGCGGGAGGCATTTCCATCGCGCAAAGTGGTATCGCGCGAGATGCTGTTCGAGGAGATCGGCATCGAAGCGCTGATGCACGATCCCGCCTATGAAAACACTTGTGCGATCCGGATGAGCTACGCGCTGACAAAAGCCGGAGTTGTGTTGCGCAAGGGCGGCCTGAAATTCAACAAGGGTCCATTCGCCGGCAGGCGCATCGAACCGGGCATGCGCAAGCTTTCGGAGCACCTGGTGGAGTTGTGGGGTCCGCCGCAGAGTTTCGCGGTAAACGCCGAAGCGGTCGATGCGCTCACCCTGCAGCAGGGAGTTGTCTCGTTCTTCTTCGGCGAGATGCTTTCGGCGGGCGCCGCCCAAGGTCACATTGACCTGCTCATGCCCCGCTGGCCGGGATTCGAAGAGTGTGCGAACACCTGCTATTTCGGCAGCGACAAGAAGATCTGGTTCTGGCCGCTTCCCTGAGCCCTGCCGCCGTGCCGTCGGTATACGGGACAACAGAAAAGCGGACCTCATGTATGTAAAACAGCACCTCAGGGGCTTTCTCTCATAATCAGGGGCTTTCTCTCATCCATCGGGCAAAGGCTGCCAGCGCCAGCCGCTCGTCAAACATTCGCTCGAACCTCGCCGGCGGCTTGCCCAAAATGTCATACACCGCCGGGTTCAATCCCCGGACCTCGTGGATGATCCGGTTCGACACCTGCCAGCCGTGTCGAGGAGATTCGGGCTTGGCACCGTAATGCCTTACCGCCAGGCCCACTGCCGCTTCCCAACGTCGTGGCATGAGCGAGATCGGCTTTCATTCCGTCCTTCCACTGCGCATGGAACCGGCGTTTTCAGCTTAACCCCTCTTAACCTCCCTTAACGCGACAATCCTTGCGACGGCGAATACAGTAGCAATCAGACACCGTTTCGGTGTGCCCGATAAACCCTGACCTGCTGGAGAAAACCGTGAACCGACCTGATTCGATTGACCAGATTGATCGCCAACGCCCTTTGGAGCGGCCCGCCCTGGTGGTCCCCGTCATTCACTATAACAAGGTGAACATCGACGGCGTGAACGTGTTCTACCGCGAGGCCGGCCCTGCCGACGCGCCGGTGCTGCTGCTGTTGCACGGCTTCCCCACGTCGTCCCATATGTTCCGCAACCTGATCCCCCTGCTGGCCGACCGGTACCGTGTGATCGCACCGGATTATCCCGGCTATGGCCAGAGCGATTCACCCGACCGGTCCGGATTCGACTACACGTTCGACAACCTGGCGGACGTGATCGAGAAGCTGACGGTCGCTCTGGACCTGACGAAATACAGCATGTACGTGATGGACTACGGCGCGCCGATTGGTTATCGGCTGGCACTGAAGCACCCCGAGCGGGTGCAGGCATTGATCGTCCAGAACGGCAATGCCTACACGGAAGGGCTGGCCGCATTCTGGGATCCGATCAAATCGCTGGACAAGCGCGAGGCGCTGGCCCATCTCGTGACGCTGGAGCTGACGAAGTTCCAGTACACGGATGGTGTCAGCGATACCAGCCGGATCAGTCCCGACAACTGGGTGGTGGACCAGGCCTTGCTCGACCGGCCCGGCAATCGCGAGATCCAGCTGGATCAAGGCTGAAAATGCAACGCGCAGCAGTTCTTTCGATGCGCCTTCCGTCACGCCGACGTAAGCCGCTACTAGGGAACCGCTGATTTATTCATGGCGGCGATCTTCGCCATGAGAAAACGCGCCCAACTGCGCCGCAAATGCCCCGCCATACCCCGGTATGACAGGGCATTTGCGTCTTGCCGGACACGTTTTCAAGACGAATCTCATCCACCAGCAACAAATCAGCGCTTCCCTAGCCGACGGCCGGTTCGACACACCCCGACCGCAACTGCGTCACCGCATGCTCCCACCCCTGCACCCGGCGCATCGCTTCATCCCGGTCAGTAGCCGGTTCGAAGACGCGGTCCACGCGCCACTGCGCGGCCAGGTCGTCGGTGCCGTGGTGGACCCCCGCGGCCAGGCCGGCGAGGCTGGCCGCGCCCAGTGCCGTGGTCTCCGTAACCACCGGCCGCACGACGGGAATGCCGAGCAAATCAGCCTGGAACTGCAGCAGCAGCGAATTGGCGCAGGCGCCACCGTCCACGCGCAATTCCGTGATGGGCGCGGCCGCGTCGCGTTGCATCGCCTGCAGCAGCGCGGCGCTCTGGAACGCGATCGACTCCAATGCCGCCCGGGCGATGTGGGCAACCGTGGTGCCGCGCGACAGGCCGAACATCGCACCCTTCGCGGACGGCACCCAGTACGGTGCGCCCAGTCCCGTGAACGACGGCACGAACACCACGCCGCCGGCATCCGGCACCGAGGCGGCCAGCGCTTCGATCTCGTTGGCCTGCTTGATGGCCTTCAGGCCGTCGCGCAGCCACTGCACCACGGCGCCGCCAATGAAAACGCTGCCTTCCAGCGCATACTGGTGCAGGCCATTGGCTTCGCACGCGGCGGTGCTGATCAGGCCATTGTTCGATGTGGCGCACTCGCTGCCCGTGTTGAGCAGCATGAAGCACCCGGTGCCATACGTGTTCTTGGCCATGCCGGGCTGGAAGCAGGCCTGGCCGAACAGCGCGGCCTGCTGGTCGCCGGCGATGCCGCCGATGCAGACTTCCGCGCCCAGCCACTGCGCCTGGGTCATGCCAAACAGGTGGCTGGACGGGTGTACCTCGGGCAGCAGTTCGGCGGGAATCTCGAGCCACGCCAGCAGCTCGGCATCCCAGCAGCGCTCATGGATATTCCACAGCATCGTGCGGGCTGCGTTGCTGACGTCCGTGACGTGTTCGCGTCCGCCCGTCAGATTCCACGCCAGCCATGAGTCGACGGTGCCGAACGCCAGTTCGCCGCGCTCGGCGCGGGCCCGCGCCCCGTCGACGTTATCGAGGATCCATTTCAGCTTGGTGGCCGAAAAATACGGGTCCAGCACAAGGCCCGTCTTGGCGCGGATCTTGTCCGCCAGGCCATCGGTCCGCAGTTGCTGGCACAGCGCCTCGGTGCGCCGGTCCTGCCAGACGATGGCATTGAAAATCGGACGGCCGGTGGCGCGTTCCCATACGACGGTCGTTTCGCGCTGGTTGGTGATGCCCAGCGCGGCGATGTCGCCCGCCTTCAGGCCGGCCTTGACCAGCACCTCGCGGGCGGTGGCCAGCTGGCTGCGCCATAACTCGTCGGGATCGTGCTCGACCCAGCCGGGCTGCGGGAAGATCTGCGTGAATTCCTGTTGGGCCGTGGCCACCACTGCGCCATCGCGAAACACGATGCTGCGCGAACTCGAGGTGCCCTGGTCCAGAGCCAGTAAGTAGGCCATGTGTGATCCTGCTCCAAAATGAAACGAAACGCGCGGCGCATCCGGAACGAATACGCCGCGCGAGGGGTACAGCGGCGTGATACAGCGATCAGCGTACCTTGCCGGCCTGCCAGGCTTTCAGCAACTGGTCGTAAGGGATCGTCTCACCCTTCGGCTTTTCGTTGGCGACCTTGGCCCATGGTGCGGCATTATTGGTCAGCATCGTCGCCGGATCCTTCTTGTCGTTCAGCTTCGGTGCGCACTTCGCCATGCCGGCGCGCTGCAAACGACCGAGGATCTTGTCCATTTCGTCGGCCAGATTGTCCATCGCGCCCTGCGGCGTTTTCTCGCCGGAGATCGCCGTGGACACGTTCTTCCACCACAGCTGCGCCAGTTTCGGATAATCCGGCACGTTGTTGCCGGTCGGCGTCCATGCCACGCGCGCCGGGCTACGGTAGAACTCGACCAGGCCGCCCAGCTTCGGCGCCATGTCCGTCATCGCCTTCGAGCGGATGTCGGAATCGCGGATGAAGGTCAGGCCGACGATCGATTTTTTCAGCGACACGGTTTTCGACGTGACGAACTGGCCATACAGCCACGCGCCCGCCAGGCGGTCAGGCGGAGTGCTCTTCAGGTAAGTCCACGAGCCGACATCCTGGTAACCGTTCTGCATGCCCTCTTTCCAGTACGGGCCGTGCGGGCCAGGCGCCATGCGCCATTTCGGCGAGCCGTCGGCATTCACGACCGGCAGGCCGGCCTTTGTCATGCTGGCGGTGAAGCCGGTGTACCAGAAGATCTGCTGGGCGATATGGCCCTGCGACGGCACGGGACCCGATTCCGAGAACGTCATGCCCAGGGCCTGCGGCGGCGCGTACTTCTTCATCCAGTCCAGGTATTTGGTCAGCGCGTACACTGCGGCCGGCGAGTTGGTCGCCCCGCCACGCGCCACCGATGCGCCCACTGGCGTGCACTTGTCGGCCGCCACGCGGATGCCCCATTCGTCCACCGGCAGGCCGTTCGGCAGGCCCTTGTCGGCGGCGCCGGCCATCGACAGCCACGCATCGGTGAAGCGCCAGCCCAGCGACGGGTCCTTCTTGCCGTAGTCCATATGGCCGAATACCTTCTTGCCATCGAGTTCCTTGACGTCGTTGGTGAAGAAGCTGGCGATGTCTTCATACGCCGACCAGTTCTGCGGCACGCCCAGGTCGTAGCCGTACTTGGCCTTGAACTTGGCCTGCAGGTCCTTGCGCGCGAACCAGTCGGCGCGGAACCAGTACAGGTTGGCGAACTGCTGGTCGGGCAGCTGATACAGTTTGCCGTCCGGCGCCGTGGTGAAGCTGGTGCCGATGAAGTCCTTCAGGTCCAGACCGGGATTGGTGAACTCCTTGCCGGGACCGGCCATGTAGTCGGTCAGCACGACGGTCTGGCCATAGCGGTAGTGGGTGCCGATCAGGTCCGAGTCGTTGACCCAGCCGTCATAGATCGATTTACCCGACTGCATCGAGGTCTGCAACTTCTCCACCAGGTCGCCCTCCTGGATCACGTCGTGCACGACCTTGATGCCGGTGATTTCCTCGAAGGCCTTGGCCAGCACTTTCGATTCATACACGTGCGTGTCGAGCGACTCGGACACCACGTGGATTTCCTTGACGCCCTTGGCCTTGAGCTTGGCGGCGGCATCGATGAACCAGTTCATTTCCTTCAGCTGCTGCGCGCGGTCAAGGGTACTGGGTTTGAATTCGCTGTCGACCCATTTTTCGGCCGACTTGCTGTCGGCCAGCGCATTGCCGCTCATGGCCATCACGGCAACGGCGATTGCGATGACGCCAGGCTTGAATACCGCTTGCTTAGTTTGAATCATGTCTTCTCCATGTTTTTGTTGTCGTCTTTTCGGAAAAACCGGTACTACTTTTTGCCTACGCTTTCACCATGATGATCGCCATCGCGGCAAACCCCAGCGCCGTGCCGATCCACTGGCTCAGGTCCGTGAAGCCGACCCATGCCAGGTTGATATACGCGGCCGTCAACAGCCCGATGAACAGGCGGTCGCCACGTGTCGTGCGCATCGGCAGAAAGCCTTTGCGTTCGACTGTTGGCCAACGCAGTTCAAGAACCGTCATCCCCGCCAGCATCAGCGCGATGCAGCCGAAGAAGACGGCCACCGGCATCGTCCACGCCATCCATGCAAATGACCACTCCATCGTCACACCCTCCCCATCGCGAAACCTTTGGCAATATGATTGCGTACGAACCAGATGACCAGCATCCCCGGCACCAGCGTCAGCACACCGGCGGCGGCCAGCACGCCCCAGTCCATGCCCGCGGCCGACACGGTGCGCGTCATGATCGCGCTGATCGGCTTGGCGTCCACGGATGTCAGGGTGCGCGCCAGCAGCAGCTCCACCCAGCTGAACATGAAGCAGAAGAAGGCGGTCACGCCGACGCCCGCCTTGATCAGCGGCAGGAATATCTGCAGGAAGAAGCGCGGGAACGAGTAGCCGTCGATATACGCCGTTTCATCGATCTCGCGCGAGATGCCGGACATGAAGCCTTCCAGGATCCACACGGCCAGCGGCACGTTGAACAGCATGTGCGCCAGCGCCACGGCGATGTGCGTGTCCATCAGGCCCACCGTCGAATACAGCTGGAAGAACGGCAGCAGGAACACGGCCGGCGGCGTCATGCGGTTCGTCAGCAGCCAGAAGAACATGTGCTTGTCCCCCAGGAAGCGGTAGCGCGAGAAGCCGTAGGCGGCCGGCAGCGCGACCAGCAGCGAGAACGTGGTGTTGAGCGCCACATAGATCATCGAGTTGATGTAGCCGTTGTACCAGGACGGGTCGGTGAAGATCGTCCTGTAGTTGTCCCAGGTGAGGTTCCGGGGCCACAAGGTGAAAACGGACAGCGTTTCCTCGTTGGTCTTGAGCGACGTGTTGAGCATCCAGTACAACGGCACCAGCGTGAAGATCACGTACAGCACCATCATCACGCCACGCGGGATGCGGTTGTTCTTGACGATTGCCTGGCTCATCGGGGCGCTCCGCTGGATCGGGGAGCCGACGGCCGCGTCTTGCAGGTCTCTAGGCATGGTCGCTCTCCGCATTGTTGTTGCTGTTGCCGGCCTTTTGCATCCAGTTGTACAGCACGAAGCTGAACAGCAGGATGATCAGGAAGTAGATCAGCGAGAACGCCGCCGCCGGGCCCAGGTCGAACTGGCCGACCGCCTTCTGCGTCAGGTACTGGCTGAGGAACGTGGTCGAGTTACCGGGCCCGCCGCCCGTCAGCACGAACGGTTCCGTGTAGATCATGAAGCTGTCCATGAAGCGCAGCAGCACGGCGATCATCAGCACGCCGCGCATCTTCGGCAGCTGGATGTGACGGAACACGGCCCAGCGGCTGGCGCCGTCGATCTGCGCCGCCTGGTAGTAGGCGTCCGGGATCGAGCGCAGGCCGGCAAAGGCCAGCAGCGCCACCAGCGGCGTCCAGTGCCACACGTCCATCAGCAGCACGGTCAGCCATGCATCGAGCGTGTGCGACGTGTAGTTGTAGTCGATGCCCAGCATCTGCAGCCCATGGCCACCGAGGCCGATATCGGCGCGCCCGAAGATCTGCCAGATCGTGCCGACGACGTTCCACGGAATCAGCAGCGGCATCGACAGCAGCACGAGCGACAGCGAAGACTTCCAGCCTTTCGACGGCATCGCCAGCGCCAGCGCGATCCCGAGCGGAATCTGCACCAGCAGCACGCACAGCGAGTAGATCAACTGGCGCGCCAGCGCGGCGTGCAGTTCCGGGTCGCGCATGATTTCGCGGAACCATTCGAGGCCGACAAACACCGTTTGACCGGGGCCGAGAATGTCCTGCACCGAGTAGTTCACCACCGTCATCAACGGCAGGATCGCGGAGAACGCGACGCAGACGAACACCGGCAGGATGAAGAACCAGGCCTTGTTGTTATAGGGCTTGTTCACCGCGCGATCCTTTCGTCGTTGCAGAAGAAGATGGTTTCGGGACGCGCCAGGCGCAGCCAGTGGCGGCCCGCCTGCACCGGGATCGCGGCATCCAGCCTGCCTTTCAGCGGATGGCCGGCGATCGTGCCCGTCACCAGCTGGCACGTGCCAAGATGCTGCACGTGGCGAATCTCCGCCTCCAGCGCGCCCTCGGTACCGGCTGGTGCGAGTTCGACGAACTCGGGCCGGATGCCCATCGACAGCGTGCCGTTCGCACGCTTCAATTGCGCCACGCGGGCCGGATCGACCGACACGCGGGCGCTGCCGATATAGATGCCATTGGTGTCCGCCGCATCGAGCTTGACCGGGTAGAAATTCATGCCCGGGCTGCCGATGAAGTAGCCGACAAACGTATGGTCGGGCCGCTCGAACAGCGCATCGGGTGCGCCCTTCTGGACAATCTTCCCGTCCGTCATGACGACCACTTCGTCGGCAAACGTCAGCGCCTCGACCTGGTCGTGCGTCACGTAGATCAGCGTCAGCTTCAGCTGCTGGTGGATCTGCTTGAGCTGGCGGCGCAGCTGCCATTTCAGGTGCGGATCGATGACCGTCAGCGGCTCGTCGAACAGGATCGCCGAGACGTCCTTGCGCACGAGGCCCCGGCCCAGCGAGATCTTCTGCTTGGCATCCGCCGACATGCCGCTGGCGCGCACCTTCAGCGCATCCTTCATGCCGAGGATCTCCGCCACCTCGTGCACGCGCTTGTGCACCTCGGGCTCCGGCATCTTGCGGTTACGCAGCGGGAAGGCCAGGTTGTCGTAGACCGTCATCGTGTCGTACAGCACCGGGAACTGGAACACCTGTGCGATATTGCGGCCGCGCGTGGGGGTGTCCGTCATGTCCCTGCCGTCAAAGAGCACCTGGCCATGCGACGGCACCAGGAGGCCCGAGATGATGTTCAGCAGCGTCGATTTGCCGCAGCCGGACGGGCCAAGCAGCGCATAGGCGCCACCGTCCTCCCACACCATGTTCATCGGCTGCAGCGCGTAGTCCGATGGTGCCTGCGGGTTCTTGCCATAGGCATGGCCCAGATTGCGAAACTCAATGCGCGCCATGACTCGCCTCCCCCGGTGCGCGCAGCAAGGCGCCATCCGCGTCGAAAATAAACAGTTCCCGCGGATCGACCCATGCCGCTACCCGCGCGTCGATCGCCACCGAATGCACACCCGGCACCTGCGCCACCATGCCCGCGCCGCCCAGGCGCAGGTGGACATAGGTTTCGGAGCCGCTCAATTCGGACAGGTCGACAGTGCAGTCCATGCGGTTGACCTGCGCGGCGCCCGGCTTGAGTGCCACGTGGTGGCAGCGGATGCCGACCTTGCACGGCTGGCCCTTCGCCAATTGCAGCGCGGGGCCGCCGACGCGCAGCACGGGGCCGTCGTCGAGACGCACCGTGTGGCCATCCTCCATGCGGCCGGCCAGCACGTTCATCGGCGGGTCGTTGAAGATCGCAGCCGCACGGATCGAAATCGGCTTGCTGTAGGTGTCGAGCGTGGGGCCCGTCTGCAGGATGCGGCCGGCGTCCATGACGACGGTCTGGCCGCCCAGCAGCAGCGCTTCCTGCGGCTCGGTCGTCGCATACACGACGGTCGTGGCGCCATCGGCAAACAGCGAGGCCAGTTCGGCGCGCAGTTCTTCGCGCAGCTTGTAATCGAGGTTGACGAGGGGTTCGTCCAGCAGCACCAGCGGCGCCTTTTTCACCAGTGCGCGCGCCAATGCACAGCGTTGCTGCTGGCCGCCGGACAGTGCGCCCGGCAAGCGCTGCAGCAGATGGCTGATGTGCAGCTTCTCGGCCATCTCCGCCACGCGCTGGCGCACTTCGGCATCGGGCCGGCGCTGCAGGCGCAGCGGCGCGGCGATATTGTCGAACACCGTCATGGCCGGGTAATTGACGAATTGCTGGTACACCATGGCCAGCTTGCGCTCACGCACGCTAACGCCCGTGACGTCCTGGCCATCGACCAGCACGCGGCCTTCGGTCGGGCGATCGAGCCCTGCGATGACCCGCATCAGCGTGGTCTTGCCCGCTTGCGTGGGTCCGAGCAGGACGTTGATCGTCCCCGGAACCAGTTCCAGGTCGAGGGGGTACAAATGCGTCTCTGCCCCCACCCGCAAGCTAATATCCTTCAGCTGCAGTTTCACTGCTGTCTCCTGTTCTTGTTGCTGCTTTTCTTCTTGATGTTACTGCCCGGTTACCTTCAGGTGCCTGCCGTTTGCCTGATGCCGACCTCCTGCCCGCCGTGCTCCGCGCCCGATTGCTGCGTCATCCATTGCTGCAACCGTTCCACGTCCGCCGGCTTGCTGTGCAGGCCGCACTTGGTGCGCCGCCACAGCACGTCTTCCGCACTGCGCGCCCATTCTACCTGCATGAGGTAGCCAACTTCCCGGCTATAAACGCCCGGCGTCAGCTCGATGCCCAGATCGGCCACGCTGATGGCATCGCCCAGCATCTTTTCGGCGCGGCTGCCGTAATTGCGTGCGTAACGGTGCGCCAGCGCTGGCGGCAGCCACGGATGGCGCCCCTGGAAACGCCGCAGGAAACCGGCGAAGTCATAGCGCTCGATCAGCATGCCGGGGAACTGGAGGTCGCCGCCGGGCAACGGGGCTTTGGCCGTCCAGTCGGGCGCCGCCGTACCGAGGCGGCGCTGCAGCAGCGCGACGCCTTCTTCGGCCAGCTTGCGGTACGTGGTGATCTTGCCGCCCCAGATATTCAGGAACGGCGGCGCGTCGTCGGGACATTCGAGCAGGTAGTCACGCGTGATGGCCGACGCCTGGCTGGAATTGTCGTCCAGCAGGGGGCGTACGCCGGAGTAGGTGCCGACCACGTCGGCCGGCGTAATCTGTCGGCTGAAATAGCGGTTGGCCATCTCGCACAGGTACGCGGTTTCTTCCGGGCTGATCGTGACGCGGCCGGGCTCCCCGGTGTATTCGAGGTCCGTGGTGCCGATCAGCGTGAATTCCTCCTGGTACGGAATGGCGAAGATGATGCGCTTGTCCGGGTTCTGGAAGATGTAGGCGTACTCGTGTTCGAACAGCCGCGGCACGATGATGTGGCTGCCCTTGATCAGCCGCAGCCCGTAGCTGCGGCCGGCGCTTAGGGCCGAGGCGGCGAACTGGCCCGCCCACGGACCGGCGGCGTTGACGACGGCGCGTGTGCGCACTTCGATGCGGCCCCGTTCGGCGCTGTCCAGCGTGGCGCGCCAGCCGTCGCCATCACGCCGCACCGACGTACATGGCGTGCGCGTCAGGATGGTGGCGCCGCGCTCGCTGGCGTCCATGGCATTAAGCACGACCAGCCGTGCATCGTCGACCCAGCCGTCCGAATAGACGAAGCCCTTGTTGAAGCGGCCTTTCAGCGGCGCCCCGGCGGGATGATCGCGCAGCGTGATGCCTTCGGAACCGGGCAGGAACTCGCGCCGCGCCAGATGGTCATACAGGAACAGGCCGGCGCGGATCATCCACGAAGGGCGCTGCGTCGCATCGTGCGGCATGACGAAACGCAGCGGCCACATGATGTGCGGCGCCGTGCTCAGCAGCACCTCGCGCTCCTGCAACGCCTTGCGCACCAGCTTGAATTCGTAATATTCCAGGTAGCGCAGGCCGCCGTGAACCAGCTTGGTGCTGGCCGAGGACGTGTGCTGCGCCAGGTCGTGCTGCTCGCACAGCACGACACGCAAGCCGCGGCCGACGGCATCGCGGGCAATGCCGACGCCGTTGATGCCGCCGCCGACGATCAGGACGTCGCAGTCGAGGGACGCTTCCGTGGAAGGCGCCATCACTGCACCGACCCGCGCGCGTCGCCCGGGATGCCGCTCGCGCAGGCGGGATGGGTTGAACTTGGGGCGCGAATATGGTCGTTTTTGTTCATATCCTGTCTCTTATCGTTTTATCTGTCGCTGGGCGTATCCCACGGCGGTGTCTGAAGCGGCAGCCTCGTCCGCGCCGACTGCGCCGTTGAGGACAGGCACCTGTCTCAGCGTCTCCGACCCTGCGACAGGTGCCTGTCCCGGACTTTGCTGCCTTGAGCATCCACCATCAGGCGCCAGTCGAAACCTGCATCAGCGAGAATTCATTGTACATATTTCCACATTACGAACAACAATATTTTTGCGTTTCTGTTCGTTTGAGTTCGCTAAAAGCACGGCACATGTTCACTTTTGCCAACACGTCACGCTTTTGTCCCTGTCAGGGCACTCGGCACTGTCGAGTACACCACGACGTGAACTATAATGAACCGGTCCGGCAGCCAGCGCGGTGCCAGAGTGCCCTTCCCGCATCCAGCCACCATTCGCCGATGACCCCACGCCACCGCAGACTGCTCGACCACATCCGCCAGCACGGCGACACCTCCGTAGAAGACCTGGCGCGCGTCCTTGGCGTGACCACCCAGACGATCCGCCGCGACATCCGCGAACTGGAAGACGCACGCCTGCTGGCGCGCTATCACGGCGGCGTCAGCATTCCGTCCACGGTGGAGAACATCGACTACGACCAGCGCCGCGTGATGGACAGCGACGCCAAGCGCCGCATCGGCCAGCTCGCCGCGGCGCAGGTGGAAAACGGCCGCTCGCTGATCATCAATATCGGCACGACGACAGAAGAAGTGTCGAAAGCGCTGCTGCACCACCGCGGCATCCGCGTGGTGACGAACAACCTGAACGTGGCATCGATCCTGTCCGGCTGCGACGACGCAGAAGTCATCGTCGCGGGCGGCCTCGTGCGCAAGCGTGACCGCGGCATCGTCGGCGAAGCCACCATCGACTTCATGCGTCAGTTCAAGGTCGACATCGGCATCATTGGGGTCTCCGGCATCGAAGCCGACGGCACCTTGCTCGACTACGACTACCGCGAGGTGCGCGTCACGCAGGCGATCATGGAGCAGTCACGCCAGGTATGGTTGGTTGCCGACCACACCAAGTTCGGGCGGCATGCGCTGGTGCGGCTGGGAAGCATTGCGCAGGTGGATAAGTTCTTTACGGATTTGCCGGTGCCGGCGGAGGCGGCGGAGGCTTTCGAGAAGGCCGGGGTGGAGGTGATCGTGGCGGGGGCTGAGCAGGAGAAGTGAACCGCTCCGGCGAACCTGGATGGCGCCGGCACACCGCCTCTCCCTGTCGCAAGGGCAATGCGACAGGGCTACCGCAGCGCCGAACACGGACGGCGAGCCTGTCGGATTTTCTGTGTGATTCAGGGTCATGAAATAAAGCCGAATGGATGGTTCCATGACCGTTCGGCGGGCGCGGCGCAAGGTCGCAATGACCTGCTCCTGCCCCGCTGGCCGGGATTCGATGCGTGTGCAAACGCCTGCTGTTTCGGCAGCGACAGGAAGATCTGTTTCTGGCCGCTTCCCTGAGCCCTACGGCCGTGGGACAACAAAAACCCGGACTGCATGCATGTAAAAAAGCCCCTGGCAATCAGGGGCCTTCTCGCATTTTTCGAACGAACGCTGCCGGCGGCAGCCGAGTCAAATCATTCCCACTCGATCGTCGCCGGCGGCTTGCCGGAGATGTCATACACCACCCGATTCAAGCCCCGCACCTCGTTGATGATCCGGTTCGACACCTTGCCCAGCAGCTCGTGCGGCAGGTGGGCCCAGTGGGCCGTCATGAAGTCCTGGGTCTGCACGGCGCGCAGCGCGACGACGTAGTCGTAGGTGCGCCCGTCGCCCATCACGCCGACCGATTTGACGGGCAGGAAGACGGCGAAGGCCTGGGACGTGGCTTCGTACCAGTTGCGCGGCACACTGTCCTGGTCGAAGCCCGGCACCACCACCGCTTCGTACGGGGTGTTGCGCAGTTCCTCGATGAAGATGGCGTCGGCGCGGCGCAGCAGCTCGGCGTACTCGTGCTTGACTTCACCCAGGATGCGCACGCCCAGGCCGGGGCCGGGGAACGGGTGGCGGTAGACCATTTCGTGCGGCAGGCCCAGGGCGACGCCGAGTTTACGCACTTCGTCCTTGAACAGTTCGCGCAGCGGTTCCAGCAATGCCAGCTTCATCGTTTCCGGCAGGCCGCCCACGTTGTGGTGGCTCTTGATGGTCTGGCCCTTCTTGCCCTTGCCGGCCGATTCGATCACGTCCGGGTAGATGGTGCCCTGCGCCAGCCATTTCGCGCTCGGCAACTTGGCCGACTCGGCCTGGAACACTTCAACGAATTCGCGGCCGATGATCTTGCGCTTCTGTTCCGGGTCCGTCACGCCGGCCAGGTGGCCCATGAACTGCTCGGTGGCGTCGACGCGGATGACTTTCACGCCCAGGTTCTTGGCGAACATATCCATCACCATCTGGCCTTCGTTCAGGCGCAGCAGGCCATGGTCGACGAAGACGCAGGTCAGCTGGTCGCCGATGGCGCGGTGGATCAGGGCCGCGGCGACGGACGAATCGACGCCGCCGGACAGGCCCAGGATGACTTCATCCGTGCCGACCTGGGCGCGGATCTTTTCCACGGCTTCGGAGATGTAGTCCGGCATGTTCCAGTCGGACTTGCAACCGCAGATCTCGTGCACGAAGCGGCCCAGCATGGCCTTGCCCTGCACCGTGTGCGTCACTTCCGGGTGCCACTGCACGCCGAAGAACTTGCGCTCCTCGTCGGCCATGCCGGCGATGGGGCAGCTTTCCGTGCTGGCCATCAGCTTGAAGCCGGCCGGCATGTCGAGCACCTTGTCGCCGTGGCTCATCCAGACCTTCAGCATGCCGTGGCCTTCGTCCGTGACGAAGTCGTTGATGCCGTTCAGCAGGCTGGTGTGGTTGCGGGCACGCACTTCGGCATAGCCGAATTCGCGCACCAGGCCGTTTTCCACCTTGCCGCCCAGCTGGGCCGCCATGGTCTGCATGCCGTAGCAGATACCCAGCACGGGCACGCCCAGCTCGAACACGGCCTGCGGCGCGCGGGGCGAATCGCCTTCCAGCGTCGAATTGTGGCTGCCCGACAGGATCACGCCGGCGGCGCCGTAGTTGCGGACGAACTCGTCCGACACGTCGTACGGATAGACTTCGGAAAACACGCCGGCATCGCGCACGCGGCGGGCGATCAGCTGGGTAACCTGGGAACCGAAATCGAGGATGAGGATTTTAGAGTGCATTGAATGAACTGTGGCTAAGCAAAAGAAAAACGCCGGCGCGGGCCGGCGTTGAGGGAACGCTTATTCCGAACGGTAGTTCGGTGCTTCCTTGGTGATCTGCACGTCGTGCACGTGCGACTCGCGCATGCCGGCCGACGTGATCTCGACGAATTCCGCCTTCTCGCGCAGCTCGTCGATGGTGGCGCAGCCGCAGTAACCCATCGACTGGCGCACGCCGCCCACCAGCTGGAAGATAATGGCCAGCACGGAGCCCTTGTAGGCCACGCGGCCTTCGATGCCTTCGGGGACGAATTTGTCGGCCTTGGCCGAAGCTTCCTGGAAGTAGCGGTCGGCCGAACCTTCGGCCATCGCGCCCAGCGAGCCCATGCCACGGTAGGACTTGTACGAACGGCCCTGGTACAGGATCACTTCGCCCGGCGCTTCTTCCGTGCCGGCGAACATGGAGCCCATCATGACGGTCGATGCGCCGGCCGCCAGGGCCTTCGAGATGTCGCCCGAGAAGCGGATGCCGCCGTCGGCGATGCAGGGCACGCCCGTGCCTTCCAGCGCCTGCGCCACGTTCGAGATGGCGGTAATTTGCGGCACGCCGACGCCGGCGACGATACGGGTGGTGCAGATGGAGCCGGGGCCGATGCCGACCTTCACCGCGTCCGCGCCGTACTCCACCAGCGCCTTGGCGGCGGCCGCCGTGGCGATATTGCCGCCAATGACGTCCACGTGCGGGTATTTCGTCTTGATGTAGCGAACGCGGTCCAGGATGCCCTGCGAGTGGCCGTGGGCCGTGTCCACCACCAGCACGTCCACACCGGCCTGCACCAGCAGGTCGATGCGCTCTTCGTCCTTGGCGCCGACGCCGACGGCCGCGCCCACCAGCAGCTTGCCGTGCTGGTCTTTCGACGCGTTCGGGTGTTCGGTGGATTTCTGGATGTCCTTGACCGTGATCAGGCCGCGCAGCTCGAAGGCGTCGTTGACGACGATCACGCGCTCCAGGCGGTGCTTGTTCATCAGGCGCTTCGCCTCGGTCGTGTCGGCGTCTTCATTGACCGTCACCAGCTTTTCGCGGGGCGTCATCTTGGCGCGCACTTCCGCGTCCAGCTCCTGTTCGAAACGCAGGTCGCGGTTGGTGATGATGCCCACCACTTCCTTGCCTTCGACGACAGGGAAACCGCTGATGCCGTACTGCTCCGTCAGCTTGATCACGTCGCGGATCTTCATGTCCGGCGGAATCGTGATCGGATCACGCAGCACGCCTGCTTCGAAACGCTTGACCTTCGCCACCTCGCGCGCCTGGTCCACCGGACGCAGGTTCTTGTGGATGATGCCGATGCCGCCTTCCTGGGCCATCGCAATGGCCAGACGGCCTTCGGTGACGGTATCCATCGCGGCCGACAGCAGCGGGATATTCAGCGAGATATTGCGGGTCAGTTTGGTGCGGAGCGACGTATTGGCAGGCAGAACGTTCGAGTACGCAGGGACGAGGAGCACGTCATCGAACGTGAGTGCTTTTTGGAGTAGACGCATAGTACATTTCCTATCGGCGCAAAAGTGAATTATACAGAAGTTCACGCCGGCCGTCCTTGCATGGTGGCAAAATCAAGCAGTTTTTGCCGCAAACGTTGACAGCGGACGCCGATCGCGGTGAAATGACCGATGATTCTCAAAGGAAATTAAGTCATGACTCTTCCTCACCGTGCGCTGGCCACCATCCTGCTGCTGGGCTGTTCGCTGGCACAGGCGCAATGGGCGTGGAAGGACCAGAACAACCGCCCCGTCTATTCGGACCAGCCGCCACCGCCGTCGGTACCGGCCAACCGCATCTTCAAGGCACCGCGCGGCCAGATGCCCGACCTGCGGCAGGAACTGAATACGCCCCCTGCGCCGGCGCCCGCTGCGCCCGCCAAGCCCGCCATGCCGGCCCTGGCCGAGCGCAACGCCGACTTCGAAAAACGGCGCGCGGCGGCGGCCGAGGCAGCCGCCAAGGCAGCCGTCGACCAGCAGAACGCCGCAGCCCGCACGGCCAACTGTGCCACCGCCCGCGCCAACCAGCGCGCCCTCGACGCGGGCGGGCGCATCAGCCGCTTCGACGAACAGGGCCAGGCTGCCTTCCTGACGGACGCCCAACGGGCCGAGGAAGCCAAGCGCAACGCCGCCTCGATCGCACAGCACTGCCGCTGACGGGTTTACTTGCGATTCAGGTAGTTGCTCCAATCCAACGGCACCCGTTTGACGCGGCGCAAGGCCATCGAACATGGCGCGGGCCGGCTCAACCATATAAGTCAGACTGCTCGAAACCCTATATCGACCTGACCTGCGAGCGGATCATGAATGCGTTCACCAATGTTCAGATTATCAACGGCCCCAACGGGGAACCCGTGTATGTCGTCATTCCCTACGCCACGTATATGCAGACGCAGTCGCGCCAGCGTGACGACTGTGTGCCGCACCAGGTGGTGGGCCTGATCGCCGACCATGGCTGGACGGCGGCGCGTGCGTGGCGCGAGTACCTGGGCCTGACCCAGCAGCAGGTGGCCGAACGGATCGGCATCAGCCAGCCGGCCTATGCGCAGCAGGAGGCGGGATTGCGGCCGAGGAAATCGACGCGGGAGAAGATCGCCGCGGCGCTGGGCATCGCCCCGGGCATGCTGGAACTGTAGTTCAGCCGTCGTTCTCCGGCCCGGTGGCCGGCGGCAGCGGCGGCGGCGCGCCATCCTTCTTCGCGCGGCGGCGGCGCGCGTTCTTCGGGTCGACGATCAGGGGGCGGTAGATCTCGATGCGGTCGCGTGCCTGCAGCACCGTGTCGAGCGTCTTCTTCTTGCCGTAAATGCCGACCGGCATCGTCACCAGGTTGATCTCGGGCGCTTCCTGCAGCACGCCGGACTGCTCGATGGCCTGGCCGATGGTGGTGCCGGCGTCGACTTCCAGCGCCCGCAGCAGCGGGTTCGGCCCGCTGGCATAGCACAGCGACACCTTGATGCGTTCAGCCATACACGGTTTCGGCGCGCTTCGTGAACGAATCGACCATGCTGTTGGCGATCATGCCGAACACGGGGCCGATCACCTGCTCCAGCAGGCGGCTGGAAAACTCGTATTGCAGGTCCAGTTCCACCTTGCAGGCATCGGCGCGCAGCTCGCGGAAGGTCCACACGCCGTTCAGGGTCTTGAACGGGCCGTCGACAAGGCTCATGTGGATGGCGCCCGGTGGCGTGCCCGTATTGGACGTCGTGAAGCTCTGGCGCACGCCGTGGAAATTGATGCCCACGCTGGCCACGACCTTGTTTTCCGTGCGCTCGCGCACTTCCACGCCGCCACACCAGGGCAGAAATTTGGGATAATCCTCGACCCTGTCGACCAGGTCGAACATTTGCCTGGCGCTGTATCCCAGCAAAACCGACTTGTGCACTACTGCCATTCTTTAACCGTTTGCTATCATGTTGAACAATGCGAGGGTTTTCAGAAATCGGTGCCAGCCTGACCGGCCGCCAACTTTTGAAACAGCCTCCCGCGCCCCTTGCGCGAAAACCGTAGTTTAACCGACCCGCGCCGAAGACCACATTACTCATGACTATTGCCGATAACCGCAAAGCCTTCCACGACTACTTCATCGAAGACCGCTACGAGGCGGGCATCGTGCTGGAAGGCTGGGAAGTGAAGGCGATCCGCGATGCGCGCGTCCAGATCAAGGAAGCCTACGTGACGATCCGCGCCAACGAACTGTACCTGTTCGGCGCGCACGTCAGCGCACTGCCGACCGCCTCGACCCACATCCACCCGGAAGCCGTCCGGACCCGCAAGCTGCTGCTGCACCGCAAGGAGATCGACAAGCTGATCGGCAAGGTCGAGCGCTCCGGCTACACCCTCGTGCCCCTGAACCTGCACTACAAGGGCGGCCGCGTGAAATGCGAGATCGGCCTGGCCAAGGGCAAGAAGCAGCATGACAAGCGCGCCACCGAGAAGGACCGCGACGCCAGCCGCGAGGTACAGGCCGCGATGAAGCAGAACCGGCGCTGATGGCGCAATACCCGTTCGGCATCGGCGGCTGGCGCCGCAACGGGCCGTTGCCGTACAACCTGGTCGCAATGACCGCGGTGGCCATCACCGCGCTGACCTGGCTGCTCGCGGCGTTGCTGCTGCGGGGCGTCTTCACGGGCGGACCCGCACAGTGCGGCGACTTCGGCTTCAGCTGCCTGGGGAACGCTGTCGTGGCGGTGGCGCTAGGCAGCGTCGCCGGTACGATCGCGGCACTGTGCTCGTTCGCCGGCGCGCGCCGCCAACGGTGGCTGTGCTGGCTTGCCCTTTTGCTCAGTGGCGCGCCCCTGCTGGCCGTTGCCACGATGGCGCTTCTCGTCTTCGTGCGCTGAGATTACAAACCGTTTGTGCGGCCGTTCGTTGTTCTTGACGGCGCGCAAACTGATACTGCCGGTTCCCCGTGTCTTCTGTCGCGACCAGCTCGGGCAGCCTGTCGTCGCTGCTGTCCTTCACGATGAAAAAATAGTCCTGATCGTATTTGCTCATGCTTATCCCCTGGTTTCGGCCTGTATTGTACGGCGCTGACAAGGGGGTAGCCATGCCCCGTCGGGGTCTGCCGTCGCAGCGCTGTGGTGTTCCGGCCTTGACGCATCGCAAGCGACCGGCATCGCATTTCGATGTATTTTTGACGTCGCGCACACGCCACGCGCACGGCTGCCAATAATTTCCAAGTGGAAACGCCCATGCTACACTCCACGGGCTGACCACTTACGGATTTTCGATGAAACTCGCCACCTCCCTCGTCCTGGCCGCCACGACGGCCGCCGCCCTCGCCGGCTGCGCCGTTCCCTACTCGCCGACACCGGTGGCAACGAACTTCCCCACCGCGCGCCAGGAAAAGCTGCAGGCCGCCGCGCACTGGCACACGATCGCCGACCATATCGAGCAGCGCGTCGTGACGGACATGAAGAAGCATCCGCAGCGCCCGTTCTTCATCGCCGAGGACGCGGACCCGACGCCGTTCAAGAAGGCCCTGACGAACCAGCTGGTGACGTCGCTGGTGAAGGACGGCTACACGGTGGCCCGCACGCCGGCCGGCGCGTGGAAGCTGGAACTGGACATCCAGG
This sequence comes from Pseudoduganella buxea, assembly GCF_009720835.1. GTDB lineage: Bacteria > Pseudomonadota > Gammaproteobacteria > Burkholderiales > Burkholderiaceae_D > Rugamonas > Rugamonas buxea. Next base: position 61,048 of record NZ_WNKZ01000025.1, read on the forward strand.
CCGTGACGTTCACGGCCAAGCGGCCGCAATACCGCTACTCCGGCGCGTCCACCGCGCTGGCCACGGGCGTGTGGGTGCTGTCCGATATCGATCCGATGGTGGGCCTGGTGGGGCTGGCCGGTGCCGCCGATGCCTTCCACTGGTTCAACAGCCAGTTCGCGCCGGGCGCGACGCCAAAGACGGAACTGATCGTCACCCTGTCCGTCGGCGACCAGTACCGTTTCTACGCGCGCAGCACGTCGGCGTATTATGTGGCGGACACCGACCGTGCGCTGTACGGCATCAAGGAAGAGGACACCCAATTGACCAAGCTGTTCAAAGTACAGGGAGGCCGCTGATGCGCGCGGCCCTGCCCCTGCTGGCGCTGGCCCTGCTGGCCGGCTGCGCCACGCCGGCGAAGGACGAGCCGAACTACGCCACCGTCGCGTCGAACCAGTTCGTCCAGGCCAACTACAAGGCGGCCGACACCTTGCTGACCCAGCTGAACGGCAAGCTGGCGGCCGACAAGCCGATGATCATGGCCACCGTCGTCAATATCGACGCGCTGGACCAGACGTCGACCCTGGGCCGCCTCGTCTCCGAACAGATTTCCACGCGCATGGCGCAGGGCGGCCTGAAGATGCTGGAAATGAAGCTGCGCAACAGCGTCTACCTGAAGCGCAACCAGGGCGAGCTGATGCTCACGCGCGAGATCGGCGAAGTGGCGCACAGCCACAACGCCCAGGCCGTCGTCGTCGGTTCGTACGCGGAAACGAGCGACATGGTCTTCATCAATATCAAGGTGGTCCAGCCGCAAAGCAATTTCGTGCTGGCCGGCCATGACTACGTGCTGGCCAAGGAAGGCATCGTCCGATCGATGCTGATGTCGCGCTGACCGCGCCCGCTGACGCACCCTCTTCGCGTTACCCTCTTCTATTGCCACGAAAACAAGTGTAAGGTGTGCAGGTCATGCCTGCCACCAACATTCCAAGCATATTGCAAGTCACCCCGGACCCAGCGCCCGGGCGTGACGCCCACCAGGAAGCCGCCGCCGCGCTGCGCTTCTGGGAAGCTCTCGAGTACCTGACCCCGCAACCGCCGCCCGACGTGAAGGTGGACGATTCCGTATGGGAGGTCCGCACCGATGCCGAACTGCCGTGGAACGATTCCCGCAAGCAGGCCATCCTGACCAGGCAGCATGGGCCCGACTGGCGCTTCCAGCTGTTCGCGGGGATCGTCGACGGCACCTGCTACGTGGAGCAGGCGCGCGCCGCCCTGGGCGCAGGGCCCATCGACATGGAAGAGCAGCCCCCGCCGAAGCCCGCCGCATGCGTGGTGATCGGAACCAACGGCGCGGGCATGGTCACGGGACAGGTCTTCGTCAGCAGCCTGCCCTGGGCCATGTACTGCGTCGAGCAAGGCAGCGGCAACGACGCCCCGCTCCGTTTCGGCGGCTTCTTCGGCCTGGGCGGACTCGAGGAACGGATGCGCAATGCCGTCGCCGACCTGATGGTAGAGCGCAAGCTGCTCGCGCCGCCGCCGGCGCCCGGTGCCCCCAAACCCGAAGGCCCGCTTGACCCCTCCCTGCGCCCGCTGACGATGGAAGATGTGTCGGCGATCGTCGAATTCGTGTTCGACGCGGGCGGCTGGCGTCCCGCCCGGCAGATGACGTGGCGGGTCCGGGGCAGCAAGGCGCCCAAGGAAGACGAGAAGGTGGCACCGGACGATCCCCTCAACAGCTTCTACGCCGAAGACCTCGCGCGCATCGGCGCCCGTCATGCCGCGGGGGACACGGGCAGCGGCCTGCGCGCCTATCTGGCCGGCGAGGACGGCACGGAACGGATCGACCTGGACCAGGATATCGGTGCCCTTGCCGGCGGCGTCGCGCCCGCCCGCCTGCCGCCGGCGTGCTGGCCCGGCAAGCACCCGCTGGTGCTGGCGCAGCAGTTCGCCGTCAATACGCTGGTGCGCGAGCTGGCGGACGGGGCCGGCCTGTTTGCCGTCAACGGGCCGCCGGGCACGGGCAAGACGACGATGTTGAAGGATATCGTGGCCGCCGTCGTCGTCCGGCGGGCCGACGTGCTCGTCACGTTCGACTACCCGGTCAAGGCGTTCGGCGACGACGCCGGCATCGAGGACTACGGCTACAAGGCCTGGCAGCTGGACCCGCGGCTGCGGGGCTTCGGCATCGTCGTGGCCTCGGCCAATAACGGCGCCGTCGAGAACATCACGAAGGAGCTGCCCGGCGTCAAGGAAATCAGCGACGAGGTCGCGCTGGATTATTTTTCCAGCGTGGCCGATTCCGTCGCCGCGCCGCCGAAGGCAAAACGGCGCGGCCCACGACGCGAGCGCTGGGGCCTGATTGCCGCCGTGCTGGGCAGCAAAACAAGGCGCCGTGAATTCGTCAACCCGTTCTGGTTCGTCGGCATGTCGCCCGCCAGTTCCCCGGATGACGTGGCCCTTGCCGCGCATCCGCTGCGCCTGCGTTCGCTGCCAAGCCTGTTCAAGAACCCGAACGGTCCAGAAAACTGGCAGCCCGACCACGGTGCAATGCCGTGGCAGGCCGCACGGGAACGGTACCGCGCGGCGCGCCAGCGCGTCGATGCATTGACGGCCGAGGCGGCGACGCTGGCCGACACCATCGACTCGTTCCGGCTTGCCCGGCAGGCGCGGTCTGCGGCAGCCGGGGAAATCGTCGCCTTGTCGGCGCTGGCGGCAAGCCGGCAGCGTGCGGTGGACGCCGCGGCCGTGGCGGTGATCGAGGCGGAGCAACGCATCGCGCTCGTTGCACGGCGCGATGGCGCAAGCGCGGCCCATGCCACCGCCGAGGCAGGGCTGGCGGAGGCAATTCTTGCCTGCCCCGCCGGCGCGCCAGAGGCCATGGCACGCCAGCATGACGCGGCCAAGGCAACCCTGGCAAGGCTGCGCGAGGAGCACGAGCGTCACTTGCGCCATCCACCCGGTTTCCTGGCCCAGCTGTTTCGCACTCAGCGCAGCCAGCGGTGGAACGCGCGCGATGCCGCCTTCGAGGAGCAATTGCGGGAAGCTGGAACCCGCTGCGATGACGCCGCCGCCGCGCTGGCCTTGTTGCAGGCCGGGGCAGCAAGAGTCGCCGCGCTGCGCCTGTCGCAGGCACCGCTTGCCGCCGCCTGCGCGCAGGCCGACGCCGCGGCCCGCCAGGCAGGCCT
>NZ_WNKZ01000260.1 GCF_009720835.1 Pseudoduganella buxea
ATCTCCGCAACGCCGTCGCCAACGCCGCGCGCGGACAGGCGCTGCGCGCCGTACCGGACCGCGAAGCGACCAGCATCGCCATCGGCGCCACGTTGCGCAGCGCGGCCTTGCGCCAGCCGGCCGGCGGCGACGGCATCCCGCACGGCACCTTGCAAGTCACCCGCGCCGACCTGCATCGGCCGGTACGCGTGGGAACGAACGCCAACCTGATCCTGTTTGTCGTCGATGCGTCCGGTTCGATGGCGGCGCAGCGGCGCATGGAAGCCTTGAAGGGCGCCGTGCTGGACCTGCTGACGGATGCCTACCAGCGCCGCGACGAAGTGGCCGTGGTGGCCTTCCGGGGCGAGGGCGCCGAGCTGCTGCTGGCGCCGACGCGCAGCGTCGAGCGTGCCGAGGCGGCCTTGCGCGAGCTGCCGACGGGCGGGCGCACGCC
>NZ_WNKZ01000261.1 GCF_009720835.1 Pseudoduganella buxea
GACGACCGGCCCAAACCCTTGAGCGGCATCGTCGAGGCGGACGAAACATATTTGCTGGAATCGCAGAAGGGATCGCGTCACATGACGCGTCCTCCTCGGCGGCGCGGCGGCCACGCCAAAAAGCGCGGCATCAGCGGCGAACTGGACTGCATCCTGGTGGCGCGCGACCGGCAAGGGCGCACCTGCGATTTCGTGCCGGGGCGCGGGCCCGTCACGGTGGCGCAATTGCAACAGCATTTATTACCCGTGCTGGACAAGGCCGTGCTGCTGGCCACCGATGCGGCGGCGGCATATCGGGATTTCGCGAAAGATCACGGTATTGCACATCGGGCCGTCAACCTGCGCCAGGGCGAGCGGGTGCTGGGGGAAATTCACATCCAGAACGTGAACCGCTATCACGCCGTCTTTAAGACCTGGCTGATCCGCTTTCA
>NZ_WNKZ01000262.1 GCF_009720835.1 Pseudoduganella buxea
TGGGAGTGCTCGAAAGAGAACCTGCACACAGGTGCTGCATGGCTGTCGTCAGCTCGTGTCGTGAGATGTTGGGTTAAGTCCCGCAACGAGCGCAACCCTTGTCATTAGTTGCTACGAAAGAGCACTCTAATGAGACTGCCGGTGACAAACCGGAGGAAGGTGGGGATGACGTCAAGTCCTCATGGCCCTTATGGGTAGGGCTTCACACGTCATACAATGGTACATACAGAGGGCCGCCAACCCGCGAGGGGGAGCTAATCCCAGAAAGTGTATCGTAGTCCGGATTGTAGTCTGCAACTCGACTGCATGAAGTTGGAATCGCTAGTAATCGCGGATCAGCATGTCGCGGTGAATACGTTCCCGGGTCTTGTACACACCGCCCGTCACACCATGGGAGCGGGTTTTACCAGAAGTAGGTAGCTTAACCG
>NZ_WNKZ01000263.1 GCF_009720835.1 Pseudoduganella buxea
ACCTGCACCGGCGTGGAAATGTTCCGCAAGCTGCTGGACCAGGGTCAAGCCGGCGACAACGTCGGTCTGCTGCTGCGCGGCACCAAGCGTGAAGATGTCCAGCGTGGTCAGGTTCTGGCCAAGCCAGGCTCGATCAAGCCGCACAACCACTTCACGGGCGAGATCTACGTTCTGTCGAAAGATGAAGGCGGCCGTCACACGCCATTCTTCAACAACTACCGTCCACAGTTCTACTTCCGTACCACGGACGTGACCGGTTCGATCGAACTGCCAGCGGACAAGGAAATGGTCATGCCAGGCGATAACGTGTCGATCACCGTCAAGCTGATCAACCCGATCGCCATGGAAGAAGGCCTGCGCTTCGCCATCCGCGAAGGCGGCCGTACCGTCGGCGCCGGCGTTGTTGCCAAGATCCTGGGCTAAGTT
>NZ_WNKZ01000264.1 GCF_009720835.1 Pseudoduganella buxea
CGTGGGCCGGGCCGACGAGCGCATCGCCGCGCTGGCCCTGCGCAGCCGTGTGCTGTGGCTGCAGGGCCAGCCGGACCAGGCTGGCGCCGTCGCGGCCGAGGCCGTACGCCAGGCGCAGGCGCTGGAACACGATGCCAGCCTGTGCTATGCGCTGCTGTCGGCCTGCCCGGTGGCGCTGTGGCGGGGCGATATCGACGTGGCCGGCACGTACGCCGACCTGATGGCGGCCACGGCCAGGCGGGGCAACCTGGCGCGCTGGCTGTTCTGGGCGCGCCTGTTCCGCGTCGGGCTTGCCAGGCAGGGCGGCGCCAAGGGCGCGGAACCGGCCGACACGCTGGCCCGCCACGCGCTGTGCACGGGGCTGCACCTGGACATGCTGGGCACCTTGCACGAGCGGCTGCTGACGCCGGCCGCGCTGGCGCGC
>NZ_WNKZ01000265.1 GCF_009720835.1 Pseudoduganella buxea
AGGGCGGCAACCTGCTGCGTCTTCAGGCCGGCGATGGTCGCGGTCTTCAGGGCGGCCAGGTCGGCCGTTTCCAGCGCGGCCACGGTTTCCGTTGCCAGCGCGCCGATCTGGGCCGAGTTCAGCACGGCGGCCTGGTTGCTCGACAGGGCGACGATCTGGTTGGTCGTCATGCCGGCCATCGAACCGGTCGACAGGGCGGCCACCTGGTTGGTGCCCAGGGCACCGATCTGGTTGGTCGTCAGGGCAGCTACCTGCGCCGACTTCAGCGCGGCGATGACGTTGGTCTTCAGGCCGCCGATATCGGCCGTCTCGATCGCGGCAATCGCGTTGGTCGACAGCGCGCCGAACTGGGCGGTGTTGAAGGCACCCAGCTGGTTCGAGCTCAGGGCGACGATCTGGTTGGTCGTCAACGCGTTGGCCA
>NZ_WNKZ01000266.1 GCF_009720835.1 Pseudoduganella buxea
CCTGGCGCGCCGTGCGGGCCTGCCTTGCGTCGTGCTGCCGGCGTAGGGCGCGCAGGCCGGCACCCCGTTCGACGCGCGCGTGTTCCAGCACGGCCCGTGCCGCCGTTGCCTCGGCATCGCGCATTCTTTCATACAGGCTGTAGTTGCCGCCGTAGGCGCGCAGGGCACCGCCGGCCAGTTCGACGATGCCGTCCGCCAGCGCCAGCAAGCCCCGATCATGGCTGACGACGATGGCGGCGCCGCGCCACTGCCGCAGCCGCGCCATCAGCCAGGCGCGGCCTGCCGCGTCGAGGTGATTGGTGGGTTCGTCCAGCACCAGCGTGTCGGCGCCGGACAGGAAGGCGCCGGCCAGCGCCACGCGCGCCAGCTCGCCGCCGGAGAGACGCTGCGCGGGAGCCTGCGGGTCGGTCGATGGCGCGG
>NZ_WNKZ01000267.1 GCF_009720835.1 Pseudoduganella buxea
GCCGGCATGCTGCGCGCGGCCGACAGCGGCGCGGCGCTGGAGCGGCTGGCCACGGACGACGGCTGGTGGCAGCTCCATTTCGTCGGCGCCGGGCCGTGGCAGGTGATCCTGACGCTCGACGCGCAGGCGCCTTTCGCCGCGCAAGTGCTGCGCGAACGGCCCCTGTTGCGCGTGACCGATGGCGCCGGTGCTGCCGTGCTGACGGGGCGCCTGGACGGCGATGGCGAATGCGAGGCCGCCTGGCCGTTCGAAGCGGCGCCGGCTGCCCATTTCCACGCCCATGGCGCGGCGTTTGCCGTGGCGGCGGCGCCCCGATGAAAATGTTCGGCAAGCGGCCCGACCCGGCGGTGGCGGCGCGCCTGGCGCTGCTGGGCGGCGAGTTGCTGGCCGCCCGCTGCGACGGCGT
>NZ_WNKZ01000268.1 GCF_009720835.1 Pseudoduganella buxea
ATCTCCCGTGGCGAGCAGGGCCATCACGCCACGGAACGTCGTGCCGTGCTGGCCCTGCTCGCCACGGGCGTCGCCGTCCGAAGCCAGGCCCGCATCCTGCGCCACGGCAGTGACCGGCGCGGCGGTGGCGGGGGTATTGCTCGCGCTGGCCGCCACGCCTTCCGGGCGGGCCATGCGGTAGGTATCCTGCGTCACGACATCGCCGCCCTTGACGGGGGCCGGTGCCGCGACGGGGCCTTGCGGCCGCACGTTGACGAGCATGCCCGCCGCCGTGATGGCATCGGCGGCGGCCTGGCGGGCCTGGTCCGACGTGGCTGCCAGCAGGGAGACATTGCGGACCTGGCCGGCGGCGCCGTCCAGCGTCACTGCAGCATTGGCCGACGCCGGCCAGGTCCGCAATGTCTCC
>NZ_WNKZ01000269.1 GCF_009720835.1 Pseudoduganella buxea
TCCAGTCGTCGAATGCATCGAACTCCGCTTCCGACCGTCAAGCCCTGCAGACCGAAGTCACGCAGCTGGGTTCGGAACTGAACCGTATCGCCCAGACCACCACCTTCAACGGCCAGGCCCTGCTGGATGGTTCGATGGGTACGGCCAACTTCCAGGTCGGTGCCGATGCCAACCAGCTGATCTCGTCGACCGGCGCGAATTTCCTGACCAGCACCTACGGTAATAACAACGTCAAGAACGCGGCATCCGCAGTCAACGCCACCGGTGCGACCAACGTCGCCGCAGGCGTTGGGGCAATGCAAGTCGCAGGTATGCGTGGTAGCGGTGCGGCCATCGACGTCGAGGCAACCGACACGGCGAAAACCCTGGCCGCCAAGGTCAACTCCCAGACCGCAT
>NZ_WNKZ01000026.1 GCF_009720835.1 Pseudoduganella buxea
CACCGGGGCGCTCGATGCGGCCGCCTTCCGCGCGCGTGCGGCGCAAGGCCTGCCGTTCCTGATGCGGGGCGCGGCGGCGCGCTGGCCGCTGGCGGCGCTGACGGTGCAAAGCCTGCGCGAGCACTACAGCGACCTGCCCGTGCGGGCGAGAGTGGGCGACTACGTTGGTACGGCCTTCGCGCCGGACCGCGCCATGCAGGACATGTCGCTGCTGGCCTACCTCGACCTTGTCGCCGCCGGCACGCAAGGCCTGCCGCCGTACCTGGGCAACCTGGAACTGCGCGCCTTGAACCGCCTGTGTCACTGGCCGAATTTCTTCGACAAGATGGGCCCGCCCCGTTTCTGGCTGGGCCCCGCAGGGACCGTCACGCCCCTGCACTGCGACTATGACGACAACATCTTCGCCCAGCTGTGGGGCAGCAAGCGCATCTGCCTGGCCCCGCCCCACCACGACGAGTTCCTGTACCCCAGCGAAGCGAACGCCATCCTGTTCGGCTCGCCGTTCGATCCCGAAGCGCCGGACTACGAACGCTTCCCGCTGGCGCGGCAGGCCGCCGTCATCGACTGCACCGTCGGGCCGGGCGACATGCTGTACGTGCCGGCCGGCTGGTACCACCAGGTGCGCTCGCTGACGTTCTCGCTGTCCTCGAACCGGTGGGCGCGCGCCGTGCCACTGGCACTGGGGAATCGCTGATTTATTGCTGGTGGATGAGATTCGTCTTGAAAAACGTGTCCAGCAAGACGTAAATGCCCTGTCATACCGGGGTATGGCGGGGCATTTGTGGCGCAGCTGGGCGCGTTTTCTCATGGCGCAGATCGCCGCCATGAATAAATCAGCGGTTCCCTAGGGACCTGATCACAGCACGGCAGCGACGATGGCGTCGGCCACGGCGCGCGCTCGCGCGCCGTGCGCCAGGTCGCCGTGCATGACGAGGAACATCTCGCAGTAGTGCTCGCGCTCGGGCAGGACGCGCACCAGGCATGGATCGCCCGCCACCATGTGCACCGGGCAGCTCGGCGATGCCCGGGCCGCTGGCGTGGCTGCTGGTGTTCTTCAACGTGGGCCGCGCGGCGACCCGCCCGGCCGCGCGCCCCGTGGCCGACTAGGCCGGGCCTGCGGTATCGATCAGGCTTGCAATGTGCAAGCCGGTCGTCGACGCGATCCTTCGCATTCCGGGGCCGGCGGGAAGGTAGCAGAGGTGACAATTTCTGGTGTATCGTCATGGCTTGTCCTTCAACCTGGCGCATTACGTCCCCATTTCATGAAATTCGCATCCCTGCGCCTGCCGGCGCTCGTCACCCTGTTCAGCTGCACCTTGCTGGCGCGTGGCGCGGAACTGCCGGCGCTCGAGCAACCGTTGCCGCTGTCGCCGCTGGTCAAGGTGGGCAAGCTGCCGAACGGGTTGACCTACTATATCCAGAAGAACGGCCGGCCCGCCAAGAAGCTGGAATTGCGCCTCGTCGTCAAGGCCGGCTCGATCCTGGAAGACGAAGACCAGCTCGGACTGGCGCACTTCACCGAGCACATGGCCTTCAACGGTTCCACCCATTTCAAGCGCCATGAACTGATCGACTACCTGCAGTCGGCCGGCGTCAAGTTCGGGCGCGACCTGAATGCCTATACCAGCTTCGATGAAACCGTGTACGTGCTGCCCATCCCGACGGACAAGAAGGAAGTCGTGGAAAAAGGCTTCCTGGTGCTGGAAGACTGGGCCCATGGCCTGAAGTTCAATGACGCCGACATCGACAGCGAGCGTGGCATCGTGCTGGAGGAACTGCGCCTGGGCAAGGGCGCCAGCGACCGCATGAACAAGATACTGTATCCGAAACTGTTCAACGGCTCGCGCTACGCCGAGCGCCTGCCGATCGGCAAGGCTGACGTGCTGCGCACCTTCCATCCCGATGCGATCCGCCGCTTCTACCGCGACTGGTACCGGCCCGACCTGATGGCCGTCATCGTGGTGGGCGACATCGACCCGAACGAGGCGGAAAAACTGGTCAAGTCCCATTTCGGCAAGCTGGCCAATCCGCAGTACGCGCGCCCGCGCACCTACGCCACCATCCCCGAGCGCAAGCAGAACGAAAGCCTGGTGGTGCGCGACGCCGAGGCGCCGGCCGACGTGCTGTATATCCGCTATCCGATCCAGCCCTACGTGGAAGCGACCACCTTGGGCGGCTACCGCGCCGAACTGGTCGAGAAGCTGTATGGCGGCATGCTGAGCCAGCGCATGATGGAGCTGACGCAGCAGGCCGACCCGCCGTTCATCCAGGGCGGCAGCGGCATGGGCAAGGTGGTGCGGGGCTACCGGTCGTTTGCCGTGTCGGCCCTGTTGGGCAAGGGCGGTGCCATGCCGGCCATCGATGCGCTGGTGCAGGAAGGCGAGCGGGCGCGCCAGTTCGGCTTCACGGCGCCGGAACTGGAACGGGCCAAGAAGACCATGCTGCGCAACTACGAGCGCATGTACAACGAACGGGACAAGTCCGATTCGGCCGGCTTCGTCGCCGAGTACCTGCGCAACTTCCTGCAGGGCGAGGCCATGCCCGGCATCGAGAACGAATACCATTACGCCAACGCCATGGTGCCCGGCATCACGCTGGAAGAAGTCAACGCGGCCGTGCGCGCGGCCCTGCCGGCCGACGAAAAGAAGCTGGTAATCCTGATGGGTGCCCTGAAGGAGCCGCCGGCGCCGGAACCGGCCCAGCTGCTGGCCGCCGTCGACAAGGCCCGCACCACGGCCGTCACGGCGCGCGAAGGGAAAACCTATGCTGCCACGCTGCTGCCGCAGGTGCCGGTGGCCGGCAGCATCGTCGCCGAAGTGCAGCACAAGGCGCTGGGCGTGACGGAGCTGACCTTGTCGAATGGCGTGAAGGTGATGTTGAAACCCACCGACTTCCGTAACGACCAGATCCTGATGAGCGCCGCGCGCTTCGGCGGCCAGTCCCTGTTCGGCGACGACGATATCTTCAATGCGCGCTATGCCAGCGCGCTGACGGCGCAGATGGGCATACTGGACTACGCGCCGGCGGATCTGCAGAAGGTGCTGGCCGGACGCAGCGCCGTCATCTCGGCGACGATGGGCGAACTGACGGAAAACGTGTCGGGCAACGCCGGCAGCAACGACCTGGAAACGCTGCTGCAGCTGACCTACGCGAAGCTGACCAGCCCGCGCCGGGACGAGGTGCTGTTCCGCTCTTTCGTGGGCCGCCAGCGCGACATGGCGCGCAACAACCAGGCCCGCCCCGAAGCGGAGTATGCCAACGCGATCCGGCTGGCGCTGTACGGCAACCACCCCCGCGTGGCAGGCCTGCCGCGTCCGGAGGACTTCGACCAGGTCAGCCTGGACCGGGTCCAGCAGCTCTACCGCGAGCGTTTCGGCAGCGCCAAGGGCTGGACCTTCTTCTTCGTCGGCAGCTTCGACGTGGAGAAGATCAAGCCGCTGCTGGCGACCTACGTGGCCAGCCTGCCGGCGCCGGACATCGCCGTGAGCTACCGCGACCTGGGCATCCGGCCCGTACGCGGCGTCGTACGCAAGGAGGTCAGGCGCGGCAAGGAGGCCAAGAGCGCCGTCGCCATCACGTTCACGGGCGAGGCAGCGTACTCGCAGATGGAACAGATGCGCCTTGCCGCCGCCATCGAGGTGCTCAATATCAAGCTGACCGAAGTGCTGCGCGAGAAGATGGGCCTGATCTATGGCGGTGGCGCCAGCGGCAACCTGGGCAAGATCCCCTACGGGAACTACAACATCACCTTGAACATGCCGTGCGGGCCGGAGAACGTGCAGAAGGTGATCGACGCAACGTTCGCGGAAATGCGCAAGCTGCAGCAGAACGGACCCGAACCGGGCGACCTGGCCAAGGTCAGGCAGAACTGGGACAACAACCACCGCCGCGCGCTGGGCGAGAACGGCTACTGGCTGACGCAATTGCAGGGCGCCGTCCTGTATGGCCACGAGCTGTCGAATATCCTCGACTACGAGAAGCGCCTGGCCACCCTGAGCGCGGCCGACGTCAAGGCGGCGGCGCAGCGTTACTTCGATTTCAATAATTATGTCCAGGTCGTGATGAATCCGGAGGCGAAATAATGGACCGCGCAAATCTTCCCGTCGCCGCCGTGCGCCTGGCCACCCTGGACGGCCCGCCCACGCGCAGCATGCACGAACTGCCGATGCCGAAGGGGGCACCTATTATCGGCAATATGCGCCAGCTCGACGGCGACCACTTCCACCGCACGCTGGAGAACTGGGCGCGCGAACTGGGCCCCCTGTTCCGTTTCACGGTCCTGGGCCGCTCCCTGGTGGTGTCCTCGGAGCGGGCCGCCGTGACGGCGCTGATGCGCGAGCGGCCCGACCTGGTGCGGCGCGGCGCGCGCGCATCGGCCATCCTGGAAGAAACCATCACGCCGGGCATCTTCAGTGCCGAGGGCGACGACTGGCGCCAGCAGCGCAAGCTGGTGATGCGGGCGCTGACGCCCGAAGTGGTGCACAACTTCTTCCCACGCCTGGTCGAACTGACGGAGCGGCTGCGCCAGCGCTGGGCCAAGGCCGCGGCGCGGGGGCAGAAGATCGACGTGGCGCGCGACCTGAAGGCCTGGACCCTGGATGTGACGATCGGCCTGGCGATGGGCTACGATATCGACACCCTGCAGAACGAGCATAATCCCCTGCAGCGCGATATCGAAACGGTGTTCCTGCGTATCTCGCAACGGGTCACGTCGGCGTTGCCATACTGGCGCCTGTTCCGGCTGGCGGTGGACCGCGAGGCCGATGCTGCCGCCCAGCGCATCAGCGATGCGATCGCAGGCTTCATTGCCGGCGCGCGCGAACGCATGGCGGCCAATCCGGAGCTGCGCCGCAAGCCGACGAACATGCTCGAAGCCCTGGTGGCGGCGCGCGACGAACCCGATTCCGGCCTGTCCGACGAAGCCGTGATCGGCAACGCCATCACGACGGTCTTTGCCGGCGAGGACACGACGTCGAACACCATTGCCTGGCTGCTGGACTTCCTCGTGCGCCACCCGGAGCAGGCGCAAGCCGTGGCGCGCGAGGCCGATACGGTGCTGGGACAGGACGCCGTGCTGCGCGACTACCGCCAGCTCGACAGCATGCCCTACCTGGACGCGGCGCTGCGCGAAGCCATGCGCCTGAAACCCGTGGCGCCGTTCATGATCCTGGAGCCCACCGCCGATATCGTCATCGACGACGTGCTGATTCCGGCCGGCACGGCCATCTTCACCCTGCTGCGCCACAGTTTCGAACGCGACAATACCTTGACGGAGCCGGGCCTGTTCCAGCCCGAACGGTGGCTGGCCCCGGACACGGCCGGCGCCGACGACCCGGCCCGCAAGCTGTTCCCTTTCGGCGGCGGTCCCCGGTTCTGCCCGGGGCGCTACCTGGCCATGGCGGAGATGAAGATGGTGTTGTCGATGCTGGCAAAGGGCTTCCGGCTCGAGCTCGACACGGCCGCCCCGCCGGTGGAAGAACGCTTCACGTTCACGATGACGCCCAGCGTGCTGCCCGTTCTGCTGCGGCCGCGGTGAAAGGGGAGGGAATGCGTTCATTGCTCATGACTTTGTTGCTCGCCTGTGCCTGGCCCGCCCTGGCGGCCGAGGCGCAGCACTTTCAATACCAGCTGCCGGTACAGGCCGAGGCACCGTGCATCGCCGTCACCGACAGCCACCTGCGGGCCACGCTCTTGATACCGCGCGCGGCGCTGGAATCCCTGGCCGGCGCCGGCGGCGAAGTGGCCGACCAGGCGCAGGCCGTCCTGGCGCAGCATGCCGCCGATGCATCCGTGGGTGCGCAAGGGTGCGTGGCCGTGCCAGCCGGCTTTCCCGGCGGGCTCGCGTTCAATGCCCTGCTAGAGGAGGGCGGCACTGCGCTCCACTACCAGGGCCGGCCACTGAAGAGGGTCGCCCTGCACCAGCGCGGCACCGACTGGTCGAATTACGACGTGCTCCACCCCGTCGCGGGTGGCGAAGACCTGCTGTGGCAGCATGTGTCGATCCGCAGCCATGACGGGCCGGCCAGGTAAGTCACCGTGGCGCGCCGGCCGGGAAAACGAATGAGGAAACCACCATGCTGAAAAAAGTCCTGTTGGGTTTTGTCGTGATTGCCGCCGTCATCGTCGCGCTCGCGCTGATGCAGCCGAATGCCTTCGAAGTACGGCGCAGCGTCGTCATCGACGCGCCCCCCGAGAAGATTTCCAGCTACCTCAACGACTTCCACCAGTGGTCCGCCTGGTCGCCATGGGAGCGGCTCGATCCGGCCATGCGCCGCACCTACTCCGGCGCGCCGCGCGGCAAGGGCGCCGTCTACGCGTGGGCCGGCAACGACGAGGTGGGCGAAGGGCGCATGGAGATCGTGGAAGACCGCGCACCGGGCCGGATCGAGATCGAACTGGATTTCATCAAGCCCTTCGCCTCGCGCAGCCGCACCGTGTTCGAGCTGGAGCCGGGGCCGAACGGCACAACGGTGACTTGGACCATGTCCGGGCCGTCGCCCTTCATCACGAAGCTGCTGGGCGTATTCGTCAGCATGGACCGGATGGTGGGCAAGGACTTCGACACAGGCCTGCGCCAGTTGAAGGCGGCGGCCGAGGGCAAGCCGGCGCCGGTGGGAGCGCCGGCATGACGCCGCGCCGCCTGGCCGGCATGCTCGCCGTCGCGGCAATGGTGCCGGCGCTTGCGCTGGCCGCGCCGCTGCGGGCCGACCACCCCATCGTCGGCGTGTGGCGCCTGGAACTGCCGGAGCAGGCCTGCGCCGAAACCTACCGTATCCGCGCCGACGGCACGGCATTGATCACCAGCGCCGAGGAAGTGGCCGAGACCCGCTTCGAGATCGCCGACCAGCCCGACGCAGCAGGCTTTTATCGCACCGTCAACCGCATCGTCAAGGACAACGGCAAGCGCGATTGCTCGGGCCAGGTCACGGCGCCGGGCCACGCCATCGCCACCTTCATCCTGTTCCACCCGTCTGGCGACCAGTTCCTCATGTGCCAGCGGGCCGACACGCGCGCCTGCATCGGCCCGCTCGTGCGGGTCAAGGGCGACTGGATCTGACGCCTACAGCCCGCGCGTGCCGGGCGCCGACCGTTCGCGCCACGCGCCGGGATTGATGCCGGCCCAGTCGCGGAAAGCGTGGTTGAAGGCGCTCTGTTCCTGGTAGCCCAAAAGCGAGGTGATTTCCAGCAGCGACAGGCCGCGCGCCAGGTAGTCGCGCGCCAGCGCGAAGCGGGCCTGGTCCAGGATCTGCTGGAAGCTGGCGCCGGCACCGGCCAGCTTGCGCTGCAAGGTGCGCGGCGTCATGCGCAACTGCCGCGCCACCGCTGCCAGCCGCGCTTCGCCATGGGGCAGGCCGGCAACGATGGCCGCATGCACCTGCGCGGCCAGGTCCGGCTCGGGCGTGTGCTGGCGCAGCAGCCGCTCGGCATGCGTCTGCAATACGGGATACAGGCTGACGTCGGCATTCGGCACCGGGCAGGCCAGCAGGGCAGCGTCGAAGCAGGCCGTGTTGGTGGCCGCGCCGAAGGCCGGCACACTGCCGAACACGCGGCGGTATTCCTCGTGGCCGGCCGGGTCGCCGCCGTCGTGCATCAGCGCCAGGCTGGGCGCCGGCAGGCTGGTGCCGGCCAGCCAGTTGCCGAACACGCGGATGCCGGCGAACACGCTGTCGGCCAGGTGCCGGTGGCGCGGCGGATAGTGGCTGTGCCAGCTGTACGCGGCCACGTCGCCCTGCACCGTCAGGGTCGAACGGCCCAGGTCGTGCGCCAGCGCTTCGTAGCGCAGGGTCTGGGCGAAGGCCTGGCCGAAATCCCGGCAACTGAGCAGGATCAGCCCATAGGCGCTGAAGGTGCCCAGCTTGACCCGCTCGCCCACGTGCAGGCCGAAGTGGGGATCGTTCCCCAGCTCGGCGCCCGCATCGAGCAGGCGAACGTAGTCGGCGGCGGGCAGGCGCGCCGGCAGCGGGTCGAGGGCATCGGCGGCCAGCCCTGCACCACGGGCCAGGGCGGCGGCGCCGACGCCGCGCGCGGCGGCCGCTTCCAGCAAGGGCTGCAGGTAGGAACCGGCGACCCGGCCCGGATGATTCGGGCGGGCGGGAATGCAGATGGCATGATCGAGCAAGGCAGTTGTCATGAAAGCGCAAGACCGGGCGAGGGCGTCAACGTAATCTGCCGACATCGGCGATGAACGCCAGTATAGCGCCGGGTCACGGTGGGGAGCGTAGCAATGCGAAGGTGGAATGGCTGGGGCGACGAAAGCGTCGCATATGCGCTGCACGACGACGCGCTGGGCTTCCTGGCGGGGCGCATCGGCAGCGGGGCGCCGTTCGCCGATGCCCCGTTTGACGCCGCCTGCGCCAGCCTGGCCCCTTCGCGCCTGCAAGCGACCGGCCTGCCGGCGCATATCGCGCTTGCCACGGACGCGCCGACGCGGCTGCGCCACGCGCTGGGCCAGAGCCTGCCGGACTGGCTGCGGCTGCGTTACGGGCGCATCGGCACGGCGCCGGACGGCGTGGCCTTTCCGGAAAGCGGCGAGGACGTGCGCATCCTGCTGGACTGGGCCGCAGCGCGGGGCGTGAGCCTGATCGCCCACGGCGGCGGCACCAGCGTGGCCGGCCACGTGACGGCGCAGGCCTCGCCCCGGCCCGTGCTGACGGTATCGCTGGCGCGGCTGGCCGGCATGCTGCACCTGGACCGCGAGGCCCAGCTGGCCACCTTCGGCGCCGGCGTGTTCGGGCCGGACCTGGAAGCGCAGCTGCGCGCCCACGGCTATGTGCTGGGCCACTATCCCCAGTCCTTCGAGTACTCGACCCTGGGTGGCTGGATCGCCACCCGGTCCTCCGGCCAGCAGTCGTTGCGCTACGGCCGCATCGAGCAGCTGTTCGCCGGCGGCAGGGTGGAAACGCCGCGCGGCACCCTGGAGATCCCGCCGTTCCCCGCCTCGGCGGCCGGTACCGACCTGCGCGAGATCGTGCTGGGCTCGGAGGGGCGGGTCGGCATCATCACGCAAGCCACCGTGCGCGTGACGATGGCGCCCGAGTATGAAGCCTTCCACGCCGTGTTCTTCGCCAGTTGGGCGGACGGCGCCCGCGCCGCCCGCGCGCTGGCGCAGTCGCGTCCCGGGCTGTCGCTGCTGCGCCTGTCCAACCCGGTCGAGACGGTGACGATGCTGGCCCTGGCCGGCCACCGCAGGCTGGTGGCACTGCTGGAACGGTGGCTGCGCCTGCGCGGCTGCGGCGACGGCAAGTGCATGCTGCTGCTGGGCGCCAGCGGCACGCGCGACGGGGCCCGGGCCGCCATGCGCACGGCGCTGGGCACGTGCCGGCAGTATCGCGGCGTGCACGTGGGGCGCAAGCTGGGCGAGAAGTGGCGTCAGGGACGCTTTCGCAATGTCTACCTGCGCAACGCCGCATGGCAGCACGGCTATGCCATCGATACGGTGGAGACGGCGGTGGACTGGCCCCGGGTCGGCGCCACCATGGATGCCGTCGAGGCGGCGGCGGCCGACGCACTGGCGCAATACGGCGAGAGGGTGCACGCCTACACCCACCTGTCGCACCTGTATCCGCAGGGGGCCAGCGTGTACAGCACCTTCGTCTACCGGCTGGCGGGCGATTACGAGGAAGACCTGGCGCGCTGGCGCACCTTGAAAAACGCCGTCAGCCAGGCCATCGTCGCCAGTGGCGGCACCATCAGCCACCAGCATGGCGTCGGGCTCGATCACGCGCCCTGGCTGGAAGCGGAAAAGGGCGCCGGAGGCATGGCCGCCATTCGCGCCGTGCTGCGCCATTTCGATCCGGACGGCCTGCTCAATCCCG
The DNA here is from genome assembly GCF_009720835.1 of Pseudoduganella buxea. Taxonomy (GTDB): domain Bacteria; phylum Pseudomonadota; class Gammaproteobacteria; order Burkholderiales; family Burkholderiaceae_D; genus Rugamonas; species Rugamonas buxea. The sequence continues at coordinate 9,816 of NZ_WNKZ01000026.1, forward strand.
GCAAGCTGGTGGCCGACGGCGAGGCGGTCCGATGACGACACACTGGCAGCCGGACGGGCGCGCCGGCATGGCGGCGCTGTTGGCGCGTCCGTGGGACGTGCTGGTCGTGGGCGGCGGCATCACCGGGGCCGGTATCCTGCTGGAGGCGGCGCGGCGGGGCCTGTCGGCGCTGCTGGTGGAGCAGCGCGACTTCGCCTGGGGCACGTCGAGCCGCTCGTCGAAGCTGGTGCACGGCGGCCTGCGCTACCTGAAGGAAGGCCACTTCGCGCTGACGCGCGAATCCGTGCGCGAACGGGAAAGCCTGCTGCGCGACGCACCCGGGCTGGTCGAGCCGCAAAGCTTTGCCTTCGGCGACTATGCCGGCAGGAAGCCAAGCCGGCGCTCCTTCCTGCTGGGTCTTGCCATCTACGACCGCATGGCGGGGCAGCGAAAGCCGCCACGGCATTATTTCGAGCGCGACGCCTTCCTCGCGCTGGCGCCCCATATCGATGACACCCGCCTGCGCGGCGGCATCTGCTACACGGATGCCCAGACGGACGACGCCCGGCTGGTGCTGCGCGTGCTGGCCGAAGCCCAGGCCCACGGTGGCGTGGCAGTCAACTACCTGCGCGTGCAGGCCTTGCGGCATGCCGACGGGCGGGTCAGCGGGGCGCTGCTGCGCGATGCACTGACTGGCAGCGAGCACGCGGTGACGGCGCGCGTGACCATCAACGCCACGGGCGCCTGGGCCGACGGCTTGCGCGCCGGTGCGCCGGCGGCACCCGGGCGCCGGCTGCGGCCCCTGCGCGGCAGCCACCTGGTGCTGCCGGCCTGGCGCCTGCCGCTGGCGCAGGCCGTGAGCCTGATGCACCCGCACGACGGCCGGCCCGTGTTCGCCTTCCCGTGGGAGGGCGCCACCCTTGTTGGCACCACCGACCTGGATCACGCCGGCGACATGGCGGCCGAGGCGTCCATCACGCAAGCCGAGGTGGACTACCTGCTGGCGGCCCTGCATTGCCAGTTCCCGGCACTGGCGCTGGGCCAGGACGATATCGTCGCCACCTTTGCCGGCGTGCGGCCCGTGCTCGATTCCGGCCAGGCCGACCCGTCGAAGGAGGCGCGCGATCATGCGCTGTGGCTGGAGGACGGCCTGCTGACCGTCACGGGCGGCAAGCTGACGACGTTTCGCGTCATCGCGCTGGACGCCCTGAAGGCGGCGCGCCCGCTGCTGCCGAAATGGCAGGACACGCTGGCGCCGCTCCCCGTGTTCGCGCCGCCGCCGCCCCTGCCGTTCGACCGGCGGCTGGCGCCGGGCCAGGCGCGCCGGCTGCAAGGCCGCCATGGCGCGCGGGCGAAGGCACTGGTCGACGCGGCGCTGCCGGGCGAACTGGCCCTTGTTCCCGGCACCCTGACCTGCTGGGCCGAACTGCGCTGGGCCGCCCGGCACGAAGCCGTGCAGCGCCTGGACGACCTGCTGCTGCGCCGAACCCGCATCGGCATCCTGGTGGCCGATGGCGGCGCCCACCTGCTGCCCAAGGTGCGCGCCGTGTGCCAGCACGAACTGGGGTGGGACGACACGCGCTGGCGCGCCGAAGCGGCCGCCTACCTGGCCCTGGTCGCCCGCCATTACAGCCTGCCGGGTCGGGACGGCGGGGAGCGTGCCAGTGCCTGAAGCGCTGATCCTGTCCATCGACAACGGCACCCAGAGCGTGCGCGCGCTGCTGTTCGACCTGCGCGGCGAACTGGTGGCGAAAGCGCAGGTGCACCTGCAGGCCTATTATTCCGACCATCCCGGCTGGGCCGAGCACAGCGCCGAAGGCTACTGGCAGGCCGTCGGCATCGCGTGCCAAAGGCTGTGGTCCGGCGAGCCCGCGCTGCGCCAACGCGTGGCCGCCGTGGCCGTGACGACGCAGCGGGGCACCGTCGTCAATGTCGACGACAACGGCAAGCCGCTGCGCCCGGCCATCACGTGGCTGGACCAGCGCAGAACGGACCAGGTGCCGCCGCTGACGCCATGGTGGCGCGCCGCGTTCCGGCTGGCGCGGGTGGCCGGCACCATCGCCTACTTCCAGCGCGAGGCCGAGATCAACTGGATCGCCGCGCGCCAGCCCGACGTCTGGCGGCGCACGCACAAGTTCCTGCTGCTGTCGGGCTACCTGAACTTCTGCCTGACGGGACGCTACGCCGACTCGACCGGTTCGCAGGTGGCCTATGTGCCGTTCGACTACCGGCGCCACCGGTGGGCCGGCGCGCGCGACTGGAAATGGCAGGCGCTGGCGATCCGGCCGGACATGCTGCCCGAGCTGGTGGCGCCGGGCACGCCGATCGGCACCGTGACGGCGGCGGCGGCCGGGGCCACCGGCATTCCCGCCGGGCTGCCCGTCATCGCGGCGGCGGCGGACAAGGCCTGCGAGGCGCTGGGGGCCGGCTGCCTGGCGCCGCACGTGGCATGCCTCAGCTACGGCACCACGGCCACCATCAGCACGACGGGGAGCAAGTACGTTGAGGTGACGCCGTTCATCCCGCCGTATCCCGCCGCCGTACCGGATGCCTACAGCACCGAGGTGCAGATCTTCCGGGGCTACTGGATGGTGAACTGGTTCAAGGAGCAGTTCGGCGACCGCGAACAGGCGCTGGCGGGCGAGCAGGGGCTGGCGCCGGAAGCACTGTTCGACGCGCTGGTCGACGCGGTACCGCCCGGTTCGATGGGCCTCATGCTGCAGCCCTACTGGAGCCCCGGCGTACGCGTGCCGGGCCCGGAAGCGAAAGGCGCCGTGATCGGCTTCGGCGACGTGCACACGCGCGCGCACATCTACCGCGCCATCCTCGAAGGCCTGGCCTACGCGCTGCGCGAGGGCAGGGAACGCATCGAGCGGCGCGGCGGCACGCCCATCACGCAACTGCGCGTGGCCGGCGGCGGCTCGCAAAGCGACGCGGCCATGCAGCTGACGGCCGATATCTTCGGCCTGCCCGCGGTGCGCGCCCACGTCTACGAAACCTCTGGATTGGGCGCGGCCATCGCCGGCGCCGTCGGCGCCAGGCTGCATCCGGACTTCGCCACGGCGCTGGCCGCGATGACGCGCCCGGGCCGCCAGTTCCACCCCATCGACGCCAACCGCCGCGTCTACGACCAGCTGTACCGGCGCGTCTACCTGAAGATGTACCGCCAGCTGCAGCCGCTGTATGGCGAGATCGCCGACATCACGGGCTACCCCAGGCGCGACGGCAGCTAGCAGTCCTCGAGGCGGGTGTCCTGCGAGTTCAGGCTCCGGCGCCCAATTCGATGTCAGGCACCTGTTCAAAGGCCTCCGTTCCCCGGCGCTCGGGGACACTTGCTCGAAACCTGCCGGTTCGCCGCACCGGTTTTTGGGCAACACCGGCTGGGATCTGCGTGCGTTGATTCAGGTGTCTGACACCGAATGCCCCGCTACCGCGCCAGCGCCCGTACCGCTTCGAGCCCGTTGCCGCCGGCGCGGGTGGTACGGACCTGGTTGCGGCCCTCCTCCTTGGCGACGTACATGGCGCGGTCGGCGACGACGAACAGGGCCTCGATGGCGTCGCCCTGCTGCGGCTGCATGGTGGCGACGCCGATGCTGACGGTGATCCATGGCGACGTGGGCGACTTCGGGTGCGGCAGTTGCAGCGCCTCGATGTGGGCACGCACGGATTCGGCCAGCGCACTGGCAGCGGCGGCGTCCGTTTCTGCGAACAGCAGCACGAATTCCTCGCCGCCGTAGCGGGCGGCCAGGTCGGTGCCGCGCAGCGCATGGTCGGCGATGGCGCGGGCCACCTGCTGCAGGCAGACGTCGCCGGCGGCGTGGCCCAGGTTGTCGTTGTAGAGCTTGAAGTGGTCGACGTCGAGCACCATCAGCGACAGGGGCGCGCCCGTGCGGGTGGCGCGCTGCCACTCCTTTTCCAGGAAGCTGTCGAAGTGGCGGCGGTTGGCCAGCTGCGTCAGCGGGTCGACCATCGCCGCACGCTGCAGCGCATCCTCGGAAAGTTTATGGTGGGTGATGTCGTGCAGCAGGCCGATGAAGAGGGGCTGGCGCAGGAACATCGGCGTCAACGTCAGGTCCATGCACACCGACTTGCCCTGCTTGTGGCGGATGATGACTTCGCGCGTGCCGTGGCTGTGCGCCGTGTCCGGGCTGGCCGCATAGCGGGCGAAGTAGTCCAGGTATTCCTGTGCCACCAGGGGATTGAGCAGGTCGGCGATATGGCGCCCGGCCAGTTCCTCGGGCGCGTAGCCCAGGTAGCCGTCGCAGGCCGGATTGGTGAACTGGATGCGGCCGTTGGCCTCGATGATCAACAGGCCCTCGGCCATGCTGTTGACGATCGTGCGCAGGCGTTCGGCCTGTTCGAACTGGGTCTCGCTGTCGGCGCGGATCGACAGCTGCGTGCGCACGCGGGCGCACACCTCGGGCATGCGCAAGGGCTTGCCGATATAGTCGACGGCGCCCAGGTCGAACCCGGCCACGACGGCATCGGTCTCGGTGCGGCCGCTGATGAAGATCACGGGGATGCGCTGCGTGACGGGATGTGCCTTCAGTTCGCGGCATGTGGCGAAGCCGTCCATGCCGGGCATCATGATGTCGAGCAGGATCAGGTCGGGGTGCACGCGCCGCGCCACTTGCAAGGCTCGTTCGCCGGAATTGGCGACGAAAGTCTGGTACCCCTGGTCGGCCATCTGCTGGCGCAGCGCCAAAAGGTTGTCCGGCGCATCGTCGACGATGAGGATCGCGGCATCGCGGCGCGCGGAGAAACCGGTACTGCCTGGGTTCATCTGGCTTCCTTGTAGAGTCTGCCTCGATGATACCCGCAAGCTAATTTAAATTGTCGAATATCATTATTTTTTGGACGAAAAGCGACGCTCGCTGTAACTGTTGATCAGCTCTCGTTGTCGCCTGTTTAATGGGTGTTGTCCAGGACACAAAAAAGCCCGCCGGGCACGGGGCCGGGCGGGCTGTCGGCTGCGTGCCGTTGCTTACAGGCGGGCAGCGATCAGCTTGCCCAGGATGGCGATGCCCTGGCGGATGCGTTCCGGCGGCACCGTCACAAAGGACAGGCGCAAGGTATTCGTTTCCGGCTCGTTGGCGTAGAACGGCGAACCGGGCACGAAGGCGACTTTTTCCTTGATGGCTTCGTCCAGCAGCTCCATCGCGTTGATGTGCTTGGGCAGGGTGACCCAGATGAACATGCCGCCTTCGGGCTTGGTCCACGTGGCGCTGGCGGGGAAGTGCTCGGCCATCGCGTCGAGCATGGCCTGGCACTGGTTGCCGTACAGTTCGCGGATGGTGGGGATGTGCTGGTCCAGGAAGCCGTCCTTGATCACTTCGTGCACGACCATCTGCGTCAGCTGGGCCGTGTGCAGGTCGGCGGCCTGCTTGGCCAGTTCCAGGCGGCGCACCAGCGGCAGCGGCGCCACCACGTAGCCCAGGCGGATGCCGGGGGTCAGCACCTTCGAGAAGGAGCCCATGTAGATCACGCCTTCCGGGTTCATCGCCACCATCTTCGGCAGCGGGTCGCCCTTGTACGACAGGGCGCCGTACGGGTCGTCCTCGATCAGCGGCAGGCCCAGGCGGGCGCAGGTTTCCACCAGCTCCTGGCGGCGCGCCACGGTCAGGGTGCGGCCGGTCGGGTTCTGGAAGTTCGGCAGTGCGTACAGCAGGCGCGCGCCTTCGGCGACGGCGTCCAGCGACGACGGCACCAGGCCGTCTTCATCGGTGGCGACGGACTTGAATTCGGGGCGGTACACGGAAAACGCCTGCAGGGCGCCCAGGTAGCTGGGGGTCTCGACCAGCACGCGGCTGCCTTCGTCGATCAGCACCTTGCCCAGCAGGTCCAGTGCCTGCTGCGAACCCGACACCATCAGCACCTGTTCCGGCACGATCTTGGCGCCATCCTTGGACAGCATGTCGGCGATCCACTGGCGCAGCGGCATGTAGCCGTCCGTCGGGCCGTACTGCAGGGCCGTCTTGCCGTGGGTCGTCAGTACCTTGTCGTAGGCGCTCTTCATCGCTTCGACGGGGAAGGTCAGCGGCGACGGCAGGCCGCCGGCGAAGGAGATGATTTCCGGCTGCTGCGTGATCTTCAGGATCTCGCGGATGAAGGAGCTTTGCAGCTGGCTGGCGCGCTCGGAGAAGCGCCACTGGATCGGGTTGGGGTTTTCGATTTTCATACAAACTCTCAGAAGGATTTTTGCCGGGGCGGACCCGGGCGGACAAGCGCGCTTGTGGCGGCGTCTGGGAGGCCGCTTCGCCATGGCGCGGTGGGCACCATGGCGAAACAGCCTCGGTTCGGGCAGCGCCGGGTAAAGCGCCGTCCGGAATGCTGGATGATCAGCCGATTTCGGCGATCAGTTCGATCTCGACGCAGGCGCCGCGGGGAATCTGCGCCACGCCGAAGGCCGAGCGGGCATGCTTGCCGGCTTCGCCGAACACTTCGCCCAGCAGCTCGGAGCAGCCGTTCGTGACCAGGTGCTGGTCGGTATAGTCGGACGTGGAATTGACCAGGCTCATCACCTTGACGATGCGCGTGACCTTGTTCAGGTCGCCGCCGGCCGCTTCCTGCAGGGTGCCGATCAGGTCGATGGCGATGGCGCGCGCGGCCTGCTGGCCTTCGGCCGTGTCGATATTCTTGCCCAGCTGGCCGGCCCACACGCTGCCGTCCGGCTTCTTGGCGATATGGCCGGACAGGAACACGAGGTTGCCCGTTCTGGCCCACATGACATAGGCGGCAACGGGAGCGGCCGGCGCGGCCAGCGTGATATCGAGCGATTTCAGTTTTTCGTATACGGACATGTGAACTCTTGGTCAATGCCGGCGGGCGCGGGGCCCGGCCTGGCGGGTTGGTCGGTGACAGCCATGGCTGTAAGAACGGTATTGTACGACTTGGCGGCAAGCCTGCCCACATCTTGCCGCCGAATTAACTCCGGCATTTTGGGCCGTTGCGGGCACAACATGGCACTAGGCGGGACGCCGCTGTACGGCGGTCCGGCGGCCGATGGCGACCACCGCGATGACGGCGAGCGCGAACACGACATGCCCCGTCTGCAGCGCTTCGCCCAGCACGAGGGCAGCGCCGAGCAGGGTCAGGAAAGGCTGGACCAGCTGCACCTGGCCGACGCGGGCCACGCCGCCCAGCGCCATGCCCCGGTACCAGAAGAAGAACCCCAGGAACATCGAGAACAGGCAGGTGTAGCCGAAGCCCAGCCAGGCCGGCAGGCCAGCCTGCGCGATGGCGCCGCCGTGCTGCCAGCACTGCCACACCGTCAGCGGCACGGCCACGGGCAGCGACAGCAGCAGGGCCCAGCAGATCACGGCTTCGCCGCCCAGGGTCTGCGCCAGCCGGCCGCCTTCCGCGTAGCCGAAGGCGGCGGCCAGCACGGCGGCGAAGATGGCCAGGTCGGCCGCATGCAGGCTGCCGCCGCCCTGGTACAAGGCGAAGCCGATGACGAGGCTCGACCCCAGCAGCGCGCTGCACCAGAAGGCGGGCGACGGCCGCTCATGGCCCCGCAATGCGGCGAACAGGGCCGTGGCCAGGGGCAGGATGCCGACCAGCACGGCGCCGTGCGCGGCGGGCAAGGAGCGCATCGCCAGCGACGTCAGCAGGGGGAAGCCGATGACGCAGCCGGCCGCCACGGCCGCCAGCGCGGGCCAGGCCCGCCTGGGCGGTAGCGGTGCACGGCGCGACCACAGCCACAGGCCGGCCAGCAGCGCGGCGACGACGGCCCGGCCCATCGCCACGAAGATGGCGTCCAGTTCGGACACGGCCAGCCGGGTGAACGGCAAGGTCAGGCTGAAGATGGCGACCCCGACCAGGCCCAGCAGCATGCCGGCCAGTTCGGTGGCCGCGGCGGGGCGGGGCAGTGGCGCGGCGATCGGGCGGCTGGTCATGGCGGTAGTGGATTTTTAGTGACGTTGCAGGTATCGTAAGACAGTTCGCCAGTACAGTGCCTATACACTTTCCCGGCGCAAACCAAACACTGTGATGGGAATATGACCAATACAGCAATCCCGGCCCCCGCTTCTGCCGTGGGCGCGCTCAGCCGCGCAGGGGCGGCGTCGCTGACGGACCAGATCGTCGCCACCGTGGCCGGGCGCGTCGACGACGGCATGCTGCGCGCCGGCGCCCGCATGCCGTCGATCCGCGCCTTCGCCGCCAGCCACGGCGTGTCGCCGTTTACGGTGGTGGCGGCCTACGACAAGCTGGTGGCCCGTGGCTACCTGGAATCGCGCCGGGGCGCCGGCTTTTTCGTCCGGGCCCGCAGCGCGCCGCCCCGTGCGCCGTCCGCCGCTGCCGAACCCGTGCAGCAGCAACTGGACGTGGTCTGGCTGGTGCGCAATATGTTCCGCCAGCTGCCGCACCAGCAGATGCCGGGCACGGGCGTCCTGCCCAGCGAGTGGCTGGACGGCGCTGCCATCGCGCAGGCCCTGCGCCACGTGACGCGCCGGCGCGAGGATATCCTGCTGAACTACGGCGTGCCGCAAGGCTACCTGCCGCTGCGCCAGCAGTTGCAGCACAAGCTGGCGGCGCTGGAAATTGGCGCCGGGCCGGAGCAGATCGTCACGACGGCCGGCGTGACGCAGGCGCTGGACATGGTGGCGCGCGAATTCACCCGCCCGGGCGACACCATCTTCGTCGACGACCCGGCCTGGTTCCTGATGTTCGCGTCGTTCGCCGCGCTGGGCGCGCGCGTCATCGGCATCCCGCGCCAGGCCGACGGCCCCGACCTGGCCCGCCTGGCCGAGCTGGCGGCGCTGCACAAGCCGAAGCTGTACGTCATCAACTCGGTACTGCACAACCCGACGTCGGCCTCGCTGTCGGCCGCCAAGGCCTTCCAGGTGCTGCGCATCGCCGAGCAGCACGGCATCACGGTGGTGGAGGACGACATCTATTGCGACCTGCACCCCGGCGCGGCGATCCAGCCCGTCACGCGCCTGGCCGCGCTGGACCAGCTGCGCAACGTGATCTACCTGGGCGGCTTTTCGAAGACGATGGCGGCAAACCTGCGCGTGGGCTTCATCGCCACGTCGCCCGAGCTGGCGCGGCGCCTGTCGGACCGCAAGATGCTGCAGACCTTGACCACGTCCGATATCGGCGAGCGGGTGGTGCACCAGATCCTCGTCGAAGGCTCGTATCGCAAGCACGCCGAGCGCATGCGCCACCGCCTGGACGGGCTGCGCGCCCGCACCGTGCGACAGATGGAGCGGGTCGGCTTGACAATCGACACGGCGCCGCCGGCCGGGCTGTTCGTCTGGGCAGACGCCGGCCGCGACACGAACGTGCTGGCCGAACGGGCCATGGCCGCGGGCCTGCTGCTGGCCCCGGGCAGCCTGTTCTCGCCCACCCAGCTGCCGTCGAACTACATGCGCCTGAACATCGCCGCCATGCAGGACCCGGCCGTGTGGCGCTTCCTCGAGCGCGAGCTCACCTGAAGCCCGCCCGACCGCGGCCCAAAACCGGGGACAGTCCCCTGTTTTCAGGCAATGTTGCTGCAAAAATGGGGTCTGTCCCCATTTTTTTGGCAATATTTCACGGCTGTCCGTGTGGGCTGAAAAGTTATATGATTGGCATCCCGTGGGCAGGTGCCGCAGGCGGGGTCTTGAAATCGCTCAAAAGACATCCATATCCCGGCAATCCCTGAACCCCTGCTCAACAATATTATTGAGGTAGAAATGGCTGATAACAAAGAAACTCTGGGCTTCCAGGCCGAAGTGAAACAACTGCTGCAGTTGATGATCCACTCGCTGTACTCGAACAAGGAAATCTTCCTGCGCGAGCTGATCTCGAATGCATCGGATGCGGCCGACAAGCTGCGCTTCGAGGCGATCAACAACGACGCCCTGTACGGCAACGACCACGAACTGGCCATCAAGGTCAGCTTCGACAAGGCCGCCCGCACCATCACCATTTCGGACAACGGCATCGGCATGAGCCGGGACGAGGTCATCTCGCACCTGGGCACGATCGCCAAGTCCGGCACCAAGGAATTCTTCGGCAAATTGTCCGGCGACCAGCAGAAGGACGCGGCCCTGATCGGCCAGTTCGGCGTCGGCTTCTACTCCGGCTTCATCGTCGCCGACAAGATCACCGTCGAGACGCGCCGGGCGGGGCTCGAAGCGACTGACGCCGTGCGCTGGGAATCGAGCGGCGAGGGCGACTACAGCGTCGAGGCCATCGAGAAGACGGGCCGCGGCACCGATATCACCCTGCACCTGCGCGAAGGCGAGGACGAGCTGCTGTCGGCATGGAAGCTCAAGTCCATCATCCGCAAGTACTCCGACCATATCTCGCTGCCGATCCAGATGGCGAAAGAGGAATGGGACGAGGAGAAGAAGGAAACCGTCACGAAGGACGAGCTGGAAACCATCAACCAGGCCAGCGCCCTGTGGGCCCGTTCGAAGAGCGACATCACGCCCGAGCAGTACGAGGAGTTCTACAAGCACGTGTCGCACGACTTCGCCGCGCCGCTGACCTACACGCACAACCGCGTGGAAGGGCGCAGCGAGTACACGCAGCTGCTGTACGTGCCGGCCAAGGCCCCGTTCGACCTGTGGGACCGCAACAAGCGCGGCGGCCTGAAGCTGTACGTCAAGCGCGTCTTCATCATGGACGACGCCGAGCAGCTGATGCCGACCTACCTGCGCTTCGTCAAGGGCGTGATCGACTCGGCCGACCTGCCGCTGAACGTGTCGCGTGAAATCCTGCAGGAGTCGCGCGACGTCAAGGCCATCCGCGAAGGCTCGACCAAGCGTGTCATCGGCATGCTGGAAGAGCTGGCGAACGCCGAAGAGCAGGACAAGAAGGACAAGTACGCCACCTTCTGGACCGAATTCGGCCAGGTGCTGAAGGAAGGCATCGGCGAGGACATGGGCAACAAGGACCGCCTGGCCAAGCTGCTGCGCTTCGCCTCGACCCACGCCGACACGGCTGACCAGAACGTGGCGCTGGCCGACTACGTGGCGCGCATGAAGGAAGGCCAGGAGAAGATCTATTACGTGACCGCCGACAGCTTCACGGCCGCGAAGAACAGCCCGCACCTGGAGATCTTCCGGAAAAAAGGCGTCGAAGTACTGCTGCTGACGGACCGCGTCGACGAATGGATGCTGTCCTTCCTGACCGAGTTCGAAGGCAAGGAGCTGGTGTCCGTCGCCAAGGGCGGCCTGGACCTGGGCCAGCTGGAAGACGAGGCCGAGAAGAAGGAACACGAGGAAACGGAAAACCAGTACAAGGAGCTGGTGACGAAGATGGGCGAGGCGCTGGCCGACAAGGCCAAGGAAGTGCGCGTGACGTTCCGCCTGACCGATTCGCCTGCCTGCCTGGTGGCGGACGAGCACGAGCTGTCGGGCAACCTGCTGCGCATGCTGAAGGCGGCCGGCCAGAATGCGCCGGAATCGAAGCCCATCCTGGAAATCAATCCGAACCACCCCCTGGTCACGCGCCTGAAGTATGAGAACGCGGAAGACGGCAAGTTCGCCGACTGGACCCATATCCTGTTCGACCAGGCGCTGCTGGCCGAAGGCGGTACGCTGACGGACCCGGCCGCGTTCGTGAAGCGCATCAACGAGATGCTGCTGAAGTAACTCACGCGGCAGCAATACGAGCACCACAGCAGCGGCCCGGTCGGCAATCGACCGGGCCTTTTTTCGTTGGAAATTTGCGCGAGCCACGCAGGTATTGATGCATGGCAACTTCGGCGTGCCAGTGCGCCGCTATGCTGGGCTTCCACTTTCACGGGGAAGCGCCATGTACACCACTGCCGGCGGTCTGTTCATGCTTGCCGCCGCCGTCCTGTCGCCGGGTTTGCCGGGCACCCTGGCCGCGGCCAATCCACCCGACGCAATTGTCCAGGGCGCGGAACTGCCGCCCGACCCGGGCGAGGCGGGACGCGAGACCCTGGCCGGCATCGACACGAACGACAACGGCCTGCGCGACGACCTGGAGCGCCATATCGCCCGCCACTTCGGCAGCGACAGGCGGGTGGTGCGGGCCGTCGAGAATGCCGTGATCGCCAGCCAGTACGGCATCCTCGCCACCAACGACGAGGATTCGCGCCATGCACTGGCAATGCTGACGCACGCCGGCGACTGCATGGGCACCATCGCCGCCCGGCTGGCTCCTTACGGCGATGCCCTGTGGCGGCTGCGCCGCATGATCGACGACACGCCCGAACGCAAGCAGGCGATGGCCCGGCACATGGGGCGCGTGCTGCGCCTGCATGTCGTCATGAACGAGCAGCAGGAATGGACCGAGCATTGCGACGGCCGCGTCGACGAAGTGGTGGCGCCGCCGCCGGAGGTGTAGTACTCGCCCCGAATTGCCGGGGCCGGGCCGGCCCTTCCCTCAAGCGCCTGCCAGGTCCGGCAAATCGTAGCCGCCCCGCACGCGGGCCTCGCGCAGCACGGCGCGCGGCGGCTTGCCCAGGGTGCGCACGAACGCGCGGCGCATCCTTTCCTCACGGGGCGGCCGTCGGGCGACACCGTCTCGACTTCATGGCGTGCCTCGCCCTGTATCAGGTTGGCCACTTCGAAGACGATCAGGGCGGGCAGGTCCCGGATCTGGAAACCGGGGAAGACGACAAGGGCGATGCGATTGGCCATGGATGTCCTGAAAGGAGGGGTTTTAGTCCCGCGCGCCATGCCGCTGGACGCCTTATCGCCGAAACGATGCGGGGCCTTGCGACGGATGCCGAGGAGGTGCTGGTCGACAGCGTGCGGCCGCTGCGCGACAATCCCGGCGCCGGCGAGCATGCGCTCGTCAACGCCTTCAACACGGCGATGGTGGCCAACCCGATTCCCCAGGCCTGATGGCCAAGGGGAGGGCAGGCCCCCTGGTCTGGTCTACCGGGCACCCTGCCTGCGCCGCCGCGCCAGCACCAGCAACAGGGGCGCGCCGGCCGCCAGCATCGCCACGGTGGCCGGCTCCGGCACCGGCTGCAGGAAGCCGCGGATCTCTCCGCCCGGCGCGAAAGTGCTGTGCACGTTCAGGTAGGCCTGGCCGCCATTGAGCCCGGCCAGCAGGGCCGCCTCGGCGCCTGCCGTGGTGCCGCCGTTGGCGTTGATGAAAGCCTGGTTCCACGTGGCCGGATCGGTGGTGTCGAACACGTGGAAGTAGCTGCCCGACGTCACGCCGGCGGGGAAGTCGATGAAGGTGGGTGTCTGCGAGGCCACGCCGGCCGTGCCTTCGCCCGGCACGGCTGTGCAGCAGTGGATGTGGGTGGCGGTGGTCGTTCCAAGCAAACCGGAAAACGTCACGTCCACGGACAAGGTGTGGGCCGTCAGATCCAGCTCGACCGTGGCCGTGCCCGTCCCCGGTGACCCGTTCGGCGGCGCTTCGGCCGCGCCGCTCAGGGTGGTCGTGAAGATGGCGGCCTGGGCACTTAATCCGACCAGCATGAAGGCCAGCGCGGCGGTCGCCTTGATTCCCGTTGTGACGATATTGGACATGACTCGATCTCCTCGGCGTAATAAGAAATCATCGTGCAAGCAAATGGCGCGCCCGGCGCGCACAAGGTGAAAAATCAAGGACTTGGCCGATTTTCCTCACTGAACTGTCAAATCCATCGACAAAGTTGCCTGAAAACCAGGGACTGTCCCTGGTTTTCAGGCAACTTTGCCGGAGCGCGCACGGTTGAACGCGGCTGCTGTCTGTGGGGCGGGTTCTAAAGTAAAATACAATATTGCTGTTCATCCATAAACATTCGGGCCGTCTCGCTCCATGCAACACAGTATCTGTTCCGTCCTCCTGATCGACGACGAAGCGCTGGCGCGGGATTACCTGCAGCACAGTCTGGAAGACCACGCCGACATCGCGCTCTGTTACGAACATTGCGCCGAACGGGCCGTGGAGCTGGCCCTGCGGGTCGAGGCCACGGTCGTGCTGGTCGACCTGCGCATGCCCGGCACGGACGGCTTTACCGTCGTGCGCAACCTGCGCGCCGATCCCCGTACCGCCAGTATTCCCGTCGTGCTGCTGTCATCCGAGCAGGATGCGGAGATCAAGGTGCAGGCATTTGCGGCCGGTGCCAACGATTACCTGGTGAAGTGGCCCGACCCGCGCGAGCTGGTGGCGCGGGTGCGCTATCACAGCGGTGCCTGCGTGGCCGCGCGCCAGCGCGACGAGGCGTTTGCGTCGCTGGCGCGCAGCCAGGAAGCGCTGCGGGCCAGCCAGGCCGCGCTGCACCAGGCCCAGAAGATGGAAGCCATCGGCCAGTTGACGGGCGGCGTGGCGCATGACTTCAACAACGTGCTGCAGATCATCGGCGGCAACCTGCAATTGCTGAAACTGATCGGCGGCGTCAACGACAATGCCCGCACCCGCATCGATACGGCACTGGCCGGCGTCGAGCGGGGCGCGCGCCTGGCGGCCCACCTGCTGGCTTTTGCCCGGCGCCAGCCGCTGCAGGCCGTCGTCATCGACCCGTCGGCCGTGCTGGCCGACATGGAGGACATGCTGCGCCGCGTGCTGGGGCCGCAGGCCGCCATCGTCACCGATATCGCGCCCGCGCTGTGGAGCACGGCGGTCGACCCCAGCCAGCTGCACAACGTCATCCTGAACCTGGCCATCAACGCGCGCGACGCCATGCCGGGCGGCGGCACTTTGACCCTGCGCGCGCGCAACATCCCCAGCGGCGCGCCGGAGCTGTCGGAAACGGGCAATGGCGACTACCTGATGATCGAAGTGGCCGACACGGGCAAGGGCATGGCGCCCGACGTGCTGCACCGCGCCTTCGAGCCTTTCTTCACGACCAAGCCCACCGGCCAGGGCACGGGCCTGGGCCTGTCGATGGCGTACGGCTTCGTCAAGCAGTCCGGCGGCGAGATTTCCCTGAAAAGTACCCCGGGCCAGGGCACCAGCGTGCGCATTTTCCTGCGCCGCAGCGAGCAGGCCCCGGCCCACGAGGAAGAAACGCAATCGGCGCCCCTGTTCGGCGGCATCGAGACCATCCTCGTGGTGGAAGACGAGACGGCCGTGCGCGAAGCGACGGCCGAACTGCTGTCGGCACTGGGCTACCAGGTGCTGCAGGCCGAGGATGCCGACCACGCCGCGCGCCAGATCGAGGACGGCGCCGACATCGACCTGCTGTTCACGGACGTGATCATGCCCGGCCGCATGAGCAGCCTGGAACTGTCGGAACTGGTGCGGCGCAAGCTGCCGAAGGCGCAGATCCTGTTTACGTCGGGGTATGCGGAAGGGGTGCTGGCCCACGAAGGGAAACTGGACCCCACCATCAGCCTGCTGCAGAAGCCGTACAACGCGGACGTGCTGAGCGCCCGCATCCGCCACCTGCTGCGGCGGCGCAAGGCCGCCTGACGAGGCTTATTGCTGCGGGCGCACGTAGCGCTGCGACCCCGGTGGCGGTTCGTTCAGCACGGCCCAGAAGATGCCCAGGTCGGAAATGGCGCGGACGAATTCCTGGAAGTCGACCGGCTTGACGACATAGGCGTTCACGCCCAGTTCATAGCTGCGTACCAGGTCCTGCTCCTCGCGCGAGGACGTCAGCATCACCA
Organism: Pseudoduganella buxea; assembly: GCF_009720835.1. Taxonomy (GTDB): domain Bacteria; phylum Pseudomonadota; class Gammaproteobacteria; order Burkholderiales; family Burkholderiaceae_D; genus Rugamonas; species Rugamonas buxea. The sequence continues at coordinate 25,307 of NZ_WNKZ01000026.1, forward strand.
CCGGCAGGCTGCGCAACTCAGTTGCGCCGCGGATTTCGCGGAGCACTTCCAGCCCGTCCACCTTCGGCAGTTTCAAATCGAGCAGCACAACGGCCGGATTGCCCTTTTGCCGGCCCGTGAACTCGCCGCGGCAGTTCAGGTAGTCGAGCGCCTCGGCGCCGTCGCGCACGATGATGACTTCGTTGGCGAGCTGACTCTTCTCCAGAGCGATCAGGGTCAGTTCGAGGTCGTGGGGGTTGTCTTCCACGAGGAGGATGGGTTTGATCATGCTATACAGGCGGTAATGAATTCGGAATCGTAAAGGTGAACGTCGCGCCCTCGCCCGGCACCGAGCGGGCTTCGACCCGGCCACCGTGCCGTTCGATAATGCGGCGCACATTGGCCAGCCCGATGCCCGTGCCCTGGAAATCCTCCATCCGGTGCAGGCGCTGGAATACACCGAACAGCTTGTGCACGTAGTCCATGTTGAAGCCCACGCCGTTGTCGCGTACTTCAAAAATGGTCTCGTTGCCGTCGCGGCGGCCGTCCACGCAGATCACGGCCTGGTCGCGCTGGCCGGTGAATTTTACGGCGTTCGACAGCAGATTATACAAGGCCAGCTGGATGAAGGCCGGGTCAGCCACGATGCCGGGCAATTCCGTGACCCGCCATTGCACGTCGCGGCCGCGCGTGTCCATCGCCAGCTTGGCGATGCAGGAGCGTACCAGCTCGTTCATGTCCACCTGCACGGGGCGCAGCGAGGCCCGCCCCATCTGCGAGAAGCTCAGCAGGTCGTCCACCAGCTTGCCGGCCAGGTGGGCCGATTCCTTGATGTTCTTCAGGAAGCGCTGGCGCTTCTCCAGGGTGTCGTTGCCGGCCGCCTCCAGCAGCAGGTCGGAAAAGCCGACGATATGGCGCAGCGGCGCGCGCAGGTCGTGCGACACGGAATACGAGAACGCTTCCAGTTCCTTGTTGGCGCGGCCCAGCTCCTCGGCCAGTTCGGCCATCTGTTCGGCCCGTTCCAGCACGATGCCCAGCAGGGCCGTGCGGAACTCCAGCGCCATCTCGATCTCGCCCGGATGCCACGGCGCGCTGCGGCCGTGGATGGTCTCGCGCCACGTGGCGAAGCTGGTGCGCGGGCTCAGCGGCAGGTCGGTACGGGTCTTGTCCTGGGGCGGGCCGGCCCAGTCCACCGTGTGGACGAATTCGGGGCGGAACCACAGCAGGTAGTGCTGGTGGATGCGCGAGATCGGCATCGCCAGCAGGCCGCTGGCGCTGCGCTGGAACTCGCGCGCGGGCGCATACTGCTCGCCCAGGCGGTCGGTCTGGTACAGGTCGCCGTGAGTGGACTGCACCAGCCACGCCACCAGGGCGCGTATCTGCTCGTGCCCCGGCGTGTCGCCGTAGGTGACGATGCGCTCGTCGACGACGATGGCGGCGCCGCCGGCGCGGGCGAACTGCAGCAGCTCGGGGAAGACGCCGCCGACGTTCTCGATGAAGTCCGCGCCCTGGGTCAGGCCGCCCAGCACGGTGACCATCACGCGGCGCACGTCGAGCCGGAACTGCAGCTCGTCGGCATCCTCGCGGCTGGTGATGCGCAGCGCCAGGATCTGGCCCAGCTGCTCGCAGGCGGTGCGCTTCTCGAACGGCACGTGGCAGGGCGCGCCGTTATGGCAGGAGATCAGGCCCCACAGCCGGCCCTTGACCATCAGCGACACGGACATCGACGCATACGTGCCCATATTGCGCATGTACTGCAGGTGGATGGGCGAGACGCTGCGCAGCGCGGCAAAGGACAGGTCGTTGGCCGCGCCCGTCAGCGGATTGGCGGCGGGCACCAGGCGCGACGGCGTGTAGTCGGCATTGCTGATCAGCCGGATGCGGTTGGCCATGTACAGCTCGCGCGCCTGCTTCGGCACGTCCGAGGCGGGGAAGCGCTGGCCCAGGTAGGATGGCAGCGAGCCGTCATTGCTCTCGGCCAGCACGTGGCCGTGGCCGTCCTCGTCGAACTTGTACACCAGCACACGGCCGAAGCCCGTCACGGCGCGGATTTCGCGTGCGGCCGTTTCGCTCATCCGTTCGACCGTGTCGTTGTCGGAAAGCTGCTGCAGGAAGTCGCCCACCAGCGGATACAGGTGGCGGAAGTCGGCCGCGCCGGCCCGCGCCACCGACTCGAATTCCAGCATCAGCAGCGCATCGTGGCGGTGCGCCAGCACGTCGAAGCGTTCCTGGCCGTCCGCGCCCATGCGGATGGTGGCGGCAAAGCCGGGCAGGGCGCGCACGCGGTCGTCGCCAAGTTCCGGCTGCAGCAAGGTTGCCGCCCTGGCGCCGATGGCGTCCGTCAGCGGCCGGCCCAGCACCGCTTCCGGCGTCACGCCCAGCCACTGGGGCAGATTGTCGCTGGCCTGGACGATGGTGCCGTCCGGGCCCAGCGCCAGCACGAAGCCGTGTGGCTGGATGCTGCCGGGCGTGCGGATCGGTTCGCGGTCGCAGCCGGTGAGGTCGAGGGAGGTGCCGTCCTGTGTCATGGGGCGATTTTAACGGCAAACGGGGCCGCCGGTGCAAGCGGACCGTTTGCCTGGGCGGTTTACCGTACGCTCTGGACCAGGAAGGAGCCCAGGCCGCAGCTTTTCGCGGCGCTCTTCGCTTCGCCGGCGGCGCAGCTGCGCGAATGGCCGTCCTTGTCGTAGCAGGCGCGGATCTCGCGCAGGAAGCGCCCGCCGCCCGTGCAGAAGGGCAGCACGGATTCGTCGGCCAGGGCCGGATTGGCCTTGCGGAACTGCTCCTTGAACTGGCTCGCCGTCACGCGGATCGGCTCGGCCGGCTTGCGGTAGGCGGCGGGAATGGCCAGCCCTTCCTTCAGCCGGGCCGACAGGGCCATGTAGTCCTCGGCGGACAGGCCGGAGCAGGTGCCGTGCTTGGACCACTCGTGGCCGATCAGCTTGGGCGAAGCGAACATTTTTTCATACTTGACCCGCACCGCGTCGGGCAGCGCCTCGTTCGAGCAGTCCTGCGGCCAGCCCTTCTCGAACTGGGGCCACAGGCCGTGCAGCACGAAGCCCAGCTGGCGGCCGACGGCGCACTGCTGCGGATCGCGGTTGCCGCTGCCGGCGCAGTACTGGGGCGACCAGCTCATGGCCAGCGCGTAGTAGTCGAACTGCCCCGGCTCGGACGCGGCCTTCTTCTTGCGCGCTTCGGCAGGGCCGCACAGCAGGGCGGCCGCCAGCAGGGGCAGCAGTACCAGTGTTTTCCGGTTCAATGGGCGGGTCTTCAAGGTCATGGCATTGTCCTGTCGGCGAAAAGTCCCGCTAGGGTAAGCCATGCGGGACGATCCGGCAATGCGGCGGCCCCCCGCGCTTCCCTACAGCTCGGTCCTCAGCGCGAACAATTCCGGGAACAGCACCACATCCAGCATTTTTTTCAGGTAGCTTACGCCCGCCGTGCCGCCGGTGCCCGTCTTGAAGCCGATCACCCGTTCCACCGTTGTTACGTGGCGGAAGCGCCAGAAGCGGAACGCCGTCTCCAGGTCCACCAGCTTCTCGGCCAGCTCGTACAGGGCCCAATGGCGGGAAGGGTCGCGGTAGACGGCCAGCCAGGCCGCCTTGACGGAGTCGTCGGCCACCGTCGGCAGGGTCGGGTCGACCGCCAGGCGTGCCGGCGAGACGGGCAGGCCGGCGCGGGCCAGCACGCGGATCGCCTCGTCATAGACCGAGGGCTCGTGCAGGGCCCGGTGCAGGATGGCGTGCACGTCGGGGCGCACCTCGTGCACGGCCAGCAGGTTCGCGTTCTTGTTCCCCAGGATGAATTCGATCTCGCGATACTGGTGCGACTGGAAGCCCGACGAGGCGCCCAGGTAGGGGCGGATCGCCGTGTACTCCGGCGGCGTCAACGTGGCCAGCACGTCCCACGCATGCACCAGCTGGTCCATGATGCGGGCCACGCGGGCCAGCATCTTGAAGGCCGGCGCCAGGTCGTCGCCCTGCAGGTGGGCGCGCACGGCGTGCATCTCGTGCAGCATCAGCTTCATCCACAGCTCGCTGGTCTGGTGCTGGACGATGAACAGCATCTCGTTGTGGTTCGGCGAGCGCGGGTGCTGGGCGTTCAGGATCTGCTCCAGGCCCAGGTAGTCGCCATAGCTCATGGATTTGGAAAAATCCATCTGGGCGCCATGCCACTGGCCGTCCTTCTTGTCTTCGATACTCATATGTCTGCCTGTTTCAAGTGACGACGCCGCGCCGGGCGGCCACGTCGTAGTCTTCCCGGTCCAGGATGTCCTTCAGGATCGCCACCGCATCCCACACGTCGGCGAAGCTCGTATACAAGGGGGTGAAGCCGAAGCGCATGATGGCCGGCTCGCGGTAGTCGCCGATGACGCCGCGCCCGATCAGGGCCTGCATGACGGCAAAGCCGTGCGGATGGGTGAAGCTGACCTGGCTGCCGCGCCGGGCCGGCTCGCGTGGCGTCACCAGTTCCAGCGGGTGGCCGGCGCAGCGCGTCTCGACCAGGTCGATGAACAGCGACGTCAAGGCCAGCGACTTGGCGCGGATGGCGGCCATGTCGGTCTGGGCGAAGACGTCCAGACCGCATTCGACCATGGCCAGCGACACGATGGGCTGGGTGCCGCACAGGGCCCGGCCGATGCCGTCGCAAGGCGCGAAGTGGGGCGCCATGTCGAACGGCGCCGCGTGGCCCCACCAGCCCGACAGGGGCTGGACGAACTGCGCCTGGTGGCGCCGGGGCACCCAGATGAAGGCGGGCGCGCCGGGGCCGCCGTTCAGGTATTTGTAGGTGCAGCCGACGGCGAAGTCGGCGCCGTCGCGCGCCAGCGCCACCGGCACGGCGCCGGCCGAGTGGGCCAGGTCCCAGACGGTGACGGCACCGCGCTCGCGGGCCAGCGCCGACAGGGCGGCCATATCGTGCTGGTAGCCGGTACGGTAGTTCACGTGGGTCAGCATCAGCACGGCCGTGTCGGGCCCGACTGCGTCGGCAATGTCCTCGACCCGGTCGACCAGGCGCACCTGGTAGCCCCGCTCCAGCCAGCCCGACAGGCCCTGGGCCATATAGATATCGGTGGGGAAGTTGCTGCGCTCCGTGACGATGACCTTGCGTTCGGCGTGGGCGGCCTGCACGTGCAGGGCCCCGGCCAGCGCCTTGAACAGGTTGACGGAAGTGCTGTCGGTGACGACGACTTCGCCGGCGGCGGCGCCGATCAGCGGGGCCAGGCGGTCGCCCAGCCGGCGCGGCAGCTCGAACCAGCCGGCCGTGTTCCAGCTCTTGATCAGGTCGATGCCCCATTCGCGGGCGATGACGTTCTGGGCGCGGGCCAGGGCCGCGCGTGGGCGGGCGCCCAGCGAGTTGCCATCCAGGTAAATCACGCCGGGCGGCAGGTCGAACTGGCCGCGCAGCGGCGCCAGCGGGTCGGCGGCGTCGCGCGCCAGGCAATCGTCACGGGTCATGGTCATGCGGTTCCTGCGATCTGGGTCGAAAATGTTTGAGGCTTCAAGCGAAACCGTGAGTGTACCATGGGGGAAATGCCGAATTGGCAAGGGTAGCCGTGGGCCAGCCAGGGAGAGGGGACCCGCAAACCCGCACGAATGCTCGCTTTCGCGGTTTTTTCGACAATTTTCAAATTTTTTTGCGAAAAGCCCTCAAGTTCCCGCCGGCCCTGCCGTTACCAGTTCCAGAAGCGCGGGAAACCGTCTCTGTTCGACGCTTTGGTTGGGGCAAAAAAACTTTAAACTTTTTTGCGGTTGACCCTAAAGTTCCGGCGAACTGTGACGTTACCTGTCTCAGATGTCGTAAAAATGCAGCACTGCAACTACGCATCGACCCGTTATTTTCGTTCCGTGGAGCACCATTTTCCACGTGGACACACTACCCGCCGACCTGCACCAACACTGGTGCGCCCCTATGATCGCCCTGCGCTTGTCAGACAAACGCCGACAGGGCGACCCGTGCATTCCCCTATCCCAAATACAGAAGTTCACCTCTTCTCGTGAATCGTGCCGTACAGCATTATGTATCTCAACGGAAACGCAATTCGCTTCCAAACGAATTCAAACGAGGAGATTCACATGACCGCAAACGACATGATGGCTGAAATTCGCGATGCAAATCTGAGCTACCTGATGCTGGCTCAACAGATGATCCGCGCCGACAAGGTCACCGCCATCTTCCGCCTGGGTATCTCGGCCGATATCGCCGACCTGATCGAAGGCATGAGCAACGCCCAGATCCTGAAACTGGCGGGCGGCAACATGATGCTGGCCCGTTTCCGCTTCGACGACAGCGCCATCCTGGGCATGCTGACGAACCACAACAAGGACCGCTCGCTGGCCCAGTCCCATGCCGCCATCCTGATGGCCGGACAGGGCGTCGAAGAAATCGCTTAAGCAGTATAGTAAAGCGAACGAGGCGGACTGAAGGAGCGGATGATGAGCAAGAAAAGTGTCGTGAGCGAAGCCCAGGAAATCCAGCTGGCGATCGAGCTGATCAATCTCGGCGCGCGCCTGCAACTGCTCGAATCGGAAGTGTCGCTGTCGCGCGAGCGCCTGCTCAAGCTGTACAAGGAGTTGAAGGGGGTGTCCCCGCCGAAAGGCATGCTGCCGTTCTCGACGGACTGGTTCCTCACGTGGCAGCCGAATATCCACTCCTCGCTGTTTATCAATATTCACAATTTTCTCGTCGAGCACGCCGGTGCCACGGGCATCCAGGCCGTCATGAAGGCCTACAAGCTGTACCTCGAACAGATGCCGCCCGCGCCGGGCGAGGAGCCGCTGCTGTCGCTGACGCGCGCGTGGACCCTGGTGCGTTTCTTCAGCAGCAAGATGCTGGAACTGAAGACCTGCGCCAAGTGCCAGGGCAAGTACGTCGTTAACGGCATGGACCTGAACGGCGACTACCATTGCGGCCTGTGCCACATGCCTTCGCGCGCCGGCAAGACGCGCAAGGCGAAAGAAGACGCGGCCGCGGCCTGAGCCTGCCGCCGTTGCGCTCCCCGACGCTTTCCATGTCAAGCCGGGCCGGCCAGTGATGCCGTCCCGGCTGTTGCCGTTCCTGAGTTCGCTGTTGCGCCTGCCCGCCGTGCGCGCGCTGCTGGCGCAGCTGGCGGCCGTGCTGCCGTGTGCGGCGCTGGCGCTGCTGGCCGACGCATCGGGCCACGGCCTGACGCTGTTCCAGGCTGTCCTCCTGCAAGGTGTCCTGGCCATGCTGATTACGTGGCGGGTCGGGCTGGCCCCGTGGTGGCGCCCCATCCAGTTGCTGTTCCCCCTGGCCTTGCTGGCCGCCAGTGCCCTGCAATTGCCGCCCGTGCTGTTCCTGCTCGTGTTCCTCGGCATGCTGGGCTGGTACTGGTCGACCTTTCGCACCCAGGTGCCGTATTTTCCGTCGAGCCGGCCCGTGTGGGATGCGGTGGCGGCGCAGTTGCCGGCACGTGCAGGCCTGCGCGTGATCGATGTCGGCAGCGGCCTGGGCGGCATGACCCTGCACCTGGCGCGCCTGCGCCCCGATATCGCCTGTACCGGAATTGAACTGGCGCCGTTGCCCTGGCTTTATTCCTTGCTGCGCGCAAAACTGCTGCGCGCCCCGGCCCGGTTTATTCGGGGCGATTATGAAAAACTCCATTTCGGCGAGTATGACCTGGTGTTCGCCTATCTTTCTCCGGCGGCCATGCAAGCCTTATACGACAAGGCGAAGCGCGAAATGAAGGTTGGCAGTTTATTAGTAAGTTACGAGTTTTCCATCCCGCCTTATATTCCCGACAAGACCATACTTACCACAGAGGGCGCTCCGCCCCTCTATTTATGGCGCTTTTAGGCGTCCTTCCCTTGCCCGCACGGCGTTCTCACGTTATTGTAGTTCCTTGTGGAATCTATTTCGGTACGGCATTTTTCTTTGAGGCTCGTCAGTGCTAGTCATAATCGGTTATGTGGTCACGTGTGTTTGCGTGTTCGGCGGCTTCGCGATGGCGGGCGGCCACCTGGCGGCCCTGTTCCAGCCGCTGGAACTGCTGATGATCGGCGGCGGCGCGCTGGGCGCCTTCTTCGTCGGCAATAACGCCAAGTCCATCAAGGCCACGATCGCAGCGCTGCCGACCCTGCTGCAGGGCTCGCGCTACACGAAAGAGCTGTACATGGAGCTGATGTCGCTGCTGTTCGACGTCCTGTCCAAGGTGCGCAAGGAAGGCCTGATGTCGATCGAGGGCGATATCGAATCGCCGGCGGAAAGCCCCCTGTTCTCAAAGTACCCCACCGTGCTGGAAGACCACCATATCGTCGAATTCATGACGGATTACCTGCGCCTGATGGTGTCCGGCAACATGGACGCGTTCCAGATCGAGAACCTGATGGACAACGAACTGGAAACTCACCACCATGAGGGTGCCGTGCCGGCCCACGTGATCGCCAAGCTGGGCGACGGTCTGCCGGCCTTCGGCATCGTCGCGGCCGTGATGGGCGTGGTACACACGATGGAATCGGTGGGCCTGCCGCCTTCCGAGCTGGGCATGCTGATCGCGCACGCGCTGGTCGGTACCTTCCTGGGCATCCTGCTGGCCTACGGCTTCGTCGGTCCGCTGTCGAGCCTGTTGGAACAGAAGCTGGAGGAGTCGAGCAAGATGTTCCAGTGCGTTAAGGTGACCCTGCTGGCCAGCCTGAACGGCTACGCGCCGGCGCTGGCCGTGGAGTTCGGCCGCAAGGTGCTGTACTCGACGGAACGCCCCACCTTCGCCGAGCTGGAAGACCATATCAAGAAGGCCAAGTCGAAGTGATGCCGGGAGCCAAGCATGGATGACGCCAAGCCCATCGTCGTCAAGCGCATCAAGAAGTACGCCGCCGGCCACCATGGCGGCGCGTGGAAGATCGCCTATGCCGACTTCGTGACGGCGATGATGGCCTTCTTCCTGCTGATGTGGCTGCTGGGCTCGACCAGCAAGGGCGACCTGAACGGCATCTCCGAATTCTTCAAGACGCCGCTGAAGGTGGCCATGCAGGGCGGCTCGGGCAGCGGCGACAGCTCCTCCGTCATCAAGGGGGGCGGCAAGGACCTGACGCGGCAGGACGGCCAGGTCAACGCGGGCGGCAGCGATACCGTGAAGAAGTCGTACAACCTGTCGGCCGTCAAGGCGGCGCTGGAAAAGGAAGAGCAACAGCGCCTGACGCAGCTGAAGGAAAAGATCCAGAGCAAGATCGAGAATTCGCCCGCGCTGAAGAAGTTCAAGGAGCAGTTGTTGCTCGACTTCACCAGCGAAGGCCTGCGCATCCAGATCGTGGACGAGCAGAACCGCCCCATGTTCCCCGCGGGGAAGGCGGACCTGCAGCAGTACACGCGCGAGATCCTGCAGGAGATCGGCCCGGTGCTGAACGACGTGCCGAACCGCATCGGCCTGACGGGCCACACGGATTCGACGCCGTATTTCAGCGAGACGGGCTACAGTAACTGGGAATTGTCGGCCGACCGTGCCAATGCCTCGCGCCGGGCACTGGTGCAGGGCGGCCTGCAGGACAGCAAGATCATTCGCGTGGTCGGCCTGGCATCGGCCGCCAACCTGGACCGCAAGGACCCGTTCAACCCGATCAACCGGCGCATCAGCATCATCGTGATGAACAAGAAGACGGAAGAAGGGTTGATGCGCGACGCCGGCAAGCTGGAAGTGGGCACCGGGACGGCAGCGACCATGGAAGCGGTGGCGCAGGCGGAGCACCCCGCGGCGGCACCCAAGTAAAGTACCCAAGACGAGATTGTTATGAACAGAAAAAAAATCCTCGGCTCCCACGTCAAGCGCATGCTGTCCGGCGTCTCGGACCACGGCCGGAAGCACCTGACCGAGGTGGAGACCGACCTGCTGCAGACCAACCTGCTGCTGGAAGAGGCGATCGAGAAACTGTCGCGCAACTTCATGGCGATCCACGAGGCCGTCAGCGCCCAGCAGGCCACGATCCGCCTGCTGCTGGACGGCGGCACGCCGTCGGCCGACGACAAGGCCCGGCTGGAAGCAATGAACGAGCAGGTCAGCACTTATGTGAACGCGGCCATTACGAGCATGCAGTTCCAGGACATGACGAGCCAGCTGATCGACCGCACACTGAAGCGGGTGACGGGGCTGCGCGAGTTCCTCGCCACCCTGGGCACCTACGGCGCCGACATGGACCCCGAGAGCGACAGCGAGGCCATCGTCGAGCTGCTGGGCAAGGTCAGCATGGCGCTGGCGATCCAGAGCCTGGAGCTGCGCAGCGTGCTGCGCAAGGCGGTCAGCCAGAAGCACCTGGAAAGCGGCGACATCGAGCTGTTCTGAGCTCGGCGCGGATACACCGAATAACACTGTGGGCCACACGCGAGCGGCCCGAAACTTTTAAGTGAGATAAAAAAAATGGCTAAAACGATTCTAGCAGTTGACGATTCCAGCTCCCTGCGCCAGATGGTGGCGTTTTCCCTGAAGGCCGCCGGCTATCAGGTGGTGGAAGCGGTCGACGGCCAGGACGGCCTGGAAAAGGCCAAGCTGCAGACCGTGGACCTGGTGCTGACGGACCAGAACATGCCGAAGATGGACGGCCTGCAGCTGATCAAGCACCTGCGCGAACTGCCCGCCTACGCCAAGACCCCGATCCTGATGCTGACCACCGAGTCGTCCGACGAGATGAAGGCCAAGGGCCGCGCCGCCGGCGCCAATGGCTGGCTGGTCAAGCCGTTCGACCCGCAGCGCCTGATCGAGGTCGTAAAAAAGGTCATCGGCTGAACATGTGTTCTCTGAGCTTATTTGACGGAGTCTTGCCATGACCATCGACATAAGCCAGTTTTTCCAGGTCTTTTTCGACGAGGCCGAGGAACTGCTGGCTGAAATGGAAAGGCTGCTGCTTGCCGTCGACGTCAGCGCGCCGGACGAGGAGGATCTGAATGCGATCTTCCGCACCGCGCACTCCGTGAAGGGGGGCGCGGGCACGTTCGGCCTGACCGACATGACGGAAGTGACGCACATCCTGGAAACGCTGCTGGACCGCATCCGCAAGGGCGAGATGGCGCTGACGCTCGACCACGTGGACGCCTTCCTGGCGGCCAAGGACGCGCTGAAGATGCAGCTGGACGGCCACCGCCTCGGCAGTGCCGTCGACCAGGACGCCGTGGGCGACGTGCGCATGATGCTGCAGCACCTGGCCCAGGACGTGCCGCTGGCCGCGATCGCCCACGTGGCGCCGGCCTTCCAGACGTCAAGCAGCGACGAGGAGACGGTCGATCACAGCGGCGGACGCCGCTACCGTCTCGAGCTGCCGAAGATGGCACACCGCGAGGTGACGGCACTGGCCGCCGAACTGGGCCTGCTGGCCCACGTGATCGTCACGCCGCTCGACAACGAGCGCAACGCGATGGTCGTCACCACCCATGAAAGCCTGGACGACATCATCGCCATCTGCTCGTTCGTGCTCAACACGGACGAGATGGCGGTGACGGAACTGCCCGTGCTGACGCCCCAACAGGCCGCGCTGGAACAGGCCGCGCGCAGCAAGGTCGAGGAAGACCTGGGCTACGGCTTCTTCGACCCGCTGCCGAAATCGGAAACGGGCAAGACGGCCGCCAGCCTGGCCGGCAGCGAAGGCCAGGGCTACGGCTTCTTCCAGCCGCTGGACGAAATCCGCGCCAATGCGGCCGGCTCGGACAGCGACGCCGCGCGCGGCTACGGCTTCTTCCAGCCGGTCGAGCAGATTCGCGCCGCCGCCGGCATCAAGGAAGCAACGCCGGCCGAGAAGGTCGCCGTGGTCGAGGAAGAGAAAAAGCCGCAGCGCCGGGAAGGCGACAAGGCCCCCGCGCACGGCGCCGAATCGTCGTCGATCCGCGTGTCGATCGAAAAGGTCGACCAGCTGATCAACCTGGTGGGCGAGCTGGTGATCACGCAGGCCATGATCGAGCAGCGCGTCGACACGCTCGACGCCATGGTGCACGAGCGCCTGCTGGCGTCGGTCAGCCAGCTGACGCGCAATACCCGCGATCTGCAGGAAGCGGTGATGTCGATCCGCATGATGCCGATGGACTTCGTGTTCTCGCGCTTCCCGCGCATGGTGCGCGACCTGGCCGGCAAACTGGGCAAGAAGGTCGACTTCATCACCAACGGCGCGGCGACGGAACTGGACAAGGGCCTGATCGAGCGCATCGTCGACCCGCTGACGCACCTGGTGCGCAACAGCATCGACCATGGCATCGAGATGCCGGACGTGCGCCGCGCCGCGGGCAAGACGGAAACGGGGCGCCTGTTCCTGTCGGCCACGCACCAGGGCGGCAACATCATCATCGAGGTGTCGGACGACGGCGGTGGCCTGAACCGCGACAAGATCCTGGCCAAGGCGCGCCAGAGCGGCCTGCCCGTTTCCGACAACATGCCGGACGCGGACGTGTGGCAGCTGATCTTCGCGCCGGGCTTCTCGACGGCCGAGCAGGTGACGGACGTGTCGGGCCGCGGCGTCGGCATGGATGTCGTCAAGCGCAACATCACGGCCATGGGCGGAACCGTCGACATCCGTTCGGCCAAGGGCTTCGGCACGACGATGTCGATCTCGCTGCCGCTGACCCTGGCGATCCTGGACGGCATGTCGATCCGGGTCGGCGAGGAGGTGTACATCCTGCCGCTGGGCTTCGTCATCGAGTCGATGCAGCCCAGCCCCGAGGACGTCAAGGAAATCACCGGCAAGGGCAAGGTGGTCAAGGTGCGCGGCGAATACCTGCCCCTGATCCCCCTGTACCAGATGTTCGACATCGAGCCGCGCTTTACCGATCCGTCCGAAGGCATCCTGGTGATCCTGGAAACGGAAGGACGCAAGGCCTGCCTGTTCGTGGACGAACTGGTGGGGCAGCAGCAGGTGGTCGTGAAGAACCTGGAATCGAATTACCGCAAGGTGGCCGGCATCTCCGGCGCCACCATCCTGGGCGATGGCGGCGTGTCGCTGATCCTGGACGTGGCGGCGCTGATCCGTTCTTCGCGCCAGCTGGCCGACGAAACCATTTTTAATACGCTTAGCTGATAAGGAAAGACCATGGCAGACCAGAATGCCGACATCGCCGGACACGAATTTCTCGCCTTCAAACTGGGCGCGGAAGAATACGGCATCGATATCCTGAAAGTGCAGGAAATCCGCGGCTACGAAGCGGTGACCCGCATCGCCAACGCCCCCGAGTTCATCAAGGGCGTGATCAACCTGCGCGGCATCATCATTCCCGTGGTGGACATGCGCATCAAGTTCAACCTGGGCGAGCCCGTGTACGACCAGTTCACCGTCGTCATCATCCTGAACATCAACGGCCGCGTCGTCGGCATGGTGGTCGACAGCGTGTCGGACGTGACGACCCTGGAACCGGAGCAGATCAAGCCGGCGCCGGAAATGGGCACGGCGTTCTCGTCCGAATACATGATCGGCCTGGGCACGATCGACGAGCGCATGCTGATCCTGGTGGACATCAACAAGCTGATGTCCTCGCCAGAAATGGGCCTGATCGAACAGATGGCCGCCTGACACTCGTTAAGAAAACCGGGGACAGACCCTGGTTTTGAAGAAAGCTTGCCTTAAAACAGGGGACTGTCCCCGGTTTTTCCCGGCGGCGATCGAACCGATTACCGCCCAAGAAACGCGGTGCAGCAAAAAAAAAATCTTTGTACTAACAAGAGGCAATCGCCTCGCAGAAGGCGAGCCGTTGCTTCATCATCTTTTTAAGGTAGGGGACTCATCATGAGTGTTCGCAATTACAAAATCGGTACCAGACTGGGCTTCGGCTTCGGCATCATCCTGCTGATCCTGGTCGCACTGGTACTGTCTTCCAACAGCCTGAACTATCGTAACAAGTCGAAGCTGATGGAAGGCCTGGAGCTGACCAATGCCAAGAGCATGCACGCCAGCACGATGAAAAGTGCAATGCTGGAGTCCGGTATCGCCATGCGCAATATCGGCCTGCAGTCCGACGTCGAATTGATGCAGAAGGAAGAAGAGAAGGTCAAGGTGCAGCGCCAGCGGTACGAAGCGGCGCGCGGCAAGCTCGAAACGCTGGGCCTGGACGACAGCGAGAAGAAGGTGCTGTCCGAACTGGCTGCGCTGGACAAGGACGTCGACGCGGCCTTCAAGGACGCGATGGCCCAGGTGCTGGCGTTCAACGCCGAAGGCGCGACGAAGATCATCGCCGGCCGCATCGATCCGCTCAATACCCGTACCCTGGCGGCGCTGAACCGCCTGGGCGACCTGGAGCACGCGGCCGCCAAGGCCTTCCAGGAACGCTCGCTGCAGGACGACAGCCGCGTGATGGTGCTCACCCTCGTGCTGGGCGCGCTGGGCGTGGCCATCGGCGTGGTCTGCGCCTTCTTCACGACCCGTTCGATCACCGTGCCGCTGGCCGGTGCCGTCGAAGTGGCGCAGCGCGTCGCCGCCGGCGAACTGACCTCGCAGGTCCGCGTCGAAGGCAAGGATGAAACGAGCGAACTGCTGCAGGCGCTGAAGGACATGAACGACAGCCTGGTGCGCACCGTCAGCCAGGTGCGTGGCAGTACCGAGACGATCACGCAGGCGTCGCAGGAAATCGCTTCCGGCAATGCCGACCTGTCGGCCCGTACCGAGGCGCAGGCCAGCTCGCTGGAAGAAACGGCCAGCTCGATGGAAGAGCTGACGTCGACCGTCAAGCAGAACGCGGACAATGCCCGCCAGGCCAACCAGCTGGCCGTGTCGGCGTCGTCGGTGGCGGAAAAGGGCGGCACCGTGGTGTCGCAGGTGGTCGACACGATGGGTTCGATCAAGGAAAGCTCGGGCAAGATCGTCGACATCATCGGCGTCATCGACGGCATCGCCTTCCAGACCAATATCCTGGCCCTGAACGCGGCCGTGGAAGCGGCCCGTGCAGGCGAGCAGGGTCGGGGCTTCGCCGTCGTCGCTTCCGAAGTGCGCAACCTGGCCCAGCGTTCGGCCAGCGCCGCCAAGGAAATCAAGGCGCTGATCGACGATTCCGTGACGAAGGTCGATGCCGGCGGCAAGCTGGTGGACGAAGCGGGCCAGACCATGGGCCTGATCGTCACGTCGATCAAGCAGGTCGCCGACATCATGGGCGAAATCACGGCGGCAACCCAGGAACAGAGCAGCGGCATCGAGGAAGTCAACCAGGCCATCACGACGATGGACGAAATGACCCAGCGTAACGCGGCCCTCGTCGAGGAAGCCGCCGCCGCCGCGGAAAGCATGCAGGAACAGGCCCAGCGCCTGGGCGAAGCCGTCAGCATCTTCAAGCTGGGCGGCGAAGCGACGGCGGTATCGCGTCCTGTCGTGGCCAAGGCACCGGCCAAGGCCGCGGCCAAGCCGCTGGCGGCCCGCGCCGCGAGCACGACGCGTGCCGTGACGGTGCGGCCAGCACCGGCCGCCAAGCCTGCCGCCGCCGCTGCTGCTTCCACGTCGACCTCGTCGAAGAAAGTGGTCAGCGCACCGGCTGGCGACGACTGGGAAGAGTTCTGACGAACTGCAGGGCGCAAGCCTGACGTCAGCGGGGCAACCCCCGGGCCGTTGGCCCCCGTGACGATAACCCGGCCGCGCTCCGCGCGCGCCGGGTGCCCGGTAACGCAAGGATAGGCATAATGTCCAAAGACACCGTCAAGGAGTTTGATTTCAACTCGCGCGACTTCGAGAGAGTGCGCGAAATGATCTACAAACGGGCCGGCATCGCGCTGGCCGACAGCAAGCAGGAGATGGTGTACAGCCGGCTGGCGCGCCGCCTGCGCGCCATCGGAATTTCATCCTTCGTCAAGTACCTGGACGACCTCGAAGCGGGTCGCCTGGGCAATGAGTGGGAATCGTTTACCAACGCACTGACCACCAACCTGACGTCGTTCTTCCGCGAGGCGCATCACTTCCCCCTGCTGGCTGAACACGTCAAGAAACACCGCGGCGAGCAGCTCAATATCTGGTGTTCCGCCAGTTCCACCGGCGAGGAGCCGTATTCGATCGCGATGACGGTGTGCGAGGCATTCAATTCGCTGACCCCGCCGGTCCATATCATCGCCACCGACATCGACACCAATGTGCTGGCGACGGCCGCCAACGGCGTGTATCCGCTTGAACGGATCGACAAGCTGTCGGCCGAGCAGCAGCGCCGCTTCTTCCTGAAAGGGAAGGGCGACAAGGCCGGCATGGCGCGGGCCCGGCCCGAGCTGCGCCAGCTGATCACGTACCGCCAGCTGAACCTGCTGGACGACAAATGGGATATCCGTGGCCCGTTCGACGTGATCTTCTGCCGCAACGTGATGATCTATTTCGACAAACCCACGCAGCGCAAGATCCTGTCGCGCTTCGTGCCCATGATGAAACCGGATGCGCTGCTGTTCGCGGGGCATTCCGAGAATTTCCTGTACGTGTCGGATTCGCTGAAACTGCGCGGGAAAACGGTCTATGAACTGGACGAGCGCCCAGGCGCGGCCAGGATCGCGCCGCAACGAGCCTGAGACGAATACCATGGAAAACGAACATCTCGCAACGAACGTCTACTACGACCGGACGTTCGATACCCAGGCGGCCAAGATCCTGCCTGGGGAATACTATTACACGGCCAAGGACATGCTGATCGTCACCGTGCTGGGCTCCTGCGTGTCGGCCTGCATCCGTGACAGGGTGACCGGCCTGGGGGGCATGAATCACTTCATGCTGCCCGACGGCGGCGCCGACAAGGACAGCCCTGTTTCCGCGTCGGCCCGCTACGGCACCTTCGCGATGGAGATCCTGATCAACAGCCTGCTGAAATCCGGCGCCCGGCGCGACAACCTGGAGGCCAAGGTCTTCGGCGGCGGCGCCGTGCTGAAGGGCTTCACGGCCATGAACGTGGGCGAACGCAACGCCGCCTTCGTGCAGACCTTCCTGCGCAACGAACGCATCCGCGTCGTGGCGGAGGACCTGAACGACATTCACCCGCGCAAGGTCTACTTCTTCCCCCGCACCGGCAAGGTGCTCGTGAAGAAGCTGATGCAGTCGCACAACGATACGCTGGCCAAGCGCGAGATCGAATACGCCAGCCGCCTGAAAGTCCAGCCCGTGGCTGGTGAAATCGAGCTGTTCTAAGAGGCCCCGATGACTATCAAAGTACTTGTGGTCGATGACTCCGCGCTGATCCGCAGCGTCATGACCGAAATTATCAACAGCCAGCCCGACATGACCGTCGTGGGCGTGGCGCCGGACCCGCTGGTCGCGCGCGAACTGATCAAGCAGACCAATCCGGACGTGCTGACCCTGGACGTCGAGATGCCGAAGATGGACGGCCTCGATTTCCTGGAAAAGCTGATGCGGCTGCGGCCGATGCCGGTGGTGATGGTGTCGTCGCTGACCGAGCGGGGCTCGGAAATCACGATGCGCGCGCTGGAGCTGGGCGCCGTCGACTTCGTCACGAAGCCGAAGATCTCGATCCAGACGGGCATGCGCGAATATACCGAATTGATCGCCGACAAGATCCGCGCAGCCTCGAAAGCCCGCATCCGCGCCCGCACGCTGCCGCAAGCGGGCGCCGAAGGCAGCGCGCCCCTGCCACAATTACGCAATCCGCTGATGTCATCCGAAAAACTGATTATCGTGGGTGCTTCCACGGGCGGTACCGAAGCGATCCGGGAATTCCTGATGCAAATGCCGTCCGACTGTCCGGGCATCCTGATCACGCAGCACATGCCGGAAGGCTTCACGCGCTCGTTCGCGAAACGCCTGGACTCGCTGTGCAAGATCTCGGTGCAGGAAGCGGCGGGCAACGAGCGGGTGCTGCCGGGCCACGCGTATATCGCGCCAGGCCACTCGCATCTGCTGTTGACCCGCTCGGGTGCGAACTACATGACGAAGCTGGACCAGGGCGAGCCCGTCAACCGCCACCGTCCGTCCGTCGATGTGCTGTTCCGCTCGGCGGCGCAGTTCGCCGGCAAGAATGCCGTCGGCGTCATCCTGACGGGCATGGGGAAGGACGGCGCTGCTGGTATGCTGGAGATGAAAACGGCCGGGGCGTATAATTTTGCCCAGGATGAAGCCAGCTGCGTTGTCTTCGGCATGCCGCGCGAGGCGATCGCCGTCGGCGCCACCCACGAGGTGGGCGCGTTGCAGGCGCTGCCCGGCATGGTGCTGGGCTACCTGGCGCAGCACGGCATGCGCTCGCTGCGGGTGTGATCCCGGCGCGCCGGCCGGGCCGGCGCGGGCGCGGGACGAAGAATGCGGCAAGAACGTCGCGCGATCGATACGTTCTGAGGGTACGATTGATACGGTAACTGTTTTTTTACCGTAAGTGACGAGGTGTTCTGTTCCCTATGGGTAACGATAATGCTATCCTACAACTTGCTGACGGAGCGCAATCGAGCGCGCGCATCGAGTACAAGCTGCAGAGCACAAATTTAAATAACCGCGTTACATAAGAATCAACGGAGTAATTCATGGCTGATCCAAAGATGAAATTTTTAGTTGTTGACGACTTCTCGACGATGCGTCGCATCGTCCGGAATCTGTTGAAAGAACTGGGTTATGCCAATGTGGACGAAGCGGAAGACGGCGTGATGGCGCTGGCCAAGCTGCGTGCCGAATCCTTCGACTTCGTCGTGTCGGACTGGAACATGCCGAATATGGACGGCCTGACCATGCTGCAGAATATTCGTGCCGATCCCGCGCTGGCCAAGCTGCCCGTGCTGATGGTCACCGCCGAAGCGAAAAAGGAAAACATCATTGCCGCGGCCCAGGCCGGCGCCAACGGCTATGTCGTCAAGCCATTCACGGCCGCCACCCTGGACGAGAAGCTGAACAAGATTTTCGAAAAACTCGGAGCCTGATCCATGGTCGAGCAAGCAGCTGCAGCTGGTAGCGCGGCCCCGACGGACCCCAACGAGGAATTCCTGTCGCGCATCGGGCACATGACCCGTGCGTTGCACGAGAACCTGCGCGGCCTGGGCCTGGACAAGCTGATCGAAAAGGCCGCCACCGACATTCCCGACGCCCGCGACCGGCTCGACTATGTGGCCCGCCTGTCCGAGGACGCCGCCCAGAAGGTGCTCAACGCCACCGACGAGGCCGGCCCGCTGCAGGACGGCATCAGCAAGGATGCGAAGGAACTGTCCAGTTCGTGGCAGGCCCTGCTCGACGGCCAGGGCGGCGAAGCCGACTGGCGCGAGCTGGCCCAGCGCACCATCGTCGCGCTCGGTTCGGCCACGGCCGCGACGAGCGCCACGAAGGGCCACCTGATGGACATCATGATGGCGCAGGATTTCCAGGACCTGACGGGCCAGGTCATCAAGCGCGTCACGTCGATCGCCCAGAACCTGGAAAAGCAACTGGTGCAGACCTTGATCGACTTCGCGCCGGAAGAACTGAAGAAGGAAATCGATACGGGCCTGTTGAACGGTCCCCAGATCGACACCAGCGCCGAAGGCATCGTGGCCGACCAGGGCCAGGTCGACGACCTGCTGGACAGCCTGGGCTTCTGACCGGAGGCGGGCACCGGCCCGCCCGATCCGCGCCACTGCATGACCGCGCTACCGCCCCGGGGCGCGCTTCGTTTCACTCACATCGGCCAATGCATCAGACCCATTTCCTCGTGCGCGAGCCCTTGCTTGACCCGCAACAGCGCGTGGTCGGCTATGAGCTGACGTGGCAACACAATGCCGGCGACGCCCCCACCCAGGCGGCGCTGGAGGACCTGGTCGGCTTCGTCGCCGGCCAGGTCAACGACCCCGAACGTGGCTGGCTGCTGCGCGACAAGACCCTGTTCCTGGAAGCCGTGCCGGCGATGCTGTCGACGGACGCCCTGTACAACCTGCCGCCGCAGCACACGGTGCTGTCGATCGCCACGCGCGAGCTGGCCAATCCTGATACCCTGGCGGCCGTGCGCGCGCTGCGGGCCGGCGACGTCGGCATCCTGCTGCGCAACTGCGACATCGCCCGCGCCGGCAACCGCCTGCCCAGCATCTGTTCGTATGTGGAAGTGCGTTTCTCCGGCGCCGACGTGGCCTCGCAGGCGCGCACCTATGCCGCGCTGAAGCAGTCGACAGTGCGCATGGTGGGGCGGCCCGTGACGACCTGGGCCGATTTCGACGCCTGCGCCGCGCTGGGCATCGATGCCTTCGTCGGCAAGCTGCACCTGACGCCCCGGCCGGGCCTGGAAATGAAGGGCATGAATCCGGCCCAGACGATGATCCTGCAACTGATGCAGATGGTCAGCGCCAATGCCGACGTGCCGAAGCTGGAAAGCGTGCTCAAGCGCGACGCGGCCCTGTCGTACAAGCTGCTGCGCTACATTAACTCGGCCGGTTTCGGCATGGGTCGCGAGATCCAGTCCCTGAAGCAGGCCATCGGCCTGCTGGGCTACCAGCCCCTGTACCGCTGGCTGACCCTGCTGCTGGCCACGGCCAGCACGACGGGCTTTTCGCCCGTGCTGCTGGAAACGGCCGTCGTCCGTGGCCGCCTGGCCGAACTGCTGGGCGTGACGGCGCTGGGCAAGGTGGAAGCGGAAAACATTTTCGTCGCCGGCATGTTCTCGCTGCTGGACCGGCTGCTGGGCGTGCCGATGAAGGAAGTGCTGGCAACCATCCAGCTGTCCGACGAGGTCGTCAAAGCCCTGCTGGAGCGGGGTGGGCGCTACGGCCCCTACCTGGCCCTGGCCGAAGCGTGTGAGCTGAACTCAACGCTCGTCGCCTCGCTGGCCGCCTCGCTGAACCTGACCCCGCTAGACGTCAACAAGGCCCACCTGTCCGCGCTGGCGTGGACGCAAAACGTCACCGGCTGATCGGCCACCCAAACTGCCGAGCCTGTGTCCACCTTGGGGGCGTAGCCGGGGTTTCTGTCCACCTTGGGGTCAGACCCCGACATAGACACGAGCTCGACCGCTACATTGCTCAGTCCGTGTCCACCTTGGGGTCAGACCCCGACACAGACACGAGCTCGACTGCAAACATAGCTCAGTCCGTGTCCATGTCGGGGTCTGACCCCACGGTGGACACGGACCCGGCCGTAGCGGCGGTGGCTCAGATTTCCAAGTTGTCGATCAGGCGCGTGGTGCCCAGCTTGGCGGCGGCGAGGACGACGAGCGGGGCGCCCTGGGCCAGGTCGCCCGCGTTGGGCGGTTGCAGGTCGCTGCGCTTGCGGATACTGATGTAGTCCGGCTTCCAGCCTCGTTTGGCGAGGTCGTCCATGGCCTTGTGTTCCAGCTGGAAGATGTCCAGGTGGCCGGCGCGCATTTCGCTGGCGACGAAGTTGAGCGACTGGTACAAGGCCGGTGCTTCGGCCCGTTCCTGCTCGGACAGGTACATATTGCGCGAGGACAGCGCCAGGCCGTCTTCGGCCCGGTAGGTTTCGGCGCCGATGATTTCCGTCGGCAGCGCGAACTGGCGCGCCATGTTTCGCACGATCATCAGCTGCTGGTAGTCCTTCTTGCCGAAGACGGCCACGCGCGGTTGCACGCACGAGAACAGTTTCGTCACGACGGTGCATACGCCGTTGAAGAAGCCGGGACGGAACTCGCCCTCCAGCGTATTGCCCAGGCCGTCAGGTGGCTGCACGCGGTACTCCTGCGGCTCCGGATACAGGTCCTTCTCGGTGGGTGCGAACAGCACGTAGACGCCTTCTTTTTCCAGCTTTTCCACGTCGGCCTGGAAGGTGCGGGGGTATTTGTCGAAATCCTCGTTCGGGCCGAACTGCAGGCGGTTGACGAAGATCGACGCCACCACGGGGTCGCCATGCCGGCGCGCGATGCGCATCAGCGACAGGTGGCCTTCGTGCAGGTTGCCCATGGTGGGCACGAAGGCGGTACGCAGCTGGCCGCTCAGTTGGTCGCGCAGCTCTTCAATGGAGGAAATGATTTTCATGTTTTTCTAATGGCCGGTGGTTCAGGCAGGCGAATAGGCGAGGCGCACGTAAATGGGCGCGAACGGTTCGGCCTGGGTTATTTCGATCAGGGTTTCTTTCGCCAGTTCCAGCATGGCGACAAAATTTACAACCAGCACGGGTACGCCGCCGCTCACATCGAACAGGTCGGCGAACTCGACGAAACGCTGCGATTGCAGCCGGCGCAGGATGGCCGTCATGTGCTCGCGCACCGACAGTTCCTCGCGGCTGATCTTGTGGTGCTGCTTCAGGGTGGCGCGCTTGAGCAGGTCGCGCCAGGCCGCTTGCAGGTCCCCGGGTGTCACGTCCGGCCACACGGGCACCAGGCTCTGCTCGATGAAGATCTGGCTGCGCACGAAATCCCGGTCCAGCTGGGGAATGGCATTGATGTCGACGGCGGCCAGCTTGATCTGCTCGTATTCGAGCAGGCGGCGCACCAGTTCCGCGCGGGGATCGTCCCCATCGACTTCCAGCTCATGCTGGCGCTGCGGCAGCAGCATGCGCGACTTGATCTCGATCAGCATGGCCGCCATCAACAGGTATTCGGCGGCCAGCTCCAGGTTCGACAGGCGGATCTGGTCCACATACTTCAGGTATTGCAGCGTGACCTGCGCCATCGGGATGTCGAGGATATTGAAGTTCTGTCGCCGGATCAGGTACAGCAGCAGGTCGAGCGGGCCTTCGAAGGCGTCGAGAAAGATTTCCAGCGCATCCGGCGGGATGTACAGGTCCGTGGGCAGGTGCAGCAGGGGCTCGCCGTACAGGCGTGCAAAAGCAGCGCCGTCGGCTGGTGCCACGGCGCTGCCTGTCGACTGCGGGTCCGGCGCTGCAACTGCTGCGCCGGCCGGGTCGTCCGCGGGAAGCATGTCTGGCGTTCCCGAGCTAGCCCTGCATTCAGTCCGTCAGTTTGTTCTGATAGACGTAGGCTTGCTGGGCAATGGCGGAATCGCGCTGGCGTGCGCGCTCGTCCAGCGACTGCGGCGCCTTGTCCCACAGCAGGGCACGGCCCTGCTGCTGGCCTTGCTCGATGGCCGGATTCTTTTCCTTCAGGCTCTTGATGAACTGGGTGTGATCGGATTCGTAACCGCGGTGCTGCTTGAACAGGAGTTTCATAGGTTTGATAGCTGAGTTGAAAGCCAACGGCTATTCTACCGCGCTGCGGCATGCCACAGGGAATTTCCGTCGCTGCCCAGCGACAGCGCCCCGCTTCGGGTATGCTCTATTGCCATGAATACACGACTGACCCCCCACACGGTCTTCCTGCTGACCTTGCCGCCGATCCTGTGGGCGGGCAACGCCATCGCCGGCCGCCTCGTCCACGAGATGGTGCCGCCTATCCTGCTGAACCTGCTGCGCTGGAGCCTGGCCTTCGCCATCCTGCTGCCGCTGGCCGGCCCCGTGTTCCGCCGCGACAGCGAATTGTGGCGGCATTGGCGCCGCTTTGCGCTGCTGGGCCTGCTTGGCGTGGGCCTGTATAACGCACTGCAGTATCTCGCGCTGCAAAGCAGCACGCCCATCAACGTCACCCTCGTCGCGGCGGGCATGCCCGTGTGGATGATTCTGACGGGCTGGCTGTTCTTCGGCGTCGGCGTCACGCGCCGGCAAGTCGTCGGCGCCGTGCTGTCGATCGCCGGCGTGCTGCTCGTGCTGGCCCGGGGCGACGTCGCCCACCTGCTGGCGCTGCGGCTGGTGGCGGGCGACCTGTTCATGATCCTGGCGACGATTGCCTGGTCGCTGTACAGCTGGCTGCTGACGCGCACCCACGAGCCGGCCGGGCTGCGGGCCGACTGGGCCGGCTTCCTGCTGGCCCAGGTGGGTTTCGGCGTGCTGTGGTCAGGATTGTTCGCGGCAGGGGAGTGGACTTTGTCGGACGCCACCGTCCACTGGAACTGGACGCTCGCTGCCGTACTGGCCTACGTCGCCATCGGCCCCGCAGTCGTCGCCTTCCGTTGCTGGGGCGAGGGTGTCCGGCGCGCCGGCCCCGCCATCGCCGCCTTCTTCAGCAACCTGACACCGCTGTTCGCGGCACTGCTGTCCTCCGCGTTTCTGGGCGAGTTGCCCCACCTTTATCACGGTATCGCCTTCCTGCTGATCGTCGGCGGCATTATCGTTTCCTCCCGACGACCCAGCTGACCCATCATTATCCGGACCGCCGGCGAATTCAACGTCGGACACCTGATCCGTTCGCAGTGTTTCTCTAAACCATGTCTGCCACCGGGGCAGAGGAATAGCTTGCCGTGTGCGTACCCTGCGATTGCACCGCGTTCGGCATCCGGCCCCGCATGGAGGCTTGTTCCGCTATCTTGGGAAAGGTGTGGCTAGTGCGGCAAATCAACACCGCGCCGCGCGGTGGTGTGTTCTGCTAGCGTGGGATATTACTCAGCGGGAGAATGGTCATGCGTAAATGTTTATTGTTGGGTATGGCGGCGATATTAGCCCTGGCCGCTTGCGATAATGCACCGCCGAAGCCGCCGAAGCCCATTGCGGGTGCTGTGCAGTCCGCCACCTGAAGTGCGAGTAGACGCGAGGAAATAGCCCGCACACCGGGCAACGGGGGGGCAGCAATCGTGCCGTTTAAGCCAAGGTTTGGCGCGATCACGCCATGGATTGGTCTGTCGGCGACGGGACAATGCGGCTGACGCCCAAAGGCAATCAGCGCAGTTGCCGCCGCATTACAAGCGGCGCCGGTTCCAGGGGATTGGCGTGGGAATATTCGAGTTCGGCGGCCAGGTCGAATTCATAGGCCGCATAAAAATCGATCAGTTTCGGCTGGTCGCTTCGTACCGCCAGGCGCAGTTCGCGAATGCCTGATTCCTGGCCGTGGTGAATCACGGCTTCGAGTAAATGCTGGGAAAGGTTATTGCCCCGGTATTCGGGCAGGACGCCCATTCTTAATATCTCCCACACGCCGGGCTCCGTGTCGTGGGGCAGCCAGCGGACGGCGCCGATGGGCGTATCGCCGTCGAATAAAATAAAACCGCCGCCCTGGCGCAGATGTTCCGCGACCAGGACAGCGGTTTCCCGGTGTCCGCTGGAGGTGACGCTGACCTTGCCGGCCCAGGCGCGGCGCGTCAGGCCGGCGATCAACGAAGCGTCGTCGTCGTCGGCCGGACGGACTGCGAAGGTGGCCATCGGCGCGCCGCTATCCTTAGCGAATGCGCATGCCCGGCTCGGCGCCCGGCCACGGGTTCAGGATATAGATGCCGGGGTTGGCCTTCTCGTCCGCGCTGGATGCGGCCAGCACCATGCCTTCGGAGACGCCGAACTTCATCTTGCGGGGCGCCAGGTTGGCGACCAGCACCGTGAGTTTACCCACCAGGTCTTCCGGCTGATACATCGACTTGATGCCGGAGAACACATTGCGGTGGCGCCCTTCGCCCACGTCCAGGGTCAGCCGGAGCAGCTTGTCGGAACCGTCGACATGCTCGCAGTTGACGATCCTGGCGATGCGCAGGTCGATCTTGACGAAGTCGTCGATCTTGATTTCCGGCGCCAGCGCCTCGATGCCGTCGACGGGCGCGGCGGCCGCCACGGGTGCGGCAACGGCTGCCGGCGCGGCGGCAGGGGCAGGGGCTGCCTTCGGCGCGTCGAACAGTTCCTCGATCATCTTGGCGTCGACCCGCGTCATCAGGTGGCTGTAGGCGCCGATGGTGCGTCCCAGCATGGCGCTGCTGGCCGCTTCCACGGCCGTATCGGCCCACGTGAAGCGCTCGTCGTTCAGGAAGGTGCGTACATTGGCGGCCACGCCGGGCAGCACGGGCGACATCAGGATCGTCAGCTGGCGGAACAGGATCAGGGCCGTCGTGCACACTTCATGCAGTGCGGCCGTCTTGTCCGCATCCTTGGCCAGCAGCCATGGCTTGTTTTCGTCGACGTACTGGTTCGTCACGTCGGCGATTTCCATGATTTCGCGCAGGGCCTTGCCGAACTCGCGGTTCTCGAAGCTTTGCGCAATGGATGCCTGGCGCTCGGCGCCGTCGGCGTCCGTCAGCGCCTTCCTGATCCAGTCCAGCGCCGTGGCCGACAGTTGCGGGGCCAGCTTGCCGTCGAACTTCTTGGCGATAAAGCCGGCGCAGCGGCTGGCGATATTGACGTATTTGCCGATCAGGTCCGAATTGACGCGGGCGACGAAATCCTCGCCCGTGAAATCGAGGTCCTCGACTTTCGAGTTCAGTTTGAAGGCGATGTAATAGCGCAGCCATTCCGGGTTCATGCCCAGGTTCAGGTAGCGCAGGGGCGAAATGCCCGTGCCGCGCGATTTCGACATCTTTTCGTTGTTGACGGTCAGGTGGCCGTGCACATTGACCTTCAGCTTCTCGATCACCGGGTGGCCGGCGAATTTGAGCATGGCGGGCCAGAACAGCAGGTGGAAGGAGACGATGTCCTTGCCGATAAAGTGGATCTGTTCGGCGGCCGGGTCGTTCAGGAAGGCGTCGAAATCGATATTCTTCTTGCTGAAATAGTTCTTCAGCGAAGCCAGGTAGCCCACGGGGGCGTCGAGCCACACATAGAAGAACTTGCCCGGCGCGTCCGGAATGGGAATGCCGAAATACGGCGCGTCGCGCGAAATATCCCAGTCGGCCAGCTTTTCGCCCGCCTCGCCCAGCCATTCGGAAACCTTGTTGACCATTTCCGGCTGCAGGCGGCCCGGGGTGTTGAGCCAGTCGCGCAGGAATTCAAAGCAGCGCGGGTCCGACAGCTTGAAGAAATACTGTTCCGAAGGCTTCAGGATGGGCGTCGCGTTGGTGAACACGGAATACGGGTTGACCAGGTCGGTCGGCTGGTAGGCCGCGCCGCACACCTCGCAATTGTCGCCGTACTGGTCCTTGGCGCCGCACTTCGGGCACTCGCCCTTGATATTGCGGTCGGCCAGGAACATGCCCTTGACGGGGTCGAAGAAGCGGTCGACGGTTTTCGTCTGGATCAGGCCGACGTCGCGCAGGCGGCGGTAGATGCCTTGCGACAGCTCGACGTTTTCCGGCGAATCCGTGGAATACCAGTTGTCAAAGGCGATATGGAAACCGTCCAGGTATTGGGCGCGGCCGGCGGCGATCTTGGCGACGAATTCCTGCGGCGTGATGCCTTCCTTTTCGGCCGCGATCATGATCGGCGTGCCGTGGGTGTCGTCGGCGCCGACGAAATGCACTTCGCGCGGCACGCCACCTTCGCTTTGCATTCGCTGGTAACGAACCCAGATGTCGGCCTGGATGTATTCCATCATGTGGCCAATATGGAAGGCGGCATTAGCGTAGGGCAGGGCAGTGGTGACGAACAGCTTGCGAGTCATGGTCAGCGCGAGGTTAGGTAAAAGAAGCATTTTAACAGCGCCGGGCGCCACCGCGCAGGCCGGCTCGCCGCAAGTAATGCGGGGCCGGCCATGCATCGGCCTCAATATTGCCATTTTGCGCTAGACTGCGGCATCACCAACGGAGAATCAAATGAGCATCACAGTCGAAGACGTCAAGGCCGCGCTGTCCCAGGTGGTCGATCCGAACACCACGAAGGACTTCGTCACCACCAAGTCCGTGCGCAACCTGAAAATCGAGAACGGCGAAATCGCCCTCGAGATCGAGCTGGGCTACCCGGCCAACAGCCAGATCGAGCCGATCCGCGCCAGCGTGCTGGCCGCACTGCAGCCCTTCGGCCTGAAGGTCAACCTGGCCATCACCAGCAAGATCATCGCGCACACGGTGCAGCGGGGCCTGAAGCCGCTGCCGAACGTGAAGAACATCATCGCCGTTGCCTCGGGCAAGGGCGGCGTCGGCAAATCCACCACGGCCGTCAACCTGGCGCTGGCGCTGGCCGCCGAAGGCGCCACCGTGGGCGTGCTGGACGCGGACATCTACGGCCCGTCGCAGCCGACCATGCTGGGCGTCACGGGACGGCCCCTGTCGAAGGACGGCAAGACGATGGAACCGATGGAAGGCCATGGCATCCAGGTCTCGTCGATCGGCTTCCTGATCGATCCGGACGAGCCGATGGTGTGGCGCGGCCCGATGGTCACGCAGGCGCTCCAGCAACTGCTGGACCAGACCAACTGGCGCGACCTGGACTACCTGATCGTCGACATGCCGCCCGGTACCGGCGACATCCAGCTGACCCTGTCGCAGAAGGTGCCCGTCACGGGCGCCGTCATCGTCACGACGCCGCAGGACATCGCCCTGCTGGACGCGCGCAAGGGCCTGAAGATGTTCGAGAAGGTGGGCATCCCCATCCTGGGCGTGGTGGAGAACATGAGCACCCATATCTGCTCGAACTGCGGCCACACGGAGGAAATCTTCGGGGCCGGCGGCGGCGAGAAGATGTGCGCGGACTTCGGCGTCGACTTCCTGGGCAAGCTGCCCCTGAAGATGGCGATCCGCGAGCAGGCCGATTCCGGCCGGCCGACCGTGGTGGCGGATCCGGACGGCCCGATTGCCGTGTTGTACAAGGAGATCGCGCGGAAGGTGGCCATCAAGGTGGCCGAAAAGGCCAAGGACATGAGCAGCAAGTTCCCTTCCATCGTGATCAAGAACGACTAACCATGAACCATTGAGGAGTGCTATGCCCCCGCTGACGATGCAAAGACGTAAGGTGACGGCCGCCCTGGCCGCGCTGGCAGCTTTATTGGCAGTACCGCCGAGCATGGCGGCATGGGGGGATACGCCCCGCACACCGAAGCCGGAAACGGCGGCCAGGCCCTGGCAGCGCCAGGCCAGCGGCACGGAGAACCAGCTGCGCGGCCTGTCCGTCGTCAGCCCCACCGTGGCCTGGGCCAGCGGCGCCAAGGGCACCGTGCTGCGTACCGTGGACGGCAGGACGTGGAAGCGCTTCACGGTGCCGGGCGCCGAGGCGCTGGACCTGCGCGACATCCACGCCTTCGACGCCGACACCGCCGTGGCCTTGTCCATCGGGCCGGGCGATGCGTCGCGCATCTACCGCACCGCTGACGGCGGCGCCAGCTGGGCCCTGCAGGTCACCAATCCGGACGCCAACGGCTTCTGGGACTGCCTGGCCTTCTGGGACCGCGACAACGGCATCGTCTTCGGCGATCCGGTCGACGGCGCCTACCAGATCCTGACCACGGGCGACGGCGGCGCCACGTGGCAGGCCGCCGTCGACCCGGATGGCCTGAAGGCCTTGCCGAACGAGGCGGCGTTTGCTGCCAGCGGCACCTGCCTTTCCGTGGCCGGCACGGATGACGCCTGGTTCGCCACCGGTGGCGGCGCCAGGGCCCGCGTGTTCCACTCGGCCGACCGTGGCCGCACGTGGCAGGCCAGCGACACGCCGATTCCCGCCGGCGCCGGCGCCAAGGGCGTGTTCTCGGTGGGCTTCCGCGACAGCCAGGTGGGCCTGGCCGTGGGCGGCGACTATTCGGACCGCCACCTGGCAACGCTCAATGGTGCCCGCAGCGAGGACGGCGGCGCCACGTGGGCGCCGCAGCAGGTACTGCCGGTGGGGTATATGTCGGTGGTGGTGCCCGTCACGGGCGCGCCGGATTCGTTCGTCGCGGCCGGTCTGGCCGGTTCCGGCTATTCGCTCGATGCGGGCAGGACGTGGAAGGTGCTGGACCGCACCCCCGTCAACACGGTGGGCTTCGCGTCGCCGACGGCGGGATGGGCGGTGGGGCCGAAGGGCCTGATCCTGAAATATGCGGGGCCGCAGCTGGGCAAGTAGGCCTTGCAACAAATGACGATG
Organism: Pseudoduganella buxea; assembly: GCF_009720835.1. Lineage (GTDB taxonomy): Bacteria > Pseudomonadota > Gammaproteobacteria > Burkholderiales > Burkholderiaceae_D > Rugamonas > Rugamonas buxea. Next base: position 54,796 of record NZ_WNKZ01000026.1, read on the forward strand.
GCGGCCCGCGGGCCGCCATTTTCTTGTCTGTCCGTTTATTCGGTACTGCCTATTTTGCGCGGGCAAATTCCACGTCCAGCGACCCGGCTTTCAGGCGCCCGCCGCCATCGCGGCCCGTGAAGCGCAGCTCCGCTTCCCGCGACGTGACGAAATAGCTGCCGTCGGCGCCCGCGTACAGGGGCTCGAAGGCGTCGCCACGCAGCGCCACCTTCAGGCCTTCGCCGCTGCGCTCGACGGTGAAGTCGCCCAGGTTGCCGACCGTGTACTTGCCCGGAAGGGCCGCCAGCGCCGCCGGCGTGACCGGCACTGCGGCGCGCTCCTTGCCCTGCATCGTCGGCCATTTGTATTCGGCCGCCACGGCGCGCACCAGCTGGCTGGCCAGTTCGCCGCCCCGGTCGCCGTTCGTCATCACCACCACGCCGTCGCCCCGTTCCGTGTAGGCCACCATCGTGTTCTGGTAGCCCGCATTGCTGCCGCCGTGGCTGAAGCTTTGTGCCTGGCCTTCGCCGTCGATGCCCAGGCCCAGGCCATAGTTGTCCATCACGGGTGTGAGCATCAGCTGCGTCATCGACTGCGACAGCACCTTGTTCGACTGGCCCGCCGCCGAGCGCTTGATCTCGATGGCGAACCTGGCCAGGTCCGACGGTGTCGTCCACAGGCCCGCCGCCGCCAGCTCCGGATAGGTGTGCGGGCCGCCCGCTATCGGCTTGCCATGGTCGTCGTGCGGCAGCGCGGCCCGGGACAGCAGGGCCGGCGGCAGCGGCTGCGCGAAACTGCTGTCGTTCATGCCCAATGGCTTCAGGACGGAGTCCTGCAGCAGTTGCGGGAAGGGCGTTTTAGCCCGCTCCGTCATCACGTATTGCACCACCTGGTAGCCGCCGCCGGAATAGCGCCATTTGGTGCCGGGGCGCGTGGAAACATGCACGCCGCGCGTGTTGGCCGGCTTGGCCCCGTTCAGCAACTGCACCAGCGTCGGTACCTTGCTGCCGGCGGCATAGCCGGGGAAGCCGTGCACCGTGGTGCCGGCCGTGTGCGACAGCAGCTGGCGCAAGGTTACGGGCGAATTGTCCATGTCCTTCGGCAGCTTCCACAAGGTGGTGTAGCCGTTGATGTCGCGGTCCAGCGCCAGCTGGCCGCTCTCCACCATCTTCAGGGCCGCCATCGCCGTCACGGGTTTGCTGATCGACGCGGCCTGGAACAAGGTCGCCGGCGTCACCGGCGCGCCGCCCGGCGTCACCACGCCGAAGCCCCGTGCCCATTCGATCTCCCCCGCGTGGATCACGGCGATGCTGGCGCCGGGCACGCCCAGGCGCGCCATTTCCTCGGCCAGCACGCGCCTGGCGGGCGGCGCGCCGGCGATCGACACGGCCGGCAGCAGGCCCCGCTCGACGGCGGCGATGCGGCGCGCCAGGGCAGGGTCGTCGGCGGCGGACGCGGGCAGGGCAAGCGTGAGGGAAGCAAGGCAGAGGAGGGCAGCGGACAGTGGAACGGGCAAGGAAGGGCGGGTGGTCAAGGCGGGGCTCCTTTGTTGTTGTCGATTCGAGTATAAGCCAGTTGCGGGTAAAATAAGCCCTTTATCCCTATTGCTTCATACCGAGATGACCACTGCACCAGCCACCCCCGTCCGCACCCGGTTCGCGCCCAGCCCGACCGGCTTCCTCCACCTGGGCGGCGCCCGCACGGCGCTGTATTCCTGGGCCTTCGCGCGCCACTTCGGCGGCACCTTCGTGCTGCGCATTGAGGATACGGACGTGGAACGCTCGACGCCCGAAGCGGTGCAGGCCATCATCGACGGCATGCAGTGGCTGGGCCTGGACCATGACGAAGGTCCGTTCTACCAGATGCAGCGGATGGACCGCTACCGTGAAGTGATCGGGCAGATGCTGGCGGCCGGCACGGCGTATCACTGCTACTCGTCGCCGGAAGAAGTCGAGGCGATGCGCGAGCGCTTCCGCGAAGCGGGCGAGAAGCCCCGCTACGACGGCACCTGGCGCCCGGAAGAGGGCAAGACCCTGCCGGCCATTCCGGAAGGGCGCAAGCCGGTGGTGCGCTTCAAGAACCCGCTGGATGGCGACGTCACGTGGAACGATGTCGTCAAGGGCACCATCACGATCTCGAACCGCGAGCTGGACGACCTCGTCATCGCCCGCACGGACGGCACGCCCACGTATAACTTCTGCGTCGCCGTGGACGACTGGGACATGCGCATCACCCACGTGCTGCGCGGGGACGACCACGTCAACAATACGCCGCGCCAGATCAATATCCTGCGCGCCATCGGCGCACCGCTGCCGGCGTACGGCCACCTGCCGATGATCCTGGGCCCGGACGGCCAGAAGCTGTCGAAGCGCCACGGCGCCGTCAGCGTGATGGAATACCCGGCCCAGGGCTTCCTGCCCGAGGCCATGCTGAACTACCTGGCGCGCCTGGGCTGGAGCCACGGCGACGACGAAGTGTTCTCGATGGCGCAGTTCTGCGAGTGGTTCAACCTGGACCACCTGACGGCGTCGGCGGCCCAGTTCAACAACGAAAAGCTGGCCTGGCTGAACAACCACTGGATCAAGCAGGCCGACAATGCCCGCCTGGCCGACCTGGCCAGGCCGCGCATGCTGGCGGCCGGCGCGCAGTTCGACGGTGCGCCCGAATTGGCCACCGTGCTGGCGCTGCTGAAGGAGCGCGCCAATACCGTCAACGAACTGGCCGATGCCGCCATGCTGTTCTACCGCCAGCCGCAGCCGGACGAAGCGCTGATGACGCAGCACTTCACGGATGCCGTCAAGCCGGCGCTGGCCCAGTTCGCCGAGCGCATCGCCACGGTGGAGTGGAGCAAGGAGGCGATTGCCGCGATGATCAAGGAAGTGCTGGCGGCGAACGGCATCAAGATGCCGCAGCTGGCCATGCCCCTGCGCCTGATCGTCACGGGCCAGTTGCAGACCCCGGCCATCGACGCCGTGCTGCAGTTGTTCGGCCGCGACGTGGTGGTCGCGCGCCTGGCGAAGTTCCTCTGAAAATATTTCAAAGAGGTATTTGCGTTTTTCGCTCCCGCTGCTATACTTCTGTCTCTTCGCAAACGGGGGTATAGCTCAGCTGGGAGAGCGCTTGCATGGCATGCAAGAGGTCAGCGGTTCGATCCCGCTTACCTCCACCAGTTTTGCTGAAGATGTAGTGGTTGTACTCCAGGTCCCCATCGTCTAGAGGCCTAGGACATCACCCTTTCACGGTGAGTACCGGGGTTCGAATCCCCGTGGGGACGCCAGGTTTTTCGGTGGTAGTGAAAAACGGAGTACTTGTAGTAAAGCAGTAAATGTTGTAAAATAGACGTAGTTGTACGGAAGTTTGCAAGATGTTGATGTTTGTTGTACTGGCCCTCGAATAGAAGGCGAGTGGTAACAAAAGTCGCGTTGAGCGGCTTTTATTTTGTCTGTGCCAGCGGGGGTATAGCTCAGCTGGGAGAGCGCTTGCATGGCATGCAAGAGGTCAGCGGTTCGATCCCGCTTACCTCCACCAAGTGGCACGGATGAAAATGCGGTATCCAGGTCCCCATCGTCTAGAGGCCTAGGACATCACCCTTTCACGGTGAGTACCGGGGTTCGAATCCCCGTGGGGACGCCAGGTCATCCTGGTCGTAGTAAAGTCAGTAAATTAAGTCAGTAAATTGTCTGCACCCGGGGGGTATAGCTCAGCTGGGAGAGCGCTTGCATGGCATGCAAGAGGTCAGCGGTTCGATCCCGCTTACCTCCACCAACGTGCAGACAGTGGTAGTCATAAGCAGTAGTCGTTCCATGGTCCCCATCGTCTAGAGGCCTAGGACATCACCCTTTCACGGTGAGTACCGGGGTTCGAATCCCCGTGGGGACGCCAGGCTTTTCAGCCGGGCATCAACGTCAAGCAGTCGTCGAGCCGCCATGAGCGGTTTTTTTGCGTCTGTATCTGCGCTCCGCTGCGGCCGTTTTCCTCATCCCTCCCCGAACTTCGCTGCCGAGAAAAGTTCCTCGCGCCTTGCAATGTTCTCCCCTTGCCAGCGGCCGAAGACGGCATACACTGAATTCAGGCGGCGCCTGGCAGTGCCCGCGGCGCGGTCAATCCATGGGGAGACAACGATGGAACTTCGCATGAAACTGCATTCGCACCGGTTCATTCCCCGTAACGCGGACTGGACCGTTGCAGCCATCGCCGGCTTCGGTGCCGGCGGCATCCTGATGCTGCTGGAACTGGCCTTCTGCGCGGTGATGGATCTCGACCCCTGGCGCATGCCGCGCCTGATCGCCGCCATGATCATGGGCGACGCCGTGCTGCAGGTGGGCGGGTACAGCCTTGCCGTGCTGGCCAGCGCGCTGACGGTGCACTACCTGCTGGGCACCTTCTTCGGCCTCGTGCTGTGCGCGCTGATCGCGCCGTTCCAGCTCGATTCCAGCCATGGCATGGCGCTGCTGGCGGGCGCCGTGTTCGGGGTCGCGCTGTACCTGTTCAACTTTTACGTGATCGCCACCGTGCTGCCGTGGTTTATCGAGGCGCGCGGCTGGGCCACCTTGCTGGGGCACGTCGTGTTCGGCATGGCCACGGCCCTGATCTACCGCCTGCTCGAGCGGCCCGGCCGCTCCGCCTGAGTGCGCCATGGCCGTCACGGTGGCAGTGGCGCTGGTGCTCGTCGCCATCGGCTCGCTGGCGTTTCATTTCGCCAGCCCGTGGTGGATCACGCCCATTGCGTCGAACTGGCATGCGATGGACGATGCACTGATGCTGACCTTTGCCATTACCGGTGTCGCCTTCGTCGCGCTGCACCTGTTCGTGGCGTACGCGGTGGTGCGCTTCCGGCACCGGGCCGGCCACCGCGCCTCGCCCGAGCACGGCAACCGCAAGCTGGAGTGGTGGCTGATCGGCGTGACGACGGTCGGCATCATCGGCCTGCTGGCGCCGGGCCTGACGGTGTATGCGCGCCTGATCGACCCGCCCCGCAATGCGATGGTATTCGAAGTGATGGGCCAGCAATGGCAGTGGCACTACCGGCTGCCCGGGCGTGACGGCAAGCTGGGCACGACCGACGTGCGCTTCATCCAGGCCGCCAATCCCTTCGGCATGAATCCGCAGGACCCGTACGGCCAGGACGACGTGCTCGTCGACGGCCAGGAAATCCACCTGCCCATCGGGCGCCCCGCGCTGGCCCAGCTGCGCGCCCAGGACGTGCTGCATGACTTTTACGTGCCGCAGTTCCGCACGCGCATGAACATGGTGCCCGGCATGGTGACGCATTTCTGGTTCACGCCGGAACGCCTGGGGCGCTTCGAAGTGCTGTGCGCCCAGTTGTGCGGCGTGGGCCACTCGAACATGCGCAGCTATGTCGTCGTCGACGACGCGGCCACGTATGCGGCCTGGCTGGCCAGGCAGCCTACATTCGGCGGGCGCGGCGTGGGCGGCATCGGCGGGCCCGCCGAGGCAGGCAAGCAGGGCCGGCTGCTGGCCCAGTCCAAGGGCTGTATCGCCTGCCACAGCGTGGACGGCCGGCCCGGCGTGGGGCCCACGTGGAAGGGCCTGTCCGGCAAGAGCGAGCCGGTCGAGGGCGGCACCGCCGTTACCGTCGACGACGCCTACCTGCGCGAATCGATCACCCGTCCGAACGCGAAGATCGTCAAGGGCTACCCGCCCGTGATGCCGCCGGGCCAGGTCAGCGAGGCGGAACTGGCGGCCCTGGTGGACTACATCAAGTCGCTGCGCTGAAGCACAGGGGAGAGCAGTCATGGACAACGACGAGCACGGCGGCCGGGGGGCAGGCGGTAGCGGCGGGGCAGGTGACGGCGTGCCGGGCGATGGCATGCCAGCCCACGGCCCGGGTGGCGCGGCCGTCGCCGAAGGGCAGGGCTACGGCCACGCGCCCCATTCGTTCTGGACCCGCTACGTGTGGAGCCAGGACCACAAGGTCATCGCCATTCAATACACCGTGACGGCCATCGCCGTCGGCATTATCGGCATCGTGCTGTCGGGCCTGATGCGCCTGCAGCTGGGCTTTCCCGGCAAGTTCGACTTCATCGACCCGGCCAGCTACTACCAGTACATCACGATGCACGGCATGATCATGGTGATCTACCTGCTGACGGCGCTCTTCCTGGGCGGATTCGGCAACTACCTGATCCCCCTGATGGTGGGCGCGCGCGACATGGTGTTCCCCTTCCTGAACATGCTCAGCTTCTGGTTCTACCTGCTGGCCGTGCTGATCCTCGTCGGCAGCTTCTTCGTGCCCGGCGGCCCCACGGGTGCGGGCTGGACCCTGTACCCGCCCCAGGCCATCCTGCCCGGCACGCCGGGTGTCGAGAGCGGCATCGTCGTCATGCTCGTGTCGCTGCTCGTGTTCATCGCCGCCGCCACCATGGGCGGCCTGAACTATGTGACGACGGTGCTGCAGGCACGCACGCGGGGCATGACCCTGATGCGCATGCCGCTCACCGTGTGGGGCATCTTCATCGCCACCATCCTGGCCCTGCTGGCGTTTCCCGCCCTGTTCGTCAGCGGCGTGATGATGCTGCTCGACCGGGTGCTGGGCACCAGCTTCTTCATGCCGGCCCTCGTATCGATGGGGCAGCCGACGGGCTACAGCGGCGGCAGCCCGCTGCTGTTCCAGCACCTGTTCTGGTTCTTCGGCCACCCCGAGGTGTATATCGTCGCGCTGCCGGCCTTCGGCATCATCTCCGACCTGATCAGCGTGCATGCCCGCAAATGCATCTTCGGCTACCGGATGATGGTGTGGGCCATCGTCATCATCGGCGCGCTGAGCTTTGTCGTGTGGGCCCACCACATGTATGTCAGCGGCATGCACCCCCTGTTCGGCTTCTTCTTCGCCGTCACCACCCTCGTCATCGCCGTGCCCACCGCCCTGAAGGTGTACAACTGGAGCTTGACCCTATGGCGCGGCGACATCCACATGACGGTGCCGATGCTGTTCGCGCTGGGCTTCATCAGCACCTTCCTGATCGGCGGGCTGACGGGGCTTTTCCTGGGCAATGTCAGCGTCGATATTCCCCTGTCGAACACGTATTTCGTCGTGGCCCACTTCCATATGGTGATGGGCGTGTCGCCCGTGCTGGCCGTGTTCGGCGGCCTGTACCACTGGTTCCCGAAAGTCAGCGGCCGCATGTATGACGAGACACTGGGCCGGCTGCATTTCTGGATCACCTTCCTGGGTGCCTACGCCATCTTCTTCCCCATGCATTACCTGGGCTTGCTGGGCATGCCGCGCCGCTACTACGCCTTTGAAAACTACCAATTCATTCCCGAATCGGCGCAACAGCTGAACGCCTTCATCACGGTGGCGGCACTGGTTGTCGGCGCAGCCCAGCTGCTGTTCCTGGTCAACCTCGGCTGGAGCGCCGTGCGCGGGCGGCAGGCCGGCGGCAATCCATGGCGGGCCGTCAGCCTGGAGTGGCAGACACCCGAGACGCCGCCCAGTCACGGCAATTGGGGGGCGCAACTGCCCGTCGTCTACCGGGGACCGTATGCCTACGGCCGCACGGGCCCGGAAGGCGACTTCCTGCCCCAGCATGTCGGGCCGGAAGAGGCCGATGAGGGGGATGATGAAGTGAACACTCGCGCCGGTCCCGCCCCGGTCCAGCCTTCGGGAGGCCTGCCATGAAAGGAGGCCTGCTGTCGCGTATCGCGCCTGGCGCCCCGGCCGCCTCGTTCCAGCCGCTCGAGCGCAGCGGCAACGGCTGGCCCGGCGGCGGTGCGACGTCGCTCAGCGCCGCCCAGGTCGGCCTGTGGACCTTCATGGCCGTCGTCTGCGCGCTGTTCGCGCTGTTCGCCGTGGCCTACATGATGCGCATCGGCTACGGTGACTGGCGCCCGCCGCCGCCCGTGCCCTGGCAGTTGTGGCTGTCGACGATCCTGCTGTGCGGCGCCAGCCTGGGCTGGCAGGTGGCCGCGCGGCTGGCCCGGCGGGGGCGCAGGGCGGCGCTG
>NZ_WNKZ01000270.1 GCF_009720835.1 Pseudoduganella buxea
TGCGCCAGGGCGAGCGGGTGCTGGGGGAAATCCACGTCCAGAACGTGAACCGCTACCACGCCGTTTTCAAGACCTGGCTGATCCGCTTTCACGGCGTGGCCAGCCGCTACCTGCCCCACTACCTGGGTTGGATTCACGGGCTCGACTGTCGGCACCTGAGCACGCCGCAGCAATTTTTACGGGCTGCATTGTTCCCGGCAGGAAGCTAAATGCCGGTGAGACAGTTCACCGCGACCGGGTGACAGCGCCTTTTTTTTCGGCGCTGTGCCCCGGTCGCAAGGAACTTGTTGGCTCGACCATTGTCATACCGTAAGTTGGCATGAACCAAGACGGAGGTGGGCATGGAAATCGACGAGTACCAGGCCGTACGGACGCAGTGCCTGGC
>NZ_WNKZ01000271.1 GCF_009720835.1 Pseudoduganella buxea
GACGGCTGTTCGAAGGATGTGCCTCGCTGGCCGATTGCCTGGCCATCATCGAGGCACGGGGCGCGCGCCTGCGCCGGTGCCCGCACTGCGACGGCGACAAGCTGTATCGCCACGGCATCCTGCGCGGACTGCAGCGCTACCGATGCCGGCAGTGCCGCCGCTCCTTCAATGCACTGACCGATACGCCGCTGGCGTTTATCCGCCTGCGCGAAAAATGGCTACCGTTTCTGCAGTGCATGCTCGGTTCGATGACGGTACGCGCGGCAGCGGAAACAACCGGCATTCACCGCAACACGAGCTTTCGCTGGCGCCACCGCTTTCTTGCCATGGCCAAGGACGACCGGCCCAAGCCCTTGAGCGGCATCGTCG
>NZ_WNKZ01000272.1 GCF_009720835.1 Pseudoduganella buxea
GCGAAAAAAAAGGCGCTGTGCCCCGGTCGCAAGGAACTTTTTGGCTCGACCATTGTCATACCGTAAGTTGGCATTAGCCAAGACGGAGGTGAGCATGGAAATCGACGAGTACGCGGCGGTGCGGACGCAATGCCTGGCCTGGCTCACGAGGCTGACCGGCGAGCAGGGCGACGGCTTGCGCCGTCTGTTCGAAGGATGTGCATCGCTGGCCGACTGTCTGGCAATCATCGAAGAGCGCGGCGCGCGCATGCGCTGTTGCCCCCACTGCGGCGCCGACAAGCTGTACCGTCACGGCATCCTGCGCGGCCTGCAGCGCTACCGCTGTCGCCAGTGCCGCCGCTCCTTCAACGCGCTGACGAAGACCC
>NZ_WNKZ01000273.1 GCF_009720835.1 Pseudoduganella buxea
TGCGCCACCGTGACGGGGCCGCGCCCCGGCACGAAATCGCAGGTACGCCCTTGCCGGTCGCGCGCCACGAGAATGCAGTCCAGTTCGCCGCTGATGCCCCGTTTTTTCGCATGGCCCCCGCGCCGCCGGGGAGGACGCGTCAGGTGACGCGCGCCCTTCTGCGATTCCAGTAAATACGTCTCGTCGGCCTCGACGATGCCGCTCAAGGGGCGGGGCCGATCGTCCTTGGCCATGGCAAGAAAGCGGTGGCGCCAGCGAAAGCTCGTGTTGCGGTGGATGCCGGTCGTTTCCGCTGCCGCGCGTACCGTCATCGAACCCAGCATGCACTGCAGGAACGGTAGCCATTTTTCGCGCAGCCGGATA
>NZ_WNKZ01000274.1 GCF_009720835.1 Pseudoduganella buxea
CCTGGCACTACCAGTACGACCGCCACCTCGTCACCCGCTACACGGACCGCACCGGGCGCGGCATGAACCTCGCCTACGACGCCCACGCCAGGGCAGTCCGCGAGTGGGCCGATGATGGCAGCCACGACACCCGGCTCGACTGGGACGAGAACATCCGCCTGACCTGCGTCACCGATGCGCTGGGCCAGGAGACCCGCCACTACTACGACATCGCGGGCTACACCTACCGCACCGTGTATCCGGACGGGCTGGAGGAATGGTTGTTCCGCGACGACGCCAAGAATGTCGTGCGTCATATCCACACCGACGGCGGCAGCGAGCATTTCCGCTACGACGACCACGGCAACCTGCTCACGCACAC
>NZ_WNKZ01000275.1 GCF_009720835.1 Pseudoduganella buxea
CGGACCAGCCGCCGGACAGGCAACGCGCCGATGAAGCGCTGCGCGCGCAGGAGCGGGAACGCGACCTGGCCCGCGTGCACGCCCGCGATACCGCCACCCGCCGCGACGACCTGCTGGCCGGGGGCGTCAGCGCGCGTGCCGATATCGGCCGCACCGATGTCACGGTGCCAGCGCGGACAGAGCCGGTGCAAGGCACCTTGGCCAGCATGGAAGACGTGCTGCGCCAGGGGCAGGACGATGGCGTCCGGCAGGAAGCCGCCGCCGCCCGCGCGGCCGAGGCAAACCGCGCCAATGCGGCCAACAGTCCGGTCGCGCCGAATGCGGCCGACCCGGCGGTGCAGGCGGCCATCGCGGCCCAGCG
>NZ_WNKZ01000276.1 GCF_009720835.1 Pseudoduganella buxea
GGCGGCGCGGGGGCCATGCGAAAAAACGGGGCATCAGCGGCGAACTGGACTGCATTCTCGTGGCGCGCGACCGGCAAGGGCGTACCTGCGATTTCGTGCCGGGGCGCGGCCCCGTCACGGTGGCGCAGTTGCAGCGCCATTTATTACCCGTGCTGGACAAGGCCGTGCTGCTGGCCACCGATGCGGCGACAGCCTATCGGGATTTTGCGAAAGATCACGGCATCGCGCATCGGGCCGTCAATTTGCGCCAGGGCGAGCGGGCGCTGGGGGAAATCCATGTCCAGAACGTGAACCGGTATCACGCCGTGTTCAAGAGCTGGCTGATCCGCTTCCACGGCGTGGCCAGCCGCTACCTGC
>NZ_WNKZ01000277.1 GCF_009720835.1 Pseudoduganella buxea
CTCCCGGGGTTCTTTTCGCCTTTCCCTCACGGTACTGGTTCACTATCGGTCGATTACGAGTATTTAGCCTTGGAGGATGGTCCCCCCATATTCAGACAGGATTTCTCGTGTCCCGCCCTACTTGTCGCATACTTAGTTCCACACATCGCATTTCATGTAAGGGGCTATCACCCTCTATGGCCGAAGTTTCCAATTCGTTCCATTATGCGTCATGCTAAATCATGCAGGCTCTTCCCATTTCGCTCGCCACTACTTTGGGAATCTCGGTTGATTTATTTTCCTGCAGCTACTTAGATGTTTCAGTTCGCCGCGTTCGCCTCACACACCTATGTATTCAGTGAGTGATACCCT
>NZ_WNKZ01000278.1 GCF_009720835.1 Pseudoduganella buxea
CCAGCGCCTCGGATGCATCCATCTGCGTCGACGTGACACTGGCACCTTGCGCCGAGCGGGCGGAAGTCGTCAGCAGCACGCCTTCGCCGCCGCGCACGATGGCCCAGGCGTCGGTGCGCAGTTCGAAACCGGCACCGCGGTAGGCGCCGCGTTGCGATGACGTGGGGGATTGCTGGATCAGGTAGCCCAGGTTCAGCTGCGTCGCCGCGCTGCTGGTGGCCAGGCGCATGCGGACCTGGCCTTGCGTGTCGTCCAGCTGCCATTGGTTGTAGCCGTCGCCGCTGAAGTTGTGGCTGTGGATGCCCGACAGGGTGCCCGGGTGGTTGGCGCCCGAATCGACGCCGGCCGAGA
>NZ_WNKZ01000279.1 GCF_009720835.1 Pseudoduganella buxea
GCCGTGGCCGGCAGTGAAGGCCTGGACAGCGCCGAACAGGGCCCGGCGCCCGGCCGGGCCGCCGGCCGCCCCCTCGATATCGCGTTCCGCATCCATCAGTGCATCCTCCGCAGATTGCAGCGCGATGTGCCGGTCCCGCTCGGCGCGCGCCGATTTTTCGCCCATCATCGACACATTCGCCGCCGATGCCGCCAGCAGCAGCACGGCCACCAGCATCACCAGGCTGGCAACCAACGTCGCGCCGCGCTGGCGCCATCCAGGCAGGCCGCGGCGCATCAGGCCCCCGCGCGGTTGCGCAGCATGACGGCCGCCTCGAACAGCCGGCGTGCGCGGGCCCGCAGCGGC
>NZ_WNKZ01000027.1 GCF_009720835.1 Pseudoduganella buxea
CCGACGGCGCGTGGTCGCCGGCCGGCTGGAAGACGGCCGCCGGGTCGTCACCGTCTGCCGCTTGCCCACCGGGCGTGGGGGCGTGGCCGCCCTCGCCCTGGCCGTTGTACAGGGCGCCGATGACGATCGGGCGGTCGATGTCGTTCTCGATGAACTGCACCAGCACTTCCTGGCCGATGCGCGGCAGGAACTGGCTGCCCATGCCGCCGGCGGCGGTTCTCTGCGCCACCCGCACCCAGCACGAGGCGTCGCTGCTGTCCTGCCAGTGGTAGCGGATGCGGATGCGGCCCAGCGCGTCACAGTACAGTTCATCGGCGCCGCTGGCTTGATCGCTGCCGTCGGCACCGATGACGATGGCGCTTTGCGCGCCGTGCGCCGTCGGTTTCGGGTGGCTGCGGGCGTCGCTGCCCGGCAGTTCCGGGCGCCACGGGACCTCCGCCGCCAACGCGTCGAAGCGGTTGGCGTAGCCGAGTTTGCGGGCCTGGTCGATCACCAGGGCCATGTCCTCGTCGGCCAGGTCGGCTTCAAGGAGCACGTCTTCCAGCAGTTCCGGGATGGGGCCGAACAGTTCGGCCAGGGCCCGCACGGCCGGTGACGGCAGGTTGTTTACGCCGACGCTGGTTACGCGCAGGATCGTGTAGCTGGCCGGGGCGTCGCCGAACATGGCCAATGGCCCCTGCGTGACGTCAATGCGGGTGCCGGCGGCCAGCGTGCGCACGGTCGAACGGCCTTGCCAGGGCTGGCTGCGTGCCTCGCGCGCTTCCATCTGCAGTTCCGCATAATGCTGCGCCAGGGCGCCGCTGGCAAACGCGTACTGGCCCGGCACGTCGTAGCTCTCCAGCACCGGTAGCTTGGCGTACTGTTGGCGCGACGGGACGCTGGCACCGACGGCCTTCTTGGCCTTGTAGTCGTAGCTGAGGAGGGTCGCCAAGGTCGAGACGACCTTGCGGCGTTTTTGCAGGGCCTGGATGCTGTCCTGCTTTTCCGCCGTGCGGGCGCCGTGGAAACGGATGCCGCCGTTGGCGGCGCTGCTGGCATCTTCCGGCACCGCGCAATGCTGCGTGCTGTCGGCGAACAACACCATGCACGAGCCTTCCGTCGCCTCCTCGAAGCGCCAGGCCAGGCCCTCCTCAGACAGCAGGCGGCGCACGAAATCGTAGTCCGATTCCCGGTATTGGCAGCAGTAGCTGCGTGCCGGCACGTTGGCAAGGAAAGTATTCGTCTCCTCGCTCCAGCGCCACTGGGCCAGCGGTTGGTAGGCCGACAGCACGTCGTCGACGATCTCGACGACCGCCTTGTCTTGCCACACGCGACTGTTCCGGACCTGGCTCAGCCGCCACAACCACGGTGTCAGCCGCAGCCGGTAGCGCGCCAGGCCGCCTTCACTGCCCAGCGCCGCGGTCTCTGTGATATCGCCGGAAAAACTGGTGCGCGTGCCGTCGGCAAGGCTGACCTGGAGACTTGCGGAACGGCCCAGCAGGCCAGGCAAATCGACATTGGCGCTGGTGGACAGCACGATCAGGTCACGCGGCCCCGTTTCCTGGAGCGCATCCATGGCAACAAACGCCTCCACCAGCAAGCCGCCGCTGCCGAGATCCGCGTCCACGGAGGGAATGGCGAGTTCGTACAAGCGGGTCGCGCTACTGAATTCCGCCAGGGTGGCAAAAACTTTTTCGACAAGAGAAGTGCTCATGTATCGGCCTGTTTTCCGCTACCGTCGCAACGCGCAGCTTGGTCTTCAGGTACTGGATACGCATTCCAGCACCGCGTGGGTCCAGAATTATAATTCGAGCAAGACAACCCGTGCTAGTGGCGCACTCGACGGTTACATTTGACGGGGTTTTCGGGCGACTGGCAGCCTGGTAATGCACGGATATGCGATTCCAGATCTGCGCTTACCGACCGGGACTCGCGTGCACGTCAAAAAACCGGCGCAACTGGACGACAGGACGAGATGCTCGGATATTCGCACCCGAAAAAGCAAAAGGGCTACACGCATGAACGTGTAACCCTATGCTTTTACAACCAAATCTTGGTGCCGCTGACCGGAATCGAACTGGTGACCTTCGCATTACGAATGCGCTGCTCTACCGACTGAGCTACAGCGGCTAAACCTGAAAACCTGTCTAGCTTTGTTTCCTTCGATCAGTGCTGCATCGAAAGAGGCCACATTTTAGCAACAGATCCGGCGGTTGACTAGGGTGTGTAGCGAATATTTTTGCTGGCGGCGAAAAAAAGCACGGAAACCTGCCTGGAAAGCGCATGCGCCCGTGCCTTTGTTGCCCTTACTCGTGGTGGTAACCCGTTACCACCGCCACCTCGTCACGCGAGCCCAGGAAGACTGGCACGCGCTGGTGCAGCTTTTCCGGCTGGATGTCCATGATGCGGTGCTTGCCATCCGTTGCCATGCCGCCGGCCTGTTCGACGATGAAGGCCATCGGGTTGGCTTCGTACATCAGGCGCAGCTTGCCGGGTTTGCTCGGGTCGCGGATGTCGGCCGGGTACATGAAGATGCCGCCGCGGTTCAGGATGCGGTGCACGTCGGCCACCATCGAGGCGATCCAGCGCATATTGAAGTCGGTGCCGCGCGGGCCCGTCGTGCCGGCCAGCAGCTCGTTGATGTAGCGCTGCACGGGCGGGTGCCAGTGACGCTGGTTCGACATATTGATGGCGAATTCCTTGGTTTTCACGGGAATCTGCATGTTGCGCTGCGTGAGCACCCAGGAGCCCATCTCGCGGTCCAGGGTGAAGCAGTTGACGCCGTTGCCGGTGGTGAGCACCAGCATCGTCTGCGGACCGTAGACGGCGTAGCCGGCGGCGACCTGCTTGCTGCCGGGCTGCATGAAGTCCTGCTCGGTCGGGTTGGCCATGCCTTCCGGTGCCTTCAGCACGGAGAAGATGGTGCCGATCGACACGTTGACGTCGATATTCGACGAGCCGTCCAGCGGATCGAACAGCAGCATGTATTCGCCCTTCGGATAGCGGTTCGGAATCTGGTGGATCGATTCCATTTCTTCCGACGCCATCGCCGCCAGGTGGCCGCCCCACTCGTTCGCTTCCAGCAGGATTTCGTTGGAGATCACGTCCAGCTTCTTCTGCACTTCGCCCTGCACGTTTTCCGATTCCAGCGCGCCCAGCACGTCGCCCAGCGCACCCTTGCCGACCGAGTGGCTGATGGTCTTGCAGGCGCGCGCCACGACTTCGATCAAGAGGCGCAGTTCGGCCGGGATCGTGTTGTGCTGGCGTTGTTCTTCCACCAGGTGTTGCGTGAGGCTGATTCTTTTCATGGATTCCCTTAGTTTGCTTAACTTATGGCTTGGACTTCTGTTTCTTGATTCAGGCGCTTCAGTTCGACAGGGCCTTGCTGACCACTTCCAGCACGTCGTTCGACAGCTTCGGCGCGGCGGCGACCCGCTCCAGCGCCGTGCGCATGTGCACCTGCAGGGCGGGGTCGTAACGGCGCCAGCGGTCCATGCTGCGGGCCAGGCGCGCCGCCACCTGCGGGTTCAGCGCGTTCAGCTTGATGACATGCTCGGCCCAGAATTCGTAGCCGCTGCCGTCCGGCGCGTGGAACTGGGCCGGGTTGCCGTTGCAGAAGCTGAACAGCAGGCTGCGGGCCCGGTTCGGCGTCTTCAGGGTGAACGACGGATGCTGCATCAGCTCGCGCACGCGCGCCACGTCCGTGTTCGGTGCGCCGGCCTGCATGGCGAACCACTTGTCGATCACCAGCGCTTCGCCGTCGAACTGCTGGTAGAACGCTTCGAGCTGGGCGTCGACATTGGCGCCCGTGTGGATCAGGGCGACGAGGGCGCTGGCCCGGTCCGTCATGTTGGTGGCGCCTTCGAACTGGCGGAATGCCAGGGTCAGCACGTGTTCGTCCGGCGCGGCGCACAGGTAGGCCAGGGCCAGGTTCTTCAGGCCGCGCTTGCCGGCCGACACGGCATCCGGGCTGTATTCGCCGGGAGTGTCGTTGGCCGCATAGGCGTTCAGCAGCTCGCTGCGCAGCACCGTGGCGATGGTCTTGCGCATGAACTGGCGCGCCGTGTGGATGGCACGGGGGTCGACCACTTCCATGCGGTCGGCCACCACCGATTCGGACGGCAGGATCAGGGCCTGCTCGCGGAAGGCCGCGTCGAGCGTGTCGTCCAGCAGCAGCGCGCGCTGGGCGGCGATGAAGCCGTAATCGAGTTCCAGGCCGGCGCCCTGCTGCACGGCGGCCGTCAGGTCCAGCAGGCGCGACATGGCCAGGCGCTGGCCTGCTTCCCAGCGGTTGACGGGGTCGCTGTCATGACGGAACAGGTGCACCAGTTCCTCGTCCGTGTACGGATACTCCAGGATCACGGGGGCCGAGAAACCCCGCAGCAGCGACGGCACCGGCTGTTCGGCGATGCCCTCGAAGCGGAACACTTCGCGCTCGCCCATCAGCTCCAGGATCAGGGTGGTGTCGCCGTCGGCATTGAGCGGCAGGTCGCTGCCCTGCGCGCCCAGCAGGCCGAAGGCCACGGGAATATGGAAGGGCAGCTTGGTCGGCTGGCCCGGCGTGGGCGGGCATTGCTGGGCCAGCGTCAGTTCGTAAACCTGGTTTTCCGCATCGTAGGTGCTGGTGGCCGTGACGACGGGCGTGCCGGCCTGGCTGTACCAGCGCTCGAACTGGCTCAGGTCGCGCCCGCTCGCATCGGCCATGGCCTGGCGGAAGTCGTCGCAGGTGACGGCCTGGCCGTCATGCCGGGCGAAATACAGGTCCATGCCCTTGCGGAAGGCGTCGCGCCCCAGCAGGGTCAGGTACATGCGCACCACTTCGGCGCCTTTTTCGTAGACCGTGACGGTGTAGAAGTTGTTGATCTCGACGAACGAGTCGGGCCGCACCGGGTGCGCCATCGGGCCGGCATCCTCGGGATACTGGGCCTGGCGCAGCGTGCGCACCTGGTCGATGCGGGTGACGGCGCGGCCGCTGTCCGTGCCGATCATGTCGGCCGAGAATTCCTGGTCGCGGAACACCGTCAGGCCTTCCTTCAGCGACAGCTGGAACCAGTCGCGGCAGGTAACGCGGTTGCCGGTCCAGTTGTGGAAGTACTCGTGGCCCACCACGGCCTCGATGCCGGCGTAGTCGACGTCCGTTGCCGTGGCCGGATTGGCCAGCACGAACTTGGTGTTGAAGATGTTCAGGCCCTTGTTTTCCATCGCGCCCATGTTGAAGTCACCCACGGCGACGATCATGAAGCGGTCCAGGTCCAGTTCCAGCCCCCACCGTTCCTCGTCCCAGCGGATCGAGTTCTTCAGCGACTGCATGGCGTAGTCGGTCTTGTCCAGGTTGCCGTCCTCGACCCACACCTGCAGCAGCACCTCGCGGCCCGACTTCAAGGTGTAGCGCTCTTCCTGGCACACGAGGCGCGCCGCCACCAGGGCGAACAGGTAGGAAGGCTTCTTGAACGGGTCCTCCCACTTGGCGTAATGACGCCCGTCCGGCAACGTGCCCTCTTCCACCAGGTTGCCGTTCGACAGCAGCACGGGGTATTTTTCCTTGTCCGCGCGCAGCATCACCGTGTACACGGCCATCACGTCGGGGCGGTCGGGGAAATACGTGATGCGGCGGAAGCCCTCGGCCTCGCACTGGGTGTAGAAGCTGCCATTGGAGACGTACAGGCCGGACAGGGTGGTGTTGTCCTGCGGCGCGCACAAGGTCTCGATTTCCAGCACCACGTTCAAGGGTGCGCCCTTGATGGTCAAGGTCGTCGCCCCCAGTATGTACTGACCTGGGTTGAGCTCGGTGCCATTCATGCGGATGGCGACCAGTTCGATGTCCTCGCCATGCAGCACGATATCGCGGTTCTTGCTGTCCGGGTTGTGGCGCATCGTGACGCGGTTGGCGACGATGGTGCGGGCGGGATCGAGATCGAAGCCCAACTCCACGGTTTCCACCAGGTAGCTGGGCGGGGTGTAGTCTTTACGGAAAATCGTTTGCGGGCTGTCGGTTCTCATGAGAGTGGCCAGGGAGAGGACAAAAGGATATTTTACCAACACCGCCACCGGGCGACGTTCGTTTCTTTTCAGCTTATCCACCAGCCGTAACATTCTGTAATAATCGCGTAGCGCCAACGGGCCGGATTTACACTCATTTTGCGCTAATTGTGAATTTATTGAGTAGCGTCAGCACAGACATCCATTGGGAGCAGATCATGAAAAGTTTAGCCATCCTTGCCGCAGCGGGCACCCTGCTGCTGACCGGGTGCGCGACGACTATCCGCAGCGACGTCACCGTGTTCCACCAGTGGCCCGCGCAGTTGCAGGAAAAATCGTATGTGTTCGGCACGCCGGCGCCGGCCGAGGACACGCTGGAATACCGTAGCTACCAGCAGTTGGTGGCGGCCGAACTGAACACCCTCGGCTTCGCCCAGGCCCCATCGCCGGCGCAGGCGAAGCTGCGCGTCGAGATGGCCTTCTCGACGACGGACCGGCCCACCCGCCACCTGCAGGCGACGGACCCGTTCTGGGGCATGTCGCCCTACTGGGGCCCGTATGGATGGCCGTACCGGGGTTATTACCCGTCGCGCTACCGCTACCGCCATTTCGGCTTCCGCCCGTATTACGACCCGTGGATGTACGGCCCGATGGAGTTCCGCGAAGTGATCGTGCACAACTACGAACGCAAGCTGAACGTGACAATCAACGACATGGCCGGCGCCAAGCTGTATGACGTGACGGTGCAGAACACCAGCCGGCGCCAGTCGACGCCGCAGGTGATGCCGCTGCTGGTGAAAAGCGCGTTCGCCGGCTTCCCCGGCGAAAGCGGCAAATCGAAGCGGATCGAGCTGGAGCTGCCGCCGTCGCAGTAAACATTGCTGCAAAAATGGGGTCTGTCCCCATTTTTGCGGCAACTATTTCACCCATGCCTCGCTGGCCACGGTGATCACGCCGATCAGCGCCACCGCCAGCAGCAACACGATCAGCAGGCGGCCGAACTTCGGGCTGCCGTCGCTGTCGTCGCTGTCGTCCTTGTTGTCGGTCGGCGTACCCATCAGTGCGGCAGCAGGATCGACGAACCGGTCGTCTTGCGCGACTCCAGGTCCGTGTGCGCGTGGCCCGCGTCCTGCAGGCGGTAGCGCTGGTTGATGGCGACCTTCACCTCGCCGCTGGCGATGACGCCGAACAGCGAGCGGGCCGTCGCTTCCAGGTCTTCCCGTCTGGCCACGTAGTGCACCAGGGTCGGGCGGGTCAGGAACAGCGAGCCGCGCGATTGCAGTTCCGACGGCGCGAAGGCCGGCACGGGGCCGGAGGCGTTGCCGAAGCTGACCATCAGCCCCAGCGGTTTCAGGCAATCGAGCGAGCCCGTGAAGGTGTCCTTGCCGATCGAATCGTAGACCACCGACACGCCCTCGCCGTTCGTCAGCTCGCGCACCTTCTCGGCGAAGTTTTCGCGCTTGTAGTTGATTACGTGGGCGGCGCCATGCTCGATGGCCAGCGCCGCCTTTTCTTCCGAACTGACGGTGCCGATCAGGTTCACGCCCAGCACCTTGGCCCACTGGCAGGCGATCAGGCCGACGCCGCCCGCGGCGGCATGCCACAGCACCGTGTCACCCGGCTTCAGGTGGGCCGTGCGGTGCAGCAGGTACTGCACCGTCATGCCCTGCAACATCGCCGCGGCAGCCGTCTCGAAGCCGATATTGTCCGGCAGCACGACGAGTATGCCGGCCGGCACGTTGCGCGCCTGGGCATAGGCGCCGTTGGGCCGGGCCGCGTAGGCCACCCGGTCGCCCACCTTGACGTGGGTGACGCCTTCGCCCACCGCTTCGACGGTGCCGGCGCCCTCCTGCCCCAGGCCGCTGGGCAGCGCCTGCGGGTACAGGCCCGTGCGGAAGTAGATGTCGATGAAATTGACGCCGATGGCCTCGTGCCGCACGGTGGCCTCGCCCGGCCCGGGCGCACCGACATCGACGTCGACCAGTTCCAGTACTTCCGGGCCGCCCGTGCGGCTGAAACGGATTGCCTTGCTCATCACAGTACCTCCATCAGGTTGGGGTTGCTTCCGGGCCCGCCATCGCCGCCTCCAGTTGCGACAGCACCAGGTGAGCCGTCGCCACGTTCGTTGCACACGCCACGTTGTGGACGTCGCAGGCGCGCACCAGCGCATTGATGTCCGGCTCGTGCGGCTGCGGGGTCATCGGGTCGCGCAGGAAGATCACGGCGTCGATGCAGCCCTCGACCAGCAGCGCGCCGATCTGCAAATCGCCGCCGAAGGGGCCGGAGTGCTTGCGCTCGACCGCCAGACCCAGTTCGTTGACGAGGCGCCCGCCCGTGGTGCCCGTGGCCGTCAAGGCGCAGCGGCGCAGGAAGTCCACATATTCGCCGGCCAGCGCGATCATGTCGTCTTTTTTCTTGTCGTGGGCAATCAGGGCGATGCGTGGAATCATGGTGGTCTCGTCGTTGTGGTTATCGTTATCGTGAAATTCAGGTGGCGCGCTTGACCCGCGACAGCAGGTAGATGCCCGTCAGCACCAACGCCGTGCCGGCCAGCTGCCAGCCCGTGATGGCCTCGCCCAGGATCACGGCGCCCAGGAACAGGGTCGAGACGGGGCCGATCATGCCGGCCTGCGACGCGATGCCGGCGCCGATGCGCTGCACCGCCGTCATCGTCATGAACACGGGCGCCACCGTGCATAAGAGGCCGTTGACGAGGGACAGCCAGTACACGGGCGCAGGCTGCACCAGCATGCCGGCCGGGCGCAGCAGGAAAAACTGCAGCAGGCACGCGGCCGTCGACACGCACATGGCATAGGCGACCAGGCGCAGCGCGCCGATGCGCTGCACCATCTCGCCGGACAGCAGCAGGTAGACGGCATAGGCGGCCGCCGAGCCCAGTACCAGGAGCGAGCCGAGCATGACGTTGCCGCCGCCCTGCAGGTCGTGCACGAACACCAGCACGATGCCGCCGTAGGCGATGAGCAACGCCAGCCACTGCAGGCGGCCGATATGCTGCTTCAGCAAGGTGGCCGACAGCAGCAGCACGAAGGTGGGCGTGAGGAACAGGATCAGGCGTTCGAGCCCGACGGTGATGTATTGCAGGCCGAGGAAGTCGAGCAGGCTGGACAGGTAATAGCCGACCAGGCCCAGCCCCACGATGCGCCAGCGATCCGGCACCGACAGGGGCGGTCCCGCGCGCATCTGCCACACGGCGACGAGGGCGAACACGGGCAGCGAGAACAGCATGCGGAAGGCGATCAGGGTAACGGCATCGATGTGGTAGCGATACAGCAGCTTGGCGATGACGGCCTTGGTGGAAAACAGGATCGCGCCGCCCACGGCCAATGCCATCCCGCCCAGGTAACCGGCCTTGGCAACCGGCACGGCCTTGTCCGCTATGCTTTTTGTCATCCGGCCATTGTAAGGCCAAATCGGCAACGTCGCTGGCGGCTGCCCGGCGCCCCGACGCCGCGCCCCGATGTTGTGATTTTACAAATTGCCCAGCCGGCTTTTCGAGGGTGAGACGCCCGCCCGGAGCTCATGCACGATTGAAAGCCAGTCGACGCCCCGGCGATTTCAAGGTAGGCTGTGATTACAATTATGATATTTTGATTTTATTAACAAGGATTACGGATATGGCAGATACTTTCGGCAACTTCCCCGGCGGCGCAGGCAACGACTTCTTGCCGGGCACCAATAACGCAGACATCATGATCGGTAATGGCGGCGCCGACACGCTGCTGGGCAACGGCGGTGATGACCAGCTGTGGAGCGGCTCGACCGACGACAAGGCCGGCAGCTTTGACACGATCGGCGACTTGCTCGACGCCGGCAGCGGCAACGACCAGGTCTACGGCGGCGCCGGCAACGACACCTTGCGCGGTGTGGACGGCAATGACACGCTGACCGGCAACGCCGGTAACGACTCGCTCGACGGCGGCAACGGCGACGATATCCTGATCGGCGGCAGCGGCAGCAATGTCTTCAGCGGTGGCGCCGGTCTGGACAAGGCAATCTTTGCCGGCACGCGTGGTGACTTCACGATCGCGCTCAAGGACGGCTCGGTGGGCGTGACGTCGGCTGCGGGCGGCGTCAATACCCTTGATGCGACGGTGGAACGTGTCGTGTTCGACGATAGCGCCATGGCCTACGACATCAATGGCAATGCCGGCAAGATGTTCCGCCTGTACCAGGCAGCCCTGGACCGCGCACCGGACGTCTCGGGCCTGGGCTTCTGGATCAGTGGTGCCGACCGCGGCGCGGAATGGGAAAAACTGGCGGAAGGTTTCACCCACAGCGCCGAATGGAATGCGAAGTACGGCGAAAACTCGAGCAATGAAAGCTTCCTGACCAATCTCTACCAGAATGCCCTGCACCGCGATCCGGACGCCGGCGGCTTCTCGTTCTGGTTGCGCGCGCTCAATGAAGGCTTCTCGCGCGAGCACCTGCTGGTGCAGTTCTCCGAAAGCGCGGAAAATCACGCCCAGGTGATCGGCAGCATTCAAAACGGCATCGAATACGTGCCATACGCGTGATCGCAAGCCTTCCCCTGGCGGCGTAATCGATGGAGGGCGGTATGCTAGAATACCGCCCTCGATTGCACACCGTCTAAGGAAGAGTGAACATGGCTGGACACAGCAAATGGGCCAATATCAAGCATAAAAAGGCTGCAACGGACGCGAAACGTGGCAAGATCTGGACGCGCCTGATCAAGGAAATCACGGTTGCCGCGCGCATGGGCGGCGGCGACATCAACGCCAATCCGCGCCTGCGGCTGGCAATCGACAAGGCGGCCGACGCCAATATGCCGAAAGATAACGTGCACCGCGCGATCACGCGCGGCACGGGCGGCGAAGACGGCGCCGCATACGAGGAAGTGCGCTACGAAGGCTACGGCATCGGCGGCGCGGCCATTATCGTGGACTGCATGACGGACAATCGCGTGCGCACGGTGGCCGAAGTACGCCACGCTTTCAACAAGCACGGCGGCAATATGGGCACGGAAAACTCCGTGTCCTTCATGTTCAAGCATTGTGGCCAGTTCCTGTTCGCCCCCGGTACCGACGAAGCAACCCTGATGGAAGCGGCCCTCGAGGCAGGCGCCGAGGATGTCGTGGCCGACGACGAAGGCGGCTTCGAAGTGCTGTGCGCACCGAACGACTTCGCCAGCGTCAAGGATGCACTGGAAAAGGCCGGCTTCAAGGCCGAAGTGGCCGAGATCATCATGAAGCCCGCCACCGAAACGGTGTTCACGGGCGAGGATGCGGCCAAGATGCAAAAGCTGCTCGACGCGCTGGAAAACCTGGACGATACCCAGGAAGTCTATACCAACGCCATCGTCGAAGAATAAAAGACCGGCCGCGCGCGCAATGGCAGCATGCCTGCGCGGCCAAACGATACGGCGGCCCACGGGCCGCTTTTTTAGCTCATGGAGCGCGTTCCCCCGGGCCGCTCCGGCAAGCGTTTTCCACATGGCGTGCCCCCGCTGGCCATGTTGAAGAAGCTTCCCCAAACTTGAACGAACGGTCCCTATGAAAATCCTGGTAGTCGGCTCCGGCGGCCGCGAGCACGCGCTGGCTTGGAAATTGGCGCAATCGGAACGTGTGCAGATGGTCTTCGTCGCCCCCGGCAACGGCGGCACGGCGCGCGACCAGCGGCTGCAGAACGTGGCGATCACCGACCTGAACGAACTGGCCGACTTCGTCATCCGGGAACACGTGGCCTTCACCGTGGTGGGCCCGGAGATTCCGCTGGCCGGCGGCATCGTCAACCTGTTCCGCGCGCGCGGCCTGAAGGTGTTCGGCCCGTCGAAGGAAGCGGCGCAGCTGGAATCGTCGAAGGACTTCGCCAAGGCCTTCATGAAGCGCCACGGCATTCCCACGGCCGAATACGAGACCTTCAGCGATGCGGCCAAGGCCCACGCGTATATCGACGCCAAGGGCGCGCCCATCGTCATCAAGGCCGACGGCCTGGCCGCCGGCAAGGGCGTGGTGGTGGCCGAGACGCTGGAAGACGCGCACCAGGCGGTCGACCACATGCTGTCCGATAACCGCTTCGGCGACGCCGGCGCGCGCATCGTCATCGAGCAATTCCTGGCCGGCGAGGAAGCGTCGTTCATCATCATGTGCGACGGCAAGAATGTGCTGCCGCTGGCCACCAGCCAGGATCACAAGCGCCTGCTGGACCAGGACCAGGGCCCGAACACGGGCGGCATGGGTGCCTACTCCCCTGCCCCCATCGTCACGCCCGCCATGCATGCACGCGTGATGCGCGAGATTATCAACCCCACCATCCAGGGCATGGCGAAGGATGGCATTCCGTTCTCCGGCTTCCTGTACGCGGGCCTGATGATCGACTCCGCCGGCAACCCGCGCACCCTGGAATTCAACTGCCGCATGGGCGACCCGGAAACGCAGCCCATCATGGCGCGCCTGAAGACGGACCTGGTGACGGTGATGGAACATGCCGTCAACGGCACCCTGGACGCGGTCGGCCTGGAATGGGACCGCCGCACCGCCGTGGGCGTCGTGCTGGCCGCCGCCGGCTATCCGGACGACCCGGTCAAGGGCACCCCGATCGACGGCATCCCGGCCGACACGCCGGAATCGGTGACGTTCCACGCCGGCACGGCCGACGCGAACGGCCAGCTGGTCACCAGCGGCGGGCGCGTGCTGTGCGTCGTCGGCCTGGGCGACTCGATCAAGATGGCGCAGAAGCAGGCTTACGAGACGGTCGAAAAGATCCACTTCGACGGCATGCAGTACCGCCGCGATATCGGCTGGCGCGGCCTGAAGCACTGATCCCACCGACGGAAAGAACCAGCATGTCCCAGCCCGCCCCGGAACTCGTCAAGACCTACCTGCTCGACCTGCAGGCCCGCATCGTCGGCGCCCTCGAAACGCTCGACGGCAATGCCTTCCTGCGTGACGCATGGGAGCGCCCGGAAGGCGGCGGCGGCGTGTCGCGGCTGATCGAGGAAGGCGCCGTGCTGGAACGGGGCGGCTGCAATTTCTCGCACGTGATGGGCGCGAAACTGCCGCCGTCGGCGGCCGCGCACCGCCCCGGCATCGGCGGCCGGGCATGGGAAGCGATGGGCGTGTCGCTGGTGCTGCACCCCCGTAATCCGTATGCGCCGACGGTGCACATGAACGTGCGCTTCTTCTCCACCAGCGCCGAAGACGGCACGCCCGTGTGGTGGTTCGGCGGCGGCATGGACCTGACGCCTTACTACGGCAACGAAGACGACGCGCGCCACTTCCACCGCAGCTGCCGCGATGCGCTAGCGCCCTTCGGCGACGAACTGCATCCCCGCTTCAAGGCCTGGTGCGATGAGTATTTCTACCTGAAGCACCGCCAGGAAGCGCGCGGCGTGGGCGGCATCTTCTTCGACGACTTCAACGCGCTGCCGTTCGACGGCAGCTTCGCCATGATGCAAAGCGTGGGCGACTCGTTCCTGGGCGCTTACCTGCCGATCCTGCAGGCGCGCAAGGACACGCCATACGGCGAACGGGAACGCGACTTCCAGGCCTACCGGCGCGGCCGCTACGTGGAGTTCAACCTCGTGTTCGACCGCGGCACCCTGTTCGGCCTGCAGTCGGGCGGGCGCACCGAGGCGATCCTGATGTCGATGCCGCCCGTCGTCAAGTGGCGCTATGACTGGCACCCGCAGGAAGGCACGCCGGAAGCTGCGCTGTACACAGACTTCCTGCCCCACCGCGACTGGCTCGCTGCGTGAACGCTGGCATGGCCCCGCGCGAGCGGCCGGCGGCGCGCTGCATCGCCCTGTTGGGCGGCAGCTTCGACCCGGTACACAACGGCCATGTGGCGCTGGGCCGGCGCTTCGTCGAGCTGCTGGGCGCCGACCAGCTGCGCGTGATCCCGACCATGCCATGGCAGAAGTCCGCCCTGGTGGCCAGCCCGGCGCAGCGCGCCGACATGGCGGCGCTGGCGTTCGCGGACCTGCCCTGCGAGGTCGTCATCGACCGCCAGGAAATCGAGCGGGGCCGCGCCACCTATACCGTCGACACGTTGCGGGCCTTGCGCGCGGCGCTCGGCAACGATGTTTCGCTGTGCTTCCTGATGGGCGCCGACCAGCTGCAACGGCTCGACACCTGGCATGCATGGCGCGACCTGTTTTCCCTGGCTCATCTTTGTGTGGCGGCCCGCCCCGGCTTCGCACTGGACGGACCGGATATTCCACCCGAGGTGGCCAACGAATTCAAGGCGCGCTTGTGCGCGCCGGAGCAACTGTGCTCGCAACCGGCTGGACGCACCACCTTGGCGCCCGACCTGGCAGTGGACGTCTCGTCCACCCGCATCCGCGCTGCACTGCAGGGCGGTAATGAGGCAAACTCGCTCATTGCGCGGGTAGTGCTAGACTATATCGAACAACACAATCTCTATAAGAAGTAGAACTGAATGGACATCAAAAAACTGCAAACCCTCGTCGTCGATGCACTGGAAGACGTGAAGGGCCAGGACATCGTCGTGTTTGACACGACCGGCCTGACCAGCCTGTTCGATCGCATCGCGATCGCATCCGGTACCTCGAACCGCCAGACCCGCGCGCTGGCCGCGTCGGTGCGCGACAAGATCAAGGAAGCCGGCGGCGACGTGATCGGCGTCGAAGGCGAAGATACCGGCGAATGGGTGCTGGTCGACCTGGGCGACATGATCGTCCACATCATGCAGGCGCCGATCCGCGCCTACTACCGCCTGGAAGAAATCTGGGGCGAAAAACCCGTTAAGCTGGGCGCCGCCAAGCGCAAGTCGACCACCGAGGGCAAGCTTGCCGAAGCGGTCGACGCGGCGCCGAAGAAGAAGTCCGGCCACCTGGCCGCGAACAAGGTCGAGAAGGCCGCCGAACCCGTGGTCGAGAAGAAGGCCGCACCGGCCCGCAAGCCCGGCACCGTGAAGGCTGCCGCCGCTGCCGGCGCCGCCGCCAAGAAAGCGGCCGTCAAGAAGGCACCGAAGGTCGAGGCGCCGGAAGGCAAGAAGGTCAAGGTCGCCGCCTCCAAGTCCGCCACGGCTTCGGCCAAGGCAGCCAAGGAAGCGAAGGTCAAGGATGCGGCCAAGGCAGGCGGCGTCGCGCCGGCCAAGACCGTCATCAAGCGCATCAAGAAGCCGGCCGCGGAAGAGTAATCCCGCATGCAGCTGATTATCGCTGCGGTCGGCCATAAAATGCCGGCCTGGATCGAAGCGGGGTTTGCCGAGTACACCAAGCGCATGCCGCCGGAGCTGCGCATCGTGCTGAAGGAAATCAAGCCCGTCGAACGTTCCGGCAGCAAGACCGCCGCCACGGCGATGGCGCTGGAGCGCGAGCGCATCGAGGCGGCCCTGCCGAAATCGGTGCGCATCATCGCGCTCGACGAACGGGGCCGCGACCTGACCAGTGTCGGGCTGTCGCAACAGCTCGAACAATGGCAGCAGGACGGCCGCGACACAGCCTTCCTGATCGGCGGCGCCGACGGCCTCGACCCGGGCCTGAAGGCCAGGGCCGAGGGTCTGATCCGCATCTCCAGCATGACCCTGCCGCACGGCATGGTGCGGGTGATGCTGGCCGAGCAGCTGTACCGCGCCTACACCATCACCCAGAACCACCCCTACCACCGCGTCTGAACCCCGGCAAAACCGGGGACAGTCCCCTGTTTCAAGGCAATCTTGCCTGGGAATGGGAGACTGCCGGATCGCCAACCCGCCCCGTTTTTACTTCCGCCTTGCCCTGTCCCTCCGCCGCCTTAGCTGGTATCGTTTCACTACTCTGAAATTTTCAACAATAACAACGATGAAACTGGTCGAACGAAAAATCTATCTTGCCTCGAAGAGCCCCCGGCGGCGGGAACTGCTGCGTCAGATCGGCGTCGATTTCGAATTGCTGCTGCTGCGCAGCGACGGCCCGCGCGGTGCCGACGTCACCGAGGAAGTCGCCGTCGACGAGCCGGCGTACGACTACGTGACGCGGGTGGCGAACGAGAAGGCCGGTTTCGCGTTCGACCTGGTGCGGCGCCGCCACCTGAAGCCGCGTCCGATCTTGTCGGCCGACACCACTGTTGCCGTGGACGGCCAGATCCTGGGCAAGCCGGCCGGCAAGGAAGAAGCCGAGGAGATGCTGAACCGACTGTCCGGCCGCACCCACCAGGTGCTGACGGCCGTGGCGGTGCGCACCTACGATTTCGAAGGCTGCGTCACGCAAGTGTCGGACGTGCGCTTTGCCAGCCTGACCCCGGCGGCCATCCAGGCCTACTGCGCCAGCACGGAGCCCTACGACAAGGCGGGCGGCTATGGCATCCAGGGCCTGGCGTCGGTCTTCATCGAGCATATCGAAGGCAGCCACTCGGGCATCATGGGCCTGCCCCTGTACGAGACGGCGGGCCTGCTGCGCCAGGCCGGGCTGAAATTGCCATGAATGAAGACATCCTGATCAATATCACGCCGCAGGAGACGCGCGTGGCGCTGGTGCTGCAGGGCGCCGTGCAGGAGCTGCATATCGAGCGCACCCTGACGCGCGGCCTGGCCGGCAACGTCTACTCCGGCAAGGTGGTACGGGTGCTGCCCGGCATGCAGTCGGCCTTTATCGACATCGGCCTGGAACGCGCCGCCTTCCTGCACGTGGCCGACATCTGGGAGGCGCGCCCCCACGATGGCCAGGCCGCCGTGCCGGTGCCGATCGAAAAGCTGCTGTTCGACGGCCAGGTGCTGACGGTGCAGGTCATCAAGGACCCGATCGGCACGAAGGGCGCGCGCCTGTCGACGCAGATCTCGATCGCCGGACGCATGCTGGTCTACCTGCCGCAGGATTCGCATATCGGCATCTCGCAGAAGATCGAGAAGGAAACGGAGCGCGAGGCGCTGCGCGCGCGCATGCAGGGCCTGCTGCCGAAGGAAGAAAAAGGCGGCTACATCGTGCGCACGCAGGCCGAGGACGCCAGCGATTCGGACCTGCAGGCCGATATCGAGTACCTGCGCAAGACGTGGGCGACGATCACCCACGGCGCCCGCACGCGCCCGCCCACCAGCCTGCTGCACCAGGACTTGAGCCTGGCCCAGCGCGTGCTGCGCGACTTCGTGCACGACGAGACGGCCACGATCCAGGTCGACTCGCGCGAGAATTTCCTCAGCCTGAACGAATTCGGCAAGGTCTACACGCCCAGCGTGCTGCCGCGCCTGCAGCACTACACGGGCGAGCGCCCGCTGTTCGACCTGTACGGCGTGGAAGAGGAAATCCAGCGCGCGCTGGGCCGCCGCGTCGACCTGAAGTCCGGCGGCTACCTGATCGTCGACCAGACCGAGGCGATGACGACGATCGACGTCAACACGGGCGGCTACGTGGGCGGCCGCAACTTCGCCGACACCATCTTCAAGACCAACCTGGAAGCGGCCCACGCCATCGCCCGCCAGCTGCGCCTGCGCAACCTGGGCGGCATCATCATCCTCGACTTCATCGACATGGAGAACGCCGAGCACCGCAACGCCGTGCTGTCGGAACTGAAGAAGGCCCTGGCGCGCGACCGCACCAAGGTCTCCGTCAGCGGCTTCTCGGCCCTGGGCCTGGTCGAGATGACGCGCAAGCGCACCCGCGAATCGCTGGCCCACATCCTGTGCGAGCCCTGCCCCGCCTGCAGCGGCAAGGGCCAGGTCAAGACCTCGCGCACCATCTGCTACGAAATCCTGCGCGAACTGCTGCGCGAAGCAAAACAGTTCAATCCCCGCGAATTCCGCATCCTCGCCTCGCAGGAAGTGGTCGACATGTTCCTGGAAGAGGAATCGCAGCACCTGGCCATGCTGGGCGACTTCATCGGCAAGAAGATTTCACTGCAGGTGGAGAATGCTTATCACCAGGAGCAGTACGACGTCATCCTGATGTAGGGGCAGATCCATGAAACGCGCATTGTTCATCTGCAGCCAGAATCGCCTGCGCAGCCCCACTGCCGAGCAGATTTTCGCGTCATGGCCCGGTGTCGAAACCGACTCCGCCGGGCTGGGCGGCGACGCTTCCGTACCGTTGGCGCCCGAGCAACTGGCTTGGGCCAATATCGTCTTCGTGATGGAAAAAGCCCATCGTAACCGTCTCGCCACCCGCTTCCAGGCGCACCTGAAGAATAAACGCGTGATCTGCCTGGATATACCGGACGACTACGAATATATGCAGCCCGAACTTATCAAGCTGCTCGAGGCGAAAGTGGGCAAGTTCCTGCGCTGACACTTACTGCCTGCCGTCCCATCCCTGGATCGTTTTCGCCCCACCCTGCGTTTTCCTCGTTTGCGAAGCTGCCGCGCCGGCATGTATGCCACGGCCGCGTATGCGAGGACCAGCGGCGGCAATACGGTCGCGCTGGCCCGCGACGAGGCCGGATTCGGCCGCCTGCGGCGCAGCGTGTTCTTGGGCATGCAGCACCGCTTCTGATGCTTCGATAAAAAAGCAGCGCTGGGCGCCGTGCCAGTAGAATATGGCAGGCCGGTCCGGTTGGACCGGCAGCGAACCGTTGTGATCTTTCGAGAGAATCCGCCCATGCGCCTGTTAATTGCCCTGTTCCTTCCGTGGCTGACCTTCTTCACGATCGGCCGCCCCATCGCCGGCGTCATCTGCCTGATCCTGCAGATCACGCTGCTCGGCTGGCTGCCGGCCGCCATCTGGGCCGTGTATGCACTGAGCCAGTACAAGACGGACAAGAAGATCGAACAGGCGCTGGGACGCCGGGAGGGCTAGCGGCGCCGCAGGCCAATGACGACCGAAGGCCCTGTTCAGGGCCGGGTCGTGAATCGACGAAGGTAGACGCCCGCAGCGGAACTCAGCGGCGGCGGGAGGTAGTGCCGCAGGCGTCCGGAACTGCGCCTGCTTACTTGCTCGACTTGCGGCGTGCCACCACGCCCAGCAGCGCCAGGCCGCCCAGCATCATGCCGTAGGTGGTCGGCTCCGGTACCGGCGTCACGGCGAGGGTCACGCCATAGTTGCCGGCTGCTTGCGACAGCACGCTGCCTTCCACTTGCACGTAGTAGCTGCCCGACAGGCCGGCCGTGCTCAGTTGCCACTGGTCGGTCCTGCCCGTTTCCAGCTGGGTGCCGCTGCTGACCAGCGTGCCGTCGATGCGGTACAGGCTGAAGCCCGTGATATCCAGGCCATTCTTCGGATTGCCGCTGACGGAGAACAGGTCGGCCACGATCGACGAGCCGGCGCCCAAGTTGAAGCTGTACTGGTCGGCGAAGGTGTCGCCCGAGTGATTGCCAGTGATCAGGCGGCCGAAGAAGGCAGCGTTGTCTTCCAGCGTGATCGCTTCGATCGGATTGCTGATGTCTTCCGCCATGGCGGCCTGGCTCGTGAAGGCGGCGCAGGCGAGTGCAATGGCTGATGCAAATTTCTTGGTCTTGGTCATGTGTTGCTCCTGAAAACGTATCAAATGGTTGAGACCGCTGAGGAGCGCTTAAGGTAGCAAAACTCCAAGATGCAAAAAATCTGGCATTACATGCGCTTACAAGTTGAGTTCGGTCAATGAAACGACCTTAACCGGCTCTTAGGCACAAGAAATCCTTTGAAATCATGATGTTACCGATTAAGGAAACATCTGTTTTCCCCGCCGTCAGATTGATCCTACGTGTAGACGCGATTTCTTTACACGTCGGAAAACGACGACTATAAGCGGCGCATAAGGATATGCACTTGACGCATTACGCGGAAAGTGACCAATTGGCAGTCAATACGTCATTGAAGTCCTTCGGCCAGCGGCGCCGGCTGCAGCGCTGCATACCATGCGGCATAAGGGGTATTGACCACCAAGCGCCGGTTGTAGTCGGGCGCGCCGTCGGTCCACCAGACGGGACCCCGCTCGCCCAGGCTGCGCTTGGCGGCATCGACGGCGGCACGCGCCGCGCGCTCGGCTGCGGCGTCACCCGCCTTCTTCGCCGCCCCTACCTGCCGCCGCGCCGTCATCAGCTGCCCGACCAGCACCTGCCTGGTGTCCGGGACCAGGGCCGGATTGCTCGTGCGCCAAAGCCGGCCTGCCACGACGAAGTAGCGCCCATCCGGCGTGACGGGATATTTGCTGGAAGATGTCATGGCCTTCAATATACCGTTGCGCAGGCGGTGGCCGCGTTCGTGCAGGCCAAGCGGGGCACACGAAATTCGTGCCCGCCTGTCGAATCCGGGCGGTGCCGTTCGTCGTCGTCAGGAGGGTCGTCCTCTGTCACCCCAAAAGGAAATCATCATGTCCACCAATGCCGTCGAGTTCCACCGCGTCCTGAAATCCACGTCGGACCGGGTCTACCGCGCCTTCGTCACGCCGGGCGCCTTCGCCAAATGGCTGCCGCCGCACGGCTTTATCGGTACTGTCCACGAGATGGATGCCAGGGTCGGCGGGCGTTACCGGATGTCGTTCACCAATTTCACGACGGGCGGCAGCCATGCGTTCGGCGGCGAGTATCTCGATCTCGAGCCGGGCAGGCGCGTGCGCTACACGGCCGAATTCGACACGCCCGAACTGCCGGGCCGGATGGAAACCGCCGTCACCTTACGCGACGTGTTCTGCGGCGTGGAACTGCGCATCCGGCAGGAGGGCATTCCCGCCGCCATTCCCGCTGAATCGTGCTACCTGGGCTGGCAGGAGTCGCTCGCACTGCTGGCGCAACTGGTCGAGGCCGAGATCAGGGAGTGAGCACCGGCGCCAGCCCCAGGTCCGGCGCTACCCGGTTGCGCCCGGCCGACTTGGCGGCATACAGGGCTTTATCGGCCGCTTCGATCAGGGTGGTGGCGGCATCGACGCCACGCTGAGGCACCAGGGCGGCGACGCCGGCGCTGATCGTCACGATGCCCTGGGCGCTGTCCGCATGGGGCAGCTGCAGCGCCGCCACGGCCTGGCGCATGCGCTCGGCCACGGCCCAGGCGCCGGCGATATCGGTATTGGGCAGCAGCACGGCCAGCTCTTCGCCGCCATAGCGGGCGGCCAGGTCGCCGGCCCGCTTCGGCGTCTGCTGGCGGATGGCGCGGCTGATGGCGCGCAGACAGTCGTCGCCGGCGCTGTGGCCATAGCGGTCGTTGAACAGCTTGAAGTGATCGACGTCGATCAAGGCCAGCGCCAGCGAGGCGCCCTGGCGCGTGGCGCGGCTGAACTCATTGCCCAGCGAGACATCGAGCTGGCGCCGGTTGGCCAGGCCCGTCAGGCCGTCCTGCAGCGCCATCTTTTCCAGCGTCGCATTCAGGCTGGCCAGCGCGTCGCGGGCCTGGCGCAGCTCCCGTTCCGCCTCCAGGCGGCGCCGCATCTGGCCGATCAGGCGCTGGCCGAACAGCGCCAGCAAGGCTGCCAGCGCCACCACGCCGAGCGAATGCAGCCACGTGTCGCGGCGCCAGTGCGCCAGTGCCTCCTCCTTCGACAGCGCGGCCGTGACGAACAGCGGGTAGTTCTGCAGCGGGCGGTAGCT
This sequence comes from Pseudoduganella buxea, assembly GCF_009720835.1. Taxonomy (GTDB): domain Bacteria; phylum Pseudomonadota; class Gammaproteobacteria; order Burkholderiales; family Burkholderiaceae_D; genus Rugamonas; species Rugamonas buxea. The sequence continues at coordinate 21,367 of NZ_WNKZ01000027.1, forward strand.
GTTCAGGCGCACCTGGCCGTCCTGGGTCGAACGGAACATGCCGGTGCCGGTGGTGCCCGAACGCGAATAGGCCTGGTACAGGGGCGTGTCGACGATGCTCGCGCCGATGCCTTCGGCGCGAAACGGCCGGCGCACCAGCATCACCCCGCGGTTCGACAGCAGCGCCACGGCGCCGTTGTCGCCGATATCGAAGCTGGCGTAGAAGCGGCGGAAGTAATCGATGTCGATCGTGGCCAGCACCACGCCGCCGAAGGCGCCATCGGGCTTGTCGATGCGGCGCGACACGGGAATGATCCATTTGCCGCTGGAGCGGCTGATCACGGGCAGGCCGATATGGGGGCCCTTGTCGCGGTTCTCGCGGTGGAACCTGAAGTACTCGCGGTCGGCATTGTTGGCCTTGCGGTCCAGGGTCGGCTGCGAGTTGACCATCCAGCGCCCCGCTTCGTCGTAGGCATACAGGCCATCGAGCTGCGGCAGCGCGCGCACCTGGCCCAGCATGACCTGGTGCAGCCTGGCCAGCTGGCCTTCGTGCAGGCCATCCATTTCGATGCGTTCTTCCAGGTCGGCCAGGCTGGTGTCGGCCGCCTTGATGGTGTCGTCGGCGTGCTGGCTCATGGCCCGCGCCAGGTTCGTGCTGGAACGCTCGGTCTCCTCGAGCAGCACGCCGCGCGCGTTCCAGCTGCGCCAGAAGTCCAGGCTCACCAGCGCCACGCAGACCACCGTCACGAAGACGGTGGCCCAGAAGGTGATGGGAAGGCGCTTCAGCATGGCGGCTTGGTGCGGACGATGACGCCCGGATGGGGAATCAAGCGGTTATACCGCAAAGCCCCCGGCCGGCGTCGCATGGCTGGTGCCCAGCATCGGCTGCAGCGTATGCCAGACCTGGTCGGCGTCGATGCCGCGCATGCAGTTGTGGTGGCCCAGCGGGCACTCGCGCTGGCGGCATGGCGAGCAGTCCAGCCGCAGCGACAGCGAGCGCGCCATGCTGGAAAATGGCGGCGCGTGATCGGGATCGGTGGGCCCGTAGATCGCCACCACGGGGCGGTCCAGGCTCGAGGCCACGTGCAGCAGGCCCGAATCGTTGCTGACGATGGCCGCGCAGCGGGCGATCAGGGCGATGGCCTCGGCCAGGCTGGTCTGCCCGGCCAGGTTGAACACGGCGCCGGCGGCGCTTCTGCCGGCCAGCGCGGCCATGATTTCGTCGCACACGGGGCGGTCCTTCGGTGAGCCCAGCAGCGCCACCTGCGCGCCCGGCACACCGGCAAGGATGGCCTGCGCCAGGCCGGCGAAATGCTGCGGCGGCCAGCGCTTGGCCGAGCCGAACTCCGCGCCCGGCGCGAACACGATCAAGGGCCCGTGGCCCAGGCCCGCCTTGCTTGCGGCGGCGTCCATCTGCTCGCGCGATACCTGCATGGCCGGGCGGGGCACATCGGCGCGCAGCGGCGCGCGCGGGGCATCGGCCAGCGCCGCGTAGAACGGCACCATCGGGCGCGGCGGCACATCGTCGAAGTGCATCACGTTGATCAGCCCATGGCGGCTCTCGCCCTTGTAGCCGACCCGGCGCTTGATCCCGGCCAGCCAGGGGATCAGCGCGTATTTCAGTGTATTGGGCAGCACATAGGCTTCGGCATAGCCGCGCGCCTTCAGCAGGCGCGCATAGCGCCACCGCTCGCGCAGCTGCAGGGCGCCATGGCGGAACGGCGTCTGCAGCACTTCGTCGACCTCGCGCATCTGGCGCCAGGCCGGTGCCACCGCGGGTGGCGCCAGCACGTCGATCGGCCGGTCCGGATGGCGCGCGCGCAGCAGCTGCAGCAGCGGCTGGGCCATCACGGCGTCGCCGATCCAGTTGGGAGAAATGATCAGGGTACGCTGCATGTCAGTTCCCGTCGGCGGTCTTGGCGTTCAGGCATAGGCCCATCGTCACGAACAGCATCAGCGCATAGAACATCGCGCTGCGCACGGACCAGAAGATCACCTCCGTCAGCCCGAAGCTGAAGTAGCTGACCACCAGCAGCAGGCCGGCCAGGGCCGGGGCGATCAGGCGGGGGCTGGCCGTTTCGTGCGACTGCAGGATGCGCAGGAAGAACAGGAACGGCATCAGCAGGGTGCCGAACCAGCACAGGAAGCCGATCACGCCGCCGAACACGAGCACCTGCAGCGCGTCATTGTGGAAATGCTCGGCTTCCAGCACGAAGGGCTGCAGCTTGCCGGCATCGACCAGTTCACGCAGTTCCTCCTTGACCTGGGCGTTGCTGGACGGCGCCCACGGGTGGCGCGCCACCAGCATGCCGGCGCCCTTCCACAGTTCCAGGCGCACGCCGACATTGGTGAAGGCGCCGCCGCCCGTGTAGTAGGTGCGCACGTCGTCGATACCCTGCCCCAGCCGCTCGCTCACGCCCGTCTGCGGTACGAAATAGGCGCCGAACATCACCAGCGCCACCAGGCCGGCCGTGCCCTTGGCGAACTTGCCGCGCAGGTAGTGGCCGTATTTCAGGAACAGCAGTGCGGCAAAGAGAATGGCCACCCAGCCGCCCCGCGTGCCCGTGGCCAGGGTGCCGACCAGGCCCGCGACGGCGCCCAGCGCGGGCCAGATGCGCTGGCGGCCGCGGAAATCGAGCACGCCGGCCAAGGACATGAGGCCCATGCAAAGGACGATGTCGCCGAAGGTGATCGCGTTCATCATGCCGCCCGGCCGGTCCACCCCTTCGAACCAGCGCTGGTAGCCGGCCACGCAGGCGCCGGCCACGGTGCCGCCGATCAGGCCCCACCACAGGGCATTGCGATCGGGCCGGCATGCCAGCACGGCAAACAGGGCGCTGGCAGCCAGCAGCATGCGGCTGGGCTTCTCCCAGTTGCGCAGGTTGACATCGCCGTGCAGCAGCACGACGAGGCCAAAAAACAGGAAGGCAAGCCCGAACGCTGTCAAAACGCCGCGGATATCGCTAAGATGACGGCGCCACTGCGGCGCGCCTTCTCGCCAGCACCAGAACGCGGCGAGCAGGAAGCCGAAGCTGCACAGGCCGACGCCGGCGCTCGTGATCAGGGTCAGGAAGGGCAGAAGGAAAACCAGGCAGGTGACAGTGACAGTTTTTACGTCGGCATTCTTGGTTAAAGTATTATTCATCAATGTTTTTGTGAGCGTTTCTTGCAAAAATCAACACGGGCAGCATCGACTTCATGCAACAAGCGTCAAAAATCTCTGTCATTGTCACGACATACAACCGACCGGACGCCCTGACGGCGGTGGTCGAAGCCTGCTTCGCGCAGGACGATACCAATTTCGAAATCATTATCGCTGATGACGGCTCGACGAACAACACGCGGGACTGCGTGGCCGCCCTGGCGGCCCGTTCGCCCGTGCCGCTGCGCCATGTCTGGCAGGCCGATGAAGGCTTCCGCGCCGCCCGCGTGCGCAACCTGGGCACCCTGGCCGCCACCGGCGACTACATCGTCTTCCTCGATGGCGACTGCGTCCCGCAGAAGAATTTCGTGTCGCGCCACCGCAAGCTGGCGCGCCCAGGCTTCCTCGTTTCCGGCAGCCGCGTGTTGCTGAGCGAACAATATACCCGCGAGCTGCTGCAGCGGCGCCTGAACCTGCACACCCTGTCCGTGGCCGAACGCCTGCGCCTGCGCCTGGGCGGCCATTTCAATAAATTTCTGCAGACGGTGCTGGTGCTGCCCGACGTCGGCCGCGAACGGCGCCGCTTCTCGTGGCGCCGCATCAAGAGCTGCAACCTGGCCGTCTGGCGCAGCGACCTGGACCTGGTCAACGGCTTCGACGAGAGTTTCCAGGGCTGGGGCCACGAGGATTCGGACCTGGTGGTGCGCCTGTTCAACGCGGGCGTGCTGCGCAAGGACGGCGCCTTCGCCACCGAAGTGTTCCATCTGTGGCACCGCGAAAACCAGCGCGACCAGGCCAGCAGCAACCGCGCCGTCGTGCTGCAGCGGGCCGTCGACCGCACCACCCAGGCCACCGCCGGCCTGCGCGAGTTGGCGGCAAGCAATGCCATCCAACGGGAACCGGCCCCCGCGCCCGGAACCATTTCCTAGGCAAATTCTTGCGCATCGAGACGCGACGTTGCTCGAAAACGGGACGGTCCGCCGTAGCGGTCTGACACCGGTTTTCCGGCAATGCTGGTGATACCTGCAATAGGTATCTGACACCGAATTGGGCGTGTGTAAATCCGTAATAGGTATCTGACACTGAATTCGGGGTCGGAGTAGAATCGGCGGGATTGCGGCGGCATGTGCGGTACCGAACGGTGCTTGCATCCTGGTACTGTCAAGCTGGCAACTCGATCCCAACCACAAGGAGAACGCGATGCGCCTGGATATTTACCGACGGCCTGAACACGATGGTATTTTTTCCTATCTGGCCGTGCCAGAAGGAAAACCCATTCCGCAGGAAGCCATCAATACCGACTGGGAACCGGAAGCGAAAGCGCTGGAAGTCGATGACGATGCCGACATTCTGCCCGATTTCCATATCGAGCACCTGCCCCAGCAGATCGGTACCAAGGGCTACGCGATCACGAGCCTGAAAGACATGTAAGTCATCCGGGGCGCGATGCCCCATCGAACAAGGCCGGCTGGCGTGCCCTGCACGCAGCCCGCTCCGCCGCGATGCGGTGGCGGTTCGCCATGCCGTTGGCCGCTTCCAGCGGCACGCCGAAGCCTGCGTCGCCCTGCATGCCCTCCCCTGCACCTTCCCGCCCGCGCGCCAGCAGCCGCGCCAGCATGACTTCCCCCAGCGCCGCCTTGAAATGCCCTGCTTCCCAATACCAGCGGGTCGCCGCGTCGCTGCCGGGCGCCGGAATCGGTTCGCACTGCCGATCGCCATAGCCGCTGAAATCGACCAGCATGATACGGGCGCGCGGATGACGCTTGCGGGCCGCCGCCACTTCCTCGACCAGCACCGTTTTCCACGCCTCGAAGCGGGGCCACAGGCCATGGCGTTCGAACGCCGCCAGCAGTTGCGCATGGTAGGGATAGATCAGCAGGTCCAGCGCCACGGCCGGGTTGCCCTGGGCCGCCGCATCGGTCAAGGCGCGCAGTTCGGCCCGCAGCGTGCCCTCGTCCAGCCCACCCTGCGCGAAGCGCGCCAGCTTGCGCTCGTTCTCCTGCTCGCGCTGGCGGAAGATAGCGGCGTAGCCCTCCACCCTGGCCGTCCTGTGGTACTCCCGCAGCGGATTGAAGCCGCGCAAGGTCGCCATCGGAGCCTCCTGGTCATGCTGCAGTGCCACGGTGCGCAGCGCATCCTTCAGCGATGCCGCCGACAGCAGCGCATCGGCCTGCCAGGCGTGCCCAGGCGGTGCCACCCGAAGCGGCGGCACGGGGCCGGCCCTGACCGGCGCCGCCGTCAGCGCATCGACGAAATCGACGCCGGCGACGACGTGGCGCGGCCCGATGCCCTGGGCCGCCAGGTAACGCAACTGGCTCACGGCCGTGACGGTACCGGTGCCGGCCAGGCCCAGGTTGACGGCGTTCGTCCCCTGCAGCGCCGGGCCGTCCGGATCGAGCCCTGCCTCCACGCGCGAATTGCCGACGATGACGAGGCGTGGCTGCAGCCGCAGCGCGCGCGCCAGCTTGATTTCGTTCTGGTGGCGCGTCAAAGGCGGCTTGACCCGGTTGACGCCGGCCTTCTCGTACCAGCCGTACAGGCCATACGGATCGACCAGCAGCACGGCCAGCGCCGCCAGCACGGCCGTGGCCAGCATGACGCCGGCCAGCCAGCGCAGGTAGAGGGCGTGGCGGGCGTCCATCGCTAGAACTGGAAGTAAAGGAAGTCGCTGGGCTGGTTCAGCGACAGCACGCTCAGCACGGCCAGCACGCCCAGGACCACCGCCTGGCGCCGCCCCGGCTGCCAGGCCAGCCAGCCCGGCCCCCCTTGCGCCGGGCGCGCATCGAGCGCCGGTTCCCAGCGCCGCATGATCTGCTGCGTGTTCGGCATGGCCAGCGCCAGCACTGCGCCCAGCGCCACCCAGCTCCACGTTTCCACCAGCCGCGTGCCGCCGCCCAGATACCAGCTGACCCCGAGTCCCTCCAGCACCTGCTGCAGGCCGCCCAGGCGCATGCCGATGGCGGCCGGCAGTGCGACACCCTCGGCGCCGACCATGCCGCGCAGGATGGCCAGTGCGCCGGCCACGTCGGGGGCGCGGAAGAAGACCCAGGCCACGCAGACGGCGCCGAAGGTCAGGGCCCACGCGCACAGGCGCCAGGCGCGCCCCGCGCCATTGCAGCCAAGCCGTTCGCGCAGGGCCGACCAGCCATGGGCGACGACCAGGTAGACGCCATGCAGCGCGCCCCAGATGACGAAATTCCAGCCGGCGCCGTGCCACAGGCCGCCCAGCAGCATCGTGGCCAGCAGGTTGACGTGGCGGCGCAGCGGGCCCTTGCGGTTGCCGCCCAGCGGCACGTACAGGTAGTCGCGCAGGAAGCGCGACAGCGTCATGTGCCAGCGCCGCCAGAACTCGGTGATCGTGACGGCCTTGTAGGGCGAATCGAAATTGAGCGGCAGCCGCACGCCGAACAGCCGCGACAGCCCGATCGCCATATCCGAATAGCCGGAGAAATCGAAATACAGCTGGAAGGTGTACGCCAGCACGCCGCCCCACGCGACCAGCAGCGACACCCCTTCCGGCGCGGCGAACAGCACGTTGGCATGGGGCGCCAGGCTGTCGGCCACCAGCACCTTCTTGGCCAGGCCGATGACGAAGATCGAGCCGCCGATGGCGAAGTTGGCGGCCCGTGGCGCCAGGTTGGCCGGGTCGGCGAACTGCGGCATCATCTCGCGGTGGTGCAGCACGGGCCCGGCCACCAGGTGGGGGAAGTAGGTGACGAACAGCAGGTAGTGCAGGAAGCGGCTTTCGTGCACCAGGCCGCGCGCCGTATCGACCAGGAAGGCGATCTGCGTGAAGGTGAAGAAGGAGATGCCGACCGGCAGGACGATGTGTACCAGCGGCACCTGCCAGCCCGTCAGCTGGCCGGCCGCCTGGGCGAAGAAGCCGGCATACTTGTACCAGCCCAGCAGCGCCAGGTTGGCCGCCACGGCCGCCGCCAGCCAGCGCGACCGGGCCTGCCCGGCGGCCGCGCGGATGCGCAGCGAGCAGCCGTAGTTGATGGCGATGGAGGCGAGCAGCAGCGGCAGGTAGCGCACGTCCCACCAGCCGTAGAAGAACAGCGAGGCCGCCGCCAGCACGGCATTGGCCGCGTCGCCGCCGCGGCGGGCTGCGGCAAAATACGCCAGCAACACGACCGGCAGGAAGCCGAACAGGAAGGCGTGGGAGTTAAACAGCATGGCAGGCGCGCATGAACACTCCGAACGTTGTCGTTTGGAACATTATCTGACGTCGATCGTGCGTCTATTTGCGCCAGATCAATACCCAGCTAACCAGACTCAAGAACTGAGATCAAGAACTGAAAAACACCCCGCCTGCTTGCCGCTTCAGTACTCCACTGCCACCTCGCGCGCGCCCAGCACCTGCTCCAGCGCCACCGTCAGCGCGTCCGAAGGGGCCACGCGCCAGTCGTCGCCCAGCTGCAGCACGCAGTCGATGCCTTGCGGCCGGATGCGCATCTGGACCGGCAGGCCGTAGTCGTCGCGGTGAGGCGTCAGCACTTCGCGCAGCTTCGCCGCCGGCACGGCCTCGGGCAGCATCCAGCCCATCTGTCGGCCGAACTGCAGGCGCGCGGCGACGATGTCGTACACCTTCTCGGCCGAGATGCGCAGGCCGCCCGTGAAGCGGTCCTCGGACACCTTGCCCGTCACGGCCAGGAACTCGTCCTCCTTGAAGCACTTCTTGTTCGCTTCAAAGATCTCGCTATACACCGTCACCTCGACAACGGCGCTCTTGTCGTCCAGCGACACGATCAGGATCTTGCCACGCTGCGTCATCTGCGTGCGGATGCCCGTGATGACGCCGCACAGCATGCGCGGCTCGCGCGACGGCTCCAGTTCCGACAGCTTGGTGCGGGCAAAGCGCCGCGCCTCGTTCGCATAGATGTCGAACATATGGCCGGACAGGTAAAAGCCCAGCGCGATCTTTTCCTCGGACAGCTTCTGGCGGTCCGTCCACGGCATGGCCTGCACGTACTCGGGCGGCGCCACCAGGTCGCTGTCGTCGCCGCCGAACAGGCTGACCTGGTTGGCCGCGCGGGCTTCCTGGTCGGCGCATTCCATCGCGAAGCCGACGGACGCAAACAGCACGGAACGATCGACCCCGAAGGCGTCGAAGGCGCCGGAGCGGATCAGGGCCTCGATGGTGCGGCGGTTGATCTGCTTCTTGTCGACCCGGCGGCAGAAGTCGAACAGGCTGGTGAACGGGCCGTCCGCGTCGCGCGCGGCGATGATGGCCTCGATCGCGTTCTGGCCGGCGCCCTTGACGCCACCCAGGCCGTAGCGGATGTTGGTGACCTTCTTGCCCGTGACGGAAGGCGGCGGGCCGTCCGGACGGAAGCGGTAGGCCGACAGGTTGATGTCCGGCGGCAGGATGGTCAGGCCGCACACCTCGATCGAATCCTCGACGAGGATCTTGACCTTTTCCGTGTCGTCCATCGCCAGCGACATATTGGCCGCCATGAACGCGGCCGTGTGGTGCTGCTTCAGGTAGGCCGTGTGGTATGACAGCAGCGCATAGGCGGCCGCGTGCGACTTGTTGAAGCCGTAGCCGGCGAACTTCTCCATCAGGTCGAAGATCTCGTCGGCCTTTTCCGTCGTCAGCCCCCGTTCGGCCGCGCCCTTGCGGAAGATCTCGCGGTGCTCGGCCATCTCCTCGGCCTTCTTCTTGCCCATCGCCCGGCGCAGCATGTCGGCGCCGCCCAGCGAGTAGCCGCCGATGATCTGCGCCATCTGCATGACCTGCTCCTGATAGACCATGATGCCGTAGGTCTCGGACAGGATGCCTTCGGTGCGCGGGTCCGGATAGTCGAACTTCTCGCCGTGCTTGCGCTTGCAGAAGTCCGGAATCAGGTCCATCGGGCCCGGGCGGTACAGCGCCACCAGCGCGATGATGTCCTCGAAGCGGTCGGGCCGGGCGTCCTTCAGCATGCCCTGCATGCCGCGCGACTCCAGCTGGAACACGGCCACGGTCTTCGCCTTGGTCAGCAGGTCATAAGACCCCTTGTCCTTCAACGTCACCGTGGCCAGGTCGAAGTCGGCCATGGCCGGATCGAGCTCGCGGATGTAGTTGACCGCCCGGTCCAGGATGGTCAGGGTGGTCAGGCCCAAAAAGTCGAACTTGACCAGGCCGACGGCTTCGACGTCGTCCTTGTCGTACTGCGACACGACGCCGCCCTCGCCGCCCTGCGTGTACAGGGGACAGAAGTCGGTCAGCTTGCCCGGCGCGATCAGCACGCCGCCGGCGTGCATGCCGATGTTCCTCGTGATGCCTTCCACCTGCTGCGCCAGGTCCAGCAGCTGGCGCACTTCTTCCTCGTTTTCCAGCCGCTCCTTGAGCTGCGGTTCCTCGTCGATGGCGTCGGCGATCGTCACGGGCTTACCCGGTTTGAACGGAATCAGTTTCGAGATGCCGTCGCAGAAGTTGTAGCCGAAGTCCAGCACGCGGCCGACGTCGCGGATGGCGCCCTTGGCCGCCATCGTGCCGAAGGTGGCGATCTGCGATACGGCGTCCTTGCCGTACAGTTCCTTGACGTGCTGGATGACGCGGTCGCGTCCTTCCTGGCAGAAGTCGATGTCGAAGTCGGGCATCGAGACCCGTTCCGGGTTCAGGAAACGCTCGAACAGCAGGTTGTAGCGCAGCGGATCGAGGTCCGTGATCAACAGCGAATACGCCACCAGCGAGCCGGCACCCGAACCCCGGCCCGGGCCCACGGGCACGCCGTTATCCTTGGCCCACTGGATGAACTCGGCCACGATCAGGAAGTAGCCGGGGAACTTCATGTTGATGATGGTGTTGTTCTCGAACTCGAGGCGCTCCTCGTAGCGCGGGCGCTGCTTCTCGCGCTCGACCGGATCGGGATACAGCTGCAGCAGGCGCGCCTCCAGGCCCTTCCTCGTTTCCGCCACGAGGAACTGGTCGATTGTCATGCCGGGCGGCGTGGGGAAGTTCGGCAGCTGCGGCTTACCCAGGGTCAGGGTGACGTTGCAGCGGCGTGCGATCTCGACGGAATTCTCCAGCGCCGCCGGCAGGTCGGCGAACAGGATCTCCATTTCTTCCTGCGTCAGGAAGCGCATCTGTTCGTTGAAGCGCTTGGGCCGCTTGGCGTTGGCGATCATCTCGCCTTCGGCGATACAGATGCGGGCCTCGTGGGCGATGAATTCCTTCTCCGACATGAACTGGACCGGGTGCGTCGCCACCACGGGCAGGCGCAGCTTGGCCGCCAGGGCCACGGCGTGGCGCACCTGCGCCTCCTGGTTCGGCTGGCCGGCGCGCTGGATCTCGATATAGAAGTGGCCGGGGAAGATGGCGGCCCACTTGGCTGCGTGGCGTTCGGCCAGGTCCAGGTTGCCGTTGTCGATGGCGCAGCCGATGTCGCCGAACTGGGCGCCGGACAGGGCGATCAGGCCATTGGCGCCGCTCTCGCCGGGGAAGATCTCGTAGGTTTTCGTGGCCAGCTCGGCCAGCCATTCCGTGCGTACTTCGGCGCGGCCCTTGTACTGGTTGGTCAGCCACGCCGTCGACAGCAGTTCGCACAGCTGCAGATAGCCCACGCGGTTCTTCGCCAGCAGCAGCAGGCGGCACGGCTTTTCGCGGTTGTCGTCGTTGGTGATCCACACTTCGCAGCCGATCACGGGCTTGATGCCCTTGCCGCGCGCCGTTTTATAGAACTTGACCATGCCGAACAGGTTGGACAGGTCCGTCACGGCCAGCGCGCCCTGCTTGTCCTTGGCGGCGGCCTTGACGAGGTCGTCGATCCGCACCAGGCCGTCGACAATCGAATACTCGGAGTGCACGCGCAGGTGGACGAAGCCTGGTCCGGCGGGTGTTGCGGGGTCGTCCGGCAGAACGACTGCGCGATCCTGTTCGATGGTGTCGATGCTCATTTGCTAACGCTGGTAACGGATGGGAAGCCGCTATTTTACCGCCGCGCGGCCGGAGGCACCCGGCATTATTCAGCAGCCGCGATGTTGCCATAGGACCATTCCCGGCCCGTGGGACGGCCCGGCGGCAGCCGCCGGCCGCGGCGTTGCCTTATAATGGCGGCTGTTCCGGAAAAATCTCCTCCCTATCCCACTATGCAAGCAAGCACTCTCGACGCGCCGGCAACCGCAGGCGCGGCAGCGGCGCATTCGGCGCAGCCTACCGCCGGCCAGTTCGTCAATATCGCCGCCTACAAATTCATTACCCTGGACGCGCTGGAAGAACTGCGCCCGCAGTACCAGGACATCACGACGCGCCTTGGCCTGAAGGGCACGATCCTGCTGACGCCGGAAGGCATCAATATGTTCCTGTCCGGCACCCGGGCGAACATCGACGAGTTCCTCGCGTGGGTACGCAGCGATGCCCGCCTGGCCGACCTGGAAGTGAAGGAAAGCCTGTCGGTGGAACAGTCGCACAAGCGCATGCTGGTCAAGATCAAGGCCGAGATCATCACGATGCGCATGCCGCTGATCAAGCCCGAGGAAGGCCGCGCCCCGTTCGTCGAGGCGCACACGCTGAAACGCTGGCTCGACCAGGGCCACGACGACAACGGCAAGCCCGTCGTCATGGTCGATACCCGCAACGATTTCGAAGTGGACGTGGGCACCTTCGACCGGACGGTCGACTACCGCATCAAGAAGTTCACGGAATTCCCGGAAGTGATCGCCGCCCACAAGGACGATTTCGCCGGCAAGACGGTCGTTACCTTCTGCACGGGCGGCATCCGCTGCGAAAAGGCGGCCATCCACATGCAGAACATCGGCTACGACAATGTCTACCAGCTCGAAGGCGGCATCCTGAAGTATTTCGAGGAAGTGGGCGGCGCCCACTACACGGGCGACTGTTTCGTGTTCGACTACCGCACGGCGCTCAACCCGCAGTTGCAGCCGACGCAGACGGTGCAGTGCTTCGCCTGCCGCGCCGTCGTCACGCCGCGCCAGCAGCTGGCGCCGGAGTATGTATATGAAGTGTCATGCCCGCACTGCTACGGCAAGACGGACGGCCAGGCCTGACCGGGAAGCGCAATCAAAGACGCACGATAAAAATCCGGGAAATTCCCGGATTTTTTTTTGCACCACGATCAACGGAAATACAGGGCAATCTCCCTGATATCGTCCGGCCCCAGCGTGCCGGCCGCGGCGCGCAGCCGCAGCAGCGCGAGCAGGTAGTTGTAGCGCGCCTGTGCCAGGTCGCGTTCACTGGCATACAGCTGCTGCTGTGCGTTGAGCAGGTCGAGGTTGATGCGTACGCCGCCCTTGATGCTCTGCTCCGTCGCCGTCATCAGGAGCCGGCCCGACGCCACGGCCTTTTCCAGCGCACGGATGCGCGATACGCCGCTGACCACGGCGCTGTACTGCTTGCGCAGTTCCACCAGCGTCTTGTCCGTTTCCACCTGGAGGTCGGCACGGGCACGCTCTTCGCCCGCGACGGCCTGGCGGGCAATCGCGCTGACATAGCCGCCCTGGTACAGCGGCACCGTGAGCTGCACGCCCAGCACCCGCGCCGTGGAATCCTGCGTATAGGTATTGAGCGTTTCCGCGTTGGCCTTGCTGAATGTGGCCACCAGGTCGAGGCGTGGCGCGTGACCGGCCTTGGCCTTGTTGACCTCCTGGTGCGCGATCTCGATGCCGAACGTGCGCGACAGCAGGTTCGGATTGTTTTCCAGCGCGATCTTGCGCCAGGCCTCGAAGCCGCCCTCCTGCATCGGCACAAGGCGGAAATTGGGCGCCAGTCCATCGAGCTCGCCCGGTTCCTGGCCGATGATGCCGGCCAGCGCGGCGCGCGATGTCGCCACATTGTCCTGCGCTTCGAGCACGGCGGCTTCCGCAACGTCCAGCCGGGCCTGGGTTTCCAGCATATCGGTGCGGGTGCCTTCGCCCTTGGCGAACAGCCGGTCGTTCACGTTGCGCTGCTCGGCCAGCGCGTCGCGCTGGGCCGTGGCCAGCCGCAGCTGCTCGTTGGCGAACAGGCCATCCGTATAGGCCTGCACCACGCGCAGCACCATTTCCTGCTGCCGCACGGAGAACAGCGCCGCCGACGAATCGCTTTGCGCCTTGCCCTGCTTGAAGCGCGCCCACGCATCCATGTTGAACAGCGGCTGGCGCAATTGCACGGACGTCGAACCGCTCAGGTAGCGGGGATGGGTGGTGTCCTCGCCCCGCAGGCCTTGCTGCGTCAAGTCGGCCCAGTTCTTGTTGCGGTAATAGCTGGCCTGCAAGGTCGGCAGCAGCGCCGAGCGGCCGATATTGCGGTACTCGATGCCCTGCGCGTTTTCCGCCAGCGCCGCCTTGTACTGCGGGTCGTTCTGCAGCGCGGTCTGGTAGGCCTGCAGCAGGCTCATGGCGCTGGCGCCGCCGGCCGACAGCAGCCCGGCGGCGGCCAGCAGGGCCGGAAGCAATTTACGGATGGTCTGCACTTACTCCTCCGACATCGACGTCTGGGCGCGGTCGTACACCGGCTTGAGCAGGTAGCTCATCATCGAACGCTCGCCCGTCTTGACGAACACTTCCACCGGCATGCCGGGCAGCACGTCGAGCTTCTTCTGGGCGATCAGGCGCGCGCCTTCCGGCGTGACCTTGGCCTTGACCAGGTAATACGGCATGCCCGTCTTCTCGTCCACGGTACGGTCGGCCGCGACCTGCGTCACCACGCCGGGGATATGGGGCGTCTTGTTCGTATTGAACGCCGAGAACATCAGTTCCACCGGCAGTCCCTTGTGCACCCGGTCCACCAGGTTGACGGGCAACTGGCCATCGACGATCAGTGCGTCGCCGGCCGGCACCACGTCCATCATGTGCGCGCCGGGCGGCACGACACCGCCATTGGTAAACACGTTCATGCCGACGACGACGCCATCGGCGGGCGAACGCACGGCCGTGTTGTTGACATCGTATTCCAGCGCGCGCAGGCGGCTGCCGACGGCTTCCACGTCCTTCTGCACGTCGGCCAGCTGGGTGCGCACTTCCTTCTGGTACTCCTGCATCCGTTGCGAGCGGCGCAGCGAGATCTCGACGATCTGGCGACGTCCGCGGCCGATATTGCCGATGTCTTCCGAGATCGAGCCATTGATCTGCGCATAGGTGCGTTCCAGGTCGAGCAGGCGGTTGCGGGCGACGTAACCATCCTTGGCCAGGTCGCGCATGCCGGCCAGCTGCTCCTTCAGCATTGCCAGTTGTTCTTTCTTGCTGTTGCGCGATTCATCCAGGCCCGCCGTCTGCATTTTCAGGCCGGCGATGTTTTCGTCGTACGCGGACAGCTCGCTTTGCAGCGCCATCGTGCGCGACGTGAACAGTTGCCGCTGCAACGCCATGCTTTCGGCCGCGCGGGGATCGTTCTGCATCGATTCCAGCTCCGCCGGGAAGGTGATGCTCTTGGCGCCATCGCGTTCGGCCAGCAGCCGTGCCTCGGTGGCACGCGAGGCGAAGTACTGGGCCCGCGCCGTGTCGAGCTGCGAACGTGCCACCACGTCGTTCATTTCCACCAGCACCTGGCCGGCTTTCACGTGAGCGCCATCCTGCACGAGAATGCGCTTGATGGTGCCGCCGGCCTGGTGCTGCACTGCCTTGCGGTTGCCTTCCTTGGCGACGGTGCCCTGCAGCGGCACGCCCTTGTCGAGCGGCGCCAGCAATGCCCACAGCAGGAAGCCACCCACGCCCAGCAGCACGATGATCCAGCCGATCCGGCTGTAGGAGCTGGGGTCCGTATGGACGGTCAGCGGCTCGACGTCATGGCTGATGACCTCGACTGCGTCTTTTTTGGTCGTTAGTGCTTTCATGCTCATTCCTGTTCCGAAGTTGCCGCGGGCTGCCCTGCCGGGGCGGCCGGGGCCGCTGGTGGGTGGCCGGGCTGCCCTGCCGGCGCAGCCGGCGGCTGGCCGGGCTGCCCCGCGGCGGGCTGAGCTTGCGCCGCAGCCTGCGCCTGCTGCAACTGCTGTTGCTGTTTCTGCTGCTTCTGCTGCAACGCTTGCAGCACTGCGTTGGTGGGGCCGAACATTTCCACGACACCGTCACGCAACAGCAGCAACTTGTTGGTGATGCCGATGGCGTTGGTGCGGTGCGTGATCAGCACGATCGTCTTGCCGCGCTGGCGCAGGTCGCCGATCGCGGCCAGCAGGGCCTGTTCGCCGACGTCGTCCAGGTTCGAGTTGGGCTCGTCCAGCACGATCACGGCCGGGTCGCCATACATGGCACGGGCGAGGCCCAGGCGTTGCTTCTGGCCGCCGGACAGGCCGGCGCCGCCGTCGCCCAGCGGCGTGTCGTAGCCCTTGGGCAGGTGCAGGATCATGTCGTGCACGCCGGCGCGCTTGGCGGCCAGCACCACTTTTTCCGCATCCACTTCGCCGAAGCGGGCGATATTGTCGCTCACCGTACCGGCGAACAATTCGATATCCTGCGGCAGGTAGCCCAGGTGGGGGCCCAGTTCGGCCTTGTTCCACTGGTAGATGTCGGCACCGTCGAGGCGCACCTTGCCCATCGCCGAAGGCCAGACGCCCACCAGCAGGCGGGCCAGCGTGGACTTGCCCGAGCCGCTCGGCCCGATCACGCCCAGCACGTCGCCGGGGGCGATGCCGAAGCTCACGCCACGCAGCACGGCGGCGGCAACGCCCGGTGGCGCTGCCGTGACCTGTTCGACGGTCAGGTTGCCGGTCGGCGTCGGCAATTCCATGCCGACGGGACGTTGCGGGTTCAGTGCCAGCAATTCACACAGGCGGTCATAGGCGCTGCGGGTGCTGCTCCAGCTTTTCCACACACCGATCACCTGCTGCACGGGGCCGAGCGCGCGGCCGACCAGGATCGACGCGGCGATCATCATCCCCGGCGTCATCTTGTTCTCCAGCACGAGCAGTGCGCCGAAGCCCAGCACCAGCGATTGCTGCGTGAGCTGCACGAATTTCGTGACGGCCTGGATGCGGCCAGCCTTCTCGCTCGCTTCGGCCTGTGTGTGCAGGAAGCGGCCATGCAGCTTGAACCAGCGGTTCATCAGGTTGGGCAGCATGCCCATCGACTCGATGACTTCAGCATTGCGCAGGTTGTTCGTCGCGATCGTGCTCGAAGCAATGGCCAGCGTGTTGGCTTCGGCCAGCGGCTGGCGCACGGCCCGTTCGTTGAGGAAAGCCAGGCCGATCAGCACGAGCGTGCCGGCCAGTGCGAACACGCCCAGCTGCCACTCGAACAGGAAGATGACGACGAGATAGATCGGCACCCAGGGGGCATCGAAGAAGGCGAACAGGGCGTTACCCGTCAGGAACTGTCGAATATTCGTCAGGTCCGTCAGCGACTGGCCGGCCGGCCCCCCTGCCCGCTTCAGGTTCTGCTCGAACGCGGCCGTGTAGACGCGCTTGTTCAACTCCATGTCGAACTTCGCGCCCACGCGGATCAGCACGAAGCTGCGGATCAGTTCCAGCAGCGAGATGACGATGTAGGCACCGACCATCAGCAAGGTCAGCATCAGCAGCGTGTATTCGTTTCGGCTCGTCAGGACGCGGTCATAGACCTGCAACATGTACAGCGACGGCGCCAGCATCAGCAGGTTCGTGATGGCACTGAACACGCCCACCGTCACGAAGCTGCGCTTGAGCGAATGCAGTACGTGCTCGATCTCGTTTTTCGGTTTGAAGAATTGGTTTTTCATTAATACACGCAATGCAAGGTAGGGCCGCTGCCGCGGCGAGGACTGCAGTCGGCACGGCGTGGCAGGACGCGTGCGCGCACCCCCGGAAGGGCTGCGATATTATGCACCAAAACCCGGCAATATGTGACGTAAATCACAAATCATGCAGATTTTGTGCCGATCAGCAACTGCCATTACCCGCATCGGCCCTGCAGGACACTGCCTGCAGGGCATTGTGCACGTGGCCGTCAGGCCGGCGTGAACGGGACGGTGAAGTCGGTCACGCCGACGATGCGCACGGCCGCATCGTCGCCGTCGAGGGCGCCGGCGGTCGTCCCCGTGTCGGCGAACAGATAGGTCGAATTCTCATAGGTGAACTGGACCAGCTTGCCGACTGGCGCCACGCTGGCGGCGTGCACGAAGGCCAGCGCGAGGGAAGCGTCTTTTGCCGCCGACATCTTGACGATGTCGGCATTGGCAGTGGCGCCGTCGATGGTAATGCCGCCGAAGGTCATCACGTCCACCGTCGACGCCAGGTCGTCCGTCTCCTTGTGGCGGTCGAAGCCGGCGACCGCATCCATATTGGCATAGGTCGAACGCAAGTTCAGTACGTCGTGCCCGCTGCCCAGCGTGATCTGCTCCGTCACATTGGCATTGCCGGTAAAAGTCAGGCCGCCCGTGATCTCGCCGCTGCGCGCGCCGACGGTCAGTGTGCCGCCCAGCCCCCCGGCGTCGATCGTGGCCAGCGCCGTGGCGGCGCCCGGCGTGCTGCCGGTATCGTTGCTGTTGTCGACAGTGACGGAACCATTGCCCGCCAACTTCAACGCCTTCAATGCCGCCAGGCTGTTGCTGTCGCCGCTGACGATGGTGATCGTCGCGCTGGCCAGCGTATCGGCCGTCGCCGTCTTGGCATCGACCGCGTTGACGACATTGACCGTCAGGCTCGTGCGCAGGTCGCCATCGATGGTGGTGTGGACGTCGCCGTCATACGCCGGCAAGGTGCCGGTACTGGCCGCTGTCGCCGTCACGTTGACGGTGGCGGTGTCGCCCTTGAGCGTGAGCGTATTGGCATCGCGGTCGGCGCTGACCTGCAGATCGCCGCGGTAGGTCACCGCGCCGCCGTCGGCGACGGCATAGCCGGCAGCCGTTGCATACAGGTCGCCGTGCGCCAGCAGCTTTTGCGAGGCATTGACGATCGATGAATCCTGGCCGAAGACGATGGACGGGAAGTGTGCCAGGCTGGCGCCATCGACGGTGAGGACGGGCGAAGCCGCAAAAGTAAGGACGCCGGCGCTGTACGCCGCACCGGGGGGCATGTCGAGCAGCCTGGCCAGGGTCGTCGTCTGCAGGCTCGCCACGGCGGCGGCCAGGGTCGTTGCATCGACCACGCCGTGCAGGTAGGCCTTGGCGATCTCGCCGGCGCCTTGCCGGCCATATGCAGCGGCAATGACGGGATCGGCGATGGTCAGCTCCGTGAATGCAATCGCGGCCTTGACCTTGCTGTTGACGGCGCCCGTGTCGGCCGGCGACACGGTGGGATTGTCGACGGCTGACGAAGCGATGGCATCGACCACGTACGACGGGCTCAGCGCGCCGGATGCCAGGTGGCCTGCCCAATACTTCAGGCCCGTGGGGTCGGGGGCGCGGTTGAACAGGTTGTCGTAGATTTTCGTGACGATCTGCTCCGGTGTCAGGCGGTCGAACTGCGCCTGGTATTCGGGGGTTTTCGAAAACGCGGTGCTGATATCCTTCAGCGACCCGCCGTTTTTCGTAATGGCATCGACCCAGAACTTCAGGCCACCGGGCTCGGCGGGTCGATTGAAATAGGCAAGGTACAGTTGCTGTACTGCTTCGGTAGGGGTTTGGGCCATCTCGGTCTCCATCTGCTCGCGCGGAGCATGACACTAGCGATATGAAAGTAAAGTACTGACAGAATAAAAAAACGGCCAGACAAAGTCTGGCCGTTCTTGCATCAGCCGAACCGAAGT
This sequence comes from Pseudoduganella buxea, assembly GCF_009720835.1. Lineage (GTDB taxonomy): Bacteria > Pseudomonadota > Gammaproteobacteria > Burkholderiales > Burkholderiaceae_D > Rugamonas > Rugamonas buxea. The sequence goes on from NZ_WNKZ01000027.1 coordinate 40,064, forward strand.
CCGGCCAACCAGGCTACTTAGGCAGCTGCGACGCCGAAGGCGGTCGTCAGGTCAACGGTACCAACCAGCTTGACGGCGAAGTCGGTAGCGTCCAGCGAACCAACCGTTGCGCCGTCGTCAGCGAACAGGTAGGTGTTGCCTTCGAACACGAACTGAGCGATCTTGCCAGCAGCGGTGTTTGCACCGGCGTTGGCGAAGGCCAGTGCCAGCGACGTGTCGCCGCTGCCCAGCGTCAGCTTGACGACGTCGGTGCTGGCGGTGGCGCCATCGATCGTCACGCCGCCGATTTCCAGCACGTCGGTCGTCGACTTAGCATCTGCCGATTCCTTCGTCACATCCAAGCCGGTGATCGTGTCCATGGCTTCGTAGGTCGAAGCCAGCGTCAGCATGTCATGACCAGCACCCAGCTTGATGGTTTCAGCCAGGGCGGCGTTGCCCGTGTAGGTCAGGCCGCCGGTGATGTTGCCGGCGTTGGCGCCGAAGGCCAGCGTACCGGTCAGTGCCGAAGCATCGACCGATGCCAGCTTGGCGTCAGCAGCGCTGCTGTCGACGGTCACGGAACCGTTGCCGGCCAGCGTGACGGCCGTCAGGGCCAGCAGGCCGGTATCGACAGCACCGATGGTGATGTCAGCCGAAGCCAGCACGTCAGCGGTCGGGCTGGAAGCCGAGTCAGGACCGTTGGTGACATTGACGGTCAGGCTCGTTTTCAGATCGCCCGAGATCGTGGCAGCAGCAGCAGCCAGGTCGGTCACGACATTGACGGTTGCCGAGTCAGCGTTCAGGACGACGGCGCCGGCAGCGGCGTCGGTCGTCACGTTCAGCGAGCCGGCGTAGGTGGTCGCGCCGGAGGCTGGGTTGGCGTAGCCGGCAGCCGTGGCGGTGATGTTGTCATGGGCGGTCAGGGCCTGGTTCGCCTGCACCTTGGTGATCACGCCAGCGGCGTCGAATTCCAGCGACGTGAACTGGTCCAGACGGGAACCGTCGGCAGCCGTCACGGCAGCGCCGAATGCCAGCGTTTCGATGTTGCTGATGGCTGCGTCGAACAGAACGTAGTTGCCTTCGGTCAGAGCGATCGTACCGCCGCTCGTCAGGTTCAGCGTGTCAGCGCCTTCGCCGCCGTCGACCTTGAACTTGGCCGTCAGATCGGCGGCTGCCATCGAGATCGTGTCGTCGCCGGAGCCGGCGTTGACGGTGACATTGCCTGCGCCGGTGGTGGCGACGGTGATGGTGTCGTTGCCGGCGCCGGTCGTCAGCGATGCTGCCTTGGTCGACGTGGTAGCGGTGTTCAGCGTGACGGTGTCGTAGCCAACGCCGGTGGCGATGGTGGCGACGGTGGTGCCGTTACCGACGATCTTGATGCCAGCTTTCGAAGCCGAAGCGTCGATGGCGGTCAGCTTGTCCAGGTCGGTGATGTCCAGTTCCGTGCCGGTCGTCACTGCAACGTTCAGCTTGGTGATCGTGCTGGTGGCGGTCGAATCGACCAGCGTCAGTACGTCAGCCGCGCCAGCGGTGGCGTGAGTCGAGCCTTCGACCGACAGCGTGGCCAGCTTGGCGCCGCCCACGGTGATCGTGCCGGACGTGTTCGACAGGCCGATGGTGCCGGCGGTAGCGGCCGCATCGTACGTTACGCCGTTCGCAACAGCGGCTTCGCCGGCGTTGAACACGACTTTCTGGGCGGTGACGCCGGTCACGGTGGTGGCAGCGCCGTCCACGGTGATCTTGGTCGAGCCGGCGAAGAAGTCAGCAGCGGTGGTGCCTGCGTCCAGCTTGTCGGAACCGGTGATGTTGATGTTCTCGACGCCCTTGACGGTGCCGACCAGCGAATCGTTGATGCCGGTGTCGACGTTCAGGTTCAGCGTGTCGTTACCTGCGCCGCCATCGATGGAGTCGTAGGAAGCCAGCACGTTCGAGATGGTGCCGTCGGTTGCCTTGACAACGAAGGTGTTGAACGTGTCGTTGGCGCTCGTGCCAACCAGGACGTCCTGGCCGATCGTCAGGGTCTGCGTGCCGCCGACTGGCTGGCCGGCCATCAGGATGGCTTCAGCGGTCGTGGTTGGCAGGTCGGCAACAGCCAGGTTGTACGACGCTTCGTCGGTCACGCTGTGGATGTAGGCCTTGGCGATTTCGCCAGCTTGTGGGTTGCCGTATGCCAGGCGCAGGGCGACGTCGTTGTTCAGCAGGTTCGTGAACTGGACGGCAGCTTTCACCTTGTTGGTGATGGCGGCGGTGTCGGTTGGCGACACGGTTGGGTTGTTGACGGCCGAGTTGGCGATCGTGTCGACGATGTTCGAAATCGTCAGTTCGCCGGACTGCAGCTTGCCGCTCCAGAAGTCCAGGCCCGATGGGTCTGGCAGGCGGTTGAACAGGTTGTCGTAGATCTTGGCGATGATCTGGTCAGGGCCCAGATTCGCGAATTGCGCCTGGTATTCGGTGTCACGTGCGAACGCGGCGCTCACGCCGGCCAGGCTGCCACCAGCTTCAACGGCATCGGTCCAGAATTTCAGGCCGGTTGGCTCTGCAGGACGGTTGAAGAAAGCGATGTACAGTTGTTGGACTGCGTTGATAGTTTGAGCAGAAGCCATCTATTGTTACTCCTAAGATAAATCATTCAAAAGTTGAACCCACGATGCGCCGGACCTACCGGGGCAAGAGCACGCATCGAATCATGGCAGAAGAAACGAAGTGAAAATGTGACGGTCATCACAAATCAAACCATTCCCCATCGATTCTTGACGTTTTTTTACGACAGAAATTACCACAACGGCATTATCCAAGAAGCGATTGTCAAAATCAATGATTAATACCAATGCAGGAAATGCGGAAAGAGTTTAATTGAAACCCTGCCGCCACGGCGCGCGGATGAGGCTTCGATAAACAGGTATAAAAAATAAAACGCTGCCGAAGGCAGCGTCTCGTGGCGTGGTCCGCGATCAGCGGGCCCAGGTAGTGACACCGGAAACGATCTTGCCCGGTCTCAGCGCACCCTGGAAAAGGTAGGTCGCGCCATTATTATTATCCAGCGCGCCAAAGATGGAGATATTGTTAGCAGGTGTATATTGATTGCTATTGCTGAATAGACCATCTTTTTCCACCCTGCCGCTCGATGCCAGCCGATAATCCTGGCTATCGTGCCGCAAGTCGAAACCGGTGGTGTACCGGGCATTGCCGAAATCGATCATCAACTGGCCGTTCGATATCGTCGCCGCCGTGCGCACCTGGGTCGCCATGTCGCGCACATACGCTTCGCCACCCGTCAGCACGAAGCCGGCCGTGCCCCGTTCCGGCAGCACATACGGATCGCCGGCACGGTTCCGGAACAGCACATAGGTTTCGTTATTGTCGAGACTGTCCGCGCCCGCTTTCGTCAGGCGGGAGTTGGCGTCCTTGTCATAGACCGCCTGCCAGCGTCCCCACGACACTTCCCGGCCCTGGCGGACGATCTCCACCACCACGGGCGGCACCGGCGGAGTCACCACGGGGATCTCCGGCTCCTGCGGCGGTGGCTGCACCGTCGCGTTCAAGGCCTGTTGCGCCAGCACGCCGGACTTGTGGGCGTCCAGCAAGGAAGCGTCGGCGCCCTCCTTCTCCTTGCCCAGCGGCTCGTCCGTACGGGGCGGCGCCACAATGTCCGGTGCCACGGCGCCACCCTGCATCAGCCGCGGCGTGGCCTGGCCACGGCGCACTTCCAGCAATTGGCCACGCTGCAAGGCCGACAGCTCGCTGCCGCTGCCGCAAGGCCCCGTACCACCGGGTTGGCAGCCGCCACCGAACGAACTCATGGTAATGGCGCCGGAGATGACGGCCACGCGCGACGTCTCCTGGTCGGTGAATACGGTGAAGTCGGTGCCGCGCACGCCAATGGCGGCGACCGGCGTGTTGAAGCGGAAATTCTGGCGCGCGGCCTTGACGGCCTTGCCGGACTGGCTGCGGGCCACGCCCTTCGTCAGCTCCAGCTTTACCTGGGTGCGCGACGGCTCGACCTTGTCGACATGATAGGTGACGATCTTCGCTTCGGACTGCGGGCGCAGGATGAACAGGCCTTCGTCCACGGTCTTGATATACAGGTAGCCGTCCGCTCCCGTCACCAGGGCGTCGCCCTCCTGCACGGCACTGCCGTTCGACGCGGGCACGCCTGCGACCTGGACGTTGCCGGTGACGAACACGATCCTGCCGGCCTCGGCGGCGCCTGCCGGCGCGGCGACGGCCAGGACGGCGGCGATGATGGGGGTGGCAAAGATAGCGCGCGACATAAATTTCCTCATTTGGCCATTATCCGCGTGGCAATAGCAAGTTCCGTGACGGCTATCACATTCTAGCAAATACGCTACAGGCAGCCGCGATCTTTACATCTTGTAGCATCTGCTTGGTCGGTGCTGCGTGGCAAGTTATACTTTTGTTTTTATACAATAGCCGGGTCTGCCCTTGAGCGCCATCGTCCGCAGTCTTGCCGCGCGCACGCCAACCATGCTGGTGCGGCTGGCAATTGCCGCCGTGGGCGTGCTGCTGGCCGCGGCGGCGCAGTGGACACCTGGCATCAAGGTGCCGGACGAGTGGCTGCGCGACCAGCTGATCCGGCGCCATGTGGTCGCGACGCCCGAACCGCGCGTGCTGGTGGTCGATATCGACGAAGCGAGCCTGGCCAGCCATGGTGACTGGCCGTGGCCGCGCGGCCAGTTGGCCGACCTGGTGGAAATCCTGATCGGCGACTACGGCGCGAAAGGCGTCGCGCTGGACATCGTATTGCCGCAGCCGGCCGACCCGGCCGGCGACCTGCGGCTGGGCATGCTGGCCCGCCACGGCCCCCTCGTGCTGGCCCAGGCCTTCGACTACAACGCGCTGCGGCCGCAGCACCTGCGTGCCGGCGTGCCCGCCGGTGGCCGGCCCGGCACGGTGCCGGGCGCACTCCAGGCCAGCGGCTATATTGCCAATCAGCCAGCCTGGGCCGACGTTCCCCATGTCGGCAATATCGGCTTCGTCCCCGATCCGGACGGCGCCCTGCGCCGCCTGCCCATGTATACCAGCTTCGCCGGGCGCAGCTATCCGGCCTTGAGCCTGGCCCTGGTCAACTGCTGCAGCGGCGGCGCCGTGCTGACGCCGCCGCCCGTGCTGCGGGTGGACTTCCGGCGCGACTGGACGGCCTACACGGTCGTCTCCGCCGGGGACATCCTGGACCATGCGATTGCCGCGCGCGACGTCGCCGGCCGGCTGGTGATCGTCGGTTCCTCGTCGCTCGGCCTGGGCGACCGGGTCACGACGCCGCTGGCGGCCAGCCGTCCCGGCCTGGGCGTGCAGGCGACGATGCTGTCCACGCTGCTCGACCAGCAGGCCGGCACGCATCCCGCGCCATGGCCGGGGCACTGGATCGCGCTGGCGTTCGCCGGCGCCGTCGCATTGCTGACAATGCTGGCATTCCCGCGCCTGCCCGCCCTGGGCAGCGCCGCGCTGCTGGTCGCCGCCGCCGCACTGTGGCTGTGGCTGGCGGACGGTATCGGCGTGCATGACGCCACGTTCTCGCCCGGCGGCCCGCTGCTGGCGATCCTGTGGCTGCTGGCCGTGGGCGTGCCCTACCAGTGGCAGCTGGCACAGCGCCGGTCACGCGCACTGCTCAACACGCTGCGCCAGTACGTGGCGCCCGGCGTCGTGCGCGAGCTGCTGCGCAGCGACATGCGCGATCCGCTGGTGCCGCGCGAACTGGACGTGACGACGCTGATCGCCGACATGGAAGGCTACACGGCGCAGGTGGAGGCGATTCCCGTAGCCGAGGCGGCGGCGCTGACGCGCGCGTTCCTCGATTGCCTGACCGGGCCCGTGATCCGCCACCAGGGTACGCTGGACAAATACACGGGCGACGGCCTGGTGGCCTTCTGGGGCGCCCCGTTGCCCCAGCACGACCATGCCGACATGGCCCTCGACGCGGCGCGCGAAATCCTGCAGCAGGTGCGCGCACTGAGCGAGCAGCGCCAGCGCGACGGCCACCCGCCACTGCGCGTGCGCATCGGCATCGAGAGCGGACTGGCAGTGGCCGGCGATTTCGGTACATCGTTCCGCAGCATATATACTGCCGTCGGCGACAGCGTCAACACCGCTTCCCGGCTGGAGCAGGCGGCGCGCGATTTCCCGCACGACGTGATCGTCGGCGCCGGCACGGTCGAGCGCTCGCGGCGTCACCAATTCCTGTCGCTGGGCGAGCGCCTGCTGCGGGGCAAAGAAAAACCGGTCATCCTGTATACGATAGATTCCACCATGAGCACCCCCGCCCCCAACGTTGCCGGGCCCGCCACATGACGACACGCCCGTTTGCCGGTATCCGGCATGCCGTCCTGACGCTGGCTGCCGTCCTCGCCGCTGCCCTGGCCCTGCCCGCCATGGCACAGACGGCCGCCGAGCAGTCCGCCGAGATCGAGCTGATGTACCGCGATGCCCTGCGCTCGATCGCCGAAGGCCGCAACAGCGATGCCAGCGATACCTTGCGCCGCGTCGTCGACAAGGAACCGCTGCACGCGGGCGCCTGGCTCGACCTGGCACTGGTCCAGTGCGGACTCGGCCACGAAGACGAAGCGGAACGCCTGTTTCGCGCCATCGAACAGCGCTTCGATCCGCCGCCCGGCATCCTGCAACTGATCGGCGAGGCCCGCGCGAAGGGCTGCGACCGCTGGCAGCCGCGCAGTTCCGGTTCGATCCAGTTCGGCCGCGGCATCGACCAGAATGTCAACCAGGGTACGAGCAACCCCCTGTACGATGCCGGCGACGGCGTCGAGCTGCCGCTGTTGCCCGATTTCCTCCCGCAACACGACCAATACAGCATGCTGTCGCTGGACTACATGCGCGACCTGACGCCGAACGGCGCGATGGGCTTCGTCCAGCTGCAGGGCCGGCGTAACGACACGATGCGCGACTATGACAGCAACGCCCTGTTCCTCGGCGCCGAAACGCCGTGGCGGATGGGCCGCTGGACCTTGCGCGCCAGTGCCCTGGGCGGCGTCGTCACGCTGGGCGGCAAGAGCTACCAGCGCGTGGGCCAGCTCCAGGCGCAGGTAGGCGTGCCCCTGCCGCTGCCGCCGAAATACCGCTTTACCGTGCTGGGCGGCGTTACCCGTGCCAATTACCTGACGCTGGCCAATTTCGACGGCATGACCACGGAGCTGCGCGGCCAGCTGGTACATCGCGACGACAACCATTACTTCAGCGCCAGCTTCGCCTTCAGCAATGACCACGCCCTGGACGCGCGCCCCGGCGGCAACCGCCACGGCAACACGGCAACGATACTGTGGCGCCAGCCATTGGCGGCAGGCATCAACGGCGAATTCGCGTACACGCGCCAGCAATGGCGCGGCAGCACCGCCTACGCGCCGGGCCTGATCAACATCGCACGCGACCAGCGCACCCAGATCGCCCGCGCCACGTTCAGCTATCCCGTCAACCGCAACAACAACGTGTTGCTGGAACTGCGCAAGACGCACAACGAGGAAAACATTTCGCTGTTCCAGTATCACAGCGGCCAGATGCAGCTGAGCTGGCAATGGCTGACGCCCTGATCCGGTACAATGTCGGCCGCGTGCGCGGTGCACGGTCTGTGGGCGTACGCTATGAAGCTGGAAATGTGGGGTCTGATCACGCTGGGCATCGCGCTTGTCGCCGGGTGCCTGGTCCCCAACCGCTGCCTGCCGCGCCTGCCTGACGATAAACTGATGCACGCCGGCGCGTTCGGCGTGCTGGCGTGGCTGGCACTGGGCCTTGCCACGGGGCCGGTGTCGGCCGCCGCATGGATGGCCGGCCTGGCCGTGGCGGGCTGGCTGATCGAGTGCCTGCAGGCGCTGGTGCCCGACCGCGGTTTCTCGTGGGGCGATATCGGCGCCAACCTGGCCGGCATCGGCGTGGCGATACTGGTCCGGGCACTGTCCCATCATTTCATGCCATAGTAGATTTTTTGCCTTGCGATCAAGAGAGCGCCGATGAAAGTGAGCAGCACGCCAGCCGATTCTCCCAGCATACCGCGCGGCAAGGGCGAATTGCAGATTCACCTGCGCAACATCCCCCTGCTGGCCAACCTGACGGACGAGGAAATCGTGCGCGTCAAGGCCGATATGCGCGTGCGCTCGTACGCCAAGCGCGACGTGGTGCTGCACAAGGGTGGCAGCGGCGACGGCCTGCTGTTCCTGCTGACTGGCCAGCTGCAGGTGATCGACGTGACCGAGGATGGCCGCGCGATCGGCCTGCGCATGCTGGCGCCAGGCGATTTCTTCGGCGAAATCGCCCTGATCAATAATTCCACCCGCTCCGCCTCCGTTGTGGCGATGACGCCGGTACTGGTCGGCTTCCTGCCGGCCGCCACGGCACTGCACCTGTTCTCCCACTCGCCGTCGGTGGCGCGCCAGATGCTGCAGCACCTGGCGCAGAAAATCCAGCGCGATTCGGAATTCCGTGCCTTGCTGTCCATCAACAATACGACCAAGCGGATCTTTACCTACCTGCTGCTGATGGTGCAGACCGATGCCGACGGCATCTCCATCGTGAAAAACCTGCCCACGCACCAGGACATTGCCAACATGATCAATACCAGCCGCGAGACCGTCACCCGGGCGCTGCTGACGCTGGCACAACAGGGCATCATCGAAAAGGAACAGCACCGCCTCGTCATCCTCAATCGGGCCGCGCTGGAGCGGCTGGTGCACGGCGACAGCGCCTGAGCCTGCCGCTCCCGCGCTTGCGCGACTTAGCCGATCAACAACCCGATCGAGTATAATTTTGCGCTCATCAATCCGGCGCCCCCCAACCTGGCGTCGCTACAGCGCACATGACCATTACCTTTGCAACCACTCCCACCGCGCCGGTCCGGCTGCGGCAGCCGGCAGCATGAGGGCGTTCGCCCTGCTGGGCGCCGCCTGGGCCTACCGTGGCTTCATCATGGGCAGCGTACGCCGCGAGTTCCAGGCAAAGTATGGCAATGCGATGCTGGGCGCCGCGTGGACGCTGTTGCAGCCGCTGGCGATGATCGTCGTCTACACCGTCATCTTCGCCCAGGTCATGCACAGCAAGCTGCCCGGCAATGCGTCGACCTTCGCCTACAGCATTTACCTGTGTGCCGGCATTCTCACGTGGGGCCTGTTTGCCGAGATCCTGGCGCGCGCGCAGACGATGTTCCTCGATAACGCCAGCCTCATCAAGAAAATCAGCTTTCCCCGCATCTGCCTGCCGATCATCGTCGTGCTGTCGGCGCTGCTGAACTTCGCCATCATCTTCGGGCTGTTCGTCGTCTTCCTCGTCCTGTCCGGCACGTTCCCCGGCCTGGTCTTCTTCACCATCCTGCCGGTGCTGCTGGTGCAGGTGCTGTTCGCCGTCGGCCTGGGCCTGCTGGTAGGCCTGTTGAACGTGTTCTTCCGCGACGTCGGCCAGCTGTTTTCCATCGTGCTGCAATTCTGGTTCTGGTTCACGCCGGTCGTGTATCCGACGTCGATCCTGCCCGAAGGCATCCGCGCCCTGCTCGTCTACAACCCCATGGCCGCCGTCATCGGTGCCTACCAGACCGTGCTGGTCGATGCCCGGGCGCCCGACTGGCCGTCGCTGCTGCCGGTCACCGTGGCCGCCCTGCTGCTGTGCGTGCTGGGGCTGCGCATGTTCCGGCGCCGCGCCGGTGAAATGGTGGACGAATTATGAACGGCCGCATTACCGTCCAACAGCTGGGCAAGGCCTATCGCCAGTATCCCGCGCGCTGGTCGCGCCTGGCCGAATGGATGTTGCCATTCGTCGGCCCGCTGCACCGCCTGCACTGGGTGCTGCAGGATGTCGGCTTCGATATCGCCCCGGGCGAATCGGTGGGCCTGATCGGCGTCAACGGCGCCGGCAAGAGCACGCTGTTGAAACTGATCACGGGCACCACGCAGCCCAGCGCCGGCTTCGTCCAGGCCCATGGCCGCGTGGCCGCGCTGCTGGAACTGGGCCTGGGCTTCCAGCCCGACTTCACGGGACGCCAGAACGTGCTCGTGGCCGGCCAGCTGCTGGGCCTGGGCGTGGACGAAGTGCGCGCGCTGCTGCCCGGCATTCTCGAATTCGCCGACATCGGCGACTACATCGACCAGCCCGTGCGGGTCTATTCCAGCGGCATGCAGATGCGCCTGGCCTTCGCCGTCGCCACCTGCGTGCGCCCGGACGTGCTGATCGTCGACGAAGCGCTCGCCGTCGGCGATGTGTTCTTCCAACAAAAGTGCTTTGCCCGCATCGAGAGCTTCACCAAGGCGGGCACCACGCTGCTGTTCGTATCCCACAGCGCCGGCACGGTGCTCAACATCTGCGACCGCTGCATCTTCCTGCGCAACGGCCGCGTCGCCTTCGACGGTGCCCCGGCCGATGCACTCGACCTGTACCAGGCCGAACTGCTTGGCAGGCTCGACCAGGCACCGGATGGCATCACCGTCCAGAATGGCGAACCGGCCCCGGTACCGGCCGGCATGGCTGCCCTGGCGGGCAAGACTGGCAGCATCACCACGCCGCTGGCGGACTGCGTGGGCGTACGCCTGATCGACCAGCACGGCAACGAACGCAACGCCCTGCTGGCCGACCAGCGTGCCACGCTGCAGATCGATTACCTGCTGCACCAGGCGGCCGACGATCCGCACGTGGGCTTCAAGATCCGCAACCGGTTCGGCGCCGTGCTGTACGAAACGAACAGCTACTGCATGCGCCAGGCACCGGGCCCCGTGCCGGCCGGCAGCGTGCTGACGGCGCAGTTCACGATGCCGCTGGCCCTGTTTCCGGACGAATACACGATTACCGTCGGGCTCGGCGACGGCGGCTACGGCGAAGGCTCGTTCCGCCAGGTGCTGAACTACCTGCACGAAGTGACCAGCTTCGCCGTGCTGCAAAATCCCGATTCGCCCGTCTGGAGCGGCCTTGTCAACCTGGCGCCGCAACTGCGCCTCAGCAAACATTAACTTTTTTCGCCCATGTCCGAACACAGCGCATCCCAAGCATTGCCCGATCCGCACACCGAGCTGGTGCGCGGCCTGTACCGCGGTTTCCTGGGCCGGGAACCGGATGCCCCCGGACTGGCACACTGGGCCGCGAAACTGCAGGCCGGCACCGCCGGCAGCGCGCTGCTGGAGGCGATCCTGGCCTCGGACGAGTACCGCGCCATCGTAACCGGCGAGCGGGACGGCGAGCGCGTGCGCGCCTGCGTGGCCGCCGCCGCCGCGCCGCTGCTGGGCCCGCTGTCGATCGTCGATATCGGCGCCCAGGAACTGGAAGGCGAACAGCACGTCTACGCCCCGCTGCAGGCGGCCGGCGTGCCTTGCCAGGTAACGGGCTTCGAGCCGCAGGAAGACAAGATCGCGGCAAGCCTGGCCAAGCATCCGGACGGCAGCCTGCGGCTGTTCCCCACGTTTATCGGCGACGGCGGCCGGCACACCTTCCATATCAATAACGACGATGCGACGTCGTCGCTGCTGCCGCTGAACGAAGCGTTGACCCACGAGCTGGTGGACTTGAGCCACCTGCGCGTGGCGCGTACCGTCGACGTGGCCACGAGCCGGCTGGACGACGTGCTGACGGACGGCGCCACCGTCGACTTCCTGAAGCTGGACATCCAGGGCTTCGAGCTGGCGGCGCTGCAGCATGCGCCGCACGTGCTGCAGCGTACCAACGTGATTCACTGCGAAGTGTCGTTCATGCCGATCTACGCCGGCCAGGCCTTGTTCAGCGACATCGAGGCGCTGCTGCGCGCGGCCGGCTTTGCATTCATGGATTTCAGCTCGCTGTGCCGCTACCCCTACCATGGCGTGGCCGACAGCACGTCGCGCGACCGGCTGGGCTGGGGCGATGCCGTGTTCTTCCGCGTCGGTGCCGGCCTGGTGCCGCGCGACCTGCTGGCCCAGAGCCTGATCGCCCTGCTGGTATACGGCAAGCCATCCTATGCGGAGTACCTGGCACGGCAATACGACAGCGCCGCCGGCACGGCGCTGGCTTCGCTGTTCCGGCCGCAGGGAGAGCCGGCATGACGTTCATCACCTACGCGCAAAATGGCGAAGACATCCTGCTGTGGCGCGCGCTCGGCCATGTGAAGCAGGGCTTCTACGTGGACGTGGGCGCCAACGACCCGATCGAGCACTCCGTCACGAAAGCGTTCTACGACGCGGGCTGGCGCGGCATCAATATCGAGCCGCTGCCGTCGTTCCACCAGCGCTTCGAGCAGGACCGGCCGGGCGACATCAACCTGGCTATCGCAGCCGGGGCCGCCGACGGCGAACTGAAACTGTATGACGTGCCGTCCGTGAACGGCTGGGCGTCGCCCGATGCCGGCGTGGCCGCCGCGCACCGGGCCGAGGGCTTCGACGTGGTCGAGCTGACGGTGCCCGTGCGGACGCTGAACGGCGTGTGGGACGAGCACGTGCGCGGCGACGTGCACTTCCTGAAGATCGACGTGGAAGGTTTCGAAGGCGAAGTGCTGCGCGGCTTCGACCTGTCGCGCCATCGCCCGTGGATCCTCGTGATCGAGGCCACGCTGCCGAACAGCCGCGTGACGAACCACGAAACATGGGAACCCCTGGTCACGGCACACGGTTACCGCTTCGCGTGGTTCGACGGCCTGAACCGCTATTACGTGGCGGACGAACACGCCGAACTGCTGGCCGAACTGACCGTGCAGCCGAATGTGTTCGACGAGTACCAGAGCCATCACCTCATCTATGAGCGGGCCCAGGTCGCCGCCGCGCGGGCCGCGCACGCCGATGCCCTGCAAGCCTACGAGAACGCGCTGGTGCAGATCGAGAACGCGCTCGGCCAGGTTGATGCCGGACGGGCAGAACTGGCCGCCGCGCAGGAACAGATCGAAGGACTGGACGAACGCCTGCGCGAAGCGCACGCCACCGTGATCAGCCGCGACCGCGCGCTGGCCGAAACGAGCGCCTATGCCGAGCTGCTGGAACGCGAACTGGCCGCCGCCAACCTGCGCACGGTCGACGTCGAGTACCGCCTGAATGAAGTGCTGACGAGCCGTTCGTGGAAAATCACCGAGCCGCTGCGCGCGGCCAATGCCGGGGAACTGGGCGCCTGGGTCCGCGCCCGCGCCGCCGAGCGGGTACGTCGCGTCGTGACCCGGCTGGTCGAAAACGAAGGCCTGCGCCGCCGCGTGATTCCCCTGCTGGCCCGCTATCCCGCGCTGAACCACCGCGTGCTGTCGCTCGTCGCGCGCTTGAAGCGCCGTCCGCCCGAAGTGGCGCAGGAGGCGCGCGAAGGCAATGTTGCCCCGCACTTGCGCGACCTGCCGGTCTCGGCGCGGCGCGCCTTCGCCGACCTGTCGCAGCGTCAACATCCCCCGGAGTCCTAATACCCATGCGTATCATCATCGACCTGCAGGCCTGCCAGCACGGCACGCCCGTGCAACGGGCAGCCGCGCGCGGCCTGGCCCTGCAGCTGGCGCAAGACGCCGCCCCGCACGAGATCTGGCTGGCCCTGAACGGCCATTTCCAGGACAGCATCGCCGAGCTGCGCCATGCCTTCGGGGCCCTGGTGCCCGCTGCCCGCGTCTTCGTCTATGACGTTGCCACGCCCGATGAAGCGCTGGCAACGAACGGGCACTGGCTCAACGTGGCGGCCGACGCGCTGCGCGCCGGCGCCCTGGCCGCCCGCACCCCGGACGTGGTCCTGGCGCTGGACTACCACGCCGCGCCGGTGCGGTACCTGGCGCAGGGCATCAGTACCCATTTCGACCGTCACGCCAACGCGATCCGCGTTGGCGACGTGGCAGCACTGCAGCACAAGGCCAAGCGCGCCGTCAGCGAGGCCGCGCTGGCAACGCTGGGCGCAGCCGACCTGCTGCTGGTGGACTCGGAAGCGGACCGCGTGGCACTGGCGGCACTGCTGCCGGACAGTACCATCGCCCTGCTGCCCGCCGCCGCCGCAACGTTGTGGGAACGCGTGCAGCCGGCCGTGGCAGCCCGCATGCCGGCGCCGGCGCCGGCAGCCAAGCCGCGCCTGGCCTTCATCTCGCCCCTGCCGCCGGAAAAGTCCGGCATCGCGGACTACAGCGCCGAGCTGCTGCCCGAGCTGGCGCGATACTACGACATCGACGTCGTACTCGACCAGCCGGCCGTGGACGCACCGTGGGTGCAGGCCAACCTGCCGATCCGCACCGTGCAGTATTTCGACGAGCACGCGCAGGACTACCCGCACCGCCTCTACCACTTCGGCAATTCGCCGATGCACCAGCATATGTTCGCGCTGCTGGAGCGGCATCCCGGTGTCGTCGTGCTCCATGATTTCTACCTCGGTAACATCCTGCACCGGATGGAGGATACCGGCTACGTGCCGCATGCGCTGCGCGATGCACTGTTGCGCTCGCATGGCTTCGGCGCCCTGTTCGAACTGGAGCGCCAGGGCAGTGCCGTGGCGTGGCAATACCCGTGCAACAAGCCCGTGCTGGACGCGGCCACCGGCGTCATCGTCCACTCGGCGTATCCGAAACAGCTGGCCGAGCAGTGGTACGGTCCCGACGGGGCCGCCAACTGGCACACGCTGCCCCTGTTGCGCGGCCACCCCGGCGGCGACCGCGCGGCACTGCGCGAAGCGGCGCGCGCGAAACTGAACCTGGCGCCAAGCGATTTCCTCGTCTGCTCGTTCGGCCTGCTGGGTCCGACCAAGCTGAACCACCGGCTGCTGGACGCTTGGCTCGATTCGTCCCTGGCGGACGAATCCCACGCGCGCCTGGTGTTCGTCGGCGACCTGGGGACCGATGCCTATGCAGCCGACCTGCGCGCCAGGCTGGCGCCGGCCCGCGCCGGCGAACGCATCGCCGTCACGGGCTTCGTCACGCCCGCCGACTACCAGACCTACCTGGTGGCATGCGACGTCGCCGTCCAGCTGCGCAGCAACACGCGCGGCGAAACGTCGGCGGCGGTGCTCGATTGCCTGTTGCACGGCGTGCCGACGATTATCAATGCCCATGGCGCGATGGCGGAACTGCCTGACGACATGCTCGTCAAGCTGGACGACGACTTCGCCACGGCCGACCTGTCCGTCGCCCTCGTCGACCTGTACCACAACCTGCCGCTGCGGGCCCACCTGGGCCAGGCGGCGGCGGCCTATATCGCACTGCATCACTGCCCGCAGCAGGTGGGCGCGCAGTATCACGCCACCTTGCAACGCCTGGCGCAGGACAACCCCCTGCTGCATTACCGGCGGCAGGTGCAGGCTTTGCAGGCCGTCATGCCGCCGGCTGGCCAGCCGCTGCAGGATGACCTGCTGCGCTGCGCCCGCGCGCTGGCGGCGAACCAGCCGGCACGCGGCCCGCGCCAGCTGCTGGTCGACGTCTCGGCGATGGTGCAGACGGACTTACGCACCGGCATCCAGCGTGTCGTGCGCAGCATCCTGCAGGCGCTGCTGGCCGAGCCGCCGGCCGGGTTCATCGCCGAACCCGTCTACAGCCCGGGCAACGGCCAACCTTACCGCTACGCCCGCGCGTGGCTCCAGCGCGGCCTGAAGTCGCCCGTCCATGGCCTGGACGATGCGCCCATCGAACTGGGTGCAGGCGACATCTTCCTGGGCCTGGACTTGATGATGCACGGCATCACGCAGAACCGCGCCCTGCTGCAGGGATACCGAAACCGTGGTGCCCACGTGTATTTCGTCGTCTACGACCTGCTGCCGGTGCTGCGTCCGGAATTCTTCCCGTTCAATTCGGACCAGGTATTTGCCGACTGGCTCGATACGATCGCCACCGTGTCGGACGGCCTGATCGCCATTTCCCGCGCCGTGGCCGACGAGATGGCAACGTGGTTCGACGCCCATCCGCCGGCCCGGCTGGCGCCGCTGGCACTGAGCTATTTCCACCTCGGTGCCGACATCGAGGCCAGCACGCCCACGGCCGGGCTGCCCCTGGATGCGACGACACTGCTCGAGACGCTGTCGACGCGCCCCGGCTTCCTGATGGTCGGCACGCTCGAGCCGCGCAAGGGCCACCGCCAGGTGGTCGACGCCTTCGACGAACTGTGGCGCACCGGCCATGACGTCAACCTGATCATCGTCGGCAAGAAGGGCTGGATGGTGGACGACCTGGCCGAGCGGATGACGCAGCATCCGGAAGCGGGCAAGCGGCTGTTCTGGCTGCAGGGCGTATCGGACGAGATGCTGTTGAAGCTGTACCAATCGGCTGCCTGCCTGCTGGCCGCGTCGGAAGGCGAAGGCTTCGGCCTGCCGCTGATCGAAGCGGGGCAAAAAGGCATCCCGATCATCGCGCGCGCCCTGCCCGTGTTCCGTGAAGTGGCTGGCGTCCATGCCCACTACTTCGACGGCGACAGCGGCGCTGCGCTGGCCGACGCCATCGCGGCCTGGCTGAAACTGTCGAGCGAAGGTGCAGCACCGCAATCGACGGGCATGCCGTGGCTGACATGGCGCGACAGCGCCTGCCAGTTCAAGGCGGCGCTGGCCGGGGAACGACCTTACCGCAGTGTAATATTTTCAGAAGAGACGCCGTGATAACCGTGTTATCATTCTGCAATTAATCAGGCCGTGTTCGCGGCCTCATCCAAAATTTCGCAATGTATTCATCCGACGTCTTGTCCCAGCGTACCGACGGCACCATGCGTCCCCTAGTCATCGACCTGGACGGCACGCTGATCTATTCCGACCTCCTGTGGGAATCCCTGCTGCTGTTTCTCAAGCAGCACTTCTGGCAGGCATGGCGCCTGCCGTTCTGGCTCCTCGGCGGCAAGGCGGCGTTCAAGGAACGCCTGGCGCAGGCGGTGGCGTTCGATCCGTCCACGCTGCCGTACGACCAGCACCTGCTGAAGGAAATCCGCGCCCAGCGGGCGCTGGGGCGCACGATCGTCCTCGCCACCGGTTCGCAACGGCGACTGGCCGAGCAGATCGCCGAACACCTGCAACTCTTCGACCTCGTTGCCGCGACCGGTGACGGCATCAACCTGACGGGCCGGCACAAAGCCACCCACCTGAACAGCCTGTATGGCGACCGCAATTTCGACTATGTCGGCAATTCCCGTGTCGACATTCCTGTCTGGCATGCCTCGCATGGTGCCTACTCCGTCACGCACAAGCCGTTTCGCCTGCCGGACGGGCGCAGCACCAGCCAGCTGGGCAGCCACCGTCCCGGCGCCGCGCGCTACCTCCTCAAGGGCATGCGCCCACGGCAGTGGCTGAAGAACATGCTCGTGTTCGTGCCGATGCTGACGGGCCATGCGTTCGGCCTGACGACGCTGACGCAGTCGCTGGTGGCCTTTGTCGCGTTCTCGCTGTGCGCCTCCAGCGCCTACCTGCTCAACGACGCGCTCGATGCGGGCGACGATCGCCGCCATCCCACCAAGTGCAAGCGTCCCATCGCGGCCGGCTTGCTGCCGCTGCCGCTGGCGCTGCTCACGAGCCCGCTGCTGGCGCTGGTGGCCATCGCGCTGAGCGCCCTGTTCGACCCGCTGCTGCTGCTGACCCTGAGCTTCTACTTCGTCACCACGGTGTGCTATTCCCTGTACCTGAAGCGGCTCTTGATGATCGATATCGTGACGCTGTCGATGCTCTACACGCTGCGCATCCTGGGCGGCAGTGCCGCCACGCACATCACGCCGTCGTTCTGGCTGCTGGCATTCTCGTTCTTCATCTTCCTCAGCCTGGCGCTGCTGAAGCGCTACAGCGAATTGTTCAACCTGCACAAGCAGGGCAAGGACAAGACAAGCGGGCGCGGCTATACGACGGCCGACAAGGTGCCCGTCGGAACGATGGGGGTCGCGTGCGGCTTCCTGTCCGTGCTGATCTTCATGCTCTACTTCAATTCCGAAACGGTGCTGCAGATGTACGGCCGCCCCTACCTGCTGATGGGCATCGTGCCCTTGCTGGTGTTCTGGCTGGGCCGTCTGTGGCTGCTGGCATATCGCGGCCTCGTCAATGAAGATCCCGTGCTGTACGTCAGCAAGGACAAGACGAGCCTCCTGATCATCGGCCTGTGCGCGGCGATCGCCGGCGCGGCAAGCTGGTAGGCGGCGCGATGGGTTCCCTTTCCTCCCCAGCTACCGGTTACGCCTGGTGCGTGGCGGCCGCCTTCGCCAGTGCGCTGGCCACGTTCCTGATCAAGCAAAGCACCTTGGCCAACGCGGGCTGGACGATGGTGCGGCTGCTCTGGCTCGGCGCCGCCTGCGCCAGTTACGGGCTCGGATTCGTGTTCTACTCGCTGGCGCTGCAACGCTTGCAGATGTCGCTGGCCTATCCGCTGATGACGGCCGTCACGACTGCCGTCGTGGCACTGCTCGGCTACCTCGTCTGGCAGGAGACGCTGGGCCTGTCGAAGTGCCTCGGCCTGCTGCTGCTGGGCGCGGGCGCCTTCCTGATCACACGGTAAGCCGGAGACTTGCTTGACAACTTTATCGACGATGCGCCCAGCCATCGTGCGCCAGGGCGCGGCACGCGTGCTGCTCGTGCTGGCGTTGCTGCTGGCCCTGCTGCCCACCGCCTTCCGGCCGCAGCATTACGGTGATGCCAACGAATACATCCTGACCACGCTGGCGCTGGCCAATCACGGCACGCCGGACCTGCGCGTTGCCGACCTGGCGATGGCGCGCGAGATGCTGCCGGAGATGGCGGCGCCGTACGACCTGCTCGAGCCGGGCCTGCGCGATCCGGCCGCCGAGCTGTATGCGGCCTACACGCGCGGCCGTGACGATACCGTCTATGCCGTGCACTTCTTCGGCTACCCGCTGCTTGCCACGATCCCGTACAAGGCACTGCAGTGGCTGGGCCTGCCGCCGCTGAAGTGCTTCCAGATTCTTAACCTCGCATTCGTGCTGGTCCTGGGCGCGGCGCTGCATCGCGCCTTCGGTTCACTGCCCAGGACGCTGGCCGGCGTCGGGCTTTTCTTCCTGTGCGGCGGCGCGCTGTACTGGAACTGGAGCAGTCCGGAATGCGTGACGGCTGCCGCGCTGCTGGCCGGCCTGCTGTACTTCACCCACGGTGCGCCGGTCCGGGGCGCGCTGCTGGCCGGCATCGCCGCACTGCAGAATCCCACGACCGTGTTTTTCTTCGCCTTCGCGCCGCTGCTGCTGTGCTGCATGCACGCGCGCCAGGGCGGCAGCTGGCGGGACGCAGTCGCGCCGGCGCTGCAACGCCGTGTCGTGCTGGCCATCGGCGCCGGCATCGCCGTGGCCGCGCTGGCGCCGCTGTTCAACCTGTGGGCCTTCGGCGTACCCAATATCATCGCGAAGCGCTTTACGACCCCGGAGCTCATCGGCCTGACACGCCTGCACTCGTTCTTCTTCGATCTGAACCAGGGCATGATCATCGCCGTTCCGGCCTTGGTGGCGGCACTGGCGGCGGGGCTGTGGCGGCGCGAGCGCGCCGTACGCGCCCGGCACGCCGGGGTGCTGGCCGCGTGCGCGCTGTTCGTGCTGTGCCTGGCCGTGCCGGCGCTGTCGATCAACAACTGGAACTCCGGCGCCACCGGCGTGATGCGCTACGGCTTCTGGTGCGCGATGCCATTGCTGTTCGCGCTGCTGGCCGGCCTGCGCGATCCATGGCCGCGCGCGTGCCTGGCGCTGCTCGCCGCCGCCCAGGCGCTGTGCATGGTGCACGCCCTGAGCTACCACTACACCCAGTTCAGTCCTTTGACCCGGGCCCTGTTCGCCGTCGCCCCGGGGCTGGTCAACCCGGAACCGGAAATTTTCGCCGAACGCGCCGAGCACAAGGATGACTACATCGACATGTCGCGGGTCTACACGTACACCCACGATGGCGTCGTCGTGAAGGCGCTGTACAACACCGCCAATACGGGCGTGCACGATGCCCTGTGCGGCCCCGGCGGCCGGTTCGGCGGCGAGGTGGGCACGGCGGCCACCTATCGCGACTGGCGCTACCTCAACGGACCCTTGCGCTGCAAGTCGGCCGACCTGAGCGGCGTGCTGCTGGAATCAGTCCACCAGGGCACGGCGCTGCGCCTGGCCGGTGGCTGGGGTCGCATCGAAACGGGCGGCGGCAACTGGACGGGCGCCTGGTCGGATGGTGCCACTTCCGCCATCGAAATCACGCTGGCAGCAGGGCACCGCCCCACATCGATGACGCTGCACGGCCAGTATTTCGACGGCAACCGCCGCACCCGCGTCGCCGTCAACGGCAAGGATCTCGGCACCTTCGACCTGGCTGCGGGCCAGGCCATCGCCTTGACCGACGTGGCCATGGCACCCACGCTGACGATCACGCTGACCCACGAAGCACCGCGCAAGGCCGGCGCCGACGACGCCCGCGCACTGAGCCTGTTCCTGAACAAGGTTCGCCTGTTCTGATTTTTTTGGAGGCCCTCTGGCTACTTTTGTAATGAAAACACTGCGCCTGTCGCTGGACAGCACACGCGCGTTTGCCTGCACGCTCGCGGCAGTACTGCTGCTGGGCACCTGTCTCGTGCGCTACCAGCTGAGCGGCGACATCGCCGAATACTCGCTGATGACGATCGCCATCGCCAACCATGGCACGCCTGAAATCCGCGACACCGACATCGCCGAAGCGCTGCGCGTCGTGCCGGAAATGGGCTATGCCTATACGGACCTGGAAGAAGGCATCGCCAAGGCCAAGGAAGTGCCCCGCCCCGGCTTCCATATGGATTTGCACGGCAATGTGCAGGCCATCCACTTCTTTGCGTATTCGGCACTGGCGGCCCTACCCTACAAGGTGCTTGGCGCGCTCGGCATCGCGCCGATGAAATGCTACCAGTTCGTCAATGCGGCACTGCTGTTCGTGCTGGGCATGTCGCTGCGGCGCTTCTTCGGCAATGGCCACCATGCGCTGGGCGCGCTGGCCTTGTACGTCCTGTGCGGCGGGCTCGCTTATGCCAACTGGAGCAGCCCCGAGTCGGTCAGCGCGTCCGCGCTGCTGGCAGGCCTGTTGCTGTGCGCCAGCAGCGCCCCGCTGGCCGGCGGCGCCCTGATCGGGCTGGCCGCCACGCAGAACCCGACCATCGTCCTGGTGCTGGCGATGCTGCCCGTTATCGTGCTGTGCCGCCACTGGCGGCCCGGCATGGGCATGGCGGATGCGTGGAATCATGTCTGGCATGCGCCAGTCGTGGGCGGCCTGGCCGCAGGCACGGCGCTGTTCGCCACCAATCCCCTGTTCAACCTGTATGCGTTCGGCGTACCCAGCATCATCGCCGTCGGCTACACGCTGCCCGAGCTGGCAACATGGACGCGCTTCCACTCCGTGTTCCTGGACCTGAGCCAGGGCATGATCCTCGCCATTCCCGGTGTCGCCGCGCTCATCGCATGGCTGGCAATGGACCGGCGCGCCACGCGCGGGCGCATCCTGCTGCTGTGCGCCATCCTGGTCATCGTCGGCATGACCTTGCCAGCCATCATCGTCACCAACTGGAATTCCGGTGCATCCGGCGTGATGCGCTACTCGTTCTGGGGTGCGATGCCGCTGCTGTTCGTACTGCTGTGGCAGCTGCGCGAACAGCCGACGGTCAGCACGAAGCTGGTAGTGGCAATGCTGCTGGTGCAGGCGCTGGCCACGCTGCACATGGTCAGTTATCCCTATACCAAGTTCTCGCCGCTGGCGCGGCTGGTGATGCGCACGGTACCGGCCTATTACAATCCGGACCCGGAAATCTTCTACGAGCGCACCTTGCAGAAGGAACTGAATGTGGGTACGGATGACATCTTGCAGTACATCGACGACAACCAGGTGCGCAAGACCATGTACAACCTGAGCAACCAGCGCCTGGACGAACGCCTGTGCGGCGAAGGCCGCCTGCTGCGGGAAGACAATTCGGTCACGGCGACGACGCAGAACTGGCGCTTCATCAATGGCCAGATCCTCTGCAAGAAAGTGCCCGGCTACCGCCAGATGCGTTTCAACGCGGCGCAGTTCGGGCCGGGCGGCGTCCTGGCCGACGGCTGGAGCCCGCCGCAATTCGGCGCATTGCAGTGGACGGGTACGTGGAGCGTGTCGCGCCTGTCGTCCATCCGCATTCCGCTGGAGGCGGGCATGCAGCCGCGTCGCCTGTTCATCACGGGCTTCTACCATGAGAAGGCGGAGCACGAGACCCGCGTGGTCGTCAACGGCAAGGATTATGGCTGGGTGAAACTCGACGAGCGCAAGCTGCCGTTCGAGATTCCGGCATCGACCGGCGCCATCACCGTGGAACTGGAGCACAAACCGTTCGCCCCGCCTGCCAGCGAGCCGGACCAGCGCAAATTCGGCCTGTTCCTGCAGACCATCGCGGTGCTGTAAGGACGCCGCGGCGACGGGGCGCCAGCGCCCCTGCGCGAACGTGGCCTTAAAAAAAAGGCGCTGTCAGTGACAGCGCCTTTTCTTTTTCGAAGGACCACCCTTTGCCGGATCGTCCTTCCGGTCAGGCTCAATTCTTCGGCAGCCCGCCCAGCAGCGCGGCGATTTTCTGTTTCGGCTTGGCCGGCGTCGTCGACGACGACGTCGCGGCCGGGGCCGTGCTGGCGGCGCGGGTCGGCTCGTACGGTTTCAGGAACCACGGATCGACCTTGTCGCGGCGCGGCACGCCGGGGCGGCCGTAGCGTTCCCGCTCGCCACTGCGCTCCGGTGGACGCTCGCTGCGCGGGCCCCGTTCCGTGCTGGCGGCGCGGTCGCCGCCGAAGCTGCGCTCGC
>NZ_WNKZ01000280.1 GCF_009720835.1 Pseudoduganella buxea
TATAACCAAAGGCATGGACCTGCAGCCGATAAGTTCGGAAGCTATGCTGAGCTTCGCAAGAATTTTGCCGCAGCGCTGGAGCATTATCAGGCGGCGACGCGGTTCGGAAGCAAGGATTCTGCGGTAGTGCTACGAATTATGTTTGACACTAAGCACTGGAGTTCTCGTGACAGGCAGGATCAGCTTGCGCTCAAAGAACTCGATATCTTGCCCGATCCGGAGCGTGAAAACCGGTATCACCAGATCTACCAGGCACTCGACCTCAACCCCGACCTGAAACTGACCCGGCTGGACAAGGTGCTGCCGCTGCCTCCTGCGGAACTACCCGAATGGAA
>NZ_WNKZ01000281.1 GCF_009720835.1 Pseudoduganella buxea
GGGGGCGCGGCTGTTCGGACCGCGGCGCTGGCCCTGGGCCTGCTGGCCGGGTTGGCCTGGCTGGCCCGGCTTGGCGCCCTTGCCCTTGCGCTTGGCGCCGTTGCGGCCGCCTTCGCGGTTTTCACCTCGGCCTTCGCCACCGCCTTGGCGGCCGGTCTGCTCGGCGGCGCCTTCGGCAGCGACGTTGCCGTCGACCTGGGCGGCTTCACCTTCGGCCGGGGCTGCGGCCACGGCGGGCTGGGACTGTTCGATCAGGGCTTTTTCCGCTTCGCGCAGGGCGCGCTGTTCGCGCATCTGGCGCGGGCCGCGCGGCGCGCGTGGCTTGCCGGGCGC
>NZ_WNKZ01000282.1 GCF_009720835.1 Pseudoduganella buxea
GAGCATCCGGTGGATCCTGAAGCGGCTGCGCGACGCAGTGGTCAAGCACAAGAAGCGCTATGCGGCACTGGTCCCGTCCGGCAAGGGCGCGGACCACAAGAAGAACAATCCCGGCCACGAGCTGGGCGCCACCAGCCGGCAAAGTCCGGCCAAGGGCGACGCCACCCCCTGCAAGCTGTGCCCCGCAAAAGGCGGCACCGCGCACTCGATCAGCTTCGCCACCGGCGCCGAAACGTTTACGCACACCGACTTCGTGCTGGATGCACCGCTCCCCATCGAATGGCGCCGCACCTACCGCAGCCAGCTGACGGCCTATGACCACGGCCATCTCG
>NZ_WNKZ01000283.1 GCF_009720835.1 Pseudoduganella buxea
CTGCCGAGCCGGCCGCCCCAGTGGCGCAGCTGCCACGCCAGCGCCGTCATGGCGCGCCGCTCCCGGCATGGCGCCACTGGGCCTGCAGGGCAAAGCGCAGGGCCGGGATGTCGCCCTGCCGCCCATCCTGCTGGGAGACCAGGTGCACCCGGGCCAGCGCACCGGCATGGCCCAGCGCCGCCACGTACGCCTGCATGGCGGCCGGCCCGCGCGCCGCCCCTTCGATGGCCAGCGCGCCGGTGGCGGCGTCGGCCTGGAGGGACAGCATGGCGACGTCGCTCAACGGCACCGCCTCCAGGCTGTCCAGCAGGCCGGCCCAGTCCAGG
>NZ_WNKZ01000284.1 GCF_009720835.1 Pseudoduganella buxea
GTACCCGGATTTGCCTAAGTACCTTCTATGAATCAGAAACTGACTATTCCAACAGTCAGACAACCTTCCGCGATCCGTCCCCCCATCGCATCATACGACGGTGCAGGAATATTAACCTGCTTCCCATCAGCTACGCATCTCTGCCTCGCCTTAGGGGCCGACTCACCCTGCTCCGATGAACGTTGAACAGGAAACCTTGGGCTTACGGCGTGCGGGCTTTTCACCCGCATTATCGCTACTCATGTCAGCATTCGCACTTCTGATACCTCCAGCATCCTTTACAAGACACCTTCGCAGGCTTACAGAACGCTCTCCTACCATAT
>NZ_WNKZ01000285.1 GCF_009720835.1 Pseudoduganella buxea
TCGGTGACGATGTCCTGCACCGTCTTGTCCTGGAAGATGTAGCTGTCGCGGCGCAGGCGCAACAGGGCCAGCGCCGGCTCCAGGCGCAGGCGGTAGCGCGCCACGCCGCCGTCCGCGCCCAGCCAGGCCGCCTCGGTGCACAGGCCGTGCCAGGCGCGGCGGCTGCCGTCAGGCTGCAGCAGGGTGACCGTCATTTCCTCGCCGATGAACTGGTCCAGATCGAGGTCGGTCGAGGTGCTCAGCGCCTGTACGTCGAAGTCGTACAGTTCGTTGACGCCTTCGCGGCCGGCGAAGCGTTCCGGCATCAGCGCCTCAGGCA
>NZ_WNKZ01000286.1 GCF_009720835.1 Pseudoduganella buxea
AACAACCGGCATTCACCGCAACACGAGCTTTCGCTGGCGCCACCGCTTTCTTGCCATGGCCAAGGACGATCGGCCCAAGCCCTTGAGCGGCATCGTCGAGGCCGACGAAACGTATTTATTGGAATCGAAGAAAGGCTCCCGTCACATGACGCGTCCGCCCCGGCGGCGCGGGGGCCGTGCGAAAAAACGGGGCATCAGCGGCGAACTGGACTGCATCCTGGTGGCGCGCGACCGGCAAGGCCGCACTTGCGATTTCGTCCCGGGGCGCGGGCCCGTCACGGTGGCGCAGTTGCAGCAGCATTTGTTACCCGTGCTGG
>NZ_WNKZ01000287.1 GCF_009720835.1 Pseudoduganella buxea
CGCAACACGCAGAACCAGATGAATGCCTACAGCGACGTCGTGAAGATGGCGCCGCGCGCGGCCAACCTGACCATCACGTTGCCCTGATGGACCTGCTGGCACAACTCTCTTCGGCCCTGGGCATCTTTGGCACGGGCCTGTCGCAGCATGCGCGCCTGATCACGCTGGCCAGCGCGCAGGAAAGCGCCCTGCCTGAGGCGCTGATGCCGGAACGCTTCGCCGGCCGCGAAGGCGTCAACGAACTGTACGACTTCGACGTACAGGCGCTGAGCACCTCGACCGACCTCGATCTGGACCAGTTCATCGGCGAGGAAAT
>NZ_WNKZ01000288.1 GCF_009720835.1 Pseudoduganella buxea
CCTGGCTGGGCGCGGACGGCGGCGTGGCGCGCTACCGCCTGCGCCTGGAGCCGGCGCTGGCCCTGTTGCGCCTGCGCCGCGACAGCTACATCTTCCAGGACAAGACGGTGCAGGACATCGTCACCGAGCTGCTGTCGGACTTTCCGCAACTGCGCTTCGGGTTCGACATCAGCCAGGACCAGCCCACCCGCACCATCTGCACGCAGTACCGCGAAAGCGACCTGGAATTCTTCACGCGCCTGCTGGCCTCGGAAGGCCTGAACTGGCGCTTCGAACACGACCAGCCGCAGGGGGAAGACCCCGACAGCCCGGACG
>NZ_WNKZ01000289.1 GCF_009720835.1 Pseudoduganella buxea
ACAAATGCTGCTGCAACTGCGCCACCGTGACGGGCCCGCGCCCCGGGACGAAATCGCAAGTACGCCCTTGCCGGTCGCGCGCCACGAGAATGCAGTCCAGTTCGCCGCTGATGCCCCGTTTTTTCGCGTGGCCCCCGCGCCGCCGGGGCGGACGCGTCATGTGACGGGAGCCTTTCTGCGATTCCAATAAATACGTTTCGTCGGCCTCGACGATGCCGCTCAAGGGCTTGGGCCGGTCGTCCTTGGCCATGGCAAGAAAGCGGTGGCGCCAGCGAAAGCTCGTGTTGCGGTGAATGCCGGTTGTTTCCGCTGCC
>NZ_WNKZ01000028.1 GCF_009720835.1 Pseudoduganella buxea
TGCGCTGGCAGCGCGGCCAGGGCGGGCGCTGTCGCGGCAAGCCACCACGGCGCGCGCCGGCGCAGCACGGCCAGCCAGATGGGACGCGCAATGGCGGCGCGTACGTCAGCTTCGGCGTGCATGGGCAAGCAATCGTTCCAGCATGAACAGGGCCAGCAGCAGCCAGCCCCACCACGGCGCCGGTTCGCCGTCCCGGGCCGGCAGCGACAGCGGCCGCGCTGGCGCCAGCGCCTGCGCCGGCAAGGCATACGGTGCCGGCGCTGCGGCGACGGCCTGCCAGGCCTGCTGCAAGGCCGCTGCTTCGGTCGCGCTGGCGGGCGGCCACGGCATGCCGCGCCAGACGCGGCCTTGCGGCGTGTCGGTGTAAGTCAAGGCGATGCCGGCCGCCGTCACGTGCCGGTCGCCCTTGCCGTCGGCGCGCCACCAGTGCGGCGCGCACCAGGCGGCCGGTGGCGATTCTGGGCGGTCCCACACGATCAGTCCCGTTTGCGAAGTGGGCACGGCCGCCACCGTGTACGGTCCGGTCACGGTTCCGAAGGCGGCAAACAGGGCTTGCCAGCGCGGCAACCGTTCAGGAGTCGAGGCGACGACGACGTGGTGGCGCTGGGCAGCGGCCGGCACGGATGGCGCCAGCCGCAGCGTCACGGCATGGGCCAGGCGCGGTGGATGGGCCGGCATCGGCACGTCGCCGGCGCGGGCCAGCACGAGGATGCGGGTGCCGTCGCGCCATTCGTGTTCGTGGCGGCGCAGCCAGTCCAGCACGCCGGCGGGCAGCGGCATGCGCGCGGCGTCCTGCATGCGCGCCACCTGGACTTCGCGGGCGACCCAGGCCGGTTCCAGCGCCGGGTCGGCCAGCACCGTGTCGCCACGCCACGGCAGCACCGTCACGGCCAGCCACGCGATCAGCGCCAGCAGGAGCGCCAGGCGCACCAGCAGCAGGAAAATATCGGTCCAGCGCCAGATGCGGCGCTGCTGCGGCACCGTCGACGGCAGGAAGCGCGCCGTCGCCAGCAGTTCGGACGCGGTGCGCTGGCGCTTCTGCCGGTGCCACCACAGGGGCAGCAACAGCAGCGGCAGGGCCGCCCACCACCACGGTTGCAGGCTCGTCATCCGCGCCCTCCCGGCACGCGCAGCCAGTGACGCAAGGTCGCTTCCAGCGGCTGCTCGATGATGGCCTGGGCCAGTGCGATATCGTGGCGGCGGCAATGGGCGGCGACGCCGGCATAGTGGCCGGCGATGTTCGCCCGGTAGGCTTCCCGGTCCGTCGCCAGCAGCCGGTGCAGGCCCTGCCCGCTCTCGCGGTCGCGGTAGGCCACGCCGGATGGAAAACTGCCGTCCACTTCCGCCTGCGTGCGAAGGGCCAGCAGGCGCACGTCATGGCGCTGCGCGCGCAGCCGCTGCAAGGCTTCGGCCAGCGGCGACGGCCAGTCCAGGCAGTCGCTGGCTGCGAACATGGCGGTGGGTGCCACCTGCATCAGCTGCATGGCCGGTCGCAAGCCGGCCGCATCGGGCAAGGCGCCCGTCGCGGACGTGCGCGCCAGCGCAGCGAACACGCGCTGCAACTGGCGCGGCCCACGCGAAGGCGGCGTGACGTCGACCTTGCCGCCGCTGCACACGACCAGGCCGAAGGCGTCACCCTGGCGCTGGGCGATGGCCGCCACGCAGGCCAGCGCCGTGCGGGCGAACCACAGCTTGTCCAGGTCCTGCACGGCGTAACTGGGTTCGCCCATCGACGCGCTGGCGTCCAGCCACAGCCAGACGGCCACGTGGCTGTCACGTTCCGCCTCGCGGACGTAATACCGGTCGGCGCGCGCCAGCAGCTTCCAGTCGACGCGGCGCCACTCGTCGCCGGGCGCGTAGGCCCGGTATTCGGAGAACTCGACGCCGGCGCCCCGCTCGCGGCCCGCGTGGATGCCGTGGCCCAGCCCCGCCAGCACGTGGCGGATCACCAGGTCGAGATTGGCGGCGTGGGCCACCAGGGTGGACGTCTGCAACATCGGGATTTATGCGGGGCGCACCTGGTCCAGCAGCTGCGCCAGGATGTCGGCCATGGCGATGCCGTCGGCTTCGGCCTCGAAGTTGCGCAGCACGCGGTGCGCCAGCACGGGCAGCAGCATGGCCGAGATGTCCTCGCGCGTGACGGCCAGGCGCCCATGCATCAGCGCGCGGGCCTTCGAGGCCAGCACCAGGGCCTGGCCGGCGCGGGGACCGGCGCCCCAGCCCACGTGTTTTTTCACCGCTTCCACATGGCTGTCGGCCGGGCGGGTGGCGCGCACCAGCCGCGTCGCGTGACGCAGCAGGTGCTCGCCGATCTCGATATCGCGTACCAGCGCCTGCAGGCGCAGCAGGGTCGCCACGTCCATCGCCGCCGGCGCATCTTTCAGGCCGCCGTGGGTGGTGTTCGACACCATCGCCATTTCTTCATCCTCGCTGGGGTAGCCGACGTCGATGCGCAGCAGGAAGCGGTCCAGCTGCGCTTCCGGCAGCGGATACGTGCCGGCCTGCTCGATGGGGTTCTGCGTGGCCAGCACGAAGAAGGGCCGGGGCAGCGGGTGCGTGTGGCCGGCGAACGTCACGGCGCGCTCCTGCATCGCTTCGAGCAGCGCCGACTGCGTCTTCGGCGGCGCGCGGTTGATCTCGTCGGCCAGCAGCACCTGGGTGAACACGGGGCCCTGCTGGAAGCGGAACTCGCGGCGACGCGTGGCCGCGTCTTCTTCCAGGATCTCCGTGCCGACAATATCGGAAGGCATCAGGTCCGGCGTGAACTGCACGCGGCGGAACTGCATGTCCGTGGCCTGGGCCAGCGACTTGACCAGCAAGGTCTTGCCCAGACCCGGCACGCCTTCGACCAGCGCGTGCCCGCCCGCCAGCAGGCTGATGATCAGCGAGTCGATGACGTTCTGCTGGCCGACGATGACGCTGCCCATGCTGGCGCGCAGCGCCTGCACCTTCTCGCCCAGCGCCGCGATATCGGCCTCGTTCCATTGATTGTTCATGCCGCTTTCCGCCATGCCTTCAGGCCCCCAATGCGTATTGAATGATATTGACCGCGAAACGCGTGTTGTCGACGGCCAGCCAGCGCTTGTTGCGGAAGTCGTAATCCCACTCGCAACCGTAGTCCTTGTTGCTGTACAGGACGCCGATGCGTCCCTTGACGTCGATCGCCTGCAGGTACTCGTGCACCAGGTCGTCGCCCCAGCCGTTCAGCTCCATGCCCGTGTTCGGCGGCCCGTCGAAGCGGAAGAAGCAGGAATACAGGCGGTGGCTGTTGGGTATCCGGTGCAGCGCCCTGGCGCCGAAGATGCGCGCCATCTCGGCCTCGAAGGACTTGGCGAACAGGCCGTCGATATCGTGGTTGCAGTCGTCCACGAAGACGAAGCCGCCGCCCTTCACGTAGCGCTCGAAGTTGCGGCGCTCCGCGTCCGTGAACTGCACCAGCTTGTGGCCGGCCAGGTAGCAGAACGGCGCTTCCAGCATCTTCGGGTCCGACAGCGCGACGATGCGCTCGACCGTATCCACCTTCAAGGTGGTGTACTCGACCAGGGAGTTCAGCACATTGCTCGGCATGCGGATGTCGACATCCCAGTCGCCCGACTCGTAGGTCAGGCGCGTGAAGTAGAAATCGTAGGCCGGCACGGTGCTGCTTCCCGTCTCAGACGGCGTCCGACAGCGACGTGAAGTTGAAGTCGCGCACGCGCATGGCCGGAATCATCATGCGGAAACGCGAGCTGGCGTCGCCGATCAGCATCGGCTTGCCCAGCTCGTCGATATTGTTCAGCATGACGACGGGGCTCTCGTTGAAGCGGAAGTTCTTGATCGGGTGCTTGATCTTGCCGTTCTCGATATAGAAGGTGCCGTCGCGCGTCAGCCCGGTCAGCAGCAGCGACTGCGGATCGACCATGCGGATATACCAGGTGCGCGTGACGAGGATGCCCTTCTTCGTTTCCGCCACCAGCTGCTCGGTCGACTTGCTGCCGCCGCCCATGATGATGTTGCCATGGTCCGCGCTGGCCGGCTTGCCGGTCTTCTGTGCCCAGTAGCGGTCATAGTCGAGCGAGGCGACCTGGCCATTCTTGATCAAATCCGTGCGCCGGCGCGCCATCATCGACTGCGCATCCCACGGCAGCACGGGGGCGCCGGCGTCCCACGGGTCAGCCCACACATTGACCTTTTCGTCGAACAGCCGGTCGCCCAGGCGGTTGCCGCCGCCCTTCTTCGACAGGAAGCTGCGGCCTTCGTCGGCCTGGCGCGCGTCGAAGGCGCCGAACATGAAGTTGAGCATATCGGACGAGGCGGAAGGCTCCAGCACCACCGTGTAGCGGCCCGGCTCCAGTGCCTTGGCCTCGACCGAGCGCAGGGCCTTCTCGATGGCGATGTCGGAGGCGGCGCGGGCGTCGAATCCGTTCGGATCGTAGGCGGCGCGGTTGACCCAGCCGGAGCCGCGGCCGTCCTCGGTGCGCGTCGTCACGGTGAAATTGAGGCTGGCCAGCTCCTGGTAGCCGAACACGCCGTTGGAATTGGCGATGCATTCGAACCCTGTGCTGTCGGAGAAAAAGCCGGCCGCCACCAGGCCCTTCTTGCGGGCCGCGTCGATGCTCTGGAATGCCACCTCGGCGCGGTACTCGGGCGTGAAGGCATTGGCGTTGGCGTTGAAGGTGCCGCTGGGCTTGAAGTCCTGCTTGCCGATGGCCGGCATGAATTCCGGATTTTCCGGCGCCAGGCGCGCCACTTCCTCGGCGCGGCGCACGGCCTTTTCCAGCGACTTGTCATCGAACTCGTTGATCTGCGCCGTGCCCTGGCGCTTGCCGAAGGCGACCGACACGGACAACTGGGTGTCCTCCACCAGCCCGGCCGTCGACACGCTGTTGCGGGCATAGCGCACATTGCCCTTGCGCGAACCGGAGATCGACACGCGGCACTCGTCCGCCTTCGTCAGCGCCATCACCTTGGCCGCGATGCGCTGGGCCCCATCCTTGTCCAGTAATTTCATGCGAATTCCTTGTCCGGTCAGGCGATCTTGCGCGCCGTGTTGATGACGTTGATACCGTTGAAGCGCGTGGTGCTGGACCCGTGCGACACGGCGCTGATCTGGCTGGGCTGGCCCTTGCCGTCGAAGAACGAGCCGCCCATGCGCCAGTCCCGCTCATCGCACATGGCGCTGCAGGCGTTCCAGAATTCCTGGGTATTGGCCTGGTAGGCCACGTCGCCCAGCGGCTGGGTGATCTTGCCGTCCTTGATTTCGTAGTACAGCTGGCCGCCGAACTGGAAGTTGTAGCGCTGCTGGTCGATCGAATACGAGCCACGGCCCAGGATGTAGATGCCCTTCTTGACGTCCTTGACCAGTTCGTCCGGTGTCAGCGGCCTGGTGCCGGCGGCGAGCGACACGTTCGGCATGCGCTGGAACTGCACGCTGCTCCAGCTGTCCGCGAACGAGCAGCCGTGCGATGCCTTCTCGCCGATGATGTGGGCCTGGTCGCGCGTGGCCTGGTAGTTCACCAGCACGCCGTTCCTGATGATGTCCCAGCGCTTGCCGGCCACGCCTTCGTCGTCGTAGCCGACGGCGCCCAGCGAGCCAGGCGTGGTGCGGTCGGCAACGAAGTTGACGATGTCGGCGCCGTACTTGAATTTCTTCGTCTGCCATTTGTCGAGCGTGGCGAAGCTGGTGCCGGCGTAGTTGGCTTCATAGCCCAGCACCCGATCCAGTTCGGTGGCGTGGCCGACCGATTCATGGATGGTCAGGAACAGGTGTTCGGGCGACAGCACCAGGTCGTACTTGCCCGGCTCGACGCTTTTCGCCGTCAGCTTCTCGCGTGCCTGGCGCCCCGCCGCGCGGGCATCCTCGACGATGTCGTAGGCGCCCCGGTACAGGGTTGTGACGCCACCGGCCGCGCGGACCTTGTGCTGCGGCCCGGCGTCGAAGAATTCGTAGCCCATGCCGGCCGGCGAGGACAGGCCGTCGCGCGTGCGGAACTTGCCGCTGGCCTTGTCGACGGCGGTGGCGGTGAAGGGCGACCACAGGCGGTGGATGTCCTGGTCGATATATGAGCCGTCGGTGGAGGCGAAATACTTCTGCTGGTTCACCTGGAACAGCATCGACGTCATGAACGTGGCGCCAGCAGCCATGCCGGCCTTGTTCGCCGCGATCAGCATCTCGGCCTTGTCCTTGACGGGCACGGTGCGCCAGTCCTTCGTGAACGGCGTGGCCCACGCCACTTCGCCCACGCCCTTGACGGGTGCCAGCTGCACCGGTTCGTTCTGTAGCCGCGCATTGGCGCGGGCGATCGCCACGGCCTGGCGCGCCGCGTCGGCCACCGAGTCCGGCGTCATCACGTTCGTGGCGACAAAGCCATACGCGCCGCCGGCGATGACGCGTACGCCCACGCCCGACGATTCCGTGTTGACGATGTTCTCGACATTGGTGTCGCGCGTCGTGATGAACTGGTTCAGGTAACGGCCGATGCGTACATCGCAGTACGAGGCACCGGCCTTGGTGGCGGCGTTCATTGCCGCGTCGGCCAGCGACTTCTTGAACGCCACGGCCATGGGATTCATCAGCTCCTCGGCCGCGATGGCATGGCCGAAGACCGGCACCAGCATGGTGCCGCCGGCGGCCGCGCTGACCTTTAGAAAAGTACGTCGTTCCACTTCTGCTCCTTGGGGACTGCATGGGGACGATCCCCGGTTTTGGTCCGCGACAGTTGAGTTTAGCGATGAAAACCGGGGTCAGTGCCGCAGGGACAGGCCCCGATACTCTAATGCCGCCGGTTAGACCGCGTCCGACAGCGACGTGAAGTTGAAGTCGCGCACCCGCATGGCCGGAATCAGGAGCTGGAAGTCGCTCTCGTCGCCGGCCAGGATTTCCGGGCGGCCCAGTTCGTCGATATTGTTCAGCATCGTGACGGGGCTTTCGTTGAAGCGGAAATTCTTGATGGGGTGCTTGATCTTGCCGTTCTCGATATAGAACGTGCCGTCGCGCGTGAGCCCGGTCAGCAGCACGGTTTGCGGATCGACCATGCGGATATACCAGGTGCGCGTGACGAGCACGCCTTTCTTGGTGCTGGCGATCAGCTCTTCGGTGGACTTGCCGCCGCCGGCCATGATGATATTACCCGGCGCGCCGATGGCGCGCGCGCCCTGCTTCTTGGCCCAGAACGGCGAGTAGTTCAGCGCGGCGATCTTGCCGTTCCTGATCAGGTCCATCTTCTCGCGCGGCAGCATGGTCTCGGCATCCCACGGCAGCACCGGCACGTCCGGGTTCCATGGGTCGGCCGAGACGTTCACCCGCTCGTCGAACAGCTTGTCGCCCAGGCGGTTGGCGCCGCCCTTCTTGGCCAGGAAGCTGCGGCCCTCGTCGGCGCTGCGCGCGTCGAAGCTGTTGAACATATAGGCCAGCAGGTCGGACGTGGCGGCCGGCTCCAGGATGACGGTGTAGCGGCCCGGCTCCAGCGCCTTGGCCTCGACCGAACGCAGGGCTTTTTCGATGGCGATATCGGCAGCGGCGCGGGCGTCGAATCGGGAAACGTCGCTGGCATCGCGGCGCACCCAGCCCGAACCGCGGCCGTCTTCCGTGCGCACGGTGCAGGTGAAGTCGACCTTGGTGCGCTGCTGGTGACCGAACACGCCGCGCGAATTGGCGATGGTCTGGAACGCGCTTTCGTCCGAGAAGAAGCCGGCGGCCACCAGCTTGTTCTTGCGGCAGGCCTCGATGCTGTAGGCGGCCACCTGGGCGCGGAACTCGGGATCGATGGCGTCCGTCTTGGCACTGAAGGTGGGCGAGGACTTGAACTGGGCGCCCGACGGCGTGGGCATGAATTCCGGATTTTCCGGCGCCAGGCGGGCCAGGTCCTCGGCGCGGCGCACGGCCCGTTCGAGCGACTTGTCGTCGAATTCGTTGACGGTGGCCGTGCCCTGCTTCTTGCCGAAGGCGACCGAGACGGCCAGCTGCGTGTCCTCGACCAGCCCGGCCGTGGAGACGGCATTGCGGGCGTAGCGGATATTGCCGGTGCGGCTGCCGGCGATGGTGACGGTGCATTCGTCGGCCTTGGACAGGGACAGCACTTTGTCGGCGAGGCGCTTGGTATCTTCCTGGTTCAACTTCTTCATTCTGGTGTCCTCTTTCAGCCGATCTTGCGGGCGGTATTGATCACGTTGATGCCGTTGAAGCGGGTCGTCGGGGCGCCGTGCGAGACGATGCTCGACTGGCTCGGCTGGCCCTTGCCGTCGAAGAAGGAGCCGCCCATGCGCCAGTCGCGTTCATCGCACAGCGCGCTGCAGGCGTTCCAGAATTCCTGGGTATTGGCCTGGTAGGCCACGTCCTCCAGCGGCTGGCCGATCTTGCCATCCTTGATTTCGTAGTACAGCTGGCCGCCGAACTGGAAGTTGTAGCGCTGCTGGTCGATCGAGAATGAACCGTCGCCGACAATATAGATGCCCTTCTTGACGTCCTTGACCATCTCGTCCGGCGTCAGGCGCTTCTTGCCCGCCGCCAGCGACACGTTCGGCATGCGCTGGAACTGCACGCTGCTCCAGCTGTCCGCATACGAGCAGCCGTGCGATTCCTTCTCGCCGATGATGTGGGCCTGGTCGCGCGTGGCCTGGTAGTTCACCAGCACGCCGTCCTTGATGATGTCCCAGCGCTTGCACTTGACGCCTTCGTCGTCGTAGCCGACCGCGCCCAGCGAACCGGGCGTGGTCTTGTCGGCCACGATATTGACGATGTCGGCGCCGTACTTGAATTTTTTCGTCTGCCATTTGTCGAGCGTGGCGAAGCTGGTGCCGGCGAAGTTGGCCTCGTAGCCCAGCACGCGGTCCAGTTCGGTCGGGTGGCCGACGGATTCGTGGATCGTCAGCCACAGGTGTTCGGGCGACAGCACCAGGTCGTATTTGCCCGGCTGGACCGACTTGGCCGTCAGCTTCTGCCTGGCCTGCTTGCCGGCCGCGCGTGCGTCTTCCACCAGGTCATACGAATTGCGGTACAAGGTCGTGACGCCGCCGGCGGCCAGGAACTTGTCGTCCTTGCGGCCGTCCAGGTATTCGTAGCCCATGCCGACGGGCGTGGACAGGCCGGAACGGGAGCGGAACTTGCCGCTGGCCTTGTCCACCGCGGTGGCGAAGAACGGCACCCATAGGCGGTGCAGGTCCTGGTCGATGTACGAACCGTCGGTAGAGGCGAAGTACTTTTGCTGGTTCACCTGGAACAGCAGCGATTGCATGAACGACGCACCCGCGTCCATGCCGGCCTTGTTGCCGGCGATGAGCAGCTCGGCCTTTTCCTTGATGGGAACGAGGCGCCAGTCCTTCTTGAACGGCGTGGCCCAGGCCACTTCGCCCACGCCCGGCGTTGGTGCGAGCTGCACCGGTTCGGTCTGCAGCCTGGCGTTGGCGCGGGCAATCGCCACGGCCTGGCGCGCGGCGCCGGCGACGCCGTCCGGCGACATGTCGTTGGTGGCGGCAAAGCCGTAGGCGCCGCCGGCGATGACGCGCACGCCGACACCGGCCGATTCCGTGTTCGTGACATTCTCGATATTCAGGTCGCGCGTCGTGATGAACTGGTTCAGGTAGCGGCCCACCCGCACGTCGCAGTAGCTGGCGCCAGCCTGCGTGGCCGCCGTCAGCGCGGTATCGGCCAGCATCTTCTTGAACTTGGTTTCCACCGGCCGCAGCAGCTCGTCGGCCGCGATGGCCCGGCCGAAGGGCGGCAGCAGCATCGTGCCGAGGGCGGCACCGCCGATATTGAGAAATGCACGTCGTTCCATAAAATCTCCAGGTGAGTGAGACAGACCGCATGATCGACCGGCAACCTTACCAGCAAACCAAGGTGGCGTAGACGCAATTTCCATGCCATTTTGAAAGTGTTGTGTCCGCACCATGCATTGCCGGGCCGGCACGGTCCGCGCACTGTCCACGCCGCTGTCCACGACCCTGTCCACGACTGTCCGCGGTCGTCCGGTGCGGACACTTGACCCTGGCGCCGTCTTGACTGATCATCAAGTGAGCGCGGCCACGCATGGCTGCGCACCACACAGGAGACCTGCATGAAACGATTCCTCGCCGTCGCCTTGCTGGCCGCGGCCAGCAGTGCCCCGGCCCTGGCCGCGGAAACGGCCGCAGCACCCGACAGTGCACTGAAGGCGGCCATCGCCAACCCGGCCCGCACGCCGGACAACGTCAAGCGCGACGTCCACCGCCACCCGTACGAGACGCTGACCTTCTTCGGCATCAAGCCGACCATGACGGTGGTGGAGCTTTCTCCGGGCGGCGGCTGGTATACGGAGATCCTGGCGCCCTACCTGCGCGACAACGGCAAGCTGATCGCCGCCGGCGCCACGCCGGAATCGAAGACGCCGAACGTGGCGAAATCGGGCGAGCGCTTCAAGGCCCGCCTCGATGCCAATCCCGCCGTGTACGGCAAGGTGCAGCTGGGCGCCTTCGAGCCTGGCAATGGCGTGTTCAATTACGCGGCCAAGGGCAGCGCCGACATGGTGCTCACCTTCCGCAACCTGCACAACTGGGCCGCCGGCGGCGACGAGAAGCTGAAGGCCCTGCTGGCCAGCGTGCACACGGCCCTGAAACCGGGCGGCGTGTTCGGCGTCGTGGAACACCGCCTGCCGGCGTCGAAACCGCAGGATGCGACGGCATCGTCGGGCTATATGCACGAAGCCTATGTCATCAAGCTGGTGGAAAGCGCGGGCTTCAAGCTGGCGGCGAAATCGGAGGTGAACGCCAATCCGAAGGACACGGCCGACCACAAGAACGGTGTATGGGCCCTGCCCCCAACCTACGCCAACAAGGACGAAGACCGCGCCAAATACGCCGCCATCGGCGAGAGCGACCGCATGACCCTGAAGTTCGTCAAGCAGTAAGCAGCACGTATGGTGCAATAGAAAAGAGCCGCGGGAACTGGCGTTCCGGCGGCTCCTTGCATTGGGGTGTTGCGATCAGCGGCGTTGGATACGGCTCATGAAACCACAGAAAATCACGAAGCCGGCGACCATCGAGCCACTTACAACAATAATCGACACTAACAGCTCGTTCATGCGGTTACAACTTTCATATTTTGACAAGACCCGTGATTATGCTGCATTTGCACATGAATGATACTCACTGAAACCCACTGTTACACCTGTATTTGCAAATATTGTCAGGTAAATATGGCCTGTCCTGGCATTTTTGACAGGTTTTGGTGGCTGGGGTTCCGCAAAATGTCTGAACTTACTTCACGGGCGTGAACGCCAGGTCGTGGAAGTCGTAGCTGAAGTCCGTTTCGGCGGAGACCGCCTGCATTTTCATGCGCTCGATCGAGCCGTCCGGGTTCAGCGAGAACGTCACATAGGCATCGGCGTTGAAGTTGCGTTCCTTCCAGCGCACGATGAAGGTGTCGTGCTGGAAGTGTTCCAGCTCGCCCGTCAGGTCCGGCGTGCGGGTAAACGCCATCACCTGCTTCCTGCCTTCGTGGCGGATCTCCACCTTGCCGTACCAGGGGTCGCTGTACTGGCCGTCGTAGCCGGTGCGCGGCAGCGACGGCTTCGAGGCCGCCCGCGCCGCCGTCGCCTTGCCCTGGCGCGCCAGTTCGTCGCGGTGATTCTGCTGCTCCTGGGCGGCGATGATGCCGACCCAGTCGGTCGGCGCCACACCCAGGTAGTGATCGAGGATGCGCCACTGCAGCGCCGCCATCGAGCCGCTGTTTTCCGCATTGGTGAAGATGGCCACGCCCAGCTTTTCGTCGGGCAGCATGACGATGCGCGAATAGAAGCCCTGCAGCGCGCCGCCGTGCATCACCAGCTTGCGGCCACGGTAGTCGCGCACATAGAAGCCCAGGCCATACGAATTGAAGTTGGCGCGGGTGGCGGCCAGCGCCGGCTTGGGGTCGGTGATCTTGACGGGCGTTTGCGACGTCCACATTTCCCGGCCCTGGGCCGCGCTGTACAGGCGCGCCTTGCCTTCGGTGCCGTCGTACTCGCCACCGGCCAGCAGCGCATTCATCCACTTGGCGATGTCCTCGGCGCTGGTATTGATGCCGACGGCACCCACAGCATTATCGACCGGCATGGGTTTGACGACGGCGACCTTCCCGCCGATCTTGCTGTGGGGCGCGGCGAAGTCCGGTGCCTGCAGCATCGCGGCCACGCTGGTGGTGGTGCCGTGCATGCCCAATGGCGCCAGGATCCGGGCGCGGATGGCGTCGCCCCAGCTCTTGCCGGTCTGCTGGGCGATGATGCGGCCCGCCACGATGTACAGCAGGTTGTCGTAGGCGTAGCCGGCGCGGAAGCTGGTGGCCGGCTTCACGTAGCGCAGGCGGTGGATGATTTCATCCGTGCTGAAACTGGTGGTGGGCCACCACAGCAGGTCGCCGGCGCCCAGCCCCAGGCCGCTGCGGTGCGTCAGCAGATCGCGCACCGTCATCTCCTGCGTGACGTAGGCATCGTACATCCTGAATTCCGGCAGGTGCATCGTGACGGGATCGTCCCAGTTCAACTTGCCCTGGTCGACCAGTTGCGCCAGTGCGGCCGCCGTGAAGGCCTTCGAATTGGACGCCACTTCGAACAGCGTCTTGCCGGTCACGGGTGCCGGGTCGCCCAGCCTGCGCACGCCGAAGCCCTGCGTGGCGACGACCTTGCCGTCCTTGACGATGGCGATGGCGATGCCGGGCACGTCGAAGGTCTTCAGCACGCGGTTGACGTCGCGTTCGAGGTCGAAGGCCGCCTGCGGCGCCGTCGTGACAGAGCCGGCGACGGCGGCAGCCTGATTGGCTGCCTGGTCGGCCGCCAGTACGGGCATGCGGGCGGCGGCAAACCCCAGCACGGCCAGCAGCAGCGATGCTGCCAGCGGTTGGTTCAAACGCATCGCGCGTCTCCTTATTTCTTGAGCAGTTTGTCCACCGATCCTTGCGTCTCGGGGTGGTAACGCGGGCGCGCCTTGCGGTAGACGTCGCGCGCCCAGGCGGCCTGGGTCGGAGTCTTCAGCAGCGCCGTGTACAGGGGCACGACGAACTTCTGGCGGCCCACGCTCATCAGGAATGCGTTGAGCGGTTCGCGCACATCGTAGTTCGCATGCACGGCGGCCAGGTAGAAGCGGAAGGCGATCTCGTTATTGCGGCTGGTACGCAGCGCGAAGGTCTGGTCCAGTTCCTTCAGCTGCGCGGCATTGGCCTTGCGGTCGATATCGTTCAGGAAGTGCATCCATTCGGTCGCGGTCCAGCCGCGCGCCGTCAGGTCGGCCGTGGCCTGCTCGCCCTTGAGCCACGCATCGCGCTGGGCATCGACGGCGGCAAAGCGCCGCGACACGACGCGCTGCGCCGTGGCCGGAATGCCGGCGCCGTACAGCCACTCGTCCAGTTCGGCCTGGCCCATCACTTCCGGATGCTTGTCCAGCAGGTTGGCGCGCAGGTAGGCCAGGAACTGCTCCGTCGTCGCCGACTGGAAGGCATGCTGGTCGAACCAGCCGCGCAGGAACGGGTCGAACACTTCGCGGCCGGCGCGCTGCTCCAGGGTGCGCAGCAACCAGGCGCCTTTCGGGTAGGCCAGGCCTTCGTCCGTGTAGGTCTCGGGGTTGACGTCGGGGTCGCGCGTGAGCAGCGCCTGCTTGGCCACGGGGATATCCTTCAGCGACGCCAGGGCTTCTTCCTGCTCGACCTGCAGGTTCATCTCGGCCACTTCGGCGCCATACAGGCTCTCGATGATGCGGGTGGTGACATAGGTGGTGAAGCCTTCGTTGAGCCACCAGTGCTTCCACGACGCGTTCGTGACGAGGTTGCCGGACCAGGAGTGCGCCAGTTCATGGGCGATCAAATCGTTCAGGCTGCGGTCGCCCGCGATCATGGTCGGCGTCAGGAAGGTCATGCGCGGGTTTTCCATGCCGCCGATGGGGAACGATGGCGGCAGCACGATCATGTCGTAACGGCCCCACCGGTAGGGACCGTACAGCGATTCGGCCGCCGTCACCATCTTCTCCGTGTCGGCCAGCTCGAACGCGGCCGCCTCGATGCGGCCCGGCTCCGCGTACACGGCCGTGCGGGGGCCGAGATTGCGCAGTTCCAGTTCACCCACGGCGATCGCCAGCAGGTAGGAAGGAATCGGCTGCGGCATGCGGAAGTTCCAGCCGCCCTTGCCCGTGCCTTTCTGGTCGTTCTCGGCGCTCATGACGACGCGCATGCCGGCCGGTGCCGCCACTTTCGCCGAATACGTGAAGCGCACGGCCGGCGTATCCTGCACGGGCACCCAGGAGCGCGCATCGATGGGCTGCGACTGGCTGAACATGAAGGGCCGCTTGCCGGACAGGGTCTGGGCGGGCGTGAGCCACTGCAGGGCACTGGCGGTGGGCGCCGTGTGATAGTAGATGCGCACTTTCTGCGGCTGGTTCTGCAGCGAGATGCGCAGCGCCTGGCCCTTTTTCGGGTCGGCCTTGTCCAGCATGTACGAGGCGGGCGCCCAGCTGCCGGCAGGCGTCAGCACCTGCACGCGGGCGATGCTGAGCTGGCGCGTATCGAGCACCAGGGTGCGGGAATTCTTGTCCAGCCAGTTCAAGGTCAGTTCGGCGAAGCCGGACAGCGTCTTGCGGCCGAAGTCGGCCTTCAGGTCCAGGTGCAGCGCCGTGGTACGCACCTCGTTGTAGCGGGCGTAGCTCAGCGGGTCCTGGGCGAAGGCGGAAACGGGGCCGAGCAGCGCCAGCGTGATGACCGGCGCCGCCCAGCGCGAAGTGATGGGTGTTCGCATGGAGTCTCTTTCGAATTGACGGTGGCCGGCCCCGGTGGCGGGGCGGGCGCGGTGGAGAATAGCATAGAAGAGACAGGTTTTCGTGCCGCCTTCGGCCATGCTGGCGCCTCATCGGTTGGGTCTGATATGATGCGCGGGTTCTTGGGGAGTAGCCTCCTGCCCGCATCGCGGGAAGTATCTGCGTCAACACAATCGGCCGAAAGCAGGCCGTGGTGCAGATGGCCGCAAGGCCTGGCGAGACCAATGACCCACGGGCGGCCGTCATCTGGGCCGGGGCTGCCCATGGGTCCTTGGTTAACGTCCGGCCCTTGCCACCTATATGGAAGCCTTCCTTGTCTCAACGGGCGTCGTCGCCCTCGCCGAAATCGGCGACAAGACGCAATTGCTCGCCTTTGTCCTCGCCACCCAGTTCCGCCGTCCGCTGCCGATCGTCTTCGGCATCTTCGTCGCCACCGTCGTCAACCACTTCTGCGCTGCCGCCGTCGGCAGCTGGATCACGAACCTGATGGGACCCGACATCCTGCGCTGGGTGCTGGGCCTGGGCTTTCTCGCCATGGCCGCCTGGATCATGGTGCCCGACGAGATCGACGAGAACGAACCGCACAGCAGTCGCTATGGCGTCTTCGCCGCCACCGTGATCGCCTTCTTCCTGGCCGAAATGGGCGACAAGACCCAGATCGCCACCGTCGCGCTGGCGGCCCGCTTCGAGCAGATGATCCCCGTGGTGCTGGGCACGACGCTGGGCATGATGCTGGCGAACGTCCCTGCCGTCTACATCGGCAAGCGCGCCGCCACCGCCGTCAACCTGAAGCTGGTGCACGGCATCGCCGCCGTGATTTTCGTCGCGTTGGGCATTGCCACGTTGATGGGAGCCGGCCAGGCGATGGGGCTGTAGAAATTGCTCAGAAAATGGGGACAGACCCCATTTTCCAGGAAAGATTGCATGAAAAATGGGGTCTGTCCCCATTTTTCAAGCAATATCAGCCGACGGGGACGCGCAGTTCGACGGCGTGTTCGGCGCCGTCATCGACCAGCGTGATGACCCCGTCGGCCTGGAACTGGCCGTCCACCACCAGTGCTGCCGCGCCGCGCGTGACGCGGATCAGGTAGCGGCTGGTGCCGTAGCGGTAGCTCAGGGTGAAGCCTTCCCAATCGGCCGGCAGGCGTGGGGCCATGGCCAGCGTGGTGCCGGTGCGCCGCACACCCAGCAGCGACTCCAGGATCAGCCGGTACATCCAGCCGGACGAACCCGTGTACCAGCTCCAGCCGCCCCGGCCCACATGGGGCGCGACGGCGTAGATGTCGGCCGTGACGACATACGGCTCCACCTTGTAGACGGCGACGTTGTCGGCATCGCTGGCGTGCTGCACGGGGTTGATCAGCCGCATCAGCTCCCACGCCTTGTCCGTCTCGCCCAGCTGGGCGAAGGCCATCACGGTCCAGATGGCCGCGTGGGTGTACTGGCCGCCGTTCTCGCGCACACCCGGCACGTAGCCGCGGATATAGCCGGGGTTCAGGTCGGCCTTGTCGAACGGCGGGTCGAGCAGCTGGATCAGGCCGTAGTCGCGCCGCACCAGCCGCGCGTCGACCTGCGCCATCGCGCCCTTGGCGCGCTCCGGATCGGCCGCGCCGGACAGCACGCCCCAGCTTTGCGAAATCGAATCGATCTGGCATTCCTCGTTCTCGTGCGATCCCAGCGGCGTGCCATCGTCGAAATAGGCGCGCCGATACCACT
Source organism: Pseudoduganella buxea (assembly GCF_009720835.1). Classification (GTDB taxonomy): domain Bacteria; phylum Pseudomonadota; class Gammaproteobacteria; order Burkholderiales; family Burkholderiaceae_D; genus Rugamonas; species Rugamonas buxea. The sequence goes on from NZ_WNKZ01000028.1 coordinate 16,447, forward strand.
GGCCGTCCCACGCGTGCTGCTCGACATTGGCGGCCAGCTTGTCCGCTTCACTCCTGCACAGGGCAGCGAAGTCCGTGTCGCCACGGGCCTCGGCGACGGGCGCGAACTGGCGCAGCACCTCGATCAGGAACCAGGCCAGCCACACGCTTTCGCCGCGGCCCTCCTCGCCCACCTTGTCCATGCCGTCGTTCCAGTCGCAGGAACCGATCAGCGGCAGGCCATGCACGCCGAACTTCAGGCCGTTGCGGATGGCGCGCACGCAGTGCTCGTACAGGTCGCCGGATTGGGGCGAACGGGCCGGCATGTCATAGTATGAATCCTCGTCCGGCTTGACCAGGCGCCCTTCGATATAGTGGGCCTGTTCGTCCAGCACGGTGGCGTCGCCCGTGACCTGGACGTAGCGGCTGGCGGCCAGGGGCAGCCACAGGTAATCGTCCGAGCAGTGCGTGCGCACGCCCCGGTCCGACGGCGGATGCCACCAGTGCTGCACGTCGCCTTCGACGAACTGGTGCGATGCGCACAGCACCAGGTGTTCGCGCAGCAGGTGCGGTTCCGTGTGCACCATGGCCATCGCATCCTGCAGCTGGTCGCGGAACCCGAAGGCGCCGCCGGACTGGTAGTAGCCGCTGCGTGCCCACAGGCGGCAGGCGATGGTCTGGTACATCAGCCAGCCGTTGGCGATGACGTCCAGTGCCGGCTCGGGCGTGGCGATCTGCACCGCGCCCAGGGTGCTGTCCCAGTGCGCACGCACGGCGGCCAGCGCCTCGTGGGCCGCATTCTGCCCGCCATGCTTCTGCACCATCGTGGTGGCATCGGCACTGCGCCGGCCGCCCAGGCCCAGCACGAACACGATCTCGCGTTCCTGGCCCGGCAGCAGCTCGAATGGCACCTGCAGCGCCGCACAGCTGTCCAGCCCCGTGCCGACCTTGCCGGACAGGCGCTGGCGGCGCATGGCCGCCGGGCTGGCCAGGCTGCCGTTGCGGCCGATGAATTCCGTGCGGTCGCCCGTCAGGGTGCGGGTGGTGGCGTCGGCATTGAAGAAGGCCACGCGGCCGGAGAATTCCGTGTTGTAGGCATTGCGGGCGAACAGGGCGCCGCTGACGGGATCGAGCTCCGTCACGATATGCATGCCGGACTTGGCGCGCAGGTCGGCCAGTACCCATTCGACGTAGCCGGTGGCGGACAGGCGCCGCTCCACGGGCGAGTCGTTGCGCACCTTCAGCACGATGTATTTCACCGGCGCGTCGGTGGCGACAAAGGTCGTCAACGTCGACGTGATGCCCCCTTCCGTGTGCTCGAAGGTGCTGTAACCGAAGCCATGGCGGGTGACGTAGTTGCCCGTGCCTCGCGCCGGCAGCGGCGTGGGCGACCAGAAGTGGCCGCTGCTTTCGTCGCGCAGGTAGAACGCTTCGCCGCTGGCGTCCGTCACGGGGTCGTTGTGCCAGGGCGTCAGGCGGAACTCGTGGGCATTCTCGTGCCACGTGTAGGCCTGGCCGCTTTCCGAAATGACGCTGCCAAACTGCGCGTTGGCCAGCACGTTCGACCATGGCGCCGGCGTGCGCTGGGTGGGGCCCGTGACGATCACGTACTCACGTCCGTCCGGCGTGAAGCCGCCGATGCCGTTCGACAGGATCAAATCGTGCGGCAGGTGGGTGGCGGGACCGGCATCGTCGTATTCGCCGCGGCTGTCGGCCAGCAGCGGCGGCATGCGCAGCGGCGGCGGGCCGGAACGCTTGACCTGCTCGGCCAGGGTGCCGCGGCCGTCGCCGACGATAACCCGCGCCACCGTCTGCAGCAGCACGCGGTCTTCCGTCGAGATCTGTTCCAGCGGGCGCACGAAGATGCCGCCCGGCCGGTCGATCGACTGCGCCTCGATGCCGGAAGCGATCAGACCCATGATCTGGTCGTGCAGGGCCTGGCGGTAGCCGGAGGTGTCCTCGAACAGGATCACCAGGTCGACCACCAGCCCTTTCAGGCGCCAGTAGGCGTGGGCCTGCACCAGCTGGCGCGCCAGCTCGATATTGGCCGCATCCTTCACTTGCAGCAGCACGATCGGCAGGTCGCCGGAAATCGCATACGGCCACAGGCCGGACTGGCCACGCTGGTTGCGGATCAGCACCGAGGGCTCGGCCCGCAGCGCCGCGTTCGGGTAGATCACGTGGTTGGCCAGGCGGCTGTACAGCTGGCCGTCCGCCTCGCTGGCGTTCAGCTGGCGCAGGATCACCTGGCTGTGGGTCCAGGCCAGTTCGAACACGCGGTCGGCCATGTGGCGGTCCTGGTACTTGTCGATCAGGTGCCGGGCCGCTTCGCGCGTGTCCGTCATGCCGGTGGCGATATCGACGGTGGCCACCTGGTCCGGCTGCAGGGTGATCTGGTAGCGGATGGCAACGACGGGGTCCAGCACGGAGCCCTGGCCGCCGGCCAGCGCGCCCTTCTCCAGCAGCGCGCGCGGTGCCTGCACCGAGTTGCCGCGCCCGATGAAGTGGGCCCGGTCCGTCTCGTACGACACTTCCACCACGCGGGCATCGTGCACCGTCATCAGGTGCAGCATGAACGGCGTGTGCTCGTCCTTGCCGCGGGGCCGGCGCGTGCACAGGATGGCGCTTTCGTCCGGCACGATCTCGGTCTGCACGAACAGTTTCGAGAAGGCCGGGTGGGCCGCATCGGCGGCGGCGGGCGCCATCACCACTTCGGCGAAGCTGGTCAGCTCGATGGTGCGGGGACGGTCAGACTTGTTCGTCACGCGCAGGCGGCGCATCTCGATATCGTCTTCCGGCGACACGACCACTTCCGTGTACAGGTCGATGCCATGGTCGCTGCGGCGGAATTCGGCCCGCCCTTCCGAGAAGATCACTTCATAGCGTTCCGGCTCGGCCAGCGTGGGCTGGTAGGTATTGGACCAGTAGCGGCCGTCGTCGACGTCGCGTACGTAGCAGAAGTTGCCCCAGTTGTCGCGCGTGCTGTCCTCGCGCCAGCGCGTCACGGCCAGGTCCTTCCAGCGGCTGTAGCTGCCGCCGGCGGCCGTGACCATCACGTGATAGCGCCCGTTCGACAGCAGCTGGGTTTCCGGCACGGCCGAATTGGGCTGGGTCAGCACGCGCATCGGGCTGGCCTGTTCCTGCGTGCCCGCCTCGCGCAGCGCGGCGGCCTGCTCGGAGCTGTTCGAATAGAAGGCGCCCAGTTGCGGGCTGCGCTCCTGCAGCATCAATAGTGCCGATTGCAGCATGGGGTCCGATTCGAAGCGGCGCTGCATGGGGCGGTCGTGCAGCAGGTAGGACAGCGACAGGAAGCCCATGCCCTGGTGGTGCACCATGAAGGACTTGACGATGGCAAAGGACTGTCCCCGCGGCAGGCGCGCCGGCGTGTAGTCGACCGCCTCGTAGAAGCCGTAGCGGCCCATGAAGCCCAGTTCGGCCATCTTCTCCAGGTTCTGGCACGACGCTTCCGGCGCCACCATCAGGCCCATCATCGACGCATATGGCGCCACGACGAGGTCCTCGGCCAGGCCGCGCTTCATGCCGATGCCCGGCACGCCGAAGGCGCGGTACTGGTAGTTCATGGCTGCGTCCACCGTCGTGTAGCCCGATTCCGAAATCCCCCACGGCACGTTGCGTTGGCGGGCGTATTCGATCTGGGCGGCGATGACGGAGCGGTAAGTCTGATCCAGCAGGGTGTGCGGATAGGTCGGCATCACCAGCAGGGGCATCAGGTACTCGAACATCGAGCCGCTCCACGACAGCAGCACGGGCTCGCCGTGCACGATGCACAGCTGGCGGCCCAGCGCGAACCAGTGCTCCTGCGGCAGCTGGCCCTGGGCGATGGCGATGAAGCTGGCCAGGCGCGCCTCGGAGGCCAGCAGGTCGTAATAGCTGGCGTCCAGGCGGCGGTCGGTGACGTTGTAGCCGATCGCCAGCAGCTTCGTGGTGCGGTTGAACAGGAAACTGTAGTCGATCTGGGCGAAGTCGCGCGCCTGCGCAGCCAGCGTAGCCAGCGTGGCCAGGCGTTCGCGCGCCACGGCGGCGCCCTGCTCGACCAGCACGGAAAGCTGCTGGCGGCGTTCGCGTTCGTCCGGCGCCAGGTCGGACAGGGCGGCGCCGGCCAGCGGATAGCCGGCCAGTTCGCGCAAGGTGGGAATGCGCAGCAGGCTGGCATCGAACACGGTGCCGATAGCCGCGCCCACCCAGGGCGCGAGCAGCCTGAATTCTTCCAGCGCCGCATGGCACTGGGCGGCCAGGGCGGTGGCCCACATGCTGACCGTGGCGTCGCCGGCCACGGCCGGGTCGGCGGCGCAGGCATCGGCCGCGCCGCTGGCGCGCTCCAGCCACTCGCGCAGCTGCACCAGGTTGGTCGGGTAGACCGGCTGTACGGGGGCGACAGCGTCGCGCAGCGGCGCGAATGACGGCGCCTCGATGCCGGCCTTGCCGGCCTCCTCGCCCAGCACGCGCCACGTGGTGGCAAGGCCGTCGAGCAACTGCGGGCCCAGCACGGGCTGGTCGGCCAGTCCCAGGAGGCCCGCCTGCAGCGTCAAGAGGTGGCCGGCCAGGTTGCCGCTGTCCACCGTCGACACATACATCGGCATCAGCGGCTTGGTTGTCTGCGTGTCGTACCAGTTGTAGAAGTGGCCCTGGTAACGCTCCATCGTGCCCATCGTCTGCAAGGTCTTTTCCGTCCGGGCGATCAGCTGCGCACTCGTGACATAGCCGAAGTCGTAGGCGGTCAGGTTGGCCAGCAGCGCCATGCCGATATTGGTGGGCGAGGTACGGTGGGCGATGACGGTGCTGGGGTGCTCCTGCACGTTATCGGGCGGCAGCCAGTGATCGTCCGGGCCGACGAAGGTGTCGAACCAGGCCCACGTGCGGCGTGCCAGTGCGTGCAGGAACAGGCGCTGTTCGCCGGAGAGCTGGGCCTGCAACTGCTCGATCGGGCGGCTGATCCACCAGGCGACGACGGGCGCGGCGAACCAGGCGACGAGGAACAGGGCGGCTGCCTCGAAGGCATGGATGCGCCACGTGGCCAGCGCGGCACCGGCGCCCAGCGCCAGCGCCGGCGAGATCCACATGGTGCGCCAGCTGCTGGCCATGCCACCGTTGGAACGGGACAGGGCCGAGGCGCGCCACTCCAGCAGGTGCCGGTGCGACACCAGCATGCGCCACAGGGTGCGGGCGATGGCGTCGAGGCTGAACCACGCTTCGTAGGGCAGGAACACCAGCGTCAGCAGGCCATGGGCGAAGTGCATGCCGCTGCGGCGCAGCGAATTGGGGATGTGCTGGCGCCACAGGGTATCGGGCGACTTGTGGGCCAGGCTGTACAGCGCGGCGGCGATGGCCGGCACGAAGATGATGGCCAGCACGGCGGCGGTCCAGAACCACGGGTGCGGCAGCGCGGCGAAGGCCAGCAGCAGCGACAGCGTCAGCACGGGCGCCACCAGGCTGCGGCGCAGGTTGTCGAACAGCTTCCAGCGCGACAGGGCCGACAGCGGATTGCGTTCGCGCGTGCCCGCGGCCGTGCGTACCTTGCCGGCCAGCCAGCCCGCCAGTTGCCAGTCGCCGCGGGTCCAGCGCTGGCGCCGGCTCACGTCGTCGCGGTAGCGCTGCGGGTATTGTTCGTACAGCTGGGCGTCCGACAGCAGGCCGGCGCGCAGGTAGCAGCCTTCCAGCAGGTCGTGGCTCAGCACGCGGTTCTCCGGGAAGCGTTCGCCCAGCACCTGCTCGAACACGTCGACATCGTAGATGCCCTTGCCGATGAAGGAGCCTTCGGCGAAGACGTCCTGGTAGACGTCCGATACGGTGCGGGTGTAGGGGTCGATGCCCGGCTCGCCGCCGCACAGTTTTTCGTACAGCGAGGCCTTGGCGCTTGGCAGGCTGACGGTCACCCTCGGCTGCAGGATGCCGTAGCCTTCGACGACGCAGTTGCGGCGCGCATCGACCTGCGGCAGGTTCAGCGGGTGGCGCATCGTGGCGACGAACTGGCGCGCCGAATCGCGCGCCAGCTGTGTGTCCGCGTCGAGCGTGATGACGTACTTCATCGTCGCCAGATCGGACGTATCGCCCACCACCAGCATGAAGCGGTCGCGCGCGCCGCCGCGCAGGAAGCGGTTCAGGTCACCCAGCTTTCCGCGTTTGCGTTCGTGGCCCATCCACGCGTGTTCGCCTGCGTTCCACAGGCGCGGGCGGTGCAGCAGCAGGAAGGGCTGGCCATCGCCGGCCGCCTCGTATTTGCGGTTCAGTTCCTCGATATGGGCGCGGGCGCGCTCGAGCAGCGGGCCGTCGGCCGGCAGCGTTTCGGTCGGTGCATCGGCAAAATCGGACAGCAGGCAGAAACGCAGGTTCGGGTCGCGGTTGGCCAGGTAGCGCACTTCCAGCTGCTCGCACAGCTCGTCGACGTTCTCGACGCTGTACAGCAGCGACGGGACCACGACGATGGCACGGGCGTCGGACGGAATGCCTTCCTTGAAGTCCATGCGCGGCAGCGGCGCCGGGCGTGTCACCAGGGTGGCGACCCAGTTCACCAGGGCCAGCGCCAGCTGGCTGCTGCCCATCAGTCCCAGCACGGCCAGCAGCACCAGGGCCCAGCCGGCGACGCCGTCGCGCAGCGCCCGTTCCAGCATCAGCGCCGTCAGCACGACGGACAGGGCGGCGATCGAGCCGAGGTAGGACGTCAACGGCGCGGCGCGCAAGGTCTTGCGCAGCGCCTCGCCGGGCGTGCGGCGCATGCCGGCTTTTTTCTCCAGCAGCAGCGCACCCTTGCCGATCAGGTAGAAGCCGACGTGGCCATGGCGCACGTCGCCGCTGCCCGCATGGGCGCGCGCCAGTTCGATGGCCTGGCGTGCCACGTCCGCCTCGGCCAGCGTGGAGCGGCGCGCGATCTTCTCGATAACGTGGCGGTACTGGTCGCGCGTGGCGAAGTCCATCGCGCCATAGAAGCCGGCCGGGTCCTCGCGCAGCACGTGTTCGACCTTGCTCATGGTCTCGACGAATTCCTGCCAGTCCATCGTGCCGAGGAAGCGCAGGCTGCCGATGCTGTTGGCGATCGAGACCTGCTCGGCCGCCTGCTGGCCGATTTCGGCCTGGATCTGCTGCTCGATGGTCTGGCCGCTGTCGGCCAGCCGGTAGGTGATCCACGTCAGCGCCAGGGTCAGGGCCGGGCTCTGGCCCTGCAGCCGCCGCGCCATTTCGGCCACGAAGGCGCTGGTGACGGGAGGATTCGAACGCGCCATGTCGGCCACGACGAGGATCAGGCCGCTGGGATTCTTGTCGGCGATGTCGACCATCTGGTCGGCCCAGCTGTTGGCCAGGTCGCGCTGGAAGCGGTTTTCCGCCACGCGCGCGGCCACGCGGCGCAGGTTTTCCAGCAGCGCCAGGCGCAGCATGATGGGAATGGCCCACAGTTCGCCCAGGGTGAGCGGGGCCACCTCCTGGTAGGCCTCGACGAAGCGGCACAGGCTTTCCGGATCGACGCGGCCGTCGCCATGGGCGATGACCTCCAGCGCCAGCTTGTACACGCGCGGCGTGCCGGCCGACGTGCCGGCGGCCGGTTCCAGCCGCGGCAACTCCTTGCTGTAATCCTTCGGCAGGTGGCGGCGCGCGATGCGGACCTGCTCTTCGATCAGGTAGTAGTTATCCAGCAGCCATTCCGACGCGGGCGTGACCTGCCGTCCTTCCTTGACGGCCGTGGTCAGGTCGCCGATGGTGGTGCGCAGCACGCCGGCATTGTCCGTCAGGCGCGCCAGCAGGCGGTCGCCACCGCCCTTCTTGCTCAGCCGGTGGGACGTGGCCAGCGCGCGGCCGTGATTGGCCATCTGCTGCGCGCTGAAGAGCTCGGCTCTCAGCGGCAGGTCGTCGTCTTCCGGATTGGAAGAAGGCAAAGAACCCGACGTGGATTCGCGAAAGCCGGCCGGCAAACCGGCCCACCGTGGGAGCTGTTGTTTCAAGGGGTGCCTCGCTTGACTGGCAGGCTTGGGGCCCGCCGTAACTGGAAGTATGTTCCAGGCAATGTTAGGCGGGCGCACGGGACGTCACTGTACGCTAGCGTACATATATCCCATTAGAAATGTAAAACCTGCAATAGCGCTCGTTCAGCGGGTCGGCAGCCAGCCCGGCTTCGTGTCGACATACAGCTCGCGCTCGACCGGGCCGGCATATGCCGGCTCCAGGGTGCCGAGGGTGACGGCGATCCGGTCGGGGGACTCGGTGCTGCGCCAGTACAGCGTCGACCCGCAGACGCGACAGAAGCCACGCCGGCCATGGTCGGACGAGGCGTATTCCGTCACCGCATCCTCGCCCCGTTCGATGACGAAGCCGGCGCTGCCGACATTGGCATACGAGCCGGCCCCGGCGCCATGCTGTTTCTGGCACATGGTGCAGTAGCAATGGCTGGCGTGGAAGACCGGCCCATCGGCGCGGTAGGCGATGGCGCCGCACAGGCAGCTGCCGTGGAGTTGGTCGACTGTGGTCATGGTTCGCTCGGGTCGCTTTTACCGGGGCAGGACAGTATCGCGCCAACCCGGCCGGACGGCAAACGAAAAAAAACGGCGGCCCTAAGGTCGCCGCGAAAGGCAAAACAGGTAAGACAGGTAAGACAGGTAAACGCGCTCAGCCGCGCAGGGCCATCCCGCCGGCCAGGTGGTAGGCCTGGCGATAGCCGTGGCGGCGCAGGCAATCGGCGGCGCTGGCGCTGCGGTTGCCGCTGCGGCAGAAGAACACCAGTGGCCGCTGCGCGCCGTCCGGCTCCAGCCAGCGGGGCAGCTGGCCGGCCAGGCGGCTCAGGGGCACGCTGATGGCGGCGTGGCCGTGAGCGCTGCCTTCGGCCGCATGTTCGTGGGCTTCGCGCACATCGACGAGCAACGCATCCGGGTGGGCCCGCAGCAGGTCGGCCAGCGCCTTGCTGTCCAGGTTCACGTCCGCATCGGGGGACGGCGGGCGCTGCGCCAGCGCCACGCGCAGGCTGGTGCAGCAGGCTTCCTGCTGGGCCGATGCCGTGCACAGCAGGGTCTCCGGCGGCAGCAACGTCGCCAGGTCGGCGGCGGTGGCGTGGCCCGTGAAGGCATGGGTGTCGTCCAGCAGGTAGCAGACGGTGCCGCCGCCGACCGCCAGCCGGCGCAGTTGCCGTGCGCCCAGCGCCAGCGCCTGTTCGCCTTCCGGCCAGCCGCTGCCGTCGCGCGTGGACAGCCGGGCCAGCACCCGGTAGCCCTGCACCAGGCTGCCGATGCGGTTTTCCAGCGCCGCTTGGGGGTCGATGACGACGCAGGTGGCGCTCGCGGCATCGCAGACCAGCCACGTGTGGGCGCCGCCCGCCGTCAGTTGCACCAGGCCATCGGGCATCGGCGCCGCGCGCAAGACCTCGCCGCAGTGGGCGATGCGTTCGCAGGCGGCGGCGATCATTGCCGCGTCCGTGGCGGGACCGAAGGACAGCCGCACGGCGCTGCTGCTGCGCCATTCTGGCAGGCCCATCGCGTCGAGCACGTAGCTGGGCGCGGCCTTCGCGGCCGAACAGGCGCTGCCGGCGGAGACGCGGATGCCGGCGGCGTCAAACAGGTCCAGCAATTCCTTGCTCGACAGGCCGGGCACGGAAAAATTGAGCGTAGTGGGCAGCGTGCCGTCGAACGGGGCGTTGAAGACGATGCCGGGCAGGGCCTGGCGCAGGCTGTCCGCCACGGCATCGCGAAACGCCACCAGCTCGGCATGCGTGCGGAAGGTGCCGCCCTCCTCCAGCGCCTGCAACACGGCGCCCAGCGCGGCGATGCCGGCCATGTTTTCCGTGCCGGAACGCTGACCCGCTTCCTGGCCGCCGCCCATCATCAGCGGCGTGAACGGCGCGCCGGCGCGGACATACAGCATGCCGATGCCTTTCGGCGCATACAGCTTGTGGCCGGAAAACGGTGCGTAGTCGATGCGGGTGCGCGCGAGGTGCAGCGGCAGCTTGCCCAGCGCCTGTACGCAGTCGACCAGCCACAGCGCGGGGCTGCCCTCCAGCACGGCGCCGATGCCGTCCAGGTCCGAAATGACGCCCGTTTCGTTGTTCGCCGCCATCGTGCAGACCAGGGCCGCCCGGGGTGCCAGCGCGCGCAGCGCGGCCAGGTCGTGGCGGCCGTTGGCGTCGGCAGGCAAGGGCTGCACGGCCAGATCCAGGCCCAGCAGGCGGTTCCAGTGCGCCAGGCTTTCCGGCACGGCCTTGTGTTCGGTGGCCCCGTAGACCAGCAGCTCGCCCGCAGGCAGGCCCAGGGCGCGACGTTCACGGATGGCGCACAGGGCTGACAGGATGGCCGTCTGGATGCCTTCGGTGGCGCCGCTGTTGAACATCAGGCGGCCGTCCCCTATGCCCAGCAGGCGACGGGCCCGCTCGCGCACGCCCAGCATCAGGGCCTTGGCCTTCAGACCGGCCGCATGGGTGCTGCTGGGATTGCCATAACGATGGGCCATCGCGTCCATCGCCGCCTGCAAAGCGGCGGGCAATACGGCGCTGGTGGCGTTGCCATCGAGGTAGAGTTCGTTCGTCATGGGGATAGCTTAATTGTTAATGACGATAAATATGTCCTAAAATGGCTGCTATAACCATCAGAAACAGCATGAATATCCCAATAGATTGGCGGACGTAGCATGAACCATCTCGACAAGTTCGATTACGCAATTCTCGGCGCCTTGCAGGTGGATGGCACTCTGTCCGTGGCGGACCTGGCCGAGCGCGTCGGGCTGACCAGCACGCCCTGCTGGAAACGGCTGAAACGGCTGGAAGAAGAAGGCTACCTGGACAGCCGCGTCGCCATCGTCAACCGCCGCAAGACGGGCCTGCCCGTGACGGTCTTCGTCAGCGTGCGCACCAGCCAGCACGACGAGAAATGGCTGGCCAACTTCGCCGCCGCCGTCGTCGCCCTGCCCGAGGTGCTGGAATTTCACCGGATGAGCGGCGACGTCGACTACCTGCTGAAGGTGGTGACGACCGATATCGAAGGCTACGACCGCTTCTACAAGAAGCTGATCCGCGCCGCCAACCTGACGGGCGTGTCGTCGGCGTTTTCGATGGAGCAGATCAAGTACACGACGGCGCTGCCGTTGGATCTGGTGGCGCATGGTACTGCGCCGTGAGCTTGCAACGTGATGCGAAACGATGAGATGGCCTAGTGGTCGACGAGTACCTTCACGCGACCACCATCCGCTGGCGCGTTGCATAATCTGATGTAGAGTAAGCACTGCCGACTGGCTGTTTTTGGCCAAAGGCGGCCAGTCTCCAAGGGCCGCATTGATCCATATCGAGTTTTACATCATCAATTGCAACGTCGTTTATGCTTTTTGACCCGCAGGACAACCCTTCACACTCCGGATCCATGATGGAATTACAGCCGATCTCTGAAATGGGGCGCGGTTCAAGCCCGGCCTCGCGAGGCCCCGCCGGCGCTTATATCGAAGGGGAACTAGGTGCTCTCTATTTGCTAGCCTTATTGACGGGCAATCGGGCGCCGGGCATGCCAGATGCACAGGTTGTAAGCGTCCGATTCCAAGGTACCGAACAAGGGTTCAAGCTGGATGACCTGATTGTTTCGGGCGTGGGACCGTCCGGCGGCTTCGTTCTCGAAATCCAGTCGAAGCGGGATATCACTTTCTCGCCGCAGGATAGCGTCTATCAAGACGTAGCCTCCCAGATCGCACGGAGCGTGGTGGGTTCCGTGCCGGCGGATCGACACTTTCTCGGCATAGCGACACAGCGAACCAGCCGCAAAATTTCCGGTGCTTATCAGGATGTGCTCAAATGGGCGCGAACAATGGAGGACGCGGCAGCTTTCTTCACTCGGCTGAACGCCAAGGGCATCGCGAGCAAAGATATGCGCGAATTCGTTGTGACGACGCGAAAGCACCTTGTTGCGCGCGGGGTCGCTGATGACGACGATGCAATTTGGCGGCTATTGCGGCGGATGCTCATCCTCGAGTTCGATTTCGAAGCGAGATCACCGATCACCCGAACCTATGGGCATGCACTCGCACGGATGGCGCTAGCCGACGAGGATATCGACCGTGCAGGATCGCTGTGGAGCCGGCTGGTCGATTTGTCAATAAAGAGCGGGACTACCGGCGGTGAAATCAACCGAACCGCCTTACTGGCCGACCTGGCCGAGGCGGGCTTCCGGCTTGCCGGCATCCGCGAGTATGGCCCGGCACGCGTCAGGCTTGCCGAGCTCGCGCAGAACACGCTTGCCCATATCGGCACGAGCGTGGTGGGGGTGACCTTGCCGCGGCTAGAAGCAGTCGCTGCGGTCGACGATGCATCTGAAGCGCATCGTTTCGTCGAGGTCCGCGGGGACCCTGGCGTCGGTAAATCATGGGTTCTTCGCCATCTCGCCGAGCGCGTTTTGCGCCAGGCACCGATTATCGTCCTCGACCGGGATGCAACGCCTGCGGGAGGCTGGCTGCCGTTTTCAAACCATTTCGGCATCCCAGGAACAGCGGTCGAATTCCTGACAGATCTAGCCGCAAGCGGAGGCGCGATGCTCTTCATCGATGGCTTAGACATGTTCGACGACGTCGGTCGCCAACGCACTATTGCCGAGCTGATGAGGGCAGCGAGCGCGATCCCCGACTTCAAGGTAATTGCCACTATGCGGACGGCCGGAAACATCGATGTCAAACCCTGGCTCGACGATCAAATCATTTCTGCATTGGGGGGCGCGTACCCGATACAGGTTGGGACCCTATCGGAAGACGAAGCGGCAACTCTTGTAGATCAAGCGCCGAGTCTCCGATCACTGTTGGACCCGAAGCATCCGGCTGCTGGACTTGCCCGAAATCTCTACCGGTTATCTCGGCTGCTGAAAGTACGCAGCGCTACCGGGATCCGGACCGAAGCTGAGATGGCTGGGTTATGGTGGGCGAGTGCGGACGGCGCGCCTGCGAAAGACGTTCGTGCCTCGCAACGGCTGATGGCCGCGCTAGCCGCTGGAGCGTTGCGAGGCGAAGAAGGGCTTGAGATCGCTGAGGATTCGGCGGCACGTTCACATTTAATCCGGACGATGACGCTCAGGGAGGTGCGACGCGACCGGCTCGACTTCTATCACGACGTGTTGCGCGACTGGGCAATAGGCAGTTATATCGCTGAGCACCCCCAGCATCTGGCTGCTCTGAACATGACCGTGCCGGTCTCGCCGCGCGTTGCCCGCGGTATCGAGTTTGCCGCCCGCCTTGCACTCGAGTCGGGTGCGGATTGCAATGGGTGGGTCCAGCTGCTCGGGCAGCTCTCGGTCCCCGAGGCACATGGGTCCTGGCGACGTCAGGCGGTCCTCGGCTTGTCGCGTTCGGAGGCCGGATACGAACTGCTCGAAAAGTGCGGCACCAGATTGCTTGAGGACGGGGCGGCTCTCCTCGTTGAATTGTGCACAACGATTGCCACGGTCGAAACCGTGCCGCCTTCCGACTTACTGAGTATGCCGGACGGTACCAGGATCGATATGCCGCGTTCCTATCGGATTGATGTGACCGGCTCAGCCATCGTGGTGCTGCGCTGGGTATTGGCGCGTGTGGCCGAGATACCGATGTCAGCGATCGACGCCGTGGTCGAATTGGTCAAAATACAGCTCTTTCTCCTCAACCATCTTGAGCTGCTCGCCCATCAAACTGCTGTCATGCTGTTTGGCTGGCTGCGACAGCTCGATGTCCGAGACGCTGTAGTGACGATTCCAAGTGAACGGAACCTCGGGAGGAGCGCGCGCGACGGGCGAACCGGCATGATCGAGCAACTTCGGCTGATGGCTCTCTTGCTCGGCAAATTCGCACCTGATGAGTTGAAGGCCTATCTCAAGGAGGTCAGCAGCGAGCGGGACAGCCACAAGGCCGATGCGATCCGGCAGTTTTCGAAAGTAATTGCGCCCGTTGCGCCCGCCGAGCTGGTTGAACTCGTGTTAGCGAGTCTCCTCCAAACACGGGATCAGGGAAGCCGCCGCGATCACCGTGACCGTATAAGGAAGCAAGCTTTCACTTTCGCCGATAGCAATTACTTGCCTGCCTCGCCAGCACAGCCTCCATTCCTTGATCTGTTGGAGTTCGCGCCTGCCGAAGGACTAAGGCTGGTTCGTACACTGGTCGCGGAAGCGATTGCCTTTAGCGGCCATACGTGCGCGTCCGTGGATTCAGGCTTCACTGCCGATTTCGGCGACGGTCCACGCTTTTTCCCCCGGGCCGACAGCTATCTCTGGTCGCGGGATCAATGCCGCGATTATTCGGCCGCCTCCGGGCTCAAGGCGATGGAAGCCTGGAGCCAGCAACGGCTCGACAATGGCGCCCCGGTAGATGAAGTGCTCGGCGATATTCTCGGGCCCCAAGGCAGCTGTGCGGCATACCTTCTAGTTGCGGTCGATGTGCTGCTGTCGCATTTCGACGTAGCGCGCGATGCCGTGGCGCCGTTGATCGCAGATCCCGAGCTGCTGGCTACAGACCGCATGCGTCGGGATCATGATCAGCTTGGATTGGGCCTTGATCAGTTTGCGATCGGGAAAGAGCCGGACGCAAAGGTCAGGCTCGCCGACTTGAAGGCCCGTCTGTCGAGGCGGCTGACCTTGTTCGACGTGGTGCGCTTTTATCGGGGAACTGATCCCGTGGCGAACCGCCTGCGTGATCAGCTGGGTGCCGCCGTCGCGAACCTTGAGCCCATTCAATCCTACTCGACTTGGGCTGACGCGCGGTTAATCGCACGGGTTGCCAACAATATGCTGCAGCAATCGAACTGGGCCGACATCGGAGACGGAAGACTAGAATATCGACCGCCAGCGGAGGAGGCAGCGCATCTCGAAGCAATGGAGAAGCAGTGGGTCGCATTCATGCGTTCGACCGAGATTGAATCGCGCATCGATTTGGCGATCTCTAGCGGAGGCGAATACGCCACCGCCGCCACTGCCCGCGATGCGGTTGATTATGCGGGCGGCGACCTTCCCAACGATAGCGATACCGATGACCTCAAGTCGCGTTCAACTCGCCTGATCACGACTGCCCTGCTGGTTGCTCGCGACGGTGACGACACTCTGCTTGCCACCGAGGAGGCCTGGGTCCGTAAGGTCATTGCCATCGCGCTCGAGAAGAGTTCTGAGCGCAGTTTCGGATCAGAGAATACGCTGCGCTTCAATCGGCCGGCGATCGCCATCCTCACTTTGATTCATCTTTGGGCTCGGCGTGGAAGTGAGACGGACCGGAACACGCTGATTCGGCTTGCGACGCGCGAGGATCATAGTGCAGCGCCGGCATTCTCAGCCGGACTAGGGCTTATCCTAAAAATCGAGCCCAAGCTCTTCAAGGTAGCAACGCGCGCTGCGTTCGCAAGCATGACTTGGCGTTGGAAGAGCTATAACGAAGAAGACGATGTAGAGCATGCGCGCTTCAGTGCCGAGCGGACCGCAGCGATCGATACTGCAATCAGGGCCGAGATCGCATGGCTGGACGGCGAGGCCGAACCTCCCTGGCCGGCTTGGCCAGAGGAACACCCGCTTCTGCGGCGCGGTTCCCGTCTCCAAGTAGCTGGGCTCAACACGGCGGCAGAGTTTGATGAAGATGAGGTGTTCAAGTCTGCAGTTGCTGATTCATCGTCGATCATCCACGTCAGCAGTAGCGCGGCAGCACAATGGCTGGCGATGGTTCAAGCTGCACCCAAGGGGGTAAACGATTGGAGGCAGGAGGTGGTCGAGGCTTATGTCGATTGGACCTCTCGGATGAACGGGCTCGGTCTACCTGTAGATATCGAGATCGATCGCGATCCGCACGAGTGGAATCTGCACTACTACGCGCTTTTCGCCGAGCAGCTACTCGACGCTACAGATGCGTCGTTCGAAGCCGATCTGACGCTCGTAACAGATCTGCCGGACGAGCCATTCGGCAAAGTCGCGCAGACTGTCATTCACTCGGCCGACGTGCTCTATTTCAATGATCCTGCGCGTTCAGCCGCACGGCCTGCCGAATTGCGTACTCGCTTAGCTCAACGCGTGATGGCACTCCACAGGTGGAAGTATGCTGATGATCCGGCCAGTTCACGGATCGACATGGACAGCGCTGGGATTATCGCCCAGATAATGTTGAGCACTTACAACCCGTTCAACGGAACGCGGAGCTATCTGCCTCCCGTGTTGTTCGACCGCGTTGACCAGCTTCTTCCAGCGATAAGACCGCTGCTGCCAGGCGGTCCGACGGCTTTTGTGGCGCTGTGCGCGATGAACCTACTTCTAGTTGCCACGCGCGCGCGTCACCTTGATTTTCTGCTCGAAGCGACCGAGGCTTGGTTTGGTCGCTCACAGGCGCCCGGGCTGTGGGTCGACATGGGCATCGGACGGAAGGTAGTCCAATGGCTGAATGCGGCAATCATCGAAGAGCCGGGCTTGCTCGGACCGGCGCATCCATTACGTGGCCGTATCGACCGCGTCCTTGGGCGGTTAGTCAGTGTTGGCGTTGCCGAGGCCCATGAGCTCGAATTGAGGGTCGAAGCAGCGAATGAGCCGTTTAAGCAGTAAGCAATCTATTCTCTAGACTAACAACCGTGCCTTTTACGCTCAAGTAAGCTGACTGAATCGCCGCGTATCTGGAAGGAGATGCTTGCCGGCCCATGCCCGGACCTGCTGAGATAGACAGCAGGTGTGATCACGCGGCAGCGTGCTCATATACCGTATGATGTTCCGATTGATGCAGAGTGACGACGCCTATGGATGCAGAAGAAGAGATCGCGTGCCAGTTCCTAGTTTCGCAGAACCTAGGCGGGGTAAAGTACGAGCCGGAAGGATACAAGACCTTCCCCGATTTCTCATTAGGTGGGCAGGCTGTCGGTGTAGAAGTCAGGCGACTTAACCAGCACTACACGCAGCGTAACCGAGAGCAGGTTGGATTTGAAAAGGCTGAGTTTGAGATCTTGCCACCCTTGTATACGATGCTTAGAGAGTTCGGGCCGTCCGTCGATGGCGAATGCTGGCACGTGACGATTGACTACCGTCGCCCAATTACATGGAAGCGGCTACGGAACAGGGTTAGGACCGCTCTACAGACGTTTAAAGCACAGGCGGCCCGCACAGACACCATCCTTGCTATATCTGAAACGCTCGGAATAGAGCTTTCTCGGTCTACCAAGGATCATGGGGTGTATTTCTTCCCGTGGGTCATAGCTGACGGGAACGTTGGCGGGAATGCGGCGGCTCTAGTGATGGAGAACTTGCGCACCTGCATAGAGGCAAAGAAGTCTAAAGTCGTACCTCCCATTCGCAACAAGTACAACGCATGGTGGCTTGTTCTGGTCAACAATATTGACAAGAATATGGAGTCGGATTTCTACCAAGACACTGGCAGGAACTTCGACCCACCTCTTGCTCATCCGTTCGATAGGCTAATTATCGTTGATTACCGCAACCACCTGAACTGGATCGAACTTTAGGCAATTTGTGATGCAGATGGACTTGCCAGAAAGATGCGACGTTGAGGAAATTTCTGCGGCTACCAGGCGTAAAGTAGCGGGCTTCGCCGCTTTTTGCTGAGTTGCACTGCTGCGACGAAGTTCCGTTTTCGGCCAGAAGCGGGCACTGAATGAATACGAGGATTTATGAGGTCCAGGCATTAGGTTCACTACCACTGCACCAGCGAATCTAATTTAGCTCATTAATTGCTTAACGATATTAAACGTGCTGGACAGGCACAAAAAAAGGGAAGATCTCATGTACACCGGGTGGGGATTCAGTAGCTGTCCGTTTGAGCCTGAAGCACTTAGGGCTGACGCCATTGGACACCAGTTATTAGTTGGGCGCGATATAGAAACGAGGAAAGTGATGACTCGCTTAAATGCTTCAAAAAAGCTGGTCACGCTAGACGGCTCGAACGGCATTGGAAAAACAAGCTTGGTGAATATAGCTCTTTATCGCTGCTATCTTGCTTATCTTAAGTCCCCGGCAAATCGCCTATTTATTCCTTGCAGGACGGTTTTCCAACTGGACAATATCGACGACTTGGTGGCTTTTCAGAAACATGTCTTATCAGAAGTTGCACTTACTCTCAGCGAACGCAAACAGGAACTAGATGCGCTGGAAACCGGAATGCCTGGCGCTGCAGTTTTGAATTCAATTCTTGATCTAAATCTATTAGGCGAATGGCGACTTGCAATAAGTGGATCCAACTCACTGAATACTACCCACATTGAGCAAACAAACTCCAACACTCTAGCGACTTCTCATTTTGAAAGCGGATTCAAAAATTGGCTTGCAGACATATTCTCCGGCCAGCACAAGGGTGCAGTCGTGTGTGTTCTCGACAATCTCGAACTATTACAGACTTCGAAACGTGCACGGCAATGCCTGGAGTCATTACGGGACACCCTCTTCTCAGTTAAAGGAATTCGGTGGGTTCTTTGCGGTGCGAACAACATTATTCTGTCAGTTGCTTCAACCCCACGACTTGCTGGCCATCTCGAAAGCCCGATTGAAGTCACTCCGCTTACGAAGAACTGTACAGAACACATTTTTTCCAGTCGTCGCCAAGCTTACCAAGTCGCTGAGGGCGCCGGGTATCTGCCTTTAACAAGTGCTGAGTTTGACCTGCTTTACACTGTACTAAACCAAAACCTGCGCACAACGTTATCCAAATGCCATGACTATTGCATTTGGACATATGAAAATAGTCTTCGCCCAAGAAACGATGATGAGAAGAAAACTGTTTTCGCGAAGTGGTTGACCAAAGAGGCACAAGACAACGAGAAGGCATGTAGTAGCGCGGTTAAGCAGAAAGCATTCGAGGTCTTCGATCTTACCGCGATGGCGGAGGAACTAAGGGATTCTTTTTCACTCAGCCAATTCCAGAGCTTCGGCTTCGACAGCGTAAATACGCTCCGCCCTCTTGTGAAAGAGCTTGAAGATGCAGGGTTGCTTATTAGCCAGATTGACGAGGATGACAACCGCCGCAAGACAATTAGCGTGACTCCGAAGGGATGGTTGGTGAATTACTCACGCATTCTGTCTGGAAAAACCGCAATCCGGAAATAGAGTTCAATATGAGCGATGCAAGAAGAAAAATGCTGGATGAGGATTTGCAACTACTCGACGACGGTATACGTTCATCCAAAAGGCTAATAGTCGGATTTGGTTTGGTTCTGACTCTTAGCTATTTTTCGTGGTTTATATACCATTCCATTCCGGTGTCGATTGATAGTGGCGACTGGGGTACGCTGGGCGATTTTATTGGCGGAATATTAAACCCGATAATTGCGTTTTCGGCATTCTATTGGCTTACGAAGTCGGTTCGAATACAAAAAGAAGAGCTCGGCGAAACCAGAGCCACCCTCAATGAAACATTGGCCGCACAAAGCGCCCAGATAAGAATATCTGCCTATACAGCGCTAATAAGTTCGACCACAAGTGAGATTGACGTCTTGCACACTCGCCTGACTTATCTTTGTGAGCAATTCAAGAAAACTGAGGTTACAGGTATTTTGGATCTTGAAGGAGAATGGTTGGGCATTGAAGCGGCTCGAGACCGAATCGCTACTATTAATACTGAAATATCTGCACAATTGCAGCGAAAACTTGCTTTAGAAGAATGCATTCGAAATTTGCTGTAAAGGGAAATCGCGAATAGAACATTAGCATAAAAATACCGCCGTCCGAATGATCCAGTGATCTATATATTCAAAATGTTGCGCCGTTTGGCCTAAACACATCGCAACGACCTTAGGCTTTCTCACCAGCTACTGTTCATCGGGTGGCCATAACATCCTAAGGAGTCCAGCCGCAGCTAGCCCGAATGAGCTGCCCTGCACCATGATACGGTGCGTTGGGGCGGCCCACTGAACCGCGTCGCATCTCTCGGCATACCCCAAACTGGCACAGTCCGCGATGTCTCGTTGTCCCCGTTCGCCGCTCTGATTGCACCTAGGCTATGCCCCTTTATTGCTGAACAGATTCAGGGGCTTCTTTGTCACAAACGGCCGCTCTGGGGCGTAAGCAGCCTTCCGCCCCGACCATTTTGGTGCCGATTCAGTGGGTACGCTGACGTTTCCCGCTCCGACCGCGCTAGCAGCCTGCCAAGGCCCAGCAGAATCAACGACTTACACCCAGTGGCCACACCACCGCACCGGCCCGCCCTGCACCCCAAACCCAGCCATGGGATAATGGAAAGATGCTTTCGAAATCTTTCTTTACCGCATTCGTTCCGGCGGCGGGGACGGCCAGCGCCGCCGAACGGCTGCGCGCTTGCGGCGGCGCCCTGCTGGGTCTCCTGATCACGGGCATCGTTGCCCACGTGCTGCTGGGCGAAAACGCCATCTGGCTGGTGGCGCCGATGGGCGCGTCGTCCGTGTTGCTGTTCTGCCTGCCCGCGAGCCCCCTGGCCCAGCCCTGGTCCGTGATCGGCGGCAATGTCGTGTCCGCCCTCGTCGGCGCCGCCTGCGTGCGCTGGCTCGGCCATGCGTTGCCGCAGCCGGCCCTGGCGTCGGTGGCGACGGCGCTGGCCATCGGCGCCATGTTCAGCCTGCGCTGCCTGCACCCGCCCGGTGGCGCCGCCGCGCTGACCTCCGTCATCGGCGGCCCGGCCGTGCATGCGGCGGGCTGGTCCTTCGCCTTCGGTCCCGTGCTGATCGATTCCCTGTTGCTGGTGGCCGCCGCCATCGCCTACAACAACCTGACGGGCCGGCGCTATCCCCACAGCCAGGTCGTGACGCACGCGAATCCCCACGCCACGAAGGACGACGTGCCGACCGTGCGGCTGGGCTTCCAGCCGCAGGACCTGGATGACGTGCTGAAACGCTATGGACAGGTGCTCGACATCAGCCGCGACGACCTGGAAGCGCTGTTCCTGCAAACGGAATTACGTGCCTACCAGCGCCGCTTCGGCGTCATCAGTTGCGGCGACATCATGTCGAAGGACGTCGTGACGGCCGAGTTCGCCACCAGCCTGGCCGAAGCGTGGCGGGCCATGCGTGCCCACCATATCGCGGCCGTGCCTGTGCTCAATCCCGCGCGCCGCGTCATCGGCATCGTCACGCAGGGCGACTTCCTGCGCCACAGCGGCCTGGACGAATATCGTTCGATGCGCACGCGCCTGCGCGACTTTCTCCGCCCCAGCGGCAAGTCGCATTCGGAAAAAGCCGAGGTGGTGGGCCAGATCATGACGGCCCGGCCCCGCGTGGCCCGCCTCGACACGCCCATCGTCGACCTGGTGCCCCTGATGGCCGACAGCGGCCTGCACCATATTCCCGTGGTGGATGGCGAGGAACGCTTTGCCGGCATCGTCACGCAGTCGGACGTGGTGGCGGCGCTGTACGAGCACCGGCTGGCCGAAGCGATGCCCGCCAAACTGGCCTGAGCCATATTTTTTCATGCAAGCCGGCACGGGATATTCCGCCGCCGGGCCGGATCGCTTATGCTGTCGCCCGAATGTTTCCAACCTTTTATCCTCGGGAATCAGATATGAAGCGTATCAAACTGGGCGCACTGGCCGCCGCGTTGTTGCTGGCGTTCGCGCCCGTCCATGCCGGCGCCGCGCCGGCCGGCAAGGTGTCGGCCACGGTCTCGGCCGCCGCCAGCAAGCAGTTCCTGAAGCTGGCCGACGAGTACTACGATGCCGTCGCCCGCTTCGAACCCGTGGGTGCCACGGAAAATGGCGACAACCGCTTCGACGACCAGATCGGCATGGCCATCGCGCCGGCCGAGCGCGCCAGGCAGTTCGCCCGCTACCGCCAGTTCCAGAAGCGCCTGCAGGCGCTCGACCGCCGCGCCCTGACCCGCAGCGACCAGATCAACTACGACGTGCTGGCCTTCGAACTGAAGACGCTGCTTTCGTACCAGCCGTATCCGGGCCACCTGCTGCCGATCAGCCAGATGGACAGCATGCCCATCACCCTGGCCAACTTCGCCGGCGGCGAAGCGTCGCAGCCGCTGACCAACGTGCCCCAGTACGATGCCTACCTGAAGCGGCTGACGCAGCTGCCGGCGTGGATCGACCAGGCCATCGCCAATATGCAGGAAGGCATGCGTACCGGCGTCACGCAGCCGAAGGCCATCATGCTGTCGGCCCTGCCCCAGTTCCAGAAGCTGGTCAGCGCCACGCCCGAGCAGAGCATCTACTACACGCCCATCAAGAAGCTGCCGGCCGCCTTCCCGGACGCCGACAAGGTACGCCTGACGGCCGCCTACCGCACCACCATCGAAACGAAGCTGATGCCGGCACTGGCGCGGCTGGCCACCTTCCTGGAACAGCAGTACATTCCCGCCTGCCGCACGTCGACGGGCTTTTCCGCCGTGCCGAACGGCGCGGCCTGGTACGCCGTGCGCGTGGCGGACTCGACGACGACGAACCTGACGCCGGAGCAGATCCATGCCATCGGCCTGAAGGAAGTGGCGCGCATCCAGGGCGAGTTCGCCCGCCTGGGGCCGAAGCTGGGCTATGACGGCCCGGCCGCCGGCCTGCCCGTGTGGGTGTCGCAGCAGAAGCGCTTCTTCCCGTTCAAGACGGATGCGGAAGTGCAGGCCGAATACCACAAGCTCAACGCCATCCTCGACACCAAGCTGCCGGCGATGTTCACCTTGCTGCCGAAGGCCAAGCTGGACCTGCGCCTGGAGCCGGAACTGAGCCGCGACACGGCCTCGGACCACTACACTGCGCCGGCCGCCGACGGCTCGCGCCCCGGCGTGTTCTGGTCTGTCGTCACCGATCCGACGAAATACGGCAACACGGGCATGACGACCTTGTTCCTGCACGAAGGCAAGCCCGGCCACCACTTCCATATCGCGCTGATGCAGGAACTGGGCCTGCCCAACTTCCGCAAATTCGGCGGCAATACGGCCTTCACGGAAGGCTGGGCCCTGTATGCGGAAACCCTGGGCCGCGAGATGGGCCTGTTCGAAGACCCGGCCCAGTATTTCGGCCACCTCAACGACGAGCTGCTGCGCGCCACCCGCCTGGTGGTCGATACGGGCATGCACGCCAAGGGCTGGACCCGTGAGCAGACCATCCAGTACATGAAGGACACCCTGGGCTACGACGCCGTGGCGAAAAGCGAGACGGAGCGCTATATGGCGTGGCCGGGCCAGGCGCTGGCGTACAAGATCGGTGCATTGAAGATCATGGAACTGCGCCAGCGTGCGCAGGCGGCGCTGGGCGACAAGTTCAGCCTGCCGGCCTTCCATGAACAGGTGCTGGGCGACGGCACTTTGCCGCTCAGCTTGCTGGAGGCGAAGATCGACAGCTGGATCGCCAAGCAAGGCGCCCGGCCGTAAGGCTCGGGGCGTGGCGGCGGCTCAGATATAGAAGCCGCCCGCCCGGACCAGCAGGGTGGCCGCGCCCAGTGACAGCAGTGCCAGCAGGGCCCAGCCGGCGATGCCGCCCAGCAGGGCCGGCCACCATGGCCGGCGCCGGTAATTCAACCCCACATTGTCAGTCACGTAGCGGCACTGTTCGCGGGCGGGAAAACCACACCAGGCAGCCATCCATGCCGCCGCCGCGACCGACGGCAGGTGCCGCGCATACGTTTCGAACAGCGCGCCGGCCACGCCTGCCAGCAACACCGTTGCCACCATCAGGTAACTCCACCGCCGCGCCGCCTGCGCCTTGTCAGGCCGCCCCAGCACGCGCCAGTTGGCCGCATGCACCCAGGCCCCGAATGCAGGCGAAAACAACAGGCTCCATAGCGCCGCTACCCGCGGGTTCCACAATTGACAGCTGTCCGGCTTCATCGCGCCTCCGAAGTGGGGTAAGCTCCAGCTTACGCCCCTTGCCGGACATTTTATTGCCTAAAGCCAATAATTGATATCGTTCTGTGCACATGCCGGCTTACTTCTGGATCTGATAGCGCTTGATGCGCTTGAGCACCAGTTCGGGCAGGCTCTTGATCTGCTTCGCATGGCTGGCGAAGACGATCTGCTGGCGCCCCACGGACACGGGCACGCCGTTGGCATAGAAGCGAAACTCCAGCCAGAACGAGCAGCGCTTGACATCATAGGTGTTGACTTCGCAGGTGATTTCCTGAAACGGGAAGGTCTCCGCCAGGTAGTCCTGCTGGGCGTGCTTGGTGATGAACACGCCTTCCTGTTGCAGCATGTCGCGCGAGATGCATTCGTAGAACCACTTCTCGCGGCAGATGCCTTGCCACTCGAAGTAGCGGGCGAAGTAGGTGTTGCCGTAGGCGTTCGAATCCTTCAGGTAGATCGACAGCTGATGGTGAAAGGTCAGTTCAGCGTTGATGTCGGCGTCATTCGCTACGTTGGCGTGCATGAACATGAAGTGCTCCCTGGTTTTGGTGGCCGTCCGGCTGCTTTGGTCCGGTGGCGTACGGCATCAGTTGCCGAACACCTCTACTTTTTGCCTGAATGCATGGAACACTTTTGATCTAGCGCAACCCGAAGTTGTTTAGGGGCAAATTGGCTGGGACATTGTCGGTTTCCGTTGTTAAGATCGCTTGCCTGCTCAAGATTTGTTACCCTGGCGAGAGGACCGCATGTACTCGATTCTGCCCGGCCTGGTGTCGCTGCTGTTTATCGGCTACGGGGCCTATGTGCTCAATTCCCGCGGCGTCAGCCGCATCAGCCTGACCTTCTTCCTGGTCTGCGTTACGACGTTCTTCTGGCAGGCCGCCTGGGCCGTCCTGTTCCAGGTGCGCGATCCCGACCTGGCGCTGACCATTGCCCGCCTGGGTTACCTGCCGATCCTGTTCCTGCCCACGACCCTGTACCACTTCATCACGGAACTGACGGGCGACCGGGCCGAAAAGCCGCTGGTACACGGCAGCTATGCACTGGCGGGCGTGCTGATGGCCTTGATCGCCACGACGGACCTCGTTATCAAGGGCATGCATCCGTACTTCTTCGGTTATTACCCGCAGGCCGGCTGGCTGCATCCGGTGCACCTGGTCCAGACCGGGGTGGTTGTCACGCGTGGCCTGTACCTGCTGTACCGCCGTCAGCAGGTAGCGCTATCGACGGAAAAGGCGCGGCTGCGTTACTGCCTCGTCAGCATCCTGATCTACTTCGCCGCGGCCGTCGACTACCTGTGCAACTACGGCGTGGCCCTGTATCCGCCCGGCGTGATCTTCATTGCCGCCAGCCTCGGCCTGATTGCCCAGGCCATGGTGCGGCACAACCTGCTGGCCGACCCTATCGCCACGGCCGCCAGCATCGCCCACGAAGTGCGCACGCCGCTGGCGACGATCCGCAGCCAGTCGCGCGTGCTGGCGCGCAGCCTGCCTGAGCTGATTGCCGGCTACAAGAGCTCCGAAGCGCCGGGCCTGAATGCCGAACAGCTGGCCTACCTGGGCGAGATCGCCAAGCATATCGAAACGGAAGTATCGCGGTCGAATTTCATTGTCGACATGCTGCTGGCGTCGGCGCGGGCCGGTTCCCTGCAGCGCGACGGCTTTGCCGTCCACACCATCAAACGCTGCATCGACGAGGCGCTGGCCTGCTACCCGTTCACGGACCGCGAGCGCGACCTGGTGAGCGTATCGATCCGCGACGATTTCCGTTTCTACGGCTCCGATACCCTGCTGGTGTACGTCCTGTACAACCTTCTGAAAAACGCGCTGCATGCGTTGAAGGTGGCCGGCCGGGGCACGGTGCTGATCGAATGCCACGGCTCGGCCACGGCCAACCAGAACCTGATGGTGGTAACGGACACGGGCCACGGCATTGCCGCCGATGTTTTACCCCATGTATTCGATCCGTTTTACACGACGCGCCACAGCGGCGGTGGTACCGGCATGGGGCTGGCCTTCTGCCACAAGGTCATCACGGCATTCGGCGGCACCATCGGCTGCGAATCGCAGCAGGGTTCATTTACCCGGTTCACCGTGGGCTTCCCCGTCAACCTGCCAAGCGTCAGCGCGGGCCAGGCGGTGGCGGATCATTATCCCGTGCCGCACCAGGCCAAGTGAATCGGATCGGGGTTTATTGCGTGGCAGGCGCGTCGATGCTGCGGACAATATCGTCCAGGTCGGTGTCATCGCCCAGCACGAATATCTTGCGCTGGTCCAGCACGTCCAGGATAAAACCCTGCTTTTCACGCAGGCGTCGCTGGAAATCCGGCAGCGAATACAGGTTGGGATTGATTCTGCGCCGCAGGATGCGTTCCGCCACGGGTAAGCGGCTGAGCAATTCGCCGTAGGTTGTGTTTTCACCGATCAGCAGTAATTCGATGGCGTCGTTCGACGCTTCCTGCTCCTGGGCCGTTTTACCGTAGACGAAGGCGACATTGAGCGACTTTCGCATCGGCGCCAGCGCGGAATTCAATACGCTGACGAGGCCGAAGGTTTTCTTGACGATGCTCGTCAATTCCTCATAGACCAGGCTGTTCTTATTCGGCCGGAACTGGCGCACATTGCCGATACGCTCGGACAGGATCAGCCCCGATTCGTGCAGCCGCTTCAATTCACGCTGGGCCGAAGCACTGCCCAGGCCCGTCAGCCGCATGATCTCGTTCAGGTGAAACCCTTCACCCGTGCGGGCGAACAGCAGGCCAAGGAGCTTTTGCTGGGCGGGCGTGAACAATGCTGAGGCAATCATGACTAAATCTTAGCATGGATGCGCTCAATCCTGGCACGACTATAGAGCCGCAAGGGGCGCTACAATGGCCGGGTCGGTCTCTCCCTCTTTTCTTTATCAGGTGACTATGCAACGCATGATTGCAATCGTCCTCGCCGCCGGCGTGGCCGCTTCCCTTCCCTCGGCAATTGCCGCGCCCGTTTCGGCCCAGGCTGCCGCGAAAACGGCGGCGCCGCAATACGACCGCAAGGTTTATGAAATTCCATATAAGAAATTTGTATTGCAAAATGGTTTGACTTTATTGGTGCATGAGGACCACAGCGTGCCGCTGGTCGGCGTCAATATCTGGTACCACGTGGGTTCGCGCAATGAAAAGCGGGGCAAGACGGGGTTCGCCCATTTGTTCGAGCATTTCTTCTTCAACGGCTCGGAGAATTATCCGCACGGCTTCCGCGAAGCGATGGACGACCTGGGCGCGAATAACCGCAACGGCACCACCAATACGGACCGCACCAATTTCTTCGAGGACGTGCCGACACCAGCCCTGGAACGCACCCTGTACCTGGAAGCGGACCGGATGGGTTTCCTGGGCAATTACATTTCGAAGGCGATGCTGGAGCGTGAACGGGGCGTCGTGCAGAATGAAAAGCGGCAGGGCGAGAACCAGCCTTATGGCCGGGTATGGCAGGAACGCTCGGCAAAGATGTATCCGTATTCCCACCCATATTCCTGGCCAGTGATCGGCAGCATGGACGACCTGAATGCCGCTTCGCTGGACGATATCCGCGAATGGTATCGCAGCTATTACGGCCCGAATAATGCCGTTATCGCGCTGGCCGGCGATATCACGCCGCAGGCGGCGCTGGCGCTGGTGGAAAAATATTTCGGCTCGATTCCGCCGGGACCGCCGCTGCCGCGCATGGCCGAATGGATTCCCCGTTTCGACCGCAACCTGCGCGACGAAATGGAAGACCATGTGCCGCAGGTGCGGATCTACCGCAGTTATCACCTGCCCGGCTGGCGCGATGGCGATACCACGCGCCTGGGCCTGTTGTCGGACGTGCTGGCCAATTCGAAAAGCGCACGGCTGAACCGCCGGCTGATCGATGAAAAACGGCTGGCAACGGCCGTATCCGCCGGGGTCGACACGAGCGAGCTCGCCAGCAGTTTCGATATCGTCGTCACCGTGCGCCCCGGCGTCGACCCGCTCGACGTGGAGCGGGAAGTCGATGCCGTGCTGAACACGCTGCTGGACAAGGGGCCGACGCCGGCCGAACTGGCGCGGGTACGGGCCATGACCTTGTCGAACTTCTCGCGCGGCATCGAACGTCTGGGCGGCTTCGGCGGCCGGTCCGACGTGCTGGCCGAAAGCATGACCTACGGCGGCAGCCCGGACGCCTACCTGAAGCAGCTCGATATCGTCGGCACGGCCCAGCCTGGCCAAATGAAGGCGGCCGGCGACAAGTGGCTGCGCGCCCACCATTACACGATGACGGTCAAGCCCTTCGCCAAGCTGTCGGCCACGGCCGGCACGCTCGACCGCAAGCTGCTGCCCGCGCTGGGCGACGCGCCCGACGTCAAGTTCCCCGCCATGCAGCGCGCCACCCTGTCGAACGGCCTGAAGGTGATCTTGCTGGAACGCCATGCGGCGCCCATCGTCAACGTGGCGCTGGCCGTTGACGCCGGCGTGGCGGCCGACACCCCCGCCAAGGCGGGCCTGGCCTCCTTGACGCTGGAACTGCTGGACAAAGGCACGGCCCGGCGCGATGCCTTCCAGATGTCCGACGCGCTCGAGTCGCTGGGCGCGCGCCTGTCCACCGGCACCGGCACGGACCTGTCGCTGGTGCGGCTGCAGGCCACGGCCGGCCAGCTGGCACCGTCGCTGGCGCTGATGGCCGAAGCGGCGCTGACGCCGGCCTTCCCCCAGGACCAGTTCACCCTGTACCAGCAACGCCGCCTGACGCAGATCGCCCAGGAAAAGGCGCAGCCGAACGGCCTGGCCCAGCGCATCCTGCCTGGCTTGCTGTACGGCAAGAACAATGCCTACAGCCTGCCGGCCTCGGGCATCGAGTCGGCGGTGAGCAGCCTGACCCGCGACGATCTGGTGAAATGGCATGCCGACTGGTTCAAGCCGGGCAGCGCGACCGTCATCGTCACGGGTGACACGACGATGGAAAAAGTCAAACCGATGCTGGAAGCGGCCTTCGGCAAGTGGCAGGCCGGCACCGTGCCGCGCAAGGGCGTGGCCATCGTCCCTCCCACGGCCGGCAAGCGCATCTATCTGGTCGACAAGCCCGATGCGCCCCAGTCGACCATCGTGGCGGGCCAGATTTCCCTGCCGCAGGGCCAGCCGGAAGACCTCGCGATGGAACCGGTGATGCAGAACTTCGGCGGCATGGCGACGTCACGCCTGAACCGCAACCTGCGCCTGGACAAGCACTGGAGCTACGGCACCAACGGGCGCCTGTCCAATGTGCGCGGGCAGCGCAGCTTCGTCGTCACGGCCCCCGTGCAGACGGACAAGACGACCGAGGCGATGGCGGAAGTGCAAAAGGAAATCCGCGCCGTGGCGGGCGAGCGGCCCATCCGGGGCGAGGAATTCACCAGCATCATGCGTAACATGACGTCGCGCCTGGCCGGGCGCTTCGAGACCATCAATGCGCTGGAAGCGGCGGCGCTGGAAACGGTCAACCTGGGCCTGCCGGACGATTACTGGTCGCGCTACGCCTCGACCTTGCGCGCGCTGACGGAACCACAACTGGCCGCTGCCGCAGGCAAGTTCATCCTGCCTGAACGCCTGGTCTGGGTCATCGTGGGCGACCTGCGCAAGATCGAGCCGAAGGTGCGGGCGCTGGGCTGGGGTGAAGTCACCGTGCTCGACAACGACGGCAAACCTGTCCGATGAGCGTGCGTCAAGGTAGCTGCCACTGCGGCGCGGTGCGCTTCGAAGCGGACGTGGACCTGGCGGACGGCACCGTCCGCTGCAACTGCTCGATCTGCGCCAAGGTACGGTGGTGGGGCGCGATGATCGCGCCGGAGCGGCTGCGGCTGCTTTCCGGCGAGGACGCCCTGACCCAGTACACCTTCGGCGCACACCTGCAACGCCACCGCTTCTGCCGGCATTGCGGCGTGCGCCTGTTCGAGTTCGGTACCTCGCCGCTACGGGGTGAATTTGTCGCCATCAATGTGACGGCATTGGATGACGTTACCGATGCGGAACTGGCTGCCGCGCCAATTCGCTATGTCGACGGCCGGCATGACCGCTGGCTCGAGGAGCCGGACATCATCAGTCACCTGTAGACGGGTTCTCCGCTACCACCGCCCTGCGCCTTGCCGGCAAGGGGTGCGCGGGCACCTCCTTGATACGCCCGGTCGCGGCTGGTGTTGTATGGCCGAAAGCCACGGTAGCGCCCAGCAGCTGCAACACCGTGAACAGCCGCGTCACGCTCGCATCGGTCGGATGCGCTTCCATGCGGGCATAAGCCTGCTGCGAGATGCCCAGCCGGGCCGCGACAGCCGCCTGGCTGAGCCCGGCCTTCTTGCGGAAATTGACTAGGAGGGGACGCACCTGGTCCAGCGTACTGATGAGGTAATCCATGCCGCGCCTTGCGATGACCTATGGAATTGTGAGAGTAGATTACAAGTCATTACTTGTAAAGCGCGAATACAACTTCGGGGCTGTAGCCAGTAGATTGGAACGACATTGCAGCCAATGCGACTTCTACCGTAGCTGCCGCCGCGTGAGCAAAAAACCGGGGACAGTCCCCGTGCGGGGACAGTCCCCTGCCGCTCAACCGCTATCAGCGACCTCTGCCTTACCTAAATAAATAGCACTGCCGCCTAGAGCCGCCGTGATAACTCCAGGTGGAGCCGGGACCGTGCAAACAAAAAAACGGCACCCGAAGGTGCCGTTCTTGAGACTGCAGAGGGAGAAGCTTACGCCTCGCCGCCCTCGTCGTGGGTCGTCGTCGTTTCGACGGCTTCCGTGTCCGAACCTCTCATGGCTGCGCGCTCGGCTTGCTGCAGGGCGGTGCGTTCTTCGGCTTCCCGAACTTCCTTCTCGCGACGGGCGCGGTGGAAGGCCAGGCCCGTGCCGCCTGGGATCAGGCGGCCGACGATGACGTTTTCCTTCAGGCCGCGCAGACCGTCGCGCTTCGCCCTATCGCCGCTTCCGTCAGCACGCGGGTGGTGTCCTGGAACGATGCGGCGGACCGACCGGTTCTCCAAAACCGGGGACGGTCCCCATGCGGGGACAGTCCCCTGCCACGCAACCGCTATGTGCGACCTCAAGCGGATGAACAAGCAGCGACCGCGCAAATAAAAAAACGGCACCCGAAGGTGCCGTTCTTGAGACTGCAGGAGAAGAAGCTTACGCCTCGCCGCCCTCGTCGTGGGTCGTCGTCGTTTCGACGGCTTCCGTGTCCGCACCGCTCATGGCTGCGCGCTCGGCTTGCAGCAGGGCGGTGCGTTCTTCGGCTTCCCAGACTTCCTTCTCGCGACGGGCGCGGTGGAAGGCCAGGCCCGTGCCGCCTGGGATCAGGCGGCCGACGATGACGTTTTCCTTCAGGCCGCGCAGACCGTCGCGCTTGCCCATGATCGCCGCTTCCGTCAGCACGCGGGTGGTTTCCTGGAACGATGCGGCCGAGATGAACGAATCGGTCGACAGCGATGCCTTGGTAATACCCAGCAGGACGTTTTCGTAGGTCGCAGGCAGCTTGTCTGCCGCGGCCATCTTGTCGTTCTGCTCCAGCAGTTCGGAACGCTCCACCTGCTCGCCGACGATGTAGTCGGTGTCGCCGGCGTTGGTGATCTGCACGCGGCGCAGCATCTGGCGCACGATCACTTCGATGTGCTTGTCGTTGATCTTCACGCCCTGCAGACGGTAGACGTCCTGCACTTCGTCGACGATGTAACGTGCCAGCGCTTCGATACCCAGCAGGCGCAGGATGTCTTGCGGATCGGCCGGGCCGTCCACGATCATCTCGCCCTTGTTCACGACTTGACCGTCGTGGACCAGGACCTGCTTGTCCTTGGTGATCAGGAACTCGTGCTTGTTACCGTCCATGTCCGTGATTTCCAGACGCTGCTTGCCCTTCGTTTCCTTACCGAAGGCCACCGTACCGGTGACTTCGGCCAGCATGCCCGCGTCCTTCGGCGAACGTGCTTCGAACAGCTCGGCAACGCGTGGCAGACCACCGGTAATGTCGCGGGTCTTCTGCGATTCCGTCGGGATACGCGCCAGAACCTCACCAACCGACACCTGCTGGCCGTCCTTCACCATGATCAGCGCGCCGACCTGGAAGCCGATTGCCACGGCGTGTTCGGTGCCGGCAATCTTCACTTCGTGGCCGTCTTCGTTCAGCAGTTTCACCTGCGGACGCATGGTCTTCGTCAGCGAACCGCGACGCTTCGCATCGATGACGACCAGGGTCGCCAGGCCGGTCACTTCGTCGACCTGACGGGCAACCGTCACGCCTTCTTCGACGTTCTCGAAACGCACCGTACCGGCGTATTCCGTGATGATCGGACGGGTCAGCGGGTCCCACGTTGCCAGCGGCGTGCCGGCCTTGATCGTCAGGCCATCCTTGACGATCAGGGTCGCACCGTAAGGCACCTTGTGACGCTCGCGTTCACGGCCGTGATCGTCCGTGATCAGCACTTCGCCGGAACGGGAAATGACGATCTGCGCGCCCTTGCCGTTCGTGACGTAACGCATCGTTGCCGTGAAGCGCACGATACCGTTCGACTTGGCTTCGACCGACGAGGCCACTGCCGCACGCGATGCCGCACCACCGATGTGGAAGGTACGCATGGTCAGCTGGGTACCCGGTTCACCGATCGACTGTGCCGCAACGACACCGACGGCTTCGCCGGAGTTGACCAGCATGCCGCGGCCCAGGTCGCGGCCGTAGCACTTGGCGCACAGGCCGTAACGCGTGTCACAGGTCAGCGGCGTGCGGACCTTGACTTCGTCGATGCCCATGCGTTCGATGTCTTCGACCATGTCTTCGTCCAGCAGCGTGCCGGCTTCGTACGCGGTTTCCTGGGTTTCAGGATTGACGATGTCGGTACCTGCCACGCGGCCCAGGATACGGTCGCGCAGGGCTTCGATGACTTCACCGCCCTCGACCATTGCCTTCATCTGCGTGCCGTTGCTCGTGCCGCAATCGTCCTCGATCACGACCAGATCCTGCGTCACGTCGACCAGACGACGGGTCAGGTAACCCGAGTTTGCCGTCTTCAGTGCCGTATCGGCCAGACCTTTACGAGCGCCGTGGGTCGAAATGAAGTACTGCAGAACGTTCAGGCCTTCACGGAAGTTCGCCGTAATCGGCGTTTCAATGATGGAGCCGTCAGGTTTTGCCATCAGACCACGCATACCGGCCAGCTGGCGAATCTGCGCTGCCGAACCACGGGCGCCCGAGTCGGCCATCATGTAAATGGCGTTGAACGATTCCTGCGTCGTCGTGGTGCCGTCGCGCTTGACGACGTCTTCCACTTTCAGCTGGTCCATCATGGCCTTGCCGACTTCGTCCGAGGTCTTGCCCCAGATGTCGACGACCTTGTTGTAACGCTCGCCCGCCGTCACCAGACCGGAAGCGTACTGCTGCTCGATCTGCTTGACTTCGGATTCGGCCGTCGAGATCAGGGTCTTCTTGACCAGCGGCACCAGCATGTCGTCCACGCAGATCGAGATGCCGGCGCGCGTTGCCAGGCGGAAGCCCGACTGCATCAGCTGGTCGGCGAACACGACGGTGGCACGCAGGCCGCACTTGCGGAACGACGTGTTGATCAGCTTCGAGATCTCTTTCTTCTTCAGGGAGCGGTTCAGCACGCTGAACGGCAGGCCCTTCGGCAGGATCTCGGACAGGATGGCGCGGCCGACCGTCGTTTCGTAACGGGTCACGGTACGGACGAACTCGCCCGTCGCCGGATCCTTCGGATTCTCGACGATACGCACGGTGATGCGCGTGGCCAGTTCCACTTCCTTGTTGTCGTAGGCACGGATGACTTCCGACACGTCCGGGAACATCATGCCCTCGCCCTTGGCGTTGATCGCCTCGCGCGTCGCGTAGTACAGACCCAGCACGATATCCTGGGACGGCACGATCGACGGCTCGCCGTTCGACGGGAACAGGATGTTGTTCGACGCCAGCATCAAGGTACGGGCTTCCATCTGCGCTTCGATCGACAGCGGCACGTGAACGGCCATCTGGTCACCGTCGAAGTCGGCGTTGAACGCCGCGCAGACGAGCGGGTGCAGCTGGATGGCCTTGCCTTCGATCAGCACCGGCTCAAACGCCTGGATACCCAGGCGGTGCAGCGTTGGCGCACGGTTCAGCATGATCGGGTGTTCGCGGATGACGTCTTCCAGGATGTCCCAGACCACCGGTTCCTGGATCTCGACCAGCTTCTTGGCGGCCTTGATCGTCGTCGCCAGGCCCATCAATTCGAGCTTGTTGAAGATAAAGGGTTTGAAGAGCTCGAGAGCCATCAGCTTCGGCAGGCCGCACTGGTGCAGTTTCAGCTGCGGACCCACGACGATGACGGAACGGCCCGAGTAGTCGACGCGCTTGCCCAGCAAGTTCTGACGGAAACGACCGCCCTTACCCTTGATCATCTCGGCCAGCGACTTCAGCGGACGCTTGTTGGCGCCGGTCATCGCCTTGCCGCGACGGCCGTTGTCCAGCAGCGAGTCGACCGCTTCCTGCAGCATGCGCTTTTCGTTACGCGTGATGATCTCTGGAGCACGCAGCTCCATCAGGCGCTTCAGACGGTTGTTACGGTTGATGACGCGGCGATACAGGTCGTTCAGGTCGGAGGTCGCGAAACGGCCGCCGTCCAGCGGGACCAGTGGGCGCAGTTCCGGCGGCAGCACCGGCAGCACTTCCATGATCATCCACTCGGGCTTGATGCCCGAACGCTGGAACGCTTCCAGCACTTTCAGGCGCTTGGCGTATTTCTTGATCTTCGCTTCGGACTTCGATTCCTTCAGTTCCACGCGCAGGGTTTCGGCATCGCGGTGGATGTCGATCGAACGCAGCAGTTCACGGATGCCTTCGGCACCCATGAAGGCGGTGAAGTCGTCGCCGTACTCTTCGTACTTGGCGGCGTAGTCGTCTTCCGACATGATCTGGCACTTCTTCAGCGGGGTCATGCCGGGATCGGTCACGACGTATGCTTCGAAGTACAGCACGCGTTCGATGTCGCGCAGCGTCATGTCCAGGACCATGCCCAGGCGCGACGGCAGCGACTTCAGGAACCAGATGTGCGCGGTCGGCGACGCCAGCTCGATGTGACCCATGCGTTCGCGGCGAACTTTCGCCAGCGTGACTTCAACGCCGCACTTCTCGCAGATGACACCGCGGTGCTTCAGGCGCTTGTACTTGCCGCACAGGCATTCGTAGTCCTTGATCGGGCCAAAGATCTTGGCGCAGAACAGGCCATCACGCTCGGGCTTGAAGGTACGGTAGTTGATGGTTTCCGGCTTCTTGACTTCGCCGTAGGACCACGAACGGATTTTTTCAGGCGAGGCGAGACCGATCTTGATCGCGTCAAAGGTCTCGTTCGTCTGTACTTGCTTGAATAGATCGAGCAGGGCTTTCATGTATCACTCCAGGTAGTGATGAATTTCTTCATTTTCTTGCCAGGTTCATCCGAACCGGGCCGTGCTAGGTGCCAGGGGGAAGCGGGTTGCCCCGCTTCCGGCTGTCTTAGGTGCGTTCCAGGTCGATATCGATACCCAGGGAACGGATCTCTTTCACCAGCACGTTGAACGATTCCGGCATGCCGGCTTCGATCACGTGATCGCCCTTGACGAGGTTTTCGTACACTTTGGTACGGCCATTCACGTCATCGGACTTCACGGTCAACATTTCTTGCAGCACATACGATGCGCCGTATGCTTCCAGTGCCCACACCTCCATCTCACCGAAGCGCTGGCCGCCGAACTGGGCTTTACCGCCCAGTGGCTGCTGCGTTACCAGCGAGTAAGGACCGGTGGAACGGGCGTGCATCTTGTCGTCGACCAGGTGATGCAGCTTCAGCATGTGCATCACGCCGACGGTGACCTTGCGCTCGAATGCTTCGCCGGTACGGCCGTCGTACATCGTGACCTGGTTCTTCGAAGGCGTCATGCCCAGCTTGGTGGCGATTTCATCAGGATACGCCAGGTCCAGCATGCGGCGGATTTCCGATTCGTGCGCGCCGTCGAACACCGGCGTTGCGAACGGCACACCCTTCTTCAGGTTGTGCGCCAGGCCCATGATTTCTTCGTCGCTGAACGAGGCGATATCTTCCTTCGCGCCCGATTCGTTGTAGACCGTGGTCAGATACTTGCGCATCTCTTCGACCTTGATCTGCTGCGCCAGCATTTCGCCGATGCGGATGCCCAAGCCCTTGGCTGCCCAGCCCAGGTGGGTCTCGAGAATCTGACCCACGTTCATTCGGGACGGAACACCCAGCGGGTTCAGCACGACGTCGGCCGGCGTACCGTCGGCCATGTACGGCATGTCTTCCACCGGCACGATACGGGAAACCACACCCTTGTTACCGTGGCGACCTGCCATCTTGTCGCCCGACTGCAGGCGGCGTTTCACGGCCAGGTAGACCTTGACCATCTTCTGCACGCCGGGCTGCAGCTCATCGCCCTGCGTCAGCTTCTTGCGCTTCTCTTCGAAGGCCAGGTCGAACTGGTGGCGCTTCTCGGCGATCGATTCCTTGATCGCTTCCAGTGCCGTCGCCGCGTCGTCATCCGCCGGGCGGATGTCGAACCAGTGGTACTTGTCCAGGTCGGCCAGGTACTCCTTCGTGATCGCCGCGCCCTTGGCCAGCTTCTTCGGACCGCCGTTGACGATCTTGCCGATCAGCATTTTTTCCAGACGCTGGAAGGCATCGCCTTCCACAATACGCATCTGGTCGTTCAGGTCCAGGCGGTAGCGCTTCAGCTCGTCGTCGATGATCTGCTGGGCGCGCTTGTCGCGCGGGATGCCTTCGCGGGTGAACACCTGCACGTCGATGACGGTACCAACCATGCCCGACGGCACGCGCAGCGACGTGTCTTTCACGTCGGACGCTTTTTCGCCGAAGATGGCGCGCAGCAGCTTCTCTTCCGGCGTCAGCTGGGTTTCGCCCTTCGGCGTCACTTTACCGACCAGCGTGTCGCCGGCGGTGACTTCGGCGCCGATGTAGACGATACCGGACTCATCCAGACGAGCCAGCTGGTTTTCCGCCAGGTTCGAGATGTCGCGGGTGATTTCTTCCGCGCCCAGTTTCGTGTCGCGCGCGACCACGGACAGTTCTTCGATGTGGATCGACGTGTAACGGTCGTCCTTGACGACGTTTTCCGAGATCAGGATCGAATCCTCGAAGTTCAGACCATTCCATGGCATGAAGGCCACGGTCATGTTCTGGCCCAGTGCCAGCTCGCCCAGGTCGGTCGATGCGCCGTCGGCGATGACGTCGCCCTTGGCCACGCGGTCGCCCACTTTGACGATCGGACGCTGGTTGATGTTGGTGTTCTGGTTCGAACGGGTGTACTTGATCAGGTTGTAGATGTCGACACCGACTTCGCCGGCTTGCGCCTCTTCGTCGTTGACGCGAATCACCACACGGCCTGCATCGATGTAGTCCACCACGCCGCCACGCAGCGCCTGCACGGTCGTGCCCGAGTCGACTGCCACGGTGCGTTCGATACCGGTACCGACCAGCGCCTTTTCAGGACGCAGGCAAGGCACGGCCTGGCGCTGCATGTTGGCGCCCATCAGTGCACGGTTCGCATCATCGTGTTCCAGGAACGGAATCAGCGACGCGGCGACGGACACGATCTGGCCAGGAGCCACGTCCATGTACTGGATGCGCTCAGGCGAGACGAGGATGGTTTCGCCGGCTTCACGGGCCGACACCAGCTCGTCGACCAGCTGGCCTTCTTCGTTGATCGCGGCGTTGGCCTGGGCGATGATGTAGCGGCCCTCTTCGATCGCGGACAGGTAGTCGATCTTGTCGGTGACCTTCGAACCTTCGACCTTGCGGTACGGGGTTTCCAGGAAGCCGTATTCGTTCAGGCGGGCATACAGTGCCAGCGAGTTGATCAGGCCGATGTTCGGGCCTTCAGGCGTTTCGATCGGGCAGACGCGGCCGTAGTGGGTCGGGTGCACGTCGCGCACCTCGAAGCCGGCGCGTTCGCGCGTCAGGCCGCCCGGGCCCAGTGCGGAAACACGGCGCTTGTGGGTGATCTCGGACAGCGGGTTGGTCTGGTCCATGAACTGGGACAGCTGCGACGAACCGAAGAACTCACGGATCGCGGCCGAAATCGGCTTGCTGTTGATCAGGTCATGCGGCATCAGGTTGTCCGCTTCGGCCTGGCCGAGGCGTTCCTTGACGGCACGCTCGACGCGCACCAGGCCGGCACGGAACTGGTTCTCGGCCAGTTCGCCCACACAGCGCACGCGACGGTTACCCAGGTGATCGATATCGTCCACTTCGCCGCGGCCATTGCGCAGCTCGACGAGGATCTTGATCACGGCCAGCACGTCTTCGTTCGACAAGGTCATGGCGCCCGTCAGTTCGTCACGGCCGATACGGCGGTTGAACTTCATGCGGCCGACGGCGGACAGGTCGTAGCGGTCGGCGCTGTAGAACAGGCCGTTGAACAGCGCTTCGACGGATTCTTCCGTTGGCGGTTCGCCTGGACGCATCATGCGGTAGATGGCGATACGGGCAGCCGTCTGGTCGGCCGTGTCGTCGATACGCAAGGTCTGCGAGATGTAGGCGCCCTGGTCCAGGTCGTTCGTGTACAGGGTCTGGATCGACGAGATGCTGGAATCGCGCAGGCGGTTCAGCACTTCTTCGGTCAGCTCGTCGTTGGCCGAGGCCACCACTTCGCCCGTGTCCGGGTCGACGATGTTCTTGGCCAGCACGCGGCCCAGCAGGTAGTCTTCCGGCACGGAGATGTGAGCGATGCCGGCGGCTTCGATTTCACGCACGTGCTTGGCGTTGATCCGCTTGTCCTTCGTGACGATGGTCTTGCCGTCCTTCGGGTTGACGATATCGAAACGCGCCACTTCGCCGCGCAGGCGTTCGGAGACGAACTCCATCTCGCCGCCTTCGGAGCGCAGGTTGAAGTTGTCGAACACGAAGAAGTTCGCCAGGATCTGTTCCGGCGTCATGCCGATGGCCTTCAGCAGGATCGACACGGGCATCTTGCGGCGGCGGTCGACGCGGAAGTACAGGATGTCCTTCGGATCGAACTCGAAGTCCAGCCACGAGCCGCGGTAAGGAATGATACGGGCCGAGAACAGCAGTTTGCCGGACGAGTGCGTCTTGCCGCGGTCGTGCTCGAAGAACACGCCCGGGGAACGGTGCAGCTGCGATACGATGACCCGCTCGGTACCGTTGATGACGAAGGAACCGGTGGTCGTCATCAGGGGCAGTTCGCCCATGTAGACTTCCTGCTCCTTCATTTCCTTGACGACCGGCTTGGTTGGGGATTCCTTGTCCAGGATCACCAGGCGCACTTTCGCGCGCAGCGGGGATGCGAAGGTCAGGCCACGGAGTTGGCACTCTTTCACGTCAAACGCAGGGTCGCCCAGCACGTAGGACAGGAATTCCAGGCGTGCGAAACCATTGTGCGAAACGATGGGGAAGATGGAAGTGAAGGCAGACTGCAGGCCCTCATTCTTGCGAGTCGACACGGATGTGTGTTCTTGCAGGAAGTTTTCGTAAGACTCGAGCTGGGTTGCCAGCAGGAACGGAACGTTGTGGACGTTGGCGCGTTTCGCGAATGACTTGCGAATGCGTTTCTTCTCAGTAAATGAGTAGTGCATGGACACTCCGTGAGTGACAGGAAAGGATAGAAAATTCAGGTTTCAGCTTGTATGCTTGTGGTCACACAGGCGAAACCTCAAGGCACTATCTTTCAAGCCAGGACGACAAAAAACGGGAACGAAACGGATACTGCAGGGTTGCTAAACAACAAATACGACAGAGACGACAAAGGAGCCAAAGCCGGACCTCCTCCCTTCCGAGAGGAAATCCGCAGCTTTGGCTCAGGCGCTAAAGGTTACCGGCGCCGGTAATACGATTACTTCAGGTCAGCCTTGGCGCCTGCATCTTCCAGCTTCTTCTTGCCGGCTTCAGCGTCAGCTTTCGACAGGGCTTCCTTGACGGTCTTCGGTGCGCCGTCGACGACGTCTTTGGCTTCTTTCAGGCCCAGACCGGTGATTTCACGAACAGCCTTGATGACGCCGACTTTGTTCGCGCCGACTTCGGTCAGCACCAGGTTGAACTCGGTCTGCTCTTCAACAGCAGCGGCGGTTGCGCCACCAGCGGCTGGAGCGGCCATTGCAGCTGCCGACACGCCGAACTTCTCTTCGAAGGCCTTGACCAGTTCGTTCAGGTCCATCACGGACATTTCGGACACTGCGTTCAGGATATCGTCTTTGCTAATTGCCATTTGAAACTCCTAATTGATTTGTATGCTACAGAATTGATTACTTGACGAGAACGTGCGGCGAAAGCAATTAAGCTTCGGCAGCAGCGGTTTCTTCGGCTGCAGGAGCAGCTTCCGTACCTTCGCTCTTCTTCGCTGCCAGAGCAGCCAGACCACGTGCAAAGCCCGATACCGGTGCCAGCATAACGCCCAACAGCTGCGAGATGAGGACTTCACGGCTTGGAATGCTCGCCAGTGCAGTCACGCCAGCTACGTCGAGCTGCTTGCCTGCAAAGTTACCTGCCTTAACAACCAGCTTGTCGTTGGTTTTGGCGAAGTCGTTGATGACTTTCGCTGCTGCCACGGCATCATCCGAGATCGAGTAGATCAGCGGACCGGTCATTGCATCGGCCAGGTTGGCGAACTGCGTGCCTTCCACGGAGCGACGCGCCAGCGTGTTCTTCAGAACACGCAGGTACACGCCCTGGGCACGTGCGGTTGCACGGAGTTTCGTCAAGTGAGCAACCTGGATGCCACGGTACTCAGCCACGACGATCGTTTGCGCAGTTGCTACTTTTGCGGAAACCTCTTCGACGACGGCCTTTTTGTCATTCAGATTAAGACCCACGGTCAATCTCCTTTAAGGACACAGGATGATTCCTGTATCGGTTTCGAACAACGGCGTCCGAGGTTAGGAGTCCAATGGACTGCAAAACTTGTTCGGGTACACCATCTGCGTTGGGCGCGGGCTTGCGCCTGCAATTAACGGAAAGCCTGCCTGCTGCTTCCCGCCCAACGGTCTTTGATTGCCTGGCAGGCACTTGCGCACCTGCCAGCCCAAAGATGCGCCCGGCTGATATGCCGCCGGGACTTGATTCTTTTGTTTCCTGAAAAATGGGGTCTGTCCCCATTTTTCGAGCAACTTTAAGCTGCCAGCGTGCCGTGGTCGACGCGCAGGCCAGCGCCCATCGTCGAGGACAGCGAGACCTTGCGCAGGTACACGCCTTTCGACGAGGCTGGCTTGGCCTTGTTCAGGGCTTCGATCAGGGCAACCAGGTTGCTCTTCAGTTCTGCGTCGCTGAACGACTTGCGGCCGATGGTCGCGTGGATGATACCGGCCTTGTCGGTACGGTACTGGACCTGGCCGGCTTTCGCGTTTTTCACGGCGGTAGCAACGTCAGGGGTAACAGTGCCGACCTTCGGGTTAGGCATCAGGCCACGTGGACCCAGGATCTGGCCCAGGGTACCGACGATACGCATGGTGTCAGGCGAGGCGATCACGATGTCGAACGGCATGTCGCCGGCCTTCACGCGTTCTGCCAGGTCTTCCATGCCGACCACGTCAGCACCGGCTGCCTTGGCAGCTTCGGCCTTTTCGCCGGAAGCGAACACGGCAACGCGAACGGTCTTGCCGGTGCCGGCTGGCAGCACGACGGAACCACGAACGACCTGGTCCGATTTCTTCGGATCCACGCCCAGCTGGACGGACACGTCGATCGATTCATTGAACTTGGCGGTAGCCAGTTCCTTGATCAGGGTGACGGCGTTGTCGAACGGGTACACTTTGGTACGGTCTACTTTAGCCTTGATGGCTTGTGCGCGCTTGGACAGTTTTGCCATGATCAGATACCCTCAACGGTGATGCCCATCGAACGAGCCGAACCAGCGATGGTGCGCACAGCGGCTTCCAGATCGGCGGCGGTCAGGTCAGGGGTCTTCAGTTTTGCAATTTCTTCCGCTTGAGCGCGGGTCAACGTGCCAACCTTGTCGGTATGTGGCTTCGGCGAACCTTTTTGCACGCCCGAGTGCTTCTTGATCAGGAACGTGGCCGGAGGCGTCTTCATCACGAAGGTGAAGGACTTGTCGGCGAAAGCGGTGATCACGACAGGGATCGGCATGCCTGGCTCGAGGCCTTGGGTCTGGGCGTTGAACGCCTTGCAGAATTCCATGATGTTCAGGCCGCGCTGACCCAGTGCTGGGCCGATCGGTGGGGATGGGTTTGCCTTACCAGCTGGAACTTGCAGCTTGATAAAGCCAATGATTTTCTTTGCCATGATGGCTTTCCTATCGTTGGTCTTGAGTGGTAGCGCCCCGCCGGTACAACGTGGCAGGGCTCCTCGGGTGGATTCTCCGGATACCCGGAACGCTCCGTAGTGCGCTTAAACTTTTTCGACTTGACCGAACTCGAGTTCGACGGGGGTCGCGCGGCCGAAGATGGTGACCGACACGCTGACTTTGGACTTTTCGTAGTTGACGTCTTCAACGTTGCCGTTGAAATCGGTGAACGGGCCATCCTTGATGCGGACTTGCTCGCCCACTTCGTACAGCACTTTCGGCCGCGGCTTCTCGACACCTTCCTGCATCTGGAGCATGATCTGCTCGACTTCGCGGGTCGGGATCGGCGTCGGCTTGTTCGACTTGCCACCGATGAAGCCGGTGACTTTCGACGTATTCTTGACCAGGTGCCACGTCTCGTCCGTCATTTCCATTTCAACCAGCACATAGCCGGGATAGAAACGACGCTCGGTGACGGACTTCTGGCCGTTCTTGACTTCGACAACTTCTTCGGTCGGCACGAGGATCTGGCCGAACTTGTCCTGCATGCCGGCGCGCTCGATATTTTCCGTCAGCTTGCGCTGCACGCTCTTTTCCATGCCGGAATAGGCATGCACAACGTACCAGCGCTTGCTGCTGACCGGGACGCTGAGCGGTGCACCAGCCTCTGGAGCTGGAGCTGCCACGGATTCAGCCGTCGGTTCGACCGGCTGTTCACCCGTGGATTCATCTTGCACGTTATCGCTCATTATTTTTTCCAACCCAGGATTACGTCGTACAACAGGAATTCCAGTAACTTATCTGTTCCCCACAGGAACACTGCCATCACCAGCACGAAGCCGAACACGAGCATCGTGATCTGCGTGGCTTCCTTGCGCGTTGGCCAGACAACTTTCTTCGTTTCGCGAACGGCTTCTTTCGCAAAATTGATGAATTCGCGGCCAGAGGCGGAGGTGTAAGCAATGCCGACGGAAATAAGCAAACCAACCACAAGCGCAGCTGCCCGCACCAGGGTTGGTTGACCTGCCAGAACAAAGAATCCGGCTACGCCTGCAATCGCTGCAACCACCGCCAACACGACCTTGAGCTTATCGCCGGACGTGCTAACGGTTTGCACGGATTGATTAGACATTCTGTTTTTACTTTCGGTGCCCTGCACCAGAATTCGGTGGCAGGGGCGGAGGGCCTCGAACCCCCAACCTTCGGTTTTGGAGACCGACGCTCTGCCAATTGAGCTACGCCCCTACGTAAAACTTTACAGCGAGTCCGTTATTTTAGCACCCAACCGGGGTTGGGTGCCAGCACTACTTTTTGGCCGGACCCGCAGCGAGTGAAACTTAGCCC
The DNA here is from genome assembly GCF_009720835.1 of Pseudoduganella buxea. Classification (GTDB taxonomy): domain Bacteria; phylum Pseudomonadota; class Gammaproteobacteria; order Burkholderiales; family Burkholderiaceae_D; genus Rugamonas; species Rugamonas buxea. The sequence continues at coordinate 59,733 of NZ_WNKZ01000028.1, forward strand.
AGGATCTTGGCAACAACGCCGGCGCCGACGGTACGGCCGCCTTCGCGGATGGCGAAGCGCAGGCCTTCTTCCATGGCGATCGGGTTGATCAGCTTGACGGTGATCGACACGTTATCG
>NZ_WNKZ01000290.1 GCF_009720835.1 Pseudoduganella buxea
CGAATACGTAGCCGCGCACGTGGCCGGCGTGTTCTCGCTGGAGGATGCCTTCGGCCTGCTGCTGTTGCGCTCGGAACTGATGGGAGCCTTGCCCGCCGGCGGTGCCATGCTGGCGCTGCAAGGACCCACGCCGCGCCTGGCGGCCTTGTGCGGCCAGCTGCCGGCCGGCCTGGAAGTGGCGGCCTTCAACAGCCCCGAGGCCCTCGTCGTGGCGGGACCGCAGGACGCCATCGAGGCGCTGGCGCGCCAGTGCGACGGCGACGGCATCGTGCCACGCCAGCTGCCCGTCTCGCACGCCTTCCACTCGGCAGCAA
>NZ_WNKZ01000291.1 GCF_009720835.1 Pseudoduganella buxea
CCACCTGGTTCGTCGTCAGGGCAGCGATCTGCGCGGTGTTCAGCGCGGCGATGCTCGACGTCTTCAGTGCGGCCAGGTCGGCCGTTTCCAGCGCGGCGACAGCGTTCGTGCTCAGGGCGCCGGCTTGCGCCGTCGTCAGGGCATTGGCTTGCGCCGTCGTCAGGGCCACGACCTGGTTCGTCGTCAGGGCGGCAACCTGCTGCGTCTTCAGGCCGGCGATGGTGCCGGTCTTCAGGGCGGCCAGGTCGGCCGTTTCCAGCGCGGCCACGGTTTCCGTTGCCAGCGCACCGATCTGGGCCGAGCTCAGCACGG
>NZ_WNKZ01000292.1 GCF_009720835.1 Pseudoduganella buxea
TTTTACCTCGATCCACAAAAAAGTAGGTTTGCACTTTTTTGTGAGTATGTAGGGGGATTAGCTCAGCTGGGAGAGCACCTGCTTTGCAAGCAGGGGGTCGTCGGTTCGATCCCGTCATCCTCCACCACGTTTTTGAGATGTCAAATCTAAGTCCCGAGATTTAGATTTGATCTTTTAGAGATCACTGCTGTTTCGTTCTTTAACAATCTGGAAGAAGTAAAGTTTTATTGAATACATGAGACATCATGTGTTCAGGGTAGTAATAAAGCTCATCAAACACTGTAGTAAATGCTTGATACCGATAGCCGTC
>NZ_WNKZ01000293.1 GCF_009720835.1 Pseudoduganella buxea
CGCCGAGCACGGTGTCCAGCCCGGCGGCCAGGGCCGGCGGCATGGCGCACGCCACGCGTGCGGCGCCGTAGCGGGCCGGCTCGATGACGATGTGCCAGTCCGGCATCGGCCCGTACAGCGCGCTGAAGCGGGCCAGGCACAGGGCGCGCTCCTCGGCCGCGTCCAGGTGGGCGGCACTGAACGGCACCAGCGCATAGCGCACCAGCCGGTCCGACAGCACCGTGTGGACCGTGCGCCGCCGCAGCGCATGGGCGTCGAGCAGCTGCGCCAGCGCCTGCAGCAGCGCACCGGCCGCATCCGGCGCGGCGGC
>NZ_WNKZ01000294.1 GCF_009720835.1 Pseudoduganella buxea
TTCTATAACCGCCAGCGGCGCCACTCGCGTCTCGGGTATCTATCGCCAGCATCGTTTGCCGAAGAATTCAGCAGACAGAAGCTGGCTGCTTGAAACGGACGTGTCCACTATTGACAGTGCACCTCAGTATTGCGTAGCGCTCGGACCGAGCGCTATCGAGATACGGGACAAGCATGTCCGCCTGATCTTGCCCCGCTATTCCCGGACACAGTCTGATGCTTAGTTAGCGTCAGTTTCCAGAGCCTGACACGGTCGCTCTTTTCTAAACATACGCGGCGATTTATAGCCCAGCGCGGAGTGAGGATGCAC
>NZ_WNKZ01000295.1 GCF_009720835.1 Pseudoduganella buxea
CCCGGCTCGTACGTTTCCTTGACCAGCGCAGCCTTTTCCTGCACTGACCAGCGACGGCGCCGCTCCTCCGACACCGTCACTACTTCGATGGTTTGGTTGTTCCTAGTCATATTCACAGTCGTATTCCCATCCGTAAGGATACCGCATTGACTGTGTCTGGTGGATCAGGGGGCTATCTCAGCCCGTAAGTTTGCAGACGTGCGCTACGGGCAGCTTCTCGCACCATAGTCCCACGAACTCGGCTAGCCTTTTGCTGACACGTGCATGCCGATCGAGCCAGCTTACAGCTTCGGTGCACGTTCCACAG
>NZ_WNKZ01000296.1 GCF_009720835.1 Pseudoduganella buxea
AAGAAAGCGGTGGCGCCAGCGAAAGCTCGTGTTGCGGTGGATGCCGGTCGTTTCCGCTGCCGCGCGTACCGTCATCGAACCCAGCATGCACTGCAGGAACGGTAGCCATTTTTCGCGCAGCCGGATAAACGCCAGCGGCGTATCGGTCAGGGCGTTGAAGGACCGGTGGCACTGCCGGCAGCGGTAGCGCTGCAGGCCGCGCAGGATGCCGTGGCGATACAGCTTGTCGCCGTCGCAGTGCGGGCACCGGCGCAGGCGCGCGCCCCGTGCCTCGATGATGGCCAGGCAATCGGCCAGCGAGGCAC
>NZ_WNKZ01000297.1 GCF_009720835.1 Pseudoduganella buxea
GGCGGCGCGGGGGCCATGCGAAAAAACGGGGCATCAGCGGCGAACTGGACTGCATTCTCGTGGCGCGCGACCGGCAAGGGCGTACCTGCGATTTCGTGCCGGGGCGCGGCCCCGTCACGGTGGCGCAATTGCAGCGCCATTTATTACCCATGCTGGACAAGGCCGTGCTGCTGGCCACCGATGCGGCGACAGCCTATCGGGATTTTGCGAAAGATCACGGCATCGCACACCGGGCCGTCAATTTGCGCCAGGGCGAGCGGGCGCTGGGGGAAATCCATGTCCAGAACGTGAACCGGTATCACG
>NZ_WNKZ01000298.1 GCF_009720835.1 Pseudoduganella buxea
CCGCATCCGGATCGAGCACGTGGTTCTTCTCGAGGGGACCGAGGCCATTGCGATAGAAGTAGGCCATCAATGCGCGTGCTCCCCAGTCACCCTGGTTCGCGGCGGTCTGTACGTCGTGCAGGATGCCGAGCGCTTCCTGGCGCGTCAGTTGCCACTCGATCTTGCTGCGCCATAGCTTGCGGGCATTGATGTAGAGCCGGTAGGCGGCCGGATCGCGCGTCTTCGGCATCGTGTCCTTCCAGCGTCCGCAGGTCGGGATCGGGCCGTTGACATCGAACGCCTGCAAGCCGGCGGGAATGG
>NZ_WNKZ01000299.1 GCF_009720835.1 Pseudoduganella buxea
CCGATATCGGCCGTCTCGATCGCGGCAATCGCGTTGGTCGACAGCGCGCCGAACTGGGCGGTGTTGAAGGCACCCAGCTGGTTCGAGCTCAGGGCGACGATCTGGTTGGTCGTCAACGCGTTGGCCAGTTGATTGGTCGTCAGCGCGGCGATCTGGCCGGTGGCCATGCTGCCCACCTGGTTCGTCGTCAGGGCAGCGATCTGCGCGGTGTTCAGCGCGGCGATGCTCGACGTCTTCAGTGCGGCCAGGTCGGCCGTTTCCAGCGCGGCGACAGCGTTCGTGCTCAGGGCGCCGGCTTG
>NZ_WNKZ01000029.1 GCF_009720835.1 Pseudoduganella buxea
CGCTGGCGGCACGCAGGCCCGGCATGGCGCCCTCCAGCGCGGCGCCCATCCGCGCCCGCAATGACGCGCCCAGGTTGCCCTGCCCGGCCACGTCGTGGCACGCCGCCAGATAGGCGTCGAGCAGGCCGGCCTGCGCCAGCACTTCGTAGTGCACCAGGCAGCAGCCGAGCAGGATTTTCTCCATCGGCGCGCCGGCATGCCCGCGCAGCAGCGCCAGGACGGCATTGCTGTCGTCGACGAAGTAGCGCTCGCACGGCGCCAGCCCGGCCGGGCCGCCGTAGCGCGCCACCTCCGGCTCATAGGGGATGTAATGCAGCTCGCCGTTGCCGTGCCAGTAGTGGCGCGGCTCGGTGTGCAGCTGCGAGGCGAAGCGCCGGTAATAGCTGTCCGGCTCCAGGTCGGAGGCGAAGGCGTTCCGGGCCAGCCACGCGCGCACGTGCGCTACCAGCGCCGGCGCTGCATCCGCGTTCCGGAAACGGATGCGCACGTGCGGCCCGCCCAGCCAGTAGCGGACGAAAAAGGCGTCGGCCAGGAACTCGCGCGGCATGCCGGCAAGGCACTCGCACAGGAAGGCATCGAGCCGCGAGAAGTCGTGGATGAACACGTGCAGCGACGTCCAGGCCGGCGCTGTATGCGCTTCCTTCAGTACGGCGTTCATGTGCGCAGCGCCGCATTGGGACGCAGCGCCAGCGCCACGCCGATGCCGCGCAATACCGACGCCAGCGCCACCAGCGCGGCGATGACGAAGGCCAGCACGACGGCCCAACCCCAGTTGGGGGTGTGGTCGACGAAGCCGGCCAGGTAGTGGCGTACCACCAGCAGCGCTGGCGGAATGCCCGCCACCGCGCTGATGGCGACCAGCAGCAAGGTCTCGCGGCCCAGCAGACGCACGATGTCGGCGCGGCCGGCGCCGAACAGCCGGTGCAGCACGATCTCGCGGGTGCGCCGCTGCACGCTGTAGGCCGACAGCACATACACGCCCATGGCGGCGATGGCGATCGCCAGCAGCGCGGCGCCCGCCAGCAGCTTGACGCTGCGCACGTCGTCCGCATAGTGCGCCGCCAGCAGCGATTCCTGCCGCGTCATCTGCAAGGCCTTGTCGGGCAGATAGCGGCGCCATGCCGCCTCCACGGCCGCCTCGACCGCCGTCGCGCTGCCCTGGAAGCTCACCGTCAGAACGGGCGTGCTGCGACTCAGGCGGAACGCCACCGGCGATGCTTCCTCGCGCAGGCTCTGGAAGCGCAGGTCCGGCACCACGCCGATGACCTGGTAGGCCTTGCCGTCGCCGTCGACCGTGCGGCCCACCGCATCCTGCGGCGTGGCGAAGCCCAGCGCACGCACGGCCGATGCCGACAGCACCAGGCCGGCCGCCTTTTCGTCCTCCTTCACCTCCGCATCGCGCCGTTCCTCATGCAGGCGCCCGGCCAGCGGCCGCACGCCGTACACGGACAGGAAGGTGGGCGAGATGCCCTTCCATTCGATCGTGATGGGCGCGGCGCCGTCGCGCCGGAGCGCGCCCTTCTGCACGATGTCCTGGCGGCCCACGGCTTCCAGGCTCTGGCCGACGCCGTTCACGCCCGGCAGGCGCTGCACCGCCTCGACGAAGGAGCGCACGCGCGGATCGGGCGCTGCGAACGGCGCTCCCGCGTCGATCACCAGTTTCGAGCGGGCGTCGAAACCCGGGCTGGCGCTCAGCACGTGGTACGTCTGCCATGCCACGCTGAGCGTGATGCTGGCCAGCGCCATCGCACTGGCCAGTTGCAGCACCGTCAGCGCACGCCGTGCGCGCAGGCCGCCGGGGGTTTCCTGGTCATGCCGCCCCGCCAGCGCGGCGGCCGGCTTGACGCGCAGTGCCACCCAGGCCGGATGCAGGCCGGCCAGCACGCCCGTCAGCAGGCCCAGGCCCAGGAAGGCCGCCACCGCGGGCAGGTCGAGGAAGGCGCCGATGGGACGATTCATCAGTTCGCCGAACAGCGGCATCAGCTGCCATGCGCACAGCAGGCCGATCACCGTGGCCGCCAGCGCGATCAGCACCGACTCGGCCAGGAACTGCGCCACCACCTGCCCGGCCGGCGCGCCCAGGACCTTGCTGATGGCAATCTCGCGCTGGCGCCGCAGCGTGCGCACCGTTGCCAGGTTGACGTAGTTGATCGCCGCCAGCAGCAGGATCAGCAAGGCCAGTGCGGCCACGGCGAACAGCACGGGGCGGTCGCCATGCAGCACGGCGCCCTTGGCCAGGTCCGGGTCGAGGTAGGCGTCACGCAGGCGCACCAGCGCGACATCCATCAGCTTCTTATCGCCCAGCTGCGCCAGGAAGGCCGGATCGAGCTGCTGGTGCAGGGGCGAAGCATCGGAGGCGCGCTGCAAGGCCGCTGTCAGCGCCGCCGGGTCGGCCCCGGCATGCAGCTTGATGTAGACGCGGCCGAACAGTCGGCCCCAGTTCTGCGTGGCGTCATCGCGGTCCTGGCCGCCCCACAAGGTGGAGCCGGCGCCGGCCAGCAATTCGAACGGTACGGTGCTGGCGCTGGGCGGGTCGGCCACCAGGGCGCCGACCGCATGGCGCTCGCCGGCCACCGTCACCAGCTCGTCCACCACGCCGGTGGCGCGGCCGAACAGCTTGTTCGCAGCCGTCACCGTCAGCACGATGCTGTCCGGCCGCCGCAACGCCGCAGTGGCATCGCCCTCCAGCGTGCGCACGCCCATCATGGCGACAAATGCCGGATCGACCAGCGTCACCTGGGCGGCATGGGCCTGGCCGTCGATGGCCAGCGATGCCGGCACCTGGGCATACATCGTCACGTCGGCCGGCAGGCGCTGCTGCAGGATCGTGCCGCGCAGGGCCTGGGTCGCCTGCTCCGACCATTCCTCCGGCACGCCGGGGAAATGGAAGCGGGTCTTGACCAGGTGGACCCGGTCCGGATCGGGATGGCTGGTGTCGTAGCTGAACGAATGCATCACGAAGCCAAGCAGCAGGAAGCAGGCGGCGAAGCCCAGGGCCAGGCCGGCGATGGCGCTGCCGGACCAGCGCCAGTCCTTGGCCAGCAGGCGCCAGCCCACGCGGAAATCGGAGAGTTGCATGATGGTCCCTTTCAATAACGCGATGCCGGCGTCCGGGCTGCCGCTACGGGTGCCAGCGAGATCTGGCCGGCGCCCAGCTGAGTGCGCAGCGCCACGCCGTCCGGCTTCAACTGCGAGTCCAGTTCGGCGCCGAACAGCCAGCTGCGGCGGACGCCGGGCAGGCCGAAGATGTCGCCAATGCCCACCCGGGCGTGGATCGACGCCAGCTGCTGCATCGTCGAGCCGGTGAAGTCGATCTGCCCGGCCGCCATGTTGACGGTCAGGGTGCTGCTCCACGCCGGGTTCAGGCGCAGCTCGCCGTACGGATCGTGCCGGCACTGCGCCGCATCGACCTGGATTTCGTAGGCGCCGCTGTCCCTGCGCACGGCCGTCAGGGCCGGCGTGCAGGTGCCGGGCACTTCCAGCGCCGCCACGTGGAAGGTATCGATCGTGTCGTCCATGCGGATGACGAAATGGCCCCGTCCCAGTTCGAATGTGACGGCCAGCGCGCTACCTGGCAGCGCTGCCGCGGAAATCAGGCCGGCCAGGGCGGCCGAAGTCGTGGGTTTCATGGTGTTCTCCTTCGATTGAATCAACGTACCGAGATGCCGCCATACGTGACGCGGATGGCCAGGGTGCAGCAGCCCCGGTCGCGCCGGGCCGACGCTTCGGCGCCGACCAGCCATTTGCGCTGCGTGTGCCACGGCAGGTCCGGGCGGCCGCCGCTGATGCCGCCCACGCGGGTGGCGAACTGCATGTCGCGGTAGTTTTCCAGCCCGGCGCCACTGAGGAACACGCCGCCGGCCGTCAGTTCCAGCTCGAACGACGTCAGCGCCGACATGCGCAGCGTGAAGATGGTGCCCTCATGCTCGCCGGTGCCGTGGCAGCTCTTGATGTGACGCGCCGTGGTGACGTTGTTCTCGCGCGTGATCGCCACCTCCGGCTGGCACTTGCCCTGGGCCCGGTAACTCAGTTCGAACGGGGCATCCATCGGCGCATCGACCAGCTCCAGCTCGACGCCGCCGGCATCGATGCGGATCGTCTGCGGCGCGGCCTGCGCCGTGGCCTGCACGGCCAGTGCCGAGCACATGATCCACCGGTTCATGGCTGCCCTCCCCTCTCGTCGGCTGCATAGGAAAACACCACCTTGCCCTGGCGGCCCGGCACCAGCCACGTGCGTTGCACGAAGCCGGCCAGCCCGCCTGGGCCCGTGACGCTGTCCAGCGGCACCGGCAGGCGGCCGGCGCCATGGTCGGCCAGGGCTTCGGCCAGGTCGCCCGTCGTGCCCAGGTTATTGCCGACCAGGCTGATGTTCTTGCGGATGATCAGGCTGAACACCTCCGCCAGCGGCAAGCCCTGTTCCATGAAGGCGTCCGGCTCCTCCTCGCTGAACTGCTGGTACACGCCGCAGGTGATGTAGCTGCCGCCGCGCTGCAGGTGCCGCACCAGCTTGCGCAGGTAGATGTCCATGAACGGATCGACGACAGCATCGAACTTGGCCATGCCGTGCGCGGCCAGGTAGTCCTGCAGCACCGGGTCCGCGTCCTCCGAGCGTGCCAGCACGCAGCAGTCCTTCACGCCCATGGCGCGCAGGCGCGGCACGGCAGCGGCCGAGGTCGTCAGCGCATGGACCGCATGGCCGCGCGCCACCAGCGCCTGGATCACGAACAGCGACGTGTTCGACGTCGCGGCCGTGACGGCGATCTGGGCACCGCGCGCCGGATGGAGCCGGCGCACCATCGAATACGCCGTCTGCGCGCCGACGCTGAACGCGGCGGCATCGGCAAACGGCATCGTGGCGGGAAAGCGCATCAGCTTCGCGCGCGGCAGCACCTGCAGTTCCTGCGAGCCGCGCTGCGTCGACAGGCCGGGATGGGCCGACGTGGCATCGACGGCGCCGTCGCCGAAGACCCGGTCGCCCGGCTGCAGATCCTGCACGCCGCTGCCTACCTTGACAACGGTGCCGGCGAACTCGGAACCGAGCACCAGGTAGCCGCCTTCGGGCCGACGCGCCGCCTGCAACAGGCGCCCCTTCTCGCGGTAGTTGCACGAGAACGCATGCACCCTGAGCAGCACGTCCTGCGCATGCGCCGGGTCGGCGGGATCGAAGTCGATGTCGGGCCGCTGCACCAGCGCGAAGTGCACCACGCTGCCGTGCAGCTGGGCGCTGCAGCCTTCCAGCGCACGCACCTGGCTTGCCGAGCGCTCGCCCATGGCGACCAGGGCGCGCATCACAGTGCTCCCGATGCGGCCAGCTTGCCTTCGCCCTGGCTGCCGGTGTCTTCACGGTCCTGCTCCCCGTTCCATTCGCGCGCCAGCTGTTTTTCCTTGCGCACGTAGTACAGGTAGAAGCCGACGAAAATCAGCACGCTGGACACCGATTCCGCATAAGCCGCCAGAGTGAGGCTGCCGCCGAAGGCCATGCGGATGACGATGACGGGCACCAGGTTGCACAGGTACATGGACCATATCGTCAGCAGCAAGGTACCGCGCGTGTCGCCCAGGCCGATGATGGCGAACAGGAAGGGGAAGGACGCCATCAGCACGGCCCAGGGAATCGACGTGATGCGCACGTAGCTGATGGCGCGCGCGGCGATCTCCGGGTCGCTGACGAAGAAGTGGATGAAGTGCGGCGCCAGCAGGATGAACGGGATCATCGGCAGCGCGGCCAGCACGAAGGTGGCGCCGGCCATCCAGCGCACGCCGGTGCCGATATTTGCCAGCTTGCGCCCGCCCGCGTTCTGCGCCGTGAACGGAATGATGGTCGTAATGGCGCTCATCAAGACGGTCTGGAAGAAACCCGTCACGTACTGCGTCACCGTCACCGCCTCCAGCGTGCCGGGCTCGTAGAACGAGAACAGCAGGAACAGCAGGTAGAACGACAGACTGAGCGAGAACGAATTCAGGGTTTCGGCGCCGCCGAGCTTGACCAGTTCGCCCCATTGCGTGAACAGCTTGCGCGGCACGAAGTCGATGCCCAGCTTGAACGGGAAGACTTCGTGCTTCGCCATGTCGCGGCGGAGCACCAGCAGGCTCACCAGGCGCGATACCATCAGCGCGACGGCGGACGCCTCCAGCGCGCCGATGCCGAGCGGACCGGCCAGCCAGATGAAGGCGGGGCACAGCAGCACGCTGCTGACGAACGTGACGACCTTGAAGCGCTGGATCACCGACACGGCACCAGCCATGCGTGCCAGCAGGCCGCCATAGATATGCAGGATGACGAGCAGGTAGCCCAGCCAGAACACGTTCAGGTAAGACAGCACCTGCTGCTTCACCAGCGGCTCGACGCCGAACGCGGCGATCAGGTACTGCGTGCCGAAACGCCCCGTGACGGCGATGACGAGGGCGATGATGGCTGCCACGCCGAAGCCGAAGTTGAGCAGGTAGTTCGCCTGCGCGTGATCCTTGCGGCCGAAGGCCTGGTTGGCATACACGTAGACGGCGGCCAGCAGGCCGGTGAACAGCGCCTCGAGCAGTGCTACGGCAGCCACGGCGATACGGAAGGTCGCCGGCAGCTGCTGCAGGTCCGTCATCGCCATCAGCCAGCCCAGCGCGACAAACATGCCGATATAGTCGAGCACCGACAGCAGCATCATCGGCACGGAAAAATTGAACAGGGATTTGCGGACGTCGTCCGCCGTAAAGTCGATATTGTTCATGGCAGGTCCCCAGCTTGGTCCAGCGATTCGAAAATGATTTCATGGGCATAGCGCGCGCCGCCGTGCCGGGCGCGGTCGTCCTGCGCGTCCGGCAGCATTTCCTCGATCGACAGCAGGGCGAATGGCGTATTGAAGATGCGCCCGATCATGCGCGTCATGATGGGCGAGGAAAAGTCGACGAACAGCGGCTTCTTGGCATTGCTGACATCGCGGTCGAGTACCTTATCGGCCTCGTGCCGGCGTATGAAGACGCGTTGCGGCATGCCATGGCTGCGGCGCCACGCATCCAGGCGCGTGAACCAGCCGAAGGCATCCTCGCCGGCGGCGCGTACCGGCAGGAGCGCCTTCGGCACCCACCACTGCTCGCGCGAGAGCACGATGTCGCGGTAGCGCACGCGGGCGATGCGCACGATCTCGCGCGGCTCGGCGTCGCTGACAACCTTGTGCACGCCGAAGCGGAACGCAAAATACCGGGGCGCGTCGGCCATGCCCAGGCGCAGCAGCGTTTCCAGGATCTTCGGATACAGCTCCTTCGTAAACAGGCCGCTCTGGCGCAGGGCCAAGGCTTCGCCCGTATGCCGGTCGATCAGTTGCGGATAAGGCGTGCCCTCCGGCCACGTCAGCGCCAGGTCGGCCAGGGCCAGGTCGCCCGGCCGCGCCGCCGTCGGCGTGTCGCGCCAGATGCGCCGCTTGCAGATGCGGGGCCGCAGCGCCGTGTTGAAGCCGAAGCTGTCGTAGAAATCGCAGGCCTGCTCCAGCACCTTGCCATAACTTTCCCTGCAGGCCTGCAGCACGGCGCCGTCGCCGGCAAACGTGAAGAAGCGGGAAAAACAACGCAGGTAGCCGCTGTCGATGTTATTGAGCACGAAGAAGTCGCCGCACAAGTGGCCGTAGGCCGCGAAAGGGCGCGCGCCGGCGTTGCCCGGCCGTGACGCCGGTACCGGATCGAGCACGATCTCCCCTTCGTCGCGGCGCTCCCAGATCTGCTGGTACAGGCGCAGGATGGGCAAGGTGCCGCGCGCCGGGCCGGTGGTCTCGGCCGCCATGCAGCGCTGCATGCGCTCGTGGAAGTCGAACACGTCGACCTGCTCGCCGGGCGGCATCGCGGCGCGCAGCGCGGCCAGCTGTGCGTCGCCGAAGCCGCTGTGGAAGTTGACGCCCAGGTAGTGCGTGACGAACTCGCCGATCTGGCGTGCGTAGCCTTCCAGCTCAGCATGGTCCAGCGGCGCCAGGTCGGGCAGGCTGCTGTCGTGGTACACCAGCCCGGCCGTCTTCACCAGCGGGCAGTCCAGCAGCGTGGCAAGGTGCGCCATGCCGGCATGGATGTCGTCCAGCGCGGCCAGCAGCGCAGGGCCGGCCGCGCCTTCCAGGCTGGCCACGGCGCCGGCCATCCGGTCCAGCGCCAGCGCTACGGGCCGCGCCGCCGCGTCGTCGCCGGCCACGCGCCGGGCCACGGCGCCAAACTGGTGCAGCAGGTCGCCGCCTTCGTCGTCCAGCTCGGGCGAAGCATGCAGCAGGCCCGAGACCAGCCACTTCTCCAGCAGCGCTGCCGCATCCGTGCCGGCCGGCAGTCGCTGCGCCAGTACGGACCACGGCAGCCAGCCTTGCGCATCGGCGCCTTCGGTAAACAGCGCAGTCGACTTCACGCGGGCGGTGACGAAGGTGGTGCGGTAGGCGTAGTACTTCGGCTGGTCCGTGAACAGGTAGCCGCATTGATACTGACCTTGCCCATCCGCCCGCGCGCTGCGGTTGCCGGTCAGGCGAAAGCGGAAATGGTCGCGGTGGCGCAGCACGAAGCGGTCATACAGCTTGAAGAAGCCGGCCCGGTCCAGGCTGTAGCGCCCGGCCGTGGCGCGCCCGTTCAACAGCGAAGCGCGGGATGCCGATGCGGGGGCGGCTGGTGCCAAAGGCGCAAACCCCACCGACGTGAAGGTGGAAAACGGGCTGACCTTCGTCACGGCCCGCGCCAGGTAGCGGTGGATCGTCTCTTCGTCGTTGAGCTTTTTCTTGTCGTCCACATCGGCGCTTGTGCTGTAGGCGCGCGCCGTCTCGTACAACTGCGCCCGCGTCATCGCCATGCCCTGCAAGAACAGGGGCTCGGTGGCGAGCGCCTGCGAGAACTTGCGCGCCGCGTGCAGTTCCCGGTCGAACAGCGCCGCCAGCGCCGCTTCCTGGCGCAGCACGGCGTTGGCCCGGTCCAGCCATGCCTGCAGTTGCTCATCGCCTGCCAGCAGGCCGGCGTGACGGGCGGCGATATCGGCCAGCGGCCTGCCGTTGAAGATGGCCCGGCGCAGGTCGATATAACGGCGGTAGCGGGCGCCGTCGGCGGCTGCCAGCTCGTGCAGGCGATCGCACACGGCGTCCTGCATCCCGGCCAGCACCGTGCGCTCGTGTGCCAGCGCCGTCGCTGCCGCTTCCACCGCGTTGGACCCGGTCAGGCCGTCCAGCGCATCGAGCGGCAGGTTATTGGCGCGCACCACGGCGTAAGGCACCATCACCGCAGCACTCCCCACGCTTCACGGCAGCGGTTACGCGCCACCATCAAGCCGTAATAGGCCCGCTGGCCGTCGGCCGGCGTCTGCAGCAGCGTGTCGATGCCCAGCTGATCGTAGCTGCGGAACGGACGGCCCACCAGGCCATGCCCGCTCAGGTGCCGTATCAGCTGCTGGTTCAGGTATCCGAGTGCCATGTTCATCTCCAGGAAAGTGTCGTCGTGACAGTGATAGGCCAGTTCGTCCACGCACAGGAACAGCACGGCGGGAACGGTGCGGAAATTGAAGTTGTCGTAGTTGTAGTGGCGTTCGCAGGCATCGACGGGGTCGCGCGCGTCGAGACAGGTCATGGTGCTGCCATCGATGCGGTAGACCCCGGCCGCCACGCCATCACCGGCGCGCAGGCAGAGCCGCACGCCGACGGCCGGCGCCCCCGGCAAGGTGGCGGCCAGCGCCGCCTGCGCCGCAGCCAGCGCGGCCAGCACCTCGTCCAGGCGGCGCTGGCCGAACACGCACGGTGCCGGATAGAAGCCGCCGTAGAAACGGCCGCTGTTGCGTTCGCGCGCATAGCCCTGGTGCGCCAGCAGCGCATCGCGCCAGTCGCCGGGCGCGCCGTCGTCGTGGACGTCGAGCCGGATCGCCTGGCCGCCCACGACCGGCACGATGCGCAGGCCAGCGTGGGGCGCCAGTGCCGCCAGCTCGGACAGGAAGTGGCCCGCCTCCAGCGCGAACAGCGATTTGCGGAATAGGTTGTACAGGGGTGCATAGCGGGTGAAGTCGCAGCGCAGTTCCAGCGCCAGCGGCGTGCCGGTTGCAGCGCTCGTGAACTCCGGCCGCAGGCGCAGCGTGCGCATGTCAACCTGCCAGCGCGCCGCGCCTTCCTGCAGCACGAAGCGCAGCGGGTAATACGCGCGGGGCGACGGGTAGCTGGCATGCACGCCATAGCCCGCGCACGGCGTGACGGTGGCCGGCTGGTGCACCTGCAGCAGCAGCGCCAGCAGCCGGTCGCGCATGCTGCCGGTCGGCGCCAGGCCCAGGACGAGGGCGCGGAACAGCGGCGCGATGTCGATTGCGATGTCGATCGCGGCGTCGTCGTGCGTATTGGCTGGCACGCCGACCTGGTAGGTGCGTTCGACCTGGTCGAGCGCCCGTGCGTCGACGCAGGCATCGGCCGGCGCCAGGTAGCGGAAGCTGAATTCGTCGATGGCGCAGCGGCCCGGATGGAAGGCGTTCATGTCAGCCCAGTGGATGCAGTAAGGGTTGGGACAGGTCGGCATCGGCGTCCACCCATGCGCAATGGCGCGCGGCGCGTGCCGGCCGGCCGGGCGGCAGGCACAGGGGCTTGTCGCCGAAGGTCAGCGGCAGCGTGCCGGGAATGAAGACGCGGGCCCCGTGCAGGCCGAGGGCGGGCAAGCCAGGCGGCGTGATGTCGGCCACCACGAGTTCGTATTCGGCACGGGCGGCGTGCGCGCACAGCATCTGCCAGGCGGCGGCGGGACCGCGCAGCGCCGTGTCCGCGCTGCGCGCGTGGGCGGCGGCGAAGTCCTGCCATGCCAGCGTTTCCGGTGCCGCGGCGAGGAAGTCGAAGTGGTGGCGCTGGCTGGCCAAGCCATAGAACTGGGCCTGGGCGCTGTCGCGCAGGTGGTCCAGCGCGTCGTCGCCATGGCGGCGGCGCTGCCGCGCCAGGTTGCGCTCCGTGACACCCACCAGCGAATGGGCTTCGCCCAGCGCGGCGGCCATCGCCTCTTCGGGGTCGGGGTGGCATGCCGCCGTCACGAAGGCGGCCAGTCGCCCTTCGCCGCGGCCCAGCAGCAGCACCATCACGGCCGGCAGCGCGACCTCGGTGGTGATGTCGAAACACAGTACGTCGTAGCCGGCCAGCGCCAGCTGGCAGTAACGCTGCCGCAGCGGCGCGCTGGCGATGCTGGCGGCAGCGAAGCGGGGTGGCGCCGAGCGGCTGTACCACGCCAGCAGCAGGCCATCGCGCTCGATCAGTTCCAGCGCGCCGAACAGCGCCGCCTCCTCGGGCGTGCTGCCCAGCGCGCAGCCGTTGCTGTTCTGGCCATGGCTGAACGGCCGCTCGGGCGCCAGCAGGTAATTGATCATCGGTAGCGGCAGCAGGCGTTCGACACCCGCGTGCACCAGACGGCATGGCAGCCAATGCATGGGCTGCCCTGCATCGAAGCCGGGGAACAGCAGCGCCATCTGCCCCGGCGGCACGCCGGTCACCTGGTCGGGACGCCACGCCGCTTCGCCCAGTTCCGCGTAGGTGGCATGGCGCGCGGTGGGCGGAATCGTGCTGCCGGCCCAGCGTTCGCAGTATTCCAGCACGGCACCGCGCATGCGCTGCAGGTCGGTGCTGCCGCGGCCTATACCCAGCAGGCCCGTGGCCGGCTGGTAGCAGTGATAACTGTCGCCGCCCGGGCTGGGCTGCAACACCAGGCCCTGGGCCGAAGCGTTGCCGAACACGCGCACGGCACCATCGAGATCGGCCGTGCCCGTGCGGCAGTCGCGCCGGCCGGTGGCAAGGCCCGTGGCGGTGGCGCGCGCTGCCGGTGCGGGGAAGTAGCGTTTGCTGAACGCGCCTTCCAGATACAGGTAGACGCAGCCCCATTCCGGTTCGTGCGCGGCGAGCCGTGCCAGCAGGGCCGCCAGTTGCGCCTGCAGCATGGCGTGCCAGCGCCACCGGCGCTGGAAGGCGGGAAAGACACTGAACTGGCCGGCGAATGCGTCGAGTTGCGCCTGGCAAGCCGCATCCGCGCCGGGCAGCAGCGCCAGCGTCGACGGCGTCGCCAGTACGGTCACGGCGCCGGCGGGCGCCATACGGCGCACGAACCCGGTCAGCAGCGCCACGTCGCTCACGATGCCTCCGTCGGCTGCGCTGCGTCGATCGGCTGCGCGGGCAGGATGATGTCACGCGCCGGGGCCTGCTCGACTTGCCACAGGGCGCGGTACAGCGCCAGCAGACCCGCTTCGCGCTGGGCCGCGCTGGTGTCGCCATCGTGCGGTAAATAGATGGTCGCGCCGCCCGCGCACAGCACGGCGCAGCGCGGCCATGCTGCCGTTGCCAGCGGCACGTCGGCCCAGCGCACCCGCGTCCCGTAGGCCGCGTTGATGCAGAAATTCAGGTATTGCTCGCGCGCGGACAGGGCCGGCGCGTCTCGCCATGCCGGTGGCGCCGCGCGCAACGGTGCCACGGCGCGCCGTGCGGTATCGAGCTGCGCCAGGTAGCGGCCGATCGCTGCCCGCTCGGCCGGGGCCGTGTTGCAGAACCAATGACCGTGGATGTCGGCCAGTTGCACCAGCGCCTCGGCCAGGCATTGCGTACGCGTCATGCCCGCGCTGGCCAGCGTGACGGGGGTGTCGCGGCCGGCCAGCCACGCTTCGCACGTATAGAGCTTGATGCTGCTGCCGTCCGGAGTGTGCTCGACGGGCGAACGCAAGGGCGACAGGGGCGTGCGTAGCAGCTCTTCGGCGCGCGCGGCCACGACGATCGCATCATCGGCGCCGGGCCGGCCTTCGGCGAAGGGCCGCAGCGGATACAGCCCGGCGCTGTTCATCGGCACGTCGGCGTCCAGGCCGAAGTGCAGGTAGCGCCCCGTCGGCAGGAGCCGCACGCCGCACAGGTGGTCGAAGCAGATCATTGCCGCCGTCGCACCCGCGCAGAGGCCTTCGGGCGGCGTCACCGGCGTTCCCGCATGGCGCGGCGCCAGCAGCGGCAGGTCGGCGCCGTGTAGGGCGCACAGCTGCCCGTGCGCCACCAGCGCGACCAGGTGCTGCGCCCCGGGTAACGCGGCCATCAGGTGTTCGAAAGGGTAAGCCGGGCCATCGGCGCACTGCACCACACAGTCGTACCCGGGTCCGGGTGTGGTGACGACGTCGAGCGCGGCATCAGGCCACCGGGCCAGGCCGGCAAAGACGGCCTGCAATTCGTTTGCTTGCCAGGCGTCGCCCAGTTGCAGCACGCTCAGGCGGCGTGCGCCCAGGCAGGCAAAGGTCTTGATCGCGCTCGTCAAAGCGTAATCGCCGGCGGCGAGCAGGATTCGTGCGTCAAGAAAGCAGCGAAACGCGGCGGCGCTGTCGTCGACAAACGACCGTAAATACAGCAGCGCATCCTGGGCCGGCGCCAGCTGCGATTCCGCCAGCGGCGATTCGATCCGCAAGGCGGCGGATTTGGAAACAAGAAACTGCAGGAACTTTAATATATAGCTCCGGTGCGCGGAAGGAATATCTTCCATTGCCGCACCCAGTGAGCGCTCGCCGTCCAGCAGGTCGCAGAACCGATAGATATTGCGGATGCATTCCGGCTGCAGGCGCACGATGTAATTGTCGCCGGCATATTTAATATGAATCCGGTCTTCGGCACCGCGCAGGAAAATGTCCGGCCGCAATATATAGATATCATCCGGCTGTAAATTCGTCGTCAGCATTTTCCGCTCCGTAATCTGCAATAGCGAACGCGACAATTAATGGAATGGGGGAATGCGCTGCGCTCGCGCCAGCGAGGCAGCGCTCGTTCCGGTTCGACATCATTATTGGACGACGCCCCGGAAAGCAGACACGGCTATCAGCAGCCGCGTGCCAGCAGGCTCTGCTTGCTGCAGGTGGAGCCCGCGCAAACGGTCGAGGAAGCACCCATTTCTTCCATGGCGGTAGCTTCGTTGGTTTCCAGGATTTCGAAATCGAAGTCGATGTCCAGGTCCACGGTGGTGTCAACGTTTTGCATTTTAAATCTCCTAGTAGTGGATAAAGTGAAGCACTCGATGAAGTGCAGGGGAATCGTAATTCAGGATTTTTTTGAAAACAAGCCAATATGCAAAACTTATACAAAGTTTCGAAAAATCGTGAAACACCCGGATGAAACAGGGGATTTACTGCAGAAAGGAAATATGTTTACGGCAGAGTGATAAATACGTGCATAACTCATACAAATTCATGAAATCCGGCGACCCGCGCGGTGCTAACCTGCCCTTCCATCAATAGGACGGCATTAATTACTTCCGCCCTGCCAGCAAGGTACAAGCGGGCTCTGGAATATCCGGATTACTGATTACTAATTGTTGAGTTAAATAAAGTTGATAGGATTTCCCATGCAACTTTCAAGACGACATTTCATCCCCGTGGCGGCCGTCATCGTCGGCGCCGCCGTCCTGCTGAACGTATCGAGCGCGCCTGCCGACCCGGCCCGCCCTTATCAGGTGCTGCAGGCCCCACCGCCGCCGCCCGGCCCCATCGAGGTGGTTGAATTTTTCTGGTACAGCTGCCCCCATTGCCACGAGTTCGAGCCGGCGCTGCGCGACTGGGCGGCACGCCACCGGCGGGACATCGTGCTGCGCCGCGTCCCCGTCGGCATGCGCCCGCAGCAATTGCCGCAACAGCGCATGTTCTATGTAATGGAAGCGCTGGGCATGGGCGAAGACGCCGACCGGGAGCTGTTCCGCCAGATCCACGAGGCGGGCAAGCCCCTCGACACCCAGGCGGCCCTCGCCACGTTCGCGGCCGGCGCCGGCGTTACGCCGCAACGCTTCAACGCCGCGTGGCAGTCACCAGGCGTGCAGCGCAGGGTCGACGAGGCCACCCGGCTGCATCAGGCGATGCACGTGACCATGGTGCCGACGGTGGTGATCGGCGGGCGCTATGTGACGTCGCCGGCGATGCTGAGCGCGACCATGCCGATGTGGGGCCAGACGGTGGCCGGCAGCCACGAGGCGACGGTGAAGATGATGGATACCCTGCTGCATCGGGCGCGGCAGGACAGCAAGGCGGGAGGAACGGGACATGAACGCACCGCGCGAAGCGATTGACATCACCGGCGCCGGCATGGATGTGCGGCGCCCGCAAGCGCGCCGGCCTTGGCGGCGCTGGGCCGCAGTGGCCGGCATCTGCGCCACGCTGGCGGCTGCCGGCTGGGCCCTGGCACCGCGCGGCGTGCGCGTACCCGCCGACAGCGTGCGCATCGCGACCGTGGAACGGGGCGTATTCACGGACGACGTCGTCGTACGCGCCAATGCGGAGGCGCTGAACCAGGTGCTGCTCGATGCGGTGGAAGGCGGGCGTGTGGAAGAGGTGTACGTGCGCGACGGCGCCCACGTGCAGAAGGGCGACCTGCTGTTTCGCCTGTCGAACCCGCAGCGGCGCATGGAACTGCTGCAGCGCGAATCGGAACAGGCGCAGCAGCTCTCCAACCTGGCCAACCTGCAGGTGACGTTCCAGGTCGCGCGCAACGAGCATACGGACCGCATCGCCGACCTGCAGTTCGACGTGACGCAAGCCGAGAAGCTGTATCGCCGCAACCGCGAACTGTCGGCCAAGGGCTTCATTTCCAACGTGGCGCTGGAAGAATCGGCCGACAAGCTGGAACAGGCGCGCCGCAAGCTGCAGACCGAACAGAAAGGGGGCGACCGTGAATTCGCCGTGCGCCAGCAGGCCATGAATACGATGATGGCGGCCACGCGCCGGCTGGAATCGGGCATGGCGCTGGCCCATGCCACGCTCGACGGCCTGGCCATGCGGGCGCCGGCCAGCGGCCGGCTGAGCGACTTCGCGCTGCAGGTGGGTGAGGCGGTGCGGGTCGACCAGCGCGTCGGCCGCATCGACGATGCCCAGTTCAAGCTGGTCGCGCACATCGACGAGTACTACCTGAACCGCGTGGCGCCGGGCCGGCGCGGCGTGGCCACCTTGGACGGCAGCGACCATGCCGTGGAGGTGAGCCGCGTGTACCGCCAGGTCAAGGACCGCCGCTTCAGCGCCGAACTGCTGTTCGCACGCCAGCCGGCCGGCCTGCAGCCCGGCATGAGCGTCGACGTGCGCCTGACCCTGGGCGAACCCAAGCCGGCGCTGGTGCTGCCGAACGGCCCCTACCTGAACGACAGCGGCGGCGCCTGGGTCTACGCACTGTCCGGCGATGGCACGGACGCCAGCCGCCGCCCAGTGCGCACGGGCCGGCGCAATGCCGGCCAGGTCGAAGTACTGGGCGGGCTGGCCGCCGGCGAGCGCGTCCTCATTTCCGCCTATGCGCCGTACGGCCAGGCCGAGCGCCTGCGGCTGCAACGGTAAACGCGGCATCCCCCTGACAAAACTGGAGCCACCATGATCAAACTGTCCCGCCTGAGCAAGGTCTACGCGACCGACGACGTGCTGACCACCGCGCTGTGCGATATCAACCTGACGATCGAGAAGGGCGATTTCGTCGCCATCACCGGTCCTTCCGGCTGCGGCAAGTCCACCCTCCTTGGCCTGCTCGGCTTTCTCGATGCACCCGATTCGGGCGAATACTGGTTCAAGGGCAGCAATGTGGCCGGCCTGCCCGAGGACCAGCTCAATGCCATGCGCCGCAGCGGCGTGGGCTTCATCTTCCAGAACTTCAACCTGATCGACGAGCTCAGTGTTTACGAAAACGTCGAGCTGGCACTGAAGTATGCCGGCACGCCCGCCCGCGAACGGCGCCAGCGTGTGGAGGGGGTACTGGAAAAACTCGGCGTGCTGCACCGGATGAATCACCGGCCCTCGCAACTGTCGGGCGGGCAGCAGCAGCGCGTGGCCATCGCGCGGGCGCTGGTGGCGGAACCGAGCCTGCTGCTGGCGGACGAACCGACCGGCAACCTGGACTCGGCCCATGGCGACGAGGTGATGCAGATCCTGTCGCGCATCAATGCCGAAGGAACCACCATCGTCATGGTGACGCACTCGCCGGAATACGCCGCGCGGGCGCGCCGCATCGTGCGGCTGCACGACGGCCGCATCCAGGACCGGCAGGCCAGGGCTGCGTGAAGTTACGCGGGCAGGTTCGCGCCCAGCGGCACCAGCGGCGCCCCCTGCAGGCGGGCAGCGGCGTCGCGCAGGTAGCGTGCGGCGCCCGCCTCGCCCTGCCGTTCGGCCAGGGCGAGCCAGTGGCAGGCCTGGGCCATGTCGGCCCCGGTGCCCTGCCCGGCGTAATACATCAGGCCCACATTGAACTGGGCGCGGGCATGGCCTTGCCGGGCCGCTGCCAGGTACCAGTGGAAGGCTTGGCCAAAATCGCGCGGCATGCCCTGGCCGTTGTCGCAGCGCAGCGCGAGCGCGAATTGGGCCAGCGTGTGGCCCTGCCCCGCCGCCTGCCGGTACCACTCGTTGGCCTGTTCCACGCTGGGCGCGGGGCCGTCGTCGCGGTCGTGCAGCAGGGCCAGGTTGTATTGGGCGGCGGCGTAACCCTGTTCGGCCGCGCGCTGGTACCAGCCCAGGGCCGTGCGCAGGTCCTGCGCCACGCCCCGCCCCGTCTCGAAACGCAGCGCCAGGTCGAACTGGGCGCGCAGGTGGCCTTGCCCCGCCGCCTTGCAGTACCAGCCGATGGCTTCGGCCTCGTCGCGCGGCACGCCCGCACCGCTGTCATGCAGCAGCCCCAGATGGTACTGGGCGGCCGGAAAGCCCTGCTCGGCGGCCTGGCGGTACCAGCGCGCCGCTTCGGCGTGATCCTGCACCACGCCCTGCCCATGATCGTAGCGCTGGCCCACATTGTTCTGCGCCGCCGCGTGACCCTGGGCCGCCGCGCGCAGGTACCACGCCAGCGCCTCGCCCTCGTCGCGCGGCACGCCATGGCCCGTGTCGAAAATCAGTGCGAGGTTGAACTGCGAGCTGACATGGCCCTGTTCAGCTGCCAGGCGGTACCAGTGCACGGCCTGGGCACCATCCTGCGGCACGCCGTCTCCCTTGTCGTAGCGCAGGCCGAGGCTGAACCGGGCCGGCGCGTGGCCCTGTTCGGCCGCCTTGCGGCACCAGGCCAGCGCCTCGGCCGGATCGGCCGGCGTGCCTTGGCCGCTGGCACAGCGCAGCGCCAGATTGAACTGGGCCCGCGCATAACCCTGCTCGGCCGCCTTGCGGTACCACGCCGTCGCCAGCACGGCATCCTGCGGCACGCCCTTGCCCGTGTCGTACATCATGCCCAGGTTGTTCTGGGCGCCGGCATCGCCCTGCTCGGCCGCCTTGCCGAACCAATGACGCGCCCGCACGGTGTCCTGCGCGACGCCGTGGCCCTTGGCGTACAGCCAGCCCAGGTTGTATTGGGCCGCGGCATAGCCCTGCTCGGCCGCCAGCCGGTACCAGCTGGCGGCCTCGACGAAATCGGCGGCCACGCCCTGGCCCTTCTGGTACATCACACCGAGGTTGTACTGGGCCTGCTCCAGCCCCGCGTTGGCGGCCTGACGGTACCAGGCCAGTGCCAGCTCATGGCTTTGCGGCACACCTTCGCCGTTGAAGTACATGAAGCCCAGCGTGTGCTGGGCCGCCGGCACACCCTGCTCGGCCAGCGCGCGGATGCGTGCAGCCTCGGTCAACTGCGCAGCCGACTGCGCGGCCGGCGTTGCGCCGGCCGGTACTGCCGCCTGGCTCATGCCTGCACGGCGATCATCGAGACGGGCGCCTGCGGCCAGGCCTGGTCCTGCGCGTGCAGCACGTGGATGAACGATGTCAGCGACATCGGCCGGAAGTACAGGAAGCCTTGCATCGTCGTGCAGCCGTTGGCCTGCAGGTAGCGCGCCTGCACTTCCGTCTCGACGCCTTCGGCCACCAGGTGCAGGCCCAGCCCGCGCGCGATCGAGATGATGGCCAGGATCACCGGGTAGTGGCCGTTCTCGTCATGGATCTCCTTGACGAAGCTCTGGTCGATCTTGATGGTGTGGATGGGGAAGCGGTGCAGGTAGGCCAGCGACGAATAGCCGGTGCCAAAATCGTCGATGGCGACGGACACGCCCAGCTGGCACAGCTTGTTGAGCTGCTCGATCGCATACTGGGGGTTGCGGATGCAGATGTTCTCCGTGATCTCCACTTCGATCTGGGCCGGCGCGATGCCGTAGCGGGTCAGCGCGCCGCGCATCTTCTCGAAGAAGTCGCCCCGGTCCAGGTACTGCGGCGACAGGTTCAGCGACAGGCGGATGGTCTCGCCGCCGGCCTGGTTCCACAGCAGCAGGTCGCGGCACAGCGCGCCCAGCATCCAGTCCGAGATCGGCAGCATCAGGCCGTTTTCTTCCGCGAACGGCAGGAACTCGCCGGCCGACAGCAGGCCGCGCTGCGGATGGTTCCACCGCATCAGGCCTTCGGCGCCGACGATGCGGCCCGTCGCCACGTCGATCTGCGGCTGGTAGTACATTTCCAGCTCGCCGTTCTCCAGCGCGCGGCGCAGCGCCTGCTCCAGCGCGATCTTCTGGTGCGACACGTCCAGCATCGAGTCGTGGTAGAAGCTGTGGCCGTTCTTGCCCAGCGCCTTGACCTGATACATGGCGATGTCGGCATGGCGCAGCAGCTCGTCGATGCTCTCGCCATCGTTCGGGTAGACGGCAATGCCGATCGAGGCGGAAATATGGACGATATGGCCGTCCAGGTCGAAGGGCCGTTGCAGGCATTCGAGGAACTTCTCTGCCACGCCCTGGGCATCGGCGCGGTCGCGCAGCTCCGGCAGCACGATAGTGAATTCGTCGCCGCCCTGGCGCGCCAGCGTGTCGCCCTTGCGCAGGCAGTCCTTCAGGCGCAGCGCTGCCTGCTGCAGCAGCTCGTCGCCCTTGACGTGGCCCAAGGTGTCGTTGACCAGCTTGAAGCGGTCCAGGTCGACGAACATCACGGCCAACTCGGTCTGCTTGCGCTTGGCCTGGATCACGGCCAGGCCGAGGCGGTCCTTGAACAGCATGCGGTTGGGCAGGTCGGTCAGGATATCGTGGTAGGCCTGGTAGGAGATCTGCTCCTCGGCGCGCTTGCGGTCCGTGATGTCGCGCGCCACGCCGTAGATGCCCGGCACGCCGTGCTTGCGCGCGTCAGGGCCCTCGCTGCCGTCCTTCACGTGCATGCCCAGCGCACCCAGCGAAATGGCCATCAGCGTATTGCTGAAGGTGCGCTCGGCGCCGTTGCTGCCGCCGTTGTTGCCATTGCACTTCAGCCGCAGTTCCACGCTGCGCGCGGCGCGGTCGTCCAGGCGGCGTTCGCTGAAGACGTACTTGGCCCGTTCCAGGTCTTCATCGTGCACGACGATCGAATAGTGCTTGCCGATCAGTTCCTCGCGCGAGTAGCCCAGCAGCTGGTAGGCGCGGTCGTTGATGAAGGTGAAATGGCCTTCATGGTTCAAGGTGTAGATGATGTCGGGCGAGCTGTCGACCAGGGTGCGGTACATCTTCTCGGAGTTTTCCAGGCGCTGGGCGATGCACTGGTTGTCTACCGCCAGGCGGCGCTTCTGCAGCGCGTTCTCCACGGTTTTCAGCAGCTCTTCGCGGCTGTAGGGCTTGCGCAGGTAGTCGTATGCGCCCCGCTTCAATGCGCCGATGGCCGCCTCGATGCCGACGTCGCCGCTCATGACGATCACGTCGCACTCGATGCCGCGCGCATTGATGTAGTCCATGATCTCGTGGCCGCTCATGTCCGGCAGGCGCAGGTCGAGCAGCACCAGGTCGAACTGCATGCGGTTCAGCTGCGCCAGCGCTTCGCTGCCGCAGGTGGCCGTGACGAGGTGGTAGCTGCGATCGCGCAGCAGTTCATACAGCGACGACAGCAGGCGCGGTTCGTCGTCCACCAGCAGGAGGCGCGGGAAGAAGTCCGGCGCCACGGCCGGACCGGCTGGAATATTCTCGTTCATCGTACCCTTACACTTCAATCCGTCAGGCGCGGTGCCGCGCCGGTGAGCTCGCCGTTGCTGCCGCGTGCAGGCAGCAGAATTTCAAAGCTGGTACCGCCCTTGCCGCTACGGCAGGTGATCTGGCCGTCGAGCTGCCGTACCAGGCCGTGGACGATCGACAGCCCCAGGCCATGGTGCTGGCCTTCCTTGCGGCTCTGCACGGCGCCGAACAGATTGGCCATGACTTCGGGCGGCAGGCCCCGGCCGGAATCGCTGACCGCCAGTTCCACGAACAGGCGGCGCTCGCGGTTGACGTGGCCGCGGTTGGCGATCTCGATGCGGCCCCCGTCCGGCATGGCTTCGATCGAGTTCTTGATCAGGTTGACGAGGATCTGCTTGAGCAGGTCGCTGTCGCCCGCCGCTTCGTTCGGTTCGTCCAGCATGCGCACCAGCACCTGCACCGACGCAGGAATGAAGTCGGTGGCGCGGAACAGGCGCAGCACTTCGTCCACCGTGCGCGCGATATTGGTGACGGCGGCCGGGTCGAGCGGACGCAGGTCGGCCAGGCCGCCGATCAGCTGGCCGACGCGGTCGATCTCCTCGTTCAGGATCGACATCTCCGACACCACCGGTTCGCGCCGCGCCAGCTTGGCGTCCAGCACGGACAGGTAGTTGCGGATGATCGACAGGGGGTTGTTCACTTCATGCACCACGCGGCGCGAGGCCTCGCGGTATTCGTCGGCGATGTGGGCGACCTGGCGCTGGGCCTGGCCGCGCCGGGCCAGCGCCGTCGCCAGCGCGTTGCCGGCCTGGTTGCCGAAGGCCTGCAGGAAGCGTTCGCGCTTGCCCATCGACGGCAGCTGCCAACCGCCCGCGCCGCCCACCAGCACACCCAGGCAGCGCGGCCCCGCCACCAGCGGCACGCAGACCAGCGCCTCGGTGTCGAGGATGCGGAACAGCTGTTCATCCGGGATGGCCAGCGGCTGGCCGCCCCGCGTGGCCAGCGCCACGTGGCGCTCCACCGCCGCGCCGGCGACGATGCCGCCCTTGTTCAGGGGGATGGCGAAGCCCGCCAGCCGTTGCTGGTGTTCGCCGGCCGGCACGCCCGCCAGCGCCTGCCCGGCCGGGTCTTCCAGCAGCACCACGGCGGTGGCGAAGTCGAACAGGATGCGGGCCGAGCGCGTGATCGCTTCTAGCATCGCCGTTTCGTCCTGCTGGCGCGCGATGGTCTGGCCCACTTCCGATACCAGCATCATGTTGCGCATTTCTTCCTGCAGGCGCTGCTGCACCGGATCGCCTGGCGGCATCACGGCCGGTGGCGCCACGATATCGTCGGCGCCGGCCAGGTCGATGCCCAGGTAGTCGGCCGCCTTCTGCACCTGGCGCGCGGCCGTGTGCATCACCGTTTCCAGCGCGGAGGGCGCGATGCCGCACAGCGCGGCGGCCTCGTTCACCAGTTCGGGGCGGTCGGCATGGTGGATCACCAGGTGCGCCAGGCGCACGATGCGGATCAGCGGGTGGGCCGAT
This sequence comes from Pseudoduganella buxea, assembly GCF_009720835.1. Taxonomy (GTDB): domain Bacteria; phylum Pseudomonadota; class Gammaproteobacteria; order Burkholderiales; family Burkholderiaceae_D; genus Rugamonas; species Rugamonas buxea. The sequence continues at coordinate 22,308 of NZ_WNKZ01000029.1, forward strand.
TCCAGCCGCGCGGCCGGTTCGTGGTGATACAGCACACTGTCGGCCAGGAAGGAATCGAGGTTCCACCGCTCGACCAGCCAGGCCCCTGCTTCGGTATGGGTGATCTGCAACGTACGCTGCTCGATGGCGCACAGGGCCTCGTCGTCGCGCGCCATGAAGTTGGTGGCGTACTCGCGCGGCGCCGTGGCCAGCAGGGCCAGGCGGCCGACATTGTGCAGCAGGCCGGCCAGGTAGGCTTCCTCGATCTGCGGGTAGTCCATCAGGCGGGCGACGTCGCGCGCGACGACGGCCGCGCCCAGCGCATGCTTCCAGAACCCGCGCAGGTCGCTGCCGCCCGAATGGGGGAAGCTGCTGAAAGTCTGGAACACGGATTCGCCGATGACGAGCGTCTTGATCATGTCGGTGCCCAGCGACACGAGCGCCTGCTCCAGCCCCGCGCCGCGGCCCTGGCGCTGGTAGGCCGAGCTGTTGGCCACGGCCAGGATCTTGCCTGTCATGCCGGCATCCTTGGCGATCAGCGCGGCCAGCTCGGGCATGCCGGCATCGTCCGCCTGCAGCAGCTCGATCAGCTTGATCAGGATCTGCGGCATGGCCGGCAGCCTGGCGATCAGCAGGCGGTTGCGGATATCGTGGTCTGGTTGAGGCATCGGATATCGGGACACTGGCGCCGGTGGACATCGATCATGAAAAAGGCGGCACAGCCTGTTGCGACGTGCCACCTGTCGTTATTACAAGGTTGTTACCAGGTTTACTGAGCTTGTTGCCTGCGTCGTTGCCTGCGTCGTTGCCTGCATCGTGCCAGCGTCGTTGCAAAACCGAAAACATTCGTTGCCAAAATATTTACATTAAGCAACTAAAGATTCATGGTAGCATAAATATACCTGTCCTTAGCGGGAAGGCAAAATTCATGACGAAATTTTTATCGTCGCGGGGCCTTATTGTTGTTTCGCCGTCTCCAGCTCCAGGCGCTGCCGGTAGCCCCGTGCCACCAGCCACATGGCCAGTGCCGTGGCTGTAAACACCAGCTGGCCCGTCGCCAGCCACAACACGGAACCTGCCAGTGCCGGCGCGATGACGCCCGCCACGATGGCGCCCATCAGGGTCGTCGCAAAGGACTGGCAGGAAGCGACCGTGCCGCGGATGTGGGGGAACAGGTCCAGCGCCATCAAGGTGGCGGCAGGCGCCACGACGGACATGCCGAAGGTGTAGAAGAACATCGGGATCACGCTCCACGGCACCGAGGGCGGCATGAACAGGTGATACAGCACATTGCAGCCGGCGGCGGCCAGCAGGAAGCAGAAGCCGATGCCGATCTGGCGCGAGAACGTGATCTTGCCGGCGATGCGGTTGGCCGCCAGCGCGCCCGTGAAGATGCCGGCCACGGATGGAATGAACAGCCAGCCGAACTGGTCCGGCCCCAGGTGCAGCTGCGTGGGCAGCATCACCGGCGCGGCCGTGATGTAGACGAACAGGCCCGCGAAGTTCAGCGCGACGACGCCCGACTTCAGGTGGAACAGGGGCGAGCTGAGGATCTGCCGGTAGCTGTCGACGAGGAAGCGGGGGTTGAAGGGCTGGCGCTTGTGCAGCGGCAGCGTCTCGGGCAGGCGCCGCCAGCAGACGATGAACAGCACCACGGCAAAGGCGAACAGGGTCAGGAAGATGGCGCGCCAGTCCGTGTACTTGACGATGAAGCCGCCCATGATGGGCGCCACGGCGGGCGCGATGGAAAAGATCATCGTCACCAGCGACAGCAGCCGCGCCGCCTCGGCGCCGTGATACAGGTCGCGGATGATGGCGCGCCCCACCACCACGCCGGCACCGGCCGATACTCCCTGCAGCACGCGGAAGAACCACAGGTAGTGGACGCTGTGCGCCGCGGCGCAGCCGACAGTGCCGATTGCGAACAGCACCAGCGACACGAGGATGACGTTGCGGCGCCCGAAGGCATCGGACAAGGCGCCATGCCACAGCACCATCGCGGCAAAGGCCAGCATGTAGGCCGTCAGGCTTTGCTGCACTTCCAGGCCGGTGGCGCCCAGCGACGCTTCGATATTCGGGAAGGCGGGCAGGTAGGCGTCGATGCAGAAGGGGCCCAGCATCGACAGTGCCGCCAGCACGATGGCCAGGCCGTTGCGGCCCAGGGGACGCATATGCGGCCTGGTGCGCGGGGGTACGGGGGGAACGGGGTCTGGCGGAATGTCGGCGGGAGTATCTGGGAGCATTGGTCTGGGTCGTGCTTGCGGTTCGTCGGGTCATCGATGAACAACCCGACGGCATGGCGGCTTACCGCCATGCCGGGACGGGTCAGTCCCCCTTGGGCAGCGCTTCGTCGCGGCGGTTGAAGCCGGCCACCATATCGAAGCGGAACAGGCGGCATTCCAGCGCGCCATTGAAGAACGGCGTCTTGCGCGATTCCTTCAGGCGCAGCAGCTTGGGCAGGCCCAGGTCGGCCGTGAACAGGTAGGCCGTCCAGCCGGCAAAGCGCTGCTTGAGCGTCTTGCTGAAATCGGCGTAGAACGATTTCGCCAGGTCGTCCTCGGGCAGGGTGCTGTCGCCGCGCACGCCGATCCGTTCGCCGTACGGTGGATTGGTCAGCAGGATGCCCGCCTGTTCGGTCGGCGCCTGCACCTGCTGCGCTTCGATCTGCTTGAGCGGTACTTCGAACAGGATACCGGCATTCTTCAGGTTATGGCGCGTCATTGCCACCATGTCGCCCGAGATGTCGGAGCCGAAAATGGTGGGTTCCGTGGGCAGCGGCCGCACCTTGATGGCCGCCTTCATGGCCTGCCACGGGGCCGGATCGAAGTCATGGAACTTCTCGAAGGCGAACGTGCGGCGCGCGCCGGGCGGCACGCCCTGAACCATCTGCGCCGCTTCGCACAGGATGGTGCCGGAGCCGCACATCGGGTCGAACAGGGGCATGCCCGGCTTCCAGCCCGACACGCGCAGCAGGCCCGCGGCCAGGTTCTCGCGCAGCGGCGCGTCGCCCGTCTCGGTACGCCAGCCGCGCTTGAACAGTGCTTCGCCGGAGGTATCGAGGTAGATGATGAACTGGCGCTGGTCGAGGAAGCCGGCGATGCGCATGTCCGGCTCGCGCGTGTCGACGGACGGGCGCTTGCCGTACATGTCGCGGAAGCGGTCGCACACGGCGTCCTTGATCTTGAGCGTCGTGAACTCGATGCTTTTCAGCGGCGACTTGATGGCCGTGACGTCGACGCGGATGGTGTGGTCGATGCCGAACCACTCTTCCCACGGCTGCGCCAGCACCAGGTCGTAGATGTCGTTCTCGTTCTGGTAATGGCACACGCCCATGCGCATCAGCACGCGCGAGGCGATGCGCGAATGCAGGTTGATGCGGTAGGCGTCATACAGGTCGCCCGAGCAGTGCACGCCGCCCGGCACCTGGTTGTGCACCTTCAAGGTCGGGCTGGCGGTGTCCTGCGCGATTTCGGCCAGCTCTTCGGCCAGCGCCACTTCCATGCCGCGCGGGCATGGGCAAAAATAGGAAGTCATGGGGGTACCCTTTATCCGTTGGTGAACATAAAAATGGGGACAGACCCCATTTTTGAAGAAACTATTGCCGAAAAAATGGGGTCTGTCCCCATTTTTGAAGCAACTAGCGGGCGATGGCGCGTTCGAGGAAGTCCAGGCGGTCCTGGCCCCAGAAGCTTTCGCCTTCGTAGATGTACCACGGCGAGCCGAACACGCTTGCGGCCGTGCCCTCTTCCGTGTTGCGGTCGTATTCGGCCTGCACGCTGGCCGTCTGCGACGCTTTTTGCAGCTGCTGGCCATCGAGGCCGCAGCCGGCGGCGATGGCGGCCAAGGTGGCCTCGTCGCCGATGTTCTTTTCCTCGGCCCACAGGCCGCGCATGATGGCGTGGGCCAGGTCCAGCGCGATATCGCCGCCGTGGCCCAGGCGCGCGGCGATGATGGCCTTGGCCGCCAGGTCCGGCGAGACGGGGAAGAACTTCGGCTGCACGTTCAGCGCGATGCCGAGGTGTTCCGACCAGCGCGCCAATTCGGCCAGCCGGTAGGCCTGGCGCTGGGGCGCCCGCTTGGCCAGCGGCAGCCCGCCCGAGACGCCGAATACCTTGCCCAGGTCGAGCGGGCGCAGGTCGACCTGCACGCCGTGCCCGCGGCACAGCGCCACGAAGCGCTCATGGCCCAGGTAGGCCCATGGCGACTGAGGCGCGAAGTAGTACTGGCAGCTTTTCATCCGACACCTCCGTTCAGAACGGCTTGACCACCACCAGGATGACGGCGGCCAGCAGGATCAGCACCGGCACTTCGTTGAACCAGCGGTAGAACACGTGACCGCGGCTGTTGACGCCACGCTCGAATTTCTTCAGCAGCGAACCGCAGGCGTGGTGATAGCCGATGGCCAGCACGACGAACAGCATCTTCGCGTGCAGCCAGCCCGGCAGCTTCATGCCTTCCGGCCCGCTGTATTGCAGGTAGGCGAGGATCAGCCCGAACACGACGGCCGGCACGGCCAGCAGGGTCATGAAGCGGTACAGCTTGCGCGCCATCAGCAGCAGGCGCTCCGTCGTCGGCCCCGCGCCTTCCTGCGCCAGGTTGACGAAGATGCGCGGCAGGTAGAACAGGCCGGCGAACCACGAGGTGACGAAGACGATGTGCAGCGCTTTGATCCAGAGCATGGGGTTCCTTGGGAAGTCTATTGACGGATTTCGCCGTGGCCGAACACGACGTACTTCAGCGACGTCAGGCCTTCCAGCCCGACCGGGCCGCGCGCGTGCAGCTTGTCGTTCGAGATGCCGATTTCCGCGCCCAGGCCGTATTCGAAGCCGTCGGCAAAGCGCGTCGACGCGTTCACCATCACGGAGGCCGAATCGACTTCGCGCAGGAAGCGCATGGCGGCGCTGTAGTCTTCCGTGACGATGGCTTCCGTGTGCTTGGACGACCAGGTATTGATGTGATCCATCGCCGCATCGATGCCGTCGACGATCTTCACGGCCAGGACCGGCGCCAGGTATTCGGTGGCCCAGTCTTCCTCCGTGGCGTGGGCTAGGTGCGGGTAGCCGGCGGCGGCCAGGATCGCATGGGCTTCCGGGTCGGCGCGCAGCTCGACCGATTCGGTCAGGTAGCGCCCGGCCAGCTGAGGCAGCACGGTGGGGGCGATGCCCCGCTCGACCAGCAGGGTCTCCATCGTGTTGCAGGTGCCGTAGCGGTGGCACTTGGCGTTGAAGCCGATGTCCAGCGCCTTCTGCAGGTCCGCCTTGGCGTCGATGTAGACGTGGCAGATGCCGTCCAGGTGCTTGATCATCGGTACCGTCGCCTCTTCCATCAGGCGCGCGATCAGGCCCTTGCCGCCGCGCGGCACGATGACGTCGACATACTGCGGCATCGTGATCAGGGCCCCCACGGCGGCGCGGTCGGTGGTGTCGACCACCTGCACGCCGTCGGCCGGCAGCCCGGCGCCTTCCAGCCCGGCCTTGACGATCTTCGCCAGCGCGCGGTTGCAGTGGATCGCTTCCGAGCCGCCGCGCAGGATGGTGGCGTTGCCGCTCTTGATGCACAGGCCCGCCGCGTCCACCGTGACGTTCGGACGCGCTTCGTAGATGATGCCGATGACGCCCAGCGGCACGCGCATCTGGCCCACCTGGATGCCGCTCGGACGCACTTTCAGGTTCGAGATTTCGCCGACGGGATCGGGCAGCGCGACGATCTGGCGCAGGCCTTCGATCATCGTCGTAATGGCCTTGTCCGACAGGGCCAGCCGGTCCAGCATGGCCGGCGCCAGGCCGTTGGCGCGGGCAGCGTCCAGGTCGAGCTGGTTGGCCGCGCGCAGGGCTGGGGCTTCCCGTTCGATGGCGTCGGCGATCAGCGCCAGCGCGCGGTTGCGGGTGGCCGAGTCGGCACGCGCCATGGCGCGCGAGGCGGCGCGGGCGCGGCGGCCCAGGTCCTGCATATAGTGTTCAATACCGGCTTCGATATTTTGTTCAGTGCGAGAGTTCATCGTCATCCCCGTGCTACCTTCAACGCCAGCTGCAGCATGGCGTCCCACTGGTCGCCGGCGAACGCCTTGCCGCGCAACCCCTTGACCATCTTGTCGACCTGGGCCGCCTGTTGCAGCGCCCCTTCCAGCGTGGCCAGCGACAGCCGGCGCAGGGCCGGTTCCATCATGCGCTCGCGCGGCCCCCAGATACGGTATTCCTTCAGCAGCGCGCCCAGCGGGCGGCCCTGCGCCATGCCTGCCTTCAGTTTCAGCAGGGTGCGGATCTCCTCGGACACGGCCCACAGCACCAGCGGCAGCGCCTCGCCCTCGCCCTTCAGGCCTTCGAGCATGCGCACCAGCCGGGCCGGATCGCCCGTCAGCATCGCCTCGGACAGCTTGAAGACATCATAGCGCGCCACGTTCAGCACGGCATCGTGCACCTGTTCGAAGGTCAGCTTGCCCGGCTCGTGCAGCAGGCCCAGTTTCTGGATTTCCTGGTGCGCGGCCAGCAGGTTGCCTTCGACCCGGTCGGCGATGAAGTCCAGGCTCTGCCGGTCCACGCTCTGGTTCTGCTGCGCCAGGCGCATCGAAATCCAGTTCGGCAGCGCCGCGCGCTCGACGGTGGGAATCTCGATATACACCGCAGCCTGCTGCAGCGCCGTCACCCAGGCCGCCTTGGCGGTCTGCCAGTCCAGCTTCGGCAGGGTGATCAGGGTGAGGTTGTCCGGGCTCAGGTCCTTTACATAGGCCTGCAGCGCGGCGCCGCCGTCCTTGCCTGGCTTACCGGTGGGGATGCGCAGTTCGATCAGCTTCTTGTCGCCGAACAGGGACATGGCCTGGTTCGCCGCCAGCAGCTCGCCCCACTTGAAGCTGCGTTCCACGCTCAGCACATCGCGCTCGGAATAGCCTTGCGCGCGGGCCGTGCGCCGGATCTTGTCGGCCGCCTCCAGCGCGAGCAGGTGCTCGTCGCTGGTGATGACATACAGCGGCGACAAGGGTTTGGCCAGGTGGCCGTCCAGCGCTTCAGCCCGCAGTTGCATGATGCTTACTGCTTGGCTGGAACGGACGCCGGTGGCACGGTCGCCGCGGGCGTCGGCTCGGACGTGCCCGGCATCAGCAGCGCGCTGCCCGGACCGGGCGTGGCACTGGCAGGTGCGGGAGCACCGATCTTGATCGCGGCCATCCGGCGCATCATCTGCTGCACCAGGTCCGTCTGCATGTCGCGGTACAGCAGCGCCTCTTCCTGTTCCTTCGCCAGCAACTGCGTCTCGTTGAAGGTGATGGGGCGGGTCAGGGTGATCTGCGTGGGGCCCAGCAGCTCGGCGCCGCTGTTGTCGCGCACGCGGAAGACGATGTTATAGCTCAGCAGGTACTCGCCCACGCGGCCCGCGCTGTTCAGCGACAGGATGGTTTTCGTGCGCGTCTTTTCCGGGTCCGTGATGACGTCGATGATGCCATCGGCGGCCTTCGGATCGCCCACGATAACGGTATTGCCGTTGACGCGGATATTGCGTTTCAGGTCGATCGCCAGCGGCGACGACTCCGGCAGGCCGACATACATCGATTTGAACGGCAGCGTGTAGCTGCCGCCCGAGCCGCGCAGGTGGAAGCCGCAGGCAGTCACGCTGCCGGCCAGCGCGGCCAGCAGCACGGCATTGCGGGCCATCCTGGTCAGGGTCATTGAATGGGTCATGCTCATACCACGATGTTGACCAACTTGCCCGGCACGACGATGATCTTCTTCGGCGTGCCCTCGATGAACTTCTGCACGCTCTCTTCGGCCAGCGCGGCCGCTTCGATGGCAGCCTTGTCCAGGCCCTTGGCGACCTTCACCGAGCCGCGCAGCTTGCCGTTCACCTGGATCATCATCTCGATCTCGGACTGCTCCAGCGCGGCCGGATCGACCTGCGGCCAGGCCGTATCGAGGATGTCCTTGTGCGCGGCGGCGTAGCCCAGTTCCGACCACAGCGCATGCGTGATGTGCGGCGCCACGGGATTCAACAAGCGCAGGAAGATCGAGAAGCCTTCGGCGATGACGGCGCTCGATTCAGCACTGTCGTCCAGCTTGGCCGACTCCAGCGTGTTGAGCATCTTCATGCAGGCCGACACCACGGTGTTGTACTGGATGCGCTTCAGGTCGTAGTCGGCCTGCTGCAGCACCTTGTGCAGCTCGCGGCGCAGGGATTTACCGGCGTCCGTCGTGGCGTTCGACGTTACTGCGGCGCCAGCGGCGGCAATGCGGTCCTTCTGCGCGTAGCCGTAGGCCCACACGCGGCGCAGGAAGCGGTTGGCGCCTTCGACGCCGCTGCCGGACCATTCCAGGGTCTGCTCCGGGGGCGAGGCGAACATCGTGAACAGGCGGGCCGTATCGGCGCCGAACTGCTCGATCTGGGCCTGCGGGTCGATGCCGTTGTTCTTCGACTTCGACATCTTTTCCGTGCCGCCGATCAGCACCGGCTGGCCGTCGGCCTTCAGCAGCGCCGACACGGGGCGACCCTTGTCGTCCGTCGTCAGTTCCACGTCGGCCGGGTTGAACCAGGTCTTCTTGCCGCTGACTTCCTCGCGGTAGTAGGTCTCGTTGAGCACCATGCCTTGCGTCAGCAGGTTCACGAACGGTTCGTCGAATTTCACCAGGCCGAAGTCGCGCATGACCTTGGTCCAGAAGCGCGCGTACAGCAGGTGCAGCACGGCGTGCTCGATGCCGCCGATGTACTGGTCCATCGGCATCCAGTAGTCGTTGCGGCTGTCGACCATGGCGTCGTTCGAGTTCGGCGACGTATAGCGCATGTAGTACCAGGACGAATCGACGAAGGTGTCCATCGTGTCCGTCTCGCGACGGGCCGGCTTGCCGCAGGTGGGGCAGTCGCAGGCCAGGAAGGACTCGTGCTTGTTCAGCGGGTTGCCCGTGCCGTCCGGGACGCAGTCTTCCGGCAGCACGACCGGCAGGTCTTTTTCAGGCACCGGTACGGCGCCGCAGTCGGCGCAGTTGATCATCGGGATCGGCGTGCCCCAGTAGCGCTGGCGCGAGATGCCCCAGTCGCGCAGGCGGAACGTCACCTTCTTCTCGCCCAGGCCCAGGGTCGCCAGGTCGGCCGCGACGGCATCGACGGCTTCCTTGTAGCGCAGGCCGTCGTACTTGCCGGAGTTGATGACGACGGAAACGTCCTTGTCGCCATACCATTCCTGCCAGGCGTCCAGCGAGTACTCCTTGCCTTCGGCCGAGATCACCTGCTTGATCGGCAGGTCGTATTTTTTCGCGAATGCGAAATCGCGCTCGTCGTGCGCCGGCACGCCCATCACGGCGCCGTCGCCGTACGTGATCAGGACGTAGTTGCCGACCCAGACTTCGATCTGCTCGTTCGTCAGCGGATGGGTGACGAACAGGCCCGTTGGCATGCCCTTCTTTTCCATCGTGGCCATGTCGGCCTCGATGACGGAACCCATCTTGCACTCGGCGATAAAGGCCTGCAGTTCAGGATTGTTCCTGGCCGCATGCGTGGCCAGCGGATGCTCGGCCGCCACGGCGCAAAAGGTCACGCCCATGATCGTGTCCGGGCGCGTCGTGAAGACATACATCTTGCCTTCGCCGATCGGCTGCTCGTTCTCGTCCTTGATCTGGTGCGGGAAGGCGAAGCGCACGCCGGTCGATTTGCCGATCCAGTTCGACTGCATGATGCGTACGCGTTCGGGCCAGCCAGGCAGCTTGTTGTCGACGAAGTCGAGCAGCTCCTCGGCGTAGTCCGTGATGCGGGCGTAGTACATGGGGATTTCGCGCTTCTCGATCAGCGCGCCGGAGCGCCAGCCACGGCCGTCGACGACCTGCTCGTTGGCCAGCACGGTCTGGTCGACCGGGTCCCAGTTCACGGTGCCCGTCTTCTTGTAGATGATGCCTTTTTCCAGCATCTTCAGGAACATCCACTGGTTCCACTTGTAGTATTCGGGCTTGCAGGCAGTCATTTCGCGCGACCAGTCGATCGCCAGGCCCATCATTTCCATCTGCGCGCGCATGTGCGCGATATTCGAATACGTCCACTGCGCCGGCGGCACGTTGTTGGCCATCGCCGCGTTCTCCGCCGGCATGCCGAAGGCATCCCAGCCCATCGGCATCAGCACGTTATAGCCGTTCATCCGCAGGTAGCGGTACATCACATCATTGATCGTATAGTTGCGCACGTGACCCATGTGCAGCTTGCCCGATGGGTAAGGCAGCATCGAGCAGGCGTAATACTTTCCCTTGGGGAAACGCGGGTCGTTTTCGACGGCTTTATAGGCGTCGATGGCCTTCCAGTGGGATTGGGCAGCTTTTTCGACGTCGGCGGGACTGTATTTGTCTTGCATGATGGATGCACAATAGTGAATATGAACCGAACATTATACTGGTTAGCTGCCGGCGGCAGCACGCCGCCCCGCTGATGGCCTATCAGGAATTTTCGCCCCACCCCGCGCTGCGCCCGTACGTGGCCTGCCTGTGGGCATCGCAGGCGGCCGCCGGACCGTCACGGCACCGCGTGCTGCCCGACAATTGCGTCGACATCCTGTGGCAGGACAGCGGCGCCGAGCCATTTGCGGTCGGCATGATGAGCGCGCCGATCTGGGTGCCGACGGTCCGGCCCGTGCGCACGGTGGCGGTGCGCTTCAAGCCGGCGGCCGCTTCCCTGTTCCTGGGCGTGCCATTGCATCCGCTGGCGGACACCCGCGCCGGCTTGCCCGAGCTGTGGGGCCGGGGCAATGTCGACCGCCTGAACGACGCGCTGTGGCAACCCGGCATGACGACCGCGGCGCAGCTACGCCTGGTCGAAGCGGCGTTGCTGGCCCGGCTGGCCGGCGCCGGTCCCGTCGTGCCATCGCTGGGTGCGCACGCCGTGGCGGCCATCGAGGCGTCGCACGGCACCGTGCGCATCGAGCAGCTGGCCGCCGCACTGGGCGTGTCGCGCCAGCATTTCTCCCTGCGCTTTCGCCAGCAGGTGGGCATCGCGCCGAAACTGTTCGCCCGCATCTGCCGCTTCCGCCAGGCCAGCGCACTACTGGTCGGGCCGGCCGACGTGGCGACCGTGTCGGCCCGGTGCGGCTACTTCGACCAGTCGCACCTGATCCGCGACTTCCACGATTTCGCCGGCACGACGCCGGATGCCTGGCGCTGACCTTCCATTTTTCCAATACGGGGCGGCCCCGGCGTGGCACGATGGCGCCATTACCCTTTCTGGAGAGCGTCATGATCAACGGTTTGCGCAGCGCGATTTATCCGGTCGCCGATCTGGCCGCCGCCAAGGCCTGGTACATTCAGGTGTTCGGCGTCGCGCCCTATTTCGACGAGCCCTTCTATGTCGGCTTCGCTGTCGGCGGCTTCGAGCTGGGCCTGCTGCCCGACGGCGTGCCGGGTACGACGGGCGTCCAGGTGTATTGGGGGGTGGACGATATCGTTGCCGAAGCCGAGCGCATCACGGCACTCGGAGCGAGCACTCACACTGCAATCGAGGATGTCGGCGGCGATATTCGCATGGTGCAGCTGGCCGACCCGTTCGGCAATGTGCTGGGGCTGATCCAGAATCCCCATTTCGATCCGGCGGCGATGCGCTGACAGGAACGGCGTCCCCGTGCTAATATACGGTTCGTATATAAACCGTATAAGGCACCATCATGGGTATCGTCAAGATTTCCGACCAGATGCATGAAAACCTGCGTATCGCCAGCGGCGCCCTGAGCCGCTCGATCAATGCGCAGGCCGAACACTGGCTGCGCATCGGCCTGCTGGCCGAAACCAATCCCGACCTGAACTACAGCGAACTGTGCCAGTTGCTGCTGCGTGGCGACACGGGCGGCGGGCCGCTGCGCCTCAGTCCCCTGAGCCGGGAGGCCCTGCACGATGCGTAAGAAGAGTAGCGATGCCATCCTGATCAAGTCGCCCGAGCAGGTTGAAATGTCGCGCGTGGCCGGCCAGCTGGCGGCGGACGTGCTGACGATGATCGGCCCGCACGTGCAGCCGGGCGTGACGACGGAATACCTGGACCAGCTGTGCAACGACTACATCGTCAAGGTGCTGCAGGTGATTCCCGCCAACGTCGGCTATGCCGGTTTCACGAAAACCGTCTGCACCTCCGTCAACGAAGTGGTCTGCCACGGCATCCCGTCGCCGAAGAAAACGCTGAAGGACGGCGACATCATCAACATCGACGTGGCCGTCATCAAGGACGGCTGGTTCGGCGACACCAGCCGCATGTACTACGTCGGCAATGTCGGCAAGGCCGCGCGCAAGCTGTGCGAGGTGACGTACGACGCCATGTGGGCAGGCATCCGCGCCGTCAAGCCGGGCGCCACGCTGGGCGACGTCGGCCACGCCATCCAGGTGCTGGCCGAAAAGGCCGGCTACTCCGTCGTGCGCGACTACTGCGGCCACGGCATCGGCATGGTCTACCACGAAGACCCGCAGGTGCTGCACTACGGCCGCCCCGGCATGGGCCTGGAACTGCGCCCCGGCATGGTCTTCACGATCGAACCGATGATCAACGCCGGCAAGCACCAGACCCGCGCCCTGCCGGACGGCTGGACCGTCGTCACGGCCGACCGTTCGCTGTCGGCCCAGTGGGAGCATATGGTCACCGTCACCGAGACGGGCTTCGATGTGCTGACCTTGGCGCCGGGCGAGAAAGCCTGAGCCGCCAGGCGCAGGGAACCTGGAACTGTCCAGGTTTTCTTTCGTTCCATGCGGTGCTAAGCTGAGATGCCGATGGCAGAAGAATAGTCTCGTCGGATTTTCTCTGCCGCGTCCGGCTGCATTTGCCGCGAGGCCCCATGGCACCCCGATACCAGCACCACCACCGCACGCGCGACTTCGGCAGGGTCCTCGATCATGCCGAGCGCATCGTGCGCCTCGTCCTGTCCCTCGTCATCGTTACCCTGCTGCTCTGGCTATGCTGGACCGATCCTGTCCTGTCAGCCAATTCCCAGATTTACCTGAAGGCGCTGATGGCATTTGCCTTGGCTGTGTTGATGGCGTCGATGGCAGGCATGCTGGAAATCGAGGGCAAGTCCCCCGGCTGGATTTTCCGGGCAGCGGGCGGCTGTGCCATATTCGCGCTCGTCTGGTTCACACTGCCGGCGATCGTCGGCTCGCTGGAACGGCGCGCCGCGGCGGAACTACGCATGGAGTCCTTTGAACTATTCGATATCCGCAGCATGGAACCGCCGGGCGATCCGAGGGTGCAGGCAGTCGCAGGAGTGGCGGTAACGGTGCCGCTGGATATCAGCGCCACGTCGCGGTTCAACGTGGCGCAGCCAGCCTGGGTCCATGGGGCAATGCTGCACATACGTGTCGGCCACGATACGGTGAAACTGCCCTGGCTGTATTTCGTTCGCCATGTGCCGGGAAAACAGAACTCGTGGCTTTCCTCCGATCCCCTGACGACGGCGCAAACTTTCGCAGTTGCGGCGGAAACGCACCAGTACCGCGAAGTGCTGTTTGCCAGCAGCCCCCAGCAGCTTAACTGGGGGCAGGTCATTCGGCACATGGAGAAGACTGGCACGCTGGAATTGACAGTATTCTGGCAAACCCGGCAGGAGCGCGGCGCCGTCGGTATCGAGCAGTCCTGCCGCACTGCGGTCAAGCCGGACCGAGCTACGGTTCGCGCCGTGCTGCGCCGGTTCCGGAACCCCGGCAGGTACGTATTTAATTGTGCTACGTGAGGTCATCATGAACAATTTCGCTGCCAGCATATTGGCCCTGGTAATACTCAGTGTGTTGACGCCTGGCAGCGCACAGGACGCGCCCGAGCCCAGGCAGGCAGAGGGGAAACGTCAGGCGAACGTTCAAGCCGATCGCCAGGAGAAGGCGACAGAGAAGCCGGACGCAACGGCTGCCTGTGTAAAAGAGGAAAATTGCGAGTTTCACCGCAAGAAACCGAAATATAAAGGTGGACCGTGTCAGGGCGGCATGTGTCCGCCTGGTAAGCCCGAAAAGCCCACGCACGATCCACTGGTCCAACCGCAGCAACCCAGGTCGCGCTGAGGGCGCGCCAGGCGAACGAGCTAGCGGCCGTAACGGACCGTCAACGCGGCGCTGCCAAGGCTGTTGGCGTGGGTCATGAAGCCGATCAGCGCGGGCGATGCGTCGGCCGGGACGTCGAGCTTCTCCACTTTCAATGCATGCACGGTGAAGATGTAGCGGTGCGCCTTGTCGCCCGCGGGCGGGCAGGCGCCGCCGAAGTCGTGGGTGCCGTAGTCGTTACGGCCGTGCCGGGCGCCTGCCGGCAGGCTGCCCTGCTTGCCGGCGCCGCCCGGCAGCGCGGTGACGGTGGCGGGCAGGTCGTAGACCACCCAGTGCCACCAGCCGCTGCCGGTGGGCGCGTCCGGATCGTAGGCGGTGACGACGAAGCTTTTCGTGCCCGCCGGCGCATCGCGCCACGCCAGTTGCGGCGACACGTTGTCGCCCGCGCAGCCGAAGCCCCGGTACACCTGCCGCGCCGGCAAGGTGTCGCCATCGGCCAGCTCCGTGCTGCGCAGTTCGAGCGCCTGGGCGCCGGCCGTCAGCGCCAGCAGCGCGGCCGTGCAGAATGCCTTATTGACTCCCTTGTTCATGCTGTTCTCCCTGTCGAAACGATGGGAGCATGATGCCGTGGCACGCCTGCGCAATGCGCTCAATCGGCGGCGCGAAACGCTCAGGATCAGGCGTTGCCGACGGCGCCCGGCCCGACGCCGAAACGCAATGTGAACTGGCGCGTGAAGCTGGGCACCGAGCGGTAGCCGCAGGCCAGCGCGATGGCCTTGACGGGACGGCGCGTCGTCTGCAGCAGGGCCATGGCGTGATACAGCCGGGCGTCGCGCAGCACTTCGCGCAGGGACGTGTGTTCCTCGGCCAGCCGGCGCCGCAAGGTGGCGCCGCTGATGTGCAGGCTGTCCTCGAAATCGGCGGAGCACCAGTCGCGCCGGGCTCCGTGCCCACCTGCAAGCGGATGCGGGCTGCCACCGACAGGTCCTGCGCCAGGCGGAACTGGCTGTCGCCGCTTCGGTGCAGTGCCAGCAGCACGCCCACCAGCGCATGGTCGACCAGGGCCGCATCGGTGCCCGGGCGGTTCAGCAATTCGAGCAAATACCGCAGCGCTTCATGCAGCGGCGCCAGCGCCGCGCCGCCGTGGCTGGCGGCAGGGGCCGGCGGCAAGGCATGGGCTTCGAGCAGGCGGCGCGCCAGCTCCACGACGCGCCAGGGAAAGACGATGCACCAGGCCCGGTAGCAGTCCTGGCCCGCGATATTCTCGACGGTGCCGCGGCAGGCACGGTGCACCATCAGGTAGCTGCCCGGGCCGACATGCGTCGTCGCCTGCCCGGCAGTGAAGACCTTCTCGCCTTGCAGGGGGACGATCAGCGCGGGCTGGTCGAAGTCGACGGCGCGCAGGCTGTAGGTCTGCCGCGCCGTGATCAGCAGTTCGGGGCGGTGGGCCAATCCTGTCGCCAGCCACGCCGGCAGCGGCGGCATATGGCCCTCGCCCATGGCGGTCCTAGCGCAGCACCAGCTGCAGCGCCGGCTTCTCGCCGTAGTCCTCGTAGCGCTCGTTGATGCCGCCGACGCAGTATTCGATTTCGGCCAGCAGGTCGGGCGCCGCAGCGCGCAGGGCGCTGGTGTTGTCGATGACGATCTGCAGCAGCTCGTTGGGCTTCAGGCGGAACTTCGTCATGCCTTCGTCATCGCGCAGGTAGGACAGCGCATCGACCCAGGAATCCATCGAATCGCCGTAGTAGTCGGGCAGGCCGAAGGCCGCGCGGCTGGCGGCGTGGAAGCCTGCTTCATCGCGGATCGCCGCGCCGTCCAGGGTGACACTGGCCATTATTTCTGTTCCTTCGGATCGGTGACGAAAACCAGTTTCGTCAGGCCCTGCGCCTGCGCCGCAGCCATCAGCTGGGCCACCGCTTCATAGCGGGTGGCGCGGTCGGCGCGCAATTGCAGTTCGGGTTGGGGCGTGCGCACGGCGGCACCGGCCAGGCGTTGTGCCAGCTCGCCCGCCTTCAACGCTTCGTTGTTCCAGTAGACGGTGCCGGCGGCGTCGATGGCCACCGTGATGGTGCCGGCCGGCTGCGCCGCGGCAGCTGCCTTGGCCTTGGGCAGGTCCAGGCTGACGGCATTGGTAAACATCGGTGCCGACAGGATGAAGATCACCAGCAGCACCAGCATCACGTCCACCATCGGCGTGACATTGATGTCGGCCATCGATTCCTTCTGCCGGTGGTGGTTGAACGCGCCGAATGCCATCGCGGTCCTCCTTTAATTCCTGGTCAGGTAGGCGTGCAGGTCGTGCGCGAACGCATCGAGCTCGGACAGGGTCAGGCGGTTCACGCGATTGAAGCCGTTATAGGCCAGCACGGCGGGAATGGCCACCGCCAGGCCCACGCCCGTCATGATCAGCGCCTCGCCGACCGGGCCGGCGATGCGGTCGATCTGCACGGGGCCCGTGGAAGACACGGCGGCCAGCGCGTGGTAGATGCCCCAGACGGTGCCGAGCAGGCCGACGAAGGGTGCGGTGGAGGCGATCGATGCCAGCAGGGTCAGGCCGCTTTCGAGGCGCACGGTGGAGCGGTGGATGCCGTCGCGCAGCAGGCGCGTCATCTGTTCGGCGCGGCCCACCGTGCCGCCCAGCGAGGAAGCGCCGGCAGCGGGGGCTGGCGCCATTCCCTGTTCGGCCAGCGCCAGGTAAATGCCTTCGGGGTCGCCTGCCATGACGGCGGCCACGCCGTCCTGCAAGGTGGGCGCATCCCAGAAGCGGCGCACCACGTGGGCGCTGCGCCGCACGCGCCACGCCATCCAGCCCTTCGACAGGATGAAGAACCAGCTCGTCAGCGACATCGCCAGCAGCAGCCAGGCCACGGCATGGCTGATCGCGTCGCCGCGCTCCCAGTACGTGGCGAAGCTGAAGTGCTCCATCAGCCGTTCAGCGACAGCACGTCGAACATGTCGAACAGGCCCGTCTGTTTGTCGGCCAGGAAGCGCGCGGCGCGCAGCGAACCTTGCGCGTAACCGGCGCGGCTGCTGGACTTGTGACTGATCTCGATGCGCTCGCCCGTGCCGGCGAACAGCACCGTGTGGTCGCCGATGATGTCGCCGCCGCGCACGGTGGCAAAGCCGATGGTGGACGGATCGCGCTCGCCCGTGACGCCTTCGCGGCCATACACGGCGCATTCCTTCAGGTCGCGGCCCAGCGCGTCGGCGATCACTTCACCCATCTTCAGCGCGGTGCCGGAAGGTGCATCGACCTTGTGGCGGTGGTGCGCTTCGATGATCTCGATATCGTAGCCGGTGGCCAGGCTTTTCGCGGCCAGCTCCAGCAGCTTCAAGGTGACGTTCACGCCCACGCTCATGTTCGGCGCGAAGACGATGGCGGTCTTCTCGGCGGCGGCCGCGATGGCGGCCTTGCCGGCATCGTCGAAACCGGTGGTGCCGATGACGAGCTTGACGCCGTGGGCGGCGCAGTACTCCAGGTGCTTGAGCGTGCCTTCGGGCCGGGTGAAGTCGATCAGCACATCGGCGCCGGCCAATCCTTCGGCCAGGTCGGCCGTGACGACGACCCCAAGCGGCTTGCCCAGGAAGGCCGCAGCGTCCTGGCCGATGCCGGCGCTGCCGGCCAGGCCCAGCGCGCCGGACAATGCCAGGTCGCCGGATTCGCCGACCGCTTCCACCAGCATGCGGCCCATGCGGCCATCGGCGCCGGCCACGGCGATTTTAATCGTGTTCATGGGGCCTCCGCTCAGTTCTGCTTGACGTTGATTTCGACGGGCGCCCGATTGCCCGAATCCTGGCCGCCCGGCAGCGGCGCGCGCGCGGCGGCCGGCTGGTTCTCGCTGTCGCGCTTGGCATCCTTCTTGAACTTCTTGACCGGGCCGGCGATGCGCGCGATGTATTCCTGTTCCGTGGGCAGCTCGCCGCCTTCGAAGCGCGAGACCTTGCCTTCCTTGTCGAAGTAGACGACGACGGTGCTGGTGGTCAGCTCGCCGTTGCCGCGGGCCAGGCGGAATGGATAATCCCAGCGGTCGGCATGGAAGATATCGTTCAGCAGCGGCGTGCCGAGCACGAAGCGGACCTGGTCGCGCGTCATGCCTTCCTTCAGTTGCGCCAGCATTTCCTTCGACACGAAGTTACCCTGCTGGATATCCGGACGGTAAGGCGAGAAGAACCACATGAACTTGTTCAGCTTCGTCGTCGTCGTGGTCTGCGCGCCATGCTTGGCTTCCACCGTCACGTCCGGTTCGCGCTCAGCGCGGGCACCTTCCTTCGCGCCCAGCACGGTACGGCCGGCGCATCCGCCCAGCACGAGCGCCACGCCCGCCATCGCGGCCCACAGGGGGACGCGGCGTTTCAAACCGTGCAGGGTGGAGTGCAGCGTGGAGTGTGATACAGCCGGGGTGCAGCGCATAGATGACCTCAATTCAATTTGAGCAGAAGTGCCAAAACGCTATATCATAAAGCACTCCAGCCTAAATCGACTACCAAACATGAGTAACAGCCCTACAGACCTGAAGGCCAGCGGCCTGAAGGCGACCCTGCCGCGCCTGAAAATTCTGGATATTTTCCAGAACAGCTCGGTGCGCCACCTGACGGCGGAAGATGTCTACAAGATCCTGCTTTCTGAAAATATGGATGTCGGCTTGGCAACCGTCTATCGCGTTCTGACGCAGTTCGAGCAGGCCGGCCTGTTGAACCGCAACCACTTCGAAAGCGGCAAGGCCATCTTCGAGCTGAACGAAGGCTCCCACCACGATCACCTGGTGTGCCTGGACTGCGGCCGCGTGGAGGAATTCGTCGACGAGGAAATCGAGCAGCGCCAGCACCGCATCGCCCAGGAGCGCGGCTTCAAGATCGCCGAGCACGCACTGGCCATCTACGGCAACTGCACCAAGACGGCCTGCCCGCACCGCCACTAGAATCTTGCTTCAAAAATGGGGACAGACCCCATTTTTCAGGAAACTATTTCTTGAAAAATGGGGTCTGTCCCCTTTTCTTTAGTTGTGGCTCAGCGCGTTCGACAGCAGCCGCGACGTGATGTCGACGATGGGGATGACGCGCTCGTAGGCCATGCGCGTGGGGCCGATGACGCCCAAGGTGCCGACGATGCGCCCGTTTGCTTCATAGGGCGCGGTGACGACGCTCATTTCGTCCATCGGCACCAGGTTCGACTCGCCGCCGATAAAGATCTGCACGCCCGAAGCCTTCGACGACACGTCCAGCAACTGCATCAGCCCCGTCTTCTGCTCGAACATGTCGAACATCTGGCGCAGCGAACTCATGTTCGACGACAGGTCGCTGACGGACAGCAGGTTGCGCTCGCCGGCGATGACCATGTCGTCCACGCTTTCGGCCATGGCGGCGCTGCCAGCTTCGACAGCGGCCTGCATCAGCCTGCCCATATCGTCGCGCAGCTGGCGCACTTCGCCCTGCATGCGGTTGCGCACGTCGTCGAAGTGCAGGCCGCTGTAGTGCTGGTTGATGAAGTTGGCCGACTGCTGCAGTTGCGAGGGCGTGTAGTCGACGTCGGTCAACAGCAGGCGGTTCTGCACGTCGCCACCGGGGGCGACGATGACGAGCAGGATGCGCTTTTCACCCAGGCGCAGGAACTCGATCTGCTGGAACACGGATTCGTGGCGGGGGCTCAGCACGACGCCGGCGAACTGCGACAGCGACGACAGCATCTGGGCCGCATTCGCGATCAGCTTCTGCGGCGCCTGGGCCTGCGTGCGCAGGGTCGAGCCGACGGCGTTCTCGTCCAGGGTCTGGACCGTCAGCAGGGTATCGACAAAGATGCGGTAGCCACGGGGCGTGGGGACACGACCGGCCGACGTGTGGGGGCTGGACACATAGCCCAGCTCTTCGAGGTCGGCCATGATGTTGCGGATCGTCGCCGGAGACAGGTCAAGGCCGGAAATCTTGGACAGCGCGCGCGAGCCGACGGGTTGACCATCGGCAATATAGCGCTCCACCAGGGCTTTGAGCAGGGTTTGGGCACGGGGTTCGAGTTGCATAGTTCAATCTTCAGACGTACACAGTATTATGCACGGCCGGGACCAGCGGACCGGCTTTCCATGACATTCAATCGGCTAACTGTTGTTCCAGCCACGCAATCAACTCATCGAAACTGCTGCAGATCGCATCGGGCGCGATGCCCATGTCGACGTGGGCGTTGCTGCCGGTGCGGTTCATCCACACCGCCCGCAAGCCCGCCTTTTGTGCGCCTTCGACATCGAGGCGCAGGTCGTCGCCCACGTACACGGCTTGCCGGGGCGCCACGCCGAGCGCTTCGCAGGCGGCCAGGAATATCGCCGGGTCCGGCTTGGCGATGCCGAAGCGGCTGGCCGCGAGCGACACCTTGAAATGGTGGGCGAGGCCGATGACTTCAAGGTCGGCATTGCCATTCGAAACAGAGCCAAGGATGACCTTGTCCGACAGTCGCAGCAGCCCGGGCAGCACATCGTCATACAGCTTGACGGTGTTGCGTGCCGAATGGAAATGCGTCATGGCACCGTCCACATGGGCCAGGTCCTCGCCCACATGCTCGAACGCCGCCTGCAGCGCGGCCCGGCGCAGCTTGGCCAGGTCCAGGTGGTGAGCGGGATCGGCAGCCAGCAGCGCCATCCGGCGCGCCCGCATCTCCTCGATGGTGAAGGCCTGTGCCACCTTCGGTGCGTGCTCGGCCAGCCACGCATGCAGGGTCAGCTCCGCCTCGGCAATGACGGGGCCGATGGGCCACAAGGTATCGTCCAGGTCGAACAGGATGGCGTGGGGACGCTCGTTCGGTGATTGAATCTCGTTCATGGCCCCATTGTCGCATGCCTGAGCGCCGCCATCGTACCGCTCACGGCAGCAGGAAGCGCAGGTAAAATTAGCGAAGTGCTAACTCGAATTGCTGACTCATGGAGCCTGCCATGTACTTTCCTGCCCGCATCGCCACCCCCTTGCTGGCCGCCACCCTGGCCGGCTGCGCCACCCTCGCTCCGCCAGCCCCGCCCGTGCTGTCGGCGTATATCGTCGTGGGCGAAGGCGGCGCGGCCACGGTGCGGGTGTTGAGCGATGCAGCGACATGCCCACCGATCGATATCGACGGCCGCGCGCAGCCGATGCAGCTGCGCGCGCCGGCCAGCACGGTGGCCCAGCGCCCCACGGCTTCCAGCCCGGCCGATTCGAAGCCTTCGGCCTTCCCGCTGCTCACCTGCGAGCTGCCATTGCCGCCCGGCACGCGCACGGCCACGGTGCAGGGTCAGGCCTTGCCCGTGCCCCAGGGCGAGCCGCGCCGCATCGTCGTCATCGGCGACACGGGCTGCCGGATGAAAAAAGCCGACAATGCCTTCCAGGCCTGCAACGACGCGGACGCGGCGCCGTTCGCCACCGTGGCCGCGTCCGCGGCCGCCTGGCGCCCGGACCTGGTGGTGCACGTGGGCGATTACCACTACCGTGAAAACCCCTGCCCGGCGGGCAACGCCGGCTGTGCCGGCAGCCCGTGGGGCTATGGCTGGGACACGTGGCGCGAGGATTTGTTCCGTCCGGCCGCGCCGCTGCTGCGGGCCGCGCCCTGGGTGGTGGTGCGCGGCAACCATGAAAGCTGTGCGCGGGGCGGCCAGGGCTGGTGGCGCTTCCTCGATCCCCGGCCCCTGCAGCCGGGCCGCGACTGCAACCGCGCGGCCGACGACGACACGGGCAACTACAGCGATCCGTATGCCGTGCCCCTGGGGCCGGAAACGCAACTGCTGGTGGTCGACACGGCCGCCACCACGTGGAAGGGCCTGGCGCCGGGCAGCACCGGTTTCGAGCGTTACCGCGACGCCTACACCAGGGCAGCCGCGCTGGCGGCGCGGGTGCCGTATAACCTGTGGGCCAACCACCACCCCATCCTGGGCTTCGGCGCCGACCTGGACAAGAACGGCCAGCGCTACCTGCAACTGGGCGACAAGGGCCTGCAGGACAGCTTCGGCTCGGTCGATCCCCTGCTGCTGCCGCGCAACGTGCAGGCCGTGCTGTCCGGCCATGCCCACCTGTGGGAACAGGTCAGCTTTTCCAGCCCCCACCCGAGCCAGTTCATCACGGGCTTTTCCGGCACGGCCGAGGACACGGTGCCCCTGCCGGAAGCGCCGATGGATGTCCAGCCGGCGCCGGGCGCCATCATCGATTCCTTCAGTTCCTGGGTGGGCGGCTTCGGCTTCATGACGATGGAACGCACCGGTCCCGGGGCGTGGCACGTCGAGGTACATGACCGCAATGGTGTCGTGCAGAATCGTTGTGAACTGACGGGCCGCCGGTCCCGCTGCGATTTGACGCAAGTGCGGACGCAAGTGCGGCCACGGGCGCACTGAGGGCGTCACATGTCGTTACAAGGATTTGTCGAGCCGTCACTTATTAAATGCACTAAAATAAGCGCCGACCCATGCCCCGCGCCGCGGTACTGCATCCAGCTATCTGATTTTGGAGAGATTTTTCTATGAAGAGTATGACCCTGCGCGCGAGCGTAAGCGCACTGTGCGCCGTAATGCTGGCGGGCTGCGGCGGCAGCGACGACGGTAACCTGGTCCTGCAGGTAACGGTCACCGGCCTGACCAAGACGGGCTTGATCCTGCAAAATGGCAACGAAACCATCACCATCAACGGCGGCACCGGTGGCGCCACGCAGAAAGCCACCTTCCCAACCTTGATTCCCGAAGACAGCACGCTGGCCGTCAAGATCGCGCAGCAACCCCTTGCGTCCAACTGCAAATTCGCGGACGGCACGAACGGCGTCAAGGCCAATTACTACTCGGCACTGCGGGTCGAGATAAATTGCACGACGAACAGCTACACGCTGGGCGGCACCGTCAGCGGTCTCACCTCGGCCGGCCTGAAGCTCAATAATGGCGCAAACGTGCTGGACGTTCCGGCCGGCGCCACGAGCTTTACCTTCTCGGACAAGCAACAACAAGTGGCTGATGGCGCCATTTACGCCGTGACCGTCGCCAGCAATCCGGCCGGCCTGGTGTGCGACATCGCCAATAATGCGGGCGTGATGCCTTCCGGCCCCGTCACCAATATCGCCGTCACCTGCCGCCAGCCCTGAACCGGCTGAAACCGGACCCGGCGCGCCCGAAGTGGCGCGCTTCTTTTTGGAGAATGCAATGAAAGCAAAGTTTCTGGCCCCGATCGCCCTGGTGCTGGCCGTGGCCGGCTGCGGCGGCAAAGCCTCGTTTACCGTCGGTGGCAGCATTGCCGGCCTGACGAATTCCGGCCTGGTCCTGACCAATAACGGCGAGCGCATTACCGTGCCGGCTGGCGCAACCAGCTACAGTTTCCCGACTTCTATCGAGTACGGCAACGAATACACGATTGCCTTTGAAAAGCAGCCGGATCACCAGACTTGCATCGCAGCTGCCGGCAACAGCACGCTGAAAGGCGCGGCCGGCTACACCGAAACCATCAACGTTCCGCTGACCTGCTCGATCAACACTTTCAAGCTGAGCGGCACTGTCACCGGCCTGACTGCCGCTGGCCTCGTCATCGCCAACGGCAACGGCAGCGAACTCCCAATCGCCAAGGATGCGAAGGATTTCGCCTACCCCGATTCGATCGCGTCGCAAACGACGTATGGCCTGGCCGTGATTACGCAGCCGGCCGGCCTGACCTGCACCGTTACCAACGGCACGGGCACGATGCAGGATGCTCCCGTGACGAATGTCGTGATCGCGTGCAAGCCCAACGCCTGATATTCATGACAGGAATGATGGCCATTCGCAAAATAAAGTAGATCAATATGCGGCGGCGCATCATAATGTTTCCTGTCTCCTCCACTTCTTTCTGAGAATTGGATTTAGCCGGCTCCCTGAGCCGGCTTTTTTTTGCCTGCGATTTCGCCCCGGCCACGAAAAAACCGCCGGGACCTCGCGGC
This sequence comes from Pseudoduganella buxea, assembly GCF_009720835.1. Lineage (GTDB taxonomy): Bacteria > Pseudomonadota > Gammaproteobacteria > Burkholderiales > Burkholderiaceae_D > Rugamonas > Rugamonas buxea. The sequence goes on from NZ_WNKZ01000029.1 coordinate 46,140, forward strand.
ACCCGGCGGTTCTTGTAGAGCTGCGCTCGCCTACGCGGGCGCCTTCAGGCTGTTGGCCAGCGCCACATAGGCTTCCATCGGCACCGTTTCCGGGCGAGTGGACGGGTCGATGCCGGCATCGATGATCTGCTGTTCCGTAAACATGCCGGCCAGGCAGTTGCGAATTACCTTGCGGCGCTGCGAGAATGCCTTCTGCACCACCGCTTCAAGCGTGGCGGCGTCGCAGGGCAGCGGGTCGGCAATGGGGATCATGCGCACGATGGCCGATTCCACCTTCGGCGGCGGATCGAAGGCCTCGGGCGGGACGATGAACATCAGCGACATGCGATAGCGCCACTGCAGCATGACGGACAGGCGGCCATAGGTCTTGCTGCCCGGTTCGGCCACCATGCGCTCCACCACTTCCTTCTGCAGCATGAAATGCTGGTCCTCGATCTGCCGGGCGAAATCGGTCAGGTGGAACAGCAGCGGGCTGGAGATGTTGTACGGCAGGTTGCCGACGACGCGCAGCTTGCGCCCTTCCGGTACGGGGATGGTGCCGAAATCGAACTTCAGCGCATCGCCCGAGTGGATCGTCAGCTTCTCGCGCGGGAAGCGCTTTTCCAGCCGCGTCACCAGGTCGCGGTCCAGCTCCACCACATGCATGTGGTCCAGCGACTTGAGCAGCAGGTCCGTCATCGCAGCCAGGCCAGGCCCGATTTCCACCATCGCATCGCCCGGGGCCGGCGCGATGGCTTCGATGATGTCGGCGAGGACGCGGTTATCGTGTAAAAAATTCTGGCCGAAGCGTTTGCGGGCTATGTGTTTCATCTGTCTTCTTCAAAAATGGAGTGGCCGGGCCGGCCGGTGCGATGCAGTGCGAGCGACGATTCAGGCCTGGCTGGCCCGGACCATGGCGAGGGCGGTCTCGATGGCCTGCACCATGCTGCCGCAGTCGGCCACGCCCAGGCCCTGCGCGGCCAGGTCGAGCGCCGTGCCGTGATCGACCGAGGTGCGGATCAGGGGCAGGCCCAGCGTGATATTGACGCCGCTGCCGAAGGTGGCGAACTTCAGCACGGGCAGGCCCTGGTCGTGGTACATCGCCAGCACGCAGTCGGCGTCCTGCAGGTACTTCGGCTGGAACAGCGTATCGGCGGGGTAAGGCCCACGCGCGTCGATGCCGCGTGCCCGCGCCGCCGCCAGCGCCGGGCCGATGGTGTCGATTTCTTCCCGGCCCAGGTAGCCGTTCTCGCCGGCGTGGGGGTTCAGGCCCGTGACGAGGATGCGCGGCGCGGCGATGCCGAACTTGGCGCGCAGGTCGGCATCGATGATGTCGAGCGTGCGGCCCAGGCTTTCCTGCGTCAGCGCGGTCGAGACGTCCTTGAGCGGCAGGTGCGTCGTCGCCAGCGCCACGCGCAACTGCGCCACGCCCGTGACGGCGGCCGGCGCGCCGGCCAGCATCATCACCACCTGCGGCGTGCCGGTGCGTTCGGCAAAATATTCCGTATGGCCGGAGAACGGCACGCCGGCATCGTTGATGGTGCTTTTCTGCAGGGGCGCCGTGACGACGGCGGCGAACCAGCCGGCCCGGGTGCCTTCGATGGCGGCATCGAGCGTGGCCAGCACGGCGCGGCCGTTTTCCTTGTCCAGGGTGCCCGGCACGACGTGCGCGGCCAGCGGGATGTCGATGGCGCACAGCCGCTCGGCGCCGAAATGGGGCACGCCGCTGTTGCGCACGGCCTGCAGCGACAGGGCGCTGATGCGCATCGCCGGGTCGAGCGCATGGGCCGTCATCGCCAGGAAGGCGGCGTCGCCCAGCAGCACGCAGTTGACCTGTTCACGCAGGGCCCACGCGGCACGGATCGCGATTCCCGGTCCGATGCCGGCCGGCTCGCCGGTCGTGATGCAGATCGTCGGCCGCTGACGTGCTGGTCCCTGCGCCATGGCCTTACTTGGCTTCCTTCAGGTCTTCGGCGCGGTACTCGACGTAGGCACGGTCGCGCACTTCGCGCTGGAAGTCCTCGGCCGCCTCGACCATCTTGCGCTCGCGCAGCGCCATGCGCGCCTCGTTGCGCTTCTTGTCCTTCGACTCGTCCTCGGACTTGCGCTCGATGACCTGGATCAGGTGGTAACCGAAGCTGGTCTCGACGGGACCGCTGACTTCACCGGGCTTCAGTTCGTTCATGGCCTGCTCGAATTCGGGCAGCGCGTCACCCGGCACCAGCCAGCCCAGGTCGCCACCCTTCTTGCCCGACTCGTCGTTCGAGTACAGCCGCGCCAGTTCCTCGAAGGTGGCGGCCTTGTTGTCCAGGCGCTCCTTCAGTTCCAGCAGGCGGCGCTTGGCATCGGCCGCGCTCAGCGACGGCGTGACCTTCAGCAGGATGTGGCGGGCATGGGTCTGCTGCACGGCCGCCTCGGCCTGGGCCTGGGCCACACTGCGCTTGTCGGCCAGCTTCAGGATATGGAAGCCGCCCACGCTCTTGATGATCTGTGTGACCTGGCCCGGCTGCAGCTTGACCAGTGCCTCGGCGAATACGGGCGGAATACGGTCGGTCTGGCGCCAGCCCACCACGCCGCCCTGCAGCGCATCGGCCGCGTCGGAATAGGTGGCGGCCATCTTGGCGAAGTCGGCGCCCGTGCGCAGCTGGCGCATCACTTCCTCGGCGCGCTTCTGGCGCTGGGCGATCACGTCGGGCGAGGCATTTTCGGGAATGCGCACGAGGATCTGCGAGATGTTGACTTCGAACTGTTCGGCAGCCGCCGCTTCCTGGGCTGCCAGGAAGCTGTCCACTTCCGCTTCGGAGACCTGGATCTTCTGGTCCACTTCATGTTCGCGCAGGCGCGTCATGATGATTTCGTTGCGGATGTCCTCGCGGAAGGCGGCGTAGGAGCCGCCCTGCTTCTCGATCTGGTCGCGCAGCTGCTGGACCGTCATCTTCTGCTCGGCGGCCACGCGCACCATGGCGCGGTCGAGCATCGTGTCGTCGACGCGCACGCCCATCTCGCGCGCCATCTGCAACTGGGCGCGCTGGACGATCATGTGCTCCAGGATCTGGCGCTGCAGGTCCGGCAGCGACGGCATCTGCGCGTTCTGCGCCTTCATGCGCTGCGTGATCGTGTTGATTTCCTGCGCCAGCTCGCGTCGCGTGATGACTTCGTCGTTGACGACCACGGCGATCGAGTCGATCTCGGTGTTCTTCGATTGTCCCGGCGGGGTGAAGCCCCCGGGAGCGGCGGCAGCGGATGCAGGCGCGGCCGGCTTGGCGTCCTGGGCCGACGCGGCGCCACCGGCAGCCATGGCGCACATCAGGATTGCTGCGAGTGTGATCGGGTGCTTACTGGACTTACGCATATCGGAAACGCTCATTGAGTCGGTGGAGAATCAGGAAGAATAATCGTGAAGAATAACAGGTATGCGGCCGCGGGCGCCAATTGCAGGACTCGGCGGCATCAGCGGCGGGTGACCTCGTTCATGCGCTGGTAGCCGGGGATGCTGTTCTTCATCACTTCCAGCGGATTGCCGATGCCCAGCTTGGACAGGCCCGTCAGCTCGAGCTGGAAGAAGAACTGCGTCGACGTCTTGTTCGCCGTCGTCACGAAGCGCTGCGCGCCGGCACGGAATACCCAGCAATCGCAGTTGTACTCGACGCCGATCAGGCTTTCCAGGATGCGGTGATCCTGCAGCGAGTAGCTCATGCGGCCGACGCCGAACCACTTCTGCGTGATCGGCCACTGGGTCGAGAAATCGACGTTCTTGAAGTTATCGCGCAGGAAGCGGTAGCCGGCGTTGAAGACCTTCTTCTGCCCCGGCTGGAACTGCACGTTCAGGTTCGAGCTGACCACGCTCTTGTCGTCCGGGTTGTACTGCACGGCGCTGTCCACACCCCAGGTATCGGAGATGCGGCCGGTGGCCGCCAGCAGCAGGTCCGAACGGCTGCCGGCCGAGTTGGCGGTGGAACCGTCCAGGGTCACACGCGGCTCGTGGAAGTAGAAGCGCTGGCCGAACGCCAGGCGCAGGCGCTCGGCGCCCGACTCTTCCAGGAAGCGCGACACGATGGCCGCCGTCATCTGGTTGGCATCGCTGATGCGGTCCGAGCCGACGAAGCGGTTCTCGCTGAAGATCTGCGAGAAGTTGAAGGTGGCGTCGGCCGTGTCGAAGTTGGGGATATTGCTCTGGTCCCGGTACGGCGTGTAGACGTAGAACAGGCGCGGTTCCAGCGTCTGCGTCACGGCGCGGCCGAACAGCCTGGTCTTGCGCTCGAATTCCAGGCCCGAATCGACCGAGAACGTGGGGATGGTGCGCGTCACCGAGCGGTTTTCCTCGCCCTTGTAGGCGTCCAGCTGGTAGGCGCTGGCGTTCATCATCAGCTTGGGCGTGATGAACCAGCTGGGGCTGATGATGGGGTAGCTCACCTGCGGCACCACCACCATCCGGCTGCCGTTGATCAGGGTCGGGTGGTGGAAGCGCGTGATCTCGCTGTCGACCGCCCAGTCGAAACCGGCGATGTCGTAGCGGGCGGCGTGGAAGTTAATCGCCGGCAGGCGGTCGTACGGGTGCGGCGTCTCGGTGGTCAGGTCCGGGTCCTGCAGCACCTGGTACTTCTGCACGCGCGCCGTCAGGCTCCAGTACTCGCCGCGGTAGTCGGTACGCAGTTCGCGCAGAAGCTGGCGCTCGGCGCTGCCTGCCACATTCTTCGAGAAGTCGTTGGGGTAGTTGTCGTCCGACGCGGCGCGCACGTTCCAGCCGAAGGACCAGTCCTTGGCCAGCGCCTGCGAGTGGCTGGACTGGATTTGCCAGCGGTCGAAACCGGCCTCCTTGTCATGCGGCAGGTACTCGATGAAGGTGCGGCCTTCGTAGCTGCCCGCGTCGGTCTCGCCGATATAGCGGCCTACGGCGCCCATCTGCAAGCCACGCCGCGTGATATAGCGCGGGTACAGGGTCAGGTCGCGGTTCGGCGCGATATTGAAGTAGTACGGCAAGGTCAGTTCGGCCGAACCGCGCGAGCTGAAGCCCGGCATGGCCGGCAGCCAGCCGGAGCGGCGCTCGCCGGACAGCGAGAACGACAGCGCCGGCGTGCCGATCAGCGGCACGTCCTTGAAATAGACCACGGTGCCGCGCGCGACGCCCGTCTCGCGGCCCATGTCCAGGTTCAGGGTGCTCGATTTCAGGTACCAGTCCGGGTTCGGGCCTTCGCAGGTGCTGTAGGTGCCGTCGACAACCACCGCCTGGTCCGGATTCAGGAAGTCGATGCGGCGCGCCGCGCCCTGGGCGTTATTCAGTTCGAGCTTGTAGGTCGGCTGCAGCATGTAGCCGACACCCGTATCCGTATTGATCTTGAATTCGTCGGCCGTGTAGTAGTCGCCGAAACGCCAGATGCGGATATTGTCCTTCGCTTCGAGCTCGGATTCGACCTGGCGGTAGCAGGCCGAATCGGCCGTCACGCGCATCTTGTCGCGCACGATCTCGACGTCGCGCTGCAGCACCAGTTCGCGTTCGGGCCGCCCGGTGATTTCCTCGGCGCGCAAGGTAACGGGCGCATCGGGATCGTCCACGCGCGGGGTGCCCTTGCCCTGGTCCGGCGCGGACTGGGCGTGTGCGGGTACCGCCGAAGCGGCGACCAGGGCTGTCAGTGCAAACGCCCAGCGTTGCTTGGATGGGGGGGCCAAAAACCAGCTCATGAAAGGAACGATACGCGAAGCACCATGACAGGCGATTTTTTGATTTGAATCCCTTATTATATGGGAATCTTCACCATCGACCGGATTCGTCAGGCTGTATTCATGTCTTTATTGTATAAATTATCACGCAACCGCGCCCCCAAGCTGGCCCCCGCCGGCGAGCAGAACACCGCCGGCGCCGACGCCCGCCTGGTCCAGTTGAAAGCCTGGCTGGAAGGCCTGAACCTGGTGCAGGTGGCATCGAGCCGCCCCGCGTCGGTCGACGCCAGCTTCCGCCGCTACTTCCGCGTCGACGTGCTGCCCGAAGCCCAGGGCCAGCATGGCGCCACCCTGGTGGCGATGGACGCCCCGCCCGAGCGCGAGAACACCGCTGCCTTCGTCAAGGTGGACGAACTGCTGGCGAACGCCGGCGTGACGGTGCCCGTCATCGTGGCGCAGGACCTGGAACAGGGCTTCCTGCTGCTGTCGGACCTGGGCACCACCACCTACCTGCAGGCCCTGAATCCCGATAACGCTTCGGCCCTGTATGCGCAGGCCCTGTCGGCGCTGGTGAAAATCCAGCAGTACAGCGAGCCGGGCGTGCTGCCCGAATTCGACCGCGCCTTCATGCTGCGCGAACTGAATATCTTCCCCGAGTGGTACATCGGCAAGCACCTGAACACGACGCTGACGCCGGCGCAGGACGCCGAACTGCAGAAGGTGTTCGAGGCCATTGTCGGCAACTGCCTGGCGCAGCCGCAGGTGTTCATGCACCGCGACTACCACTCGCGCAACCTGATGTGGATGGACGAGAACAACCCCGGCATTCTCGACTTCCAGGATGCCGTCTACGGCCCGATCACCTACGACGCCGCCTCGCTGCTGCGCGACGCCTACGTGTCGTGGGACGAGGAGCTGGTGCTGGACTGGGTGATCCGCTACTGGCAGCATGCGCGCGCGGCCGGCCTGCCCGTGCACAAGGACTTCGACACCTTCTACCGCGACTTCGAATTCATGGCCCTGCAGCGCCACCTGAAGATCCTCGGCCTGTTCTGCCGCCTGAACTACCGCGACGGCAAGCCGCTGTACCTGGGCGACCTGCCCACCGTGATGGAATATGTGCGCACCACGGCGAACCGCTACCGCGAACTGAAGCCCCTGATCAAGCTGCTCGATGTGCTGGAACAGCGCCAGCCTGACGTCCGCTACACCTTCTAGAAGAGACGCCGCCATGAAAGCCATGATCTTCGCCGCCGGCCGCGGCGAGCGTATGCGTCCCCTGACCGATACCTGCCCGAAGCCCCTGCTGAAGGTGCGCGGCCGCCCCCTGATCGAATGGCATGTGCTGAACCTGGTGCGTGCCGGCATGAAGGAAATCGTCATCAACCACGCCCACCTGGGGCATATGATCGAAGCCCACCTGGGCGACGGCAGCCGCTTCGGCGCCACCATCCATTATTCGGCCGAGGCAGAGGCGCTGGAGACGGCCGGCGGCATCGCCAATGCGCGTCACTTGCTGGGCGAGGAGCCGTTCTTCGCCGTCTCGGGCGACATCTACTGCCCCCATTTCGACTTCAGCCAGGTCACCGACGTCCTGCATGACAAGGACATGTGGGGCAATCCCTACCCGGATGACAAGCGCGACATCGCCTGGATCTGGCTGGTGAAGAATCCCGATTTTCATCCGAAGGGCGATTTCGCCCTGAACCTGTACACGGTGTCGAACACGGGCCAGCCGACCTACACCTTCGCCAACCTGGGCGTCTACCGCATGTCGATGTTCGACGGGATCGCACCGGGCCAGCACGCCGGCCTGGGCAAGCTGCTGCGCGAGTATGCCGACCAGGGCCGCATCGGCGGCGAACTGTATGAAGGCGACTGGGACAACGTCGGCACGCCCCAGCAGCTCGAACAGCTCAACGCGGGGCTGCGCGCATGAACGGGAGCGTCGCCTCAAGCGCTCCGTACGCCGACCGCCGCGCGCGCCTGCTGGCGCACATGGAGCCGGGCAGCGTGGCCGTGCTGGCCACCAGCCTGGAGGTGGCACGCAATGCCGACAGCGACTACCCCTACCGCCACGACAGCAGTTTCTATTACCTGACCGGCTTTGCGGAACCGGAGGCCGTGCTGGTGCTGGCCGGCGCGCGCGGCGAGCAGCCGGCCCGCGCCATCCTGTTCTGCCGCGAGAAGAATCCCGAGCGCGAAATCTGGGACGGCCTGCGGCACGGCCCCGACGCGGCCCGCACGGCGTTCGGCTTCGACGCCGCCTACCCGGTCGATGCGCTCGACGAACAGATGGCCACGTTGCTGGCCGACGTGCCTGCCTTGTACTGCAAGCTGGGCCGCGACGAAGGCCTCGACACGCGCCTGCGCCACTGGCTGAACAGCGTGCGCCGCCAGGGCCGCGCCGGCATCAAGGCGCCGCCCGTGCTGCGCGATATCGTGCCGCTGATCGACGAAATGCGCGTCGTCAAGGATGCGGGCGAGCAGGCCACCATGCTGCGGGCCGGCGAAATCTCCGGTGCCGCGCACGTGCGCGCGATGCGGGCCGGGCGGCCCGGCATCTTCGAATACGCGCTGGAAGCGGAGCTGCTGTACGAGTTCCGCCGCAACGGCGCCCAGTTCCCCGCCTACACGCCCATTGTCGCCTCGGGCGCCAACAGCTGCATCCTCCATTACAACAGCAACGACCGCCAGATCCGCGACGGCGAACTGGTACTGATCGACGCCGGCTGCGAGCTCGATGGCTATGCCTCGGACATCACGCGCACCTGGCCCGTCAACGGCCGCTTCAGCACGGCGCAACGCACCCTGTATGAACTGGTGCTGGCGGCACAGCAGGCCGCGCTCGATGCCGTGCGCCCCGGCCAGACCTTCCACTCGGTGCACGACGCCGCCGTCAGGGTGCTGGCGCAAGGCATGCTCGATACGGGCCTGCTCGGCCGCGACCGGCACGGCAGCGTGGACGACGTCATCGCCAACAAGGCATTTACGCCGTTTTACATGCACGGCACCAGCCACTGGCTGGGCATGGACGTGCACGACACGGGCGCCTACCGCCTCACGGACGAACCGGACAAGCCCTCGCGCCCCCTGCAGGAAGGCATGGTGCTGACGATCGAACCGGGCATCTACGTGCGCCCGGCCGAAGGCGTGCCGGAAGCGTATTGGAACATCGGCATCCGCATCGAGGACGATGTCGTCGTCGCGCCAGGCGGTCACACCATGCTGACCGGCGCGGCGCCGAAGACGGTGGCCGAGATCGAAACCTTGATGCGGGAGGGATGATGCATACCCAAACCGAAATCGCCATCTGCGGCGCCGGCCCGGCCGGCATGGCCCTGGCCGCGCTGCTGGTCAAGCGCGGCATGGCGGGCGAACGCATCGTGCTGGTCGACGCCAAGTCGCTGGAGGCGGCCAGCGCCGATCCCCGCTCGCTGGCCCTGTCCTGGGGCAGCCGGCAACTGCTGGAGCAGGTCGGCGCCTGGCCCTTGCCGGCCACGGAAATCCACCAGATCCACGTGTCGCGCAAGGGCCAGTTCGGCCGCAGCATGATCACGCGCGACGAACAGGACGTTCCCGCGTTGGGCTACGTGACCCGCTATGGCGACGTGGTGAAGGTGCTGGCAGGCGTGTGCGAGCGCCTCGGCGTGCGCTCGCTGCGCCCGGCGCGCGTGACCCGCATCGACGAGGCGCCGGAACAGGTTCACCTGGTACTGGCCGACGGCGGCAGCGTCGACGCCGCCATCGTGGTGCAGGCCGAGGGCGGCCTGTTCGGCGAACAGGCCGACAAGGCCGTGAAACGCGACTACGGCCAGACCGCCATCATCGCCCAGGTGAGCACCAGCGCGCCGGTTGCGCACCGGGCCTACGAACGCTTCACCGGCGAAGGGCCGCTGGCCCTGCTGCCGCAGGACGACGGCTACGCGCTGGTCTGGTGCGTGCGCCCGGAAACGGCCGAAAGCCTGCTGGCCCTGGGCGATGCCGCCTTCCTGAAAAAGCTGGGCGAAACCTTCGGCGAACGGCTCGGCACCTTTACCGGCGCGACGCGCCGCCTGGCCTTCCCGCTGGGACTGAACGCCGGCATGCCGGGCAGCGCCCGCATCGCCGCCATCGGCAATGCCGCCCAGACCCTGCACCCGGTGGCGGGCCAGGGCCTGAACCTGGGCCTGCGCGACGCCGCCGTGCTGGCGCGCCTTCTGGCCCAGGACGCGACGCCGGACATGCTGTCGCAATATGCCGCCCTGCGCCGCCAGGACCGCGACGTGACGGTGAAACTCACCGACACGATGGCCCGCATCTTCGCCAACGATTCGCCCATCCAGGCGCTGCTGGGCGTGTCGCTGGCGGCCATCGACGTCATCGCGCCGGCGCGCAGCCTGCTGGCCGAACTGATGATGTACGGCCGGCGCTAGCCGGGGGCACATGGCACACCAGGCCATCCTCGAATTTTCCACTGCCGGGCGCGGCACGCGCGACATCACGGACGCCGTCGCCAAGGTCGTCGCCGCGTCAAGCGTGCAGTGCGGCCTGGCCCACGTGTTCGTGCAGCACACCAGTTGCTCGCTGACGATCACGGAAAATGCCGATCCGGACGTGCGGCGCGACCTGGAAACCATCGTCGCGCGCCTGGCCCCGGATGGCGATCCGGCCTACCGGCACGACACCGAAGGCCCGGACGACATGGCCGCCCACGGCCGCACCATGCTGACCGACGTCGGCCTGACGGTACCCGTCGGCGGCGGCCGGCTGCTGCTGGGCACCTGGCAGGGCATCTACCTGTGGGAGCACCGCACCGCGCCGCACCGGCGCAGCGTGGTGGTGACCGTGCTTGGGTGAGCTTACGCGGCCTTGCGGCGGCGCGCGTACAGGCCCACGCCGGCGAGACCGGCCAGCAGCATGCCGTAGGTGGCCGGTTCCGGCACCGGCGATATCGTCAACTGCGTTGCGCCACCGCCCATCGACATGTAGCTCAAGTGCGTGCCGTTCTCCTCTACGCCGATGCTCTCGCCGCCAGCAGCGATGAGGTTGGCATACCGGACCTGCTCGAGCAAGCTTTCACCTGGCCGGTCACCTGGAAGCCAATCGAACGACCTGACCAATTGGTAACTCCAACGCGGATCATCGGGGTCGGCGAAGGCGATAACGAGCTGCATCCGGCCGCCATTCCCGTTCTCGTCAATGGGCGTATACGTGGTCGTCGCAGTCCCCAAATTGACAAGGCGGATCGTTTCAGGAAAGAAGCCGTGCGCTAAATTCAGCGTCACCTCGCCGGTAACGGTCTGTTTTGTCGGCCCCTGACCAGTGACCGAATCGGTATCGTATGCAAACGAGGTCGTGAGTTGATAGTCCTCGCCCCAACCGACATCTGCCAGCACGTTCGCGGTGTTCTGCAGGCCAGTGAAATTTACAAGCCCGCTGCTGCTGCTGGTCAGCACCACCGGTGTAGCGGCGCAATTGGAAGCCAGCAGCAGTGCCGCCGAAATCAGCCAGGGTTTCATGCTTGTCTCTCCAGGATCGAATGCGTGGCATGCTAGCACCGCGGCGCCGGCGTGCCTATCGGCGCTGTGGGGCGTGCACGACAACTTCACACTTGCAAGCGACGCGCCTGGATCGAAACCGGCGTCATGTCAATTCAGATCGCAGCGCCGGGGTCGCCGGTGCCGTGCGCCCCCGTCTCGATACGCCCGGCGAAACGCCAGGAAAAATCACCTTCGCCGACAACGATGTCGTACCACGGCCCCGCCACCGGTACCGTCATGCGCGCGCCGGCGACGATGCGATGCGTGACGATGGCCTTGTCCGCCTTGTCCGCGTAGGCCAGCCGTTCGATGGTGATATCGCGCGCCTCGGCCGAGCGGTTGTGCAGGGTCAGCGTCAGCTCCCTGCCCTGCTGCGCAGCGCGCACGTCGAAGGCCGGCGTGGCGCTGCTGCCGCGCACCTGACGGTGAAAGCCGTTCGGTCCCAGTATCCACAAATCGAAGGCGCCATCGGCACTGGCCGGCAAGCCGTCCGTCAAGGTCTTGCCCGCTTCCACCGTATAGCGGCGCGGAATGGCGTCGGGCTGGCGGCGGTCGTACACGTGGAACACGGCGCCGGCCGTGCCGTTGTTGACGAAGTCCAGCGTGACGGCGCCGGCGTCCGCCTGCGCCGTCACTTCCAGGCGATACGGCAGCGCGCGCGAAGGCCGCGTGCCCGCTTCCTGGCGCGGCGCCGACTGCAGCTCCGGCGGCGGCACGCCGATGGGCGCGGCGGCCCGGTGGCGCGCCCTTTCCTCGTCGGCCTGGCCGATGGCGACGCTGGGCACGCGCGGCTTGCCGGCGTCCGGGATGGCGAAATCGAAGCAGGAGGTCAGGTCGCCGCAGACGGCGCGGCGCCATGGGCTGATATTCGGTTCGGCCACGCCGAAACGCTGCTCCAGAAAGCGCAGCACGGAGGTGTGGTCGAACACCTGCGAATTGACCCAGCCGCCCTTGCTCCAGGGTGACATCACAATCATCGGCACGCGCGGGCCCAGGCCGTACAGCTGGCCGTCGCTGTGGCACTCGGCCTGGTAGTCCACCGTCGATTTACCGGCGCGGCTGCCATCGGCCGCCAATGCCGGCGGTGCCGGCGGGGGCATGTGGTCGAAGAAGGCATCGTTTTCGTCGTACATCTGCAGGAACACGGTGCCGGCCCACACGGACGGATCGGCCAGCAGCGCTTCGAGCACCTGCAAGGTGTAGGCGCCGCCCTGGACCGGCGTGGAAGGGCCCGGGTGCTCGCTGTACAGGCGGGGCGCGATGACCCAGCTGACCTGCGGCAGGCGGCCGTTGACGACATCGTCGCGCAGCCCGTCCAGGGTGGCGTTCGTCAGTGTCGTCGACAGGCCCTTGTCGGCCAGCGCATTGGGCCGGGCCGCATGGGCTTCGCGGAAGCGCCGGAACGTTTCCAGCAGGTTGCAGCCGTAGTTGTCGGCCACGTCCTGGTAGACCTTCCAGCTCACGCCGGCCGCTTCCAGGCGTTCGGCATACGTGATCCAGTTGAAGCCCTGTTCGATGGGGCCGAAGCCTTCCATGCGGTTGTCGATGGCGGGGCCGCCGCCGCGACCGGTGGGGTCGTTGGTCCCCGTCAGCAGGAACAGCCGGTTCGGATTGGTGCCGCCCTGCAGCGAGCAGTGGTAGGCATCGCACAGGGTGAATGCTTCGGCCAGCGCGAACTGGATCGGCAGCTCGGCGCGCGTGTAGTACGCCATCGATGCATCCGTCTTGGAACGGGGCCACGCACTCATGCGGCCGCTGTCCCAGGCCGCCTGCGCGTCCGGCCACGTGTGCGGCAGCGACATCGCCGGCTGGGCATTGCCGAGCGCCTGGTCGAGGCGGTAGGGCATGACGGTGCGCTGGCCGTTCTGCTGCTGCCAGACCGTGCGGCCGGCCGGCTGCGGAATCGTCAGCCGGTCGCCGAAGCCGCGCACGCCGGCCAGGGTACCGAAGTAATGGTCGAAGGAGCGGTTCTCCTGCATCAGGATGACGACATGGCGCACGTCGGCGATGGTGCCGGTGCCGCTGCGCGCGGGCACGGCCAGCGCCTCGCGCAACAGCGGCGGCATGGCGCCCAGCATCGTGGCGGCCACGCTGCCGCCGAGGAATTTGCGACGCGACGGGCCGCTCATGCCGCCGCTCCCGTGAACGCCGGCAGGCG
>NZ_WNKZ01000002.1 GCF_009720835.1 Pseudoduganella buxea
GACCGCCCTGCGCCACCTGCTTGATCGCTGCAATCTTGAATTCCTCTGTGTACCGCTTACCGCTCATATCTTCTCCTTGTGCCCGACATTATGGCTCAGGAGTGTCTACGATAGTCGTGGCGATTCAGTGGGTCAATCCACGCACATGTATCGCTGAGAGGGTTCAACGCAATAGTTGTTCATCGACAGCAAAATTCCGCGATCACTGTCGAAATTTCCTACAACATTTGGCAGTTAAGCTCTGTCCAGAGCAAAGCGCTAAGAAAAAGCCCATGCGTCCAGATCATGGCACACATGGGCTGCTAATTCTTGTGACTGTCTTATGCTGTTTATTCAGTCTAGTTTGACAAACGTAGATTGTAGCTGACACACATAATCTGCGATTGACAAACATAATTTAGCCTCATCACAAGCTCGTTACCCAGCCGAAGCCATCACTCCACCGTCACCGACTTCGCCAGATTGCGCGGCTTGTCCACATCCGTGCCACGGGCCAGGGCCGTGTGGTACGCCAGCAGTTGCAGGGCGACGACGTGCAGGATCGGCGACAGGCAGCCGTAGTGTTCCGGCAGGCGGATGACGTGGACGCCGTCGCCCGACGTGATGCGCGAGTCGACGTCGGCGAAGACGTACAGCTGGCCGCCGCGGGCGCGCACTTCCTGCATGTTCGACTTCAGCTTTTCGATCAGCGCATCGTTCGGGGCGATCGTGACGACCGGCATTTCCTCCGTCACCAGGGCCAGGGGGCCGTGCTTCAGTTCGCCTGCCGGATAGGCTTCCGCGTGGATGTACGAGATTTCCTTCAGCTTCAGCGCGCCTTCCAGCGCGATCGGGTAGTGCATGCCGCGGCCCAGGAACAGGGCGTTTTCCTTGCGGGCGAACTCCTCGGCCCAGGCAATGATCTGCGGTTCCAGCGCCAGCACGGCGGTGATGGCCGACGGCAGGTGGCGCATGGCCTTCATGTGGGCGGATTCTTCTTCGTCCGTCAGGCGGCCATTGACCTGGGCCAGCGACAGGGTCAGCAGGAACAGCGCGGCCAGCTGGGTGGTAAAGGCCTTGGTCGAGGCGACGCCCACTTCGACACCGGCGCGGGTGATGTAGGCCAGCTTGCACTCGCGCACCATTGCGCTGGTGGAGACGTTGCAGATCGTCAAGGTGTGCTCCATGCCCAGCGAACGGGCATGCTTCAGCGCGGCAATGGTGTCGGCCGTTTCGCCGGACTGGGAAATCGTCACCACAAGGGTGTCCGGGTGCGGCACGCTGTCGCGGTAGCGGTATTCGCTGGCGATTTCCACGCTGACGGGCACCTTGGCGATCGATTCGATCCAGTACTTGGCCGTCAGACCGGCGTAGTAGCTGGTGCCGCAGGCGATGATCAGCACGCGGTCGATCTGCTTGAAGACCTTATAGGCTTCGTCGCCGAACAGTTCCGGCATGATGCCCGTGACGCCTTCCAGGGTGTCGCCCACCACGCGCGGCTGCTCGAAGATTTCCTTCTGCATGAAGTGGCGGTACGGGCCCAGTTCGGCCGCGCCCGTGTGGGCGTGCACGGTTTTTACTTCACGCTCGACCGGGCGGCCGTCGACATCGACGATCCACGTGCGGCCCAGTTGCAGGTCGACGACGTCGCCTTCTTCCAGGTAGATGATCTGGTCGGTCGTGCCGGCCAGGGCCATGGCGTCGGAGGCGACGAAGTTCTCGCCTTTACCGAGGCCGACGATCAGCGGCGAACCTTGGCGGGCGGCGACAACGCGGTGCGGCTCTTCGCGGCTGAACACGGCAATGGCGTAGGCCCCGTGCAGGCGCTTGACGGCCTGCTGGACGGTCTCGAACAGGTCGCCGGTGTACATGTGTTCGACCAGGTGGGCAATCACTTCGGTATCCGTCTGGCTCTGGAACACATACCCCAGCTGCTGCAGCTCGGCGCGCAGTTCGTCGTGGTTTTCGATGATACCGTTATGAACCAGGGCGATGCGAGCGTTCTCGTCACTGGGCGAGAAGTGCGGGTGGGCGTTGTGCGACGCCGGCGCGCCGTGCGTGGCCCAGCGGGTGTGGGCGATACCGGTGAAGCCCTGCAGGGCCACTTCGTCCATCTGCTTTTCCAGGTCCGCCACACGCGACGTGCTGCGCGAACGCTGCAGCTTGCCGTCCACATGCAGGGCGACGCCACAGGAGTCGTAGCCGCGGTATTCGAGGCGCTTCAGGCCTTCGATCAGGACTGGGGTGATATTACGTTGCGCTACTGCGCCGACGATGCCGCACATGGTGACCTCTGCAATGAAAGATGGAATGGCGCTATCGTAGTAGAGTGCGCTCGAAATAAGCTTTCTTAATGTACACATATATGAAAGAATATTTCATGTCACTTTCGTTACGAAATTATCTTTCATTTTTATTCAAAAATTTTATGAATACGCCATTTGAGCTGGACGATGTCGACCGCCGCATCCTGAATGCCCTGCAATCGGACGCCGCCTTGACCAATACTGAGCTGGCGCAACTGGTGCACGTGTCGGCACCCACCTGCCTGCGCCGCGTCAAGCAATTGCGCGATCACGGTGTCATTGCCCGCCAGGTGGCCATCGTGGCGCCGGAAAAAGTGGGCACGCAGCTGACGGCCATCGTCGACATCACCCTGGACGTGCAGGCGGCCGACCGCATGGCCGAGTTCGAGGGGCATGTGGCGCAGGAGCCGGCCGTGTTGCAGTGCTACCGGGTCTCGCCCGGGCCGGATTTCGTGCTGATCGTGCAGGTGGCGGACATGCCGGCCTACCACGCGCTGGCGCACCGGCTGTTCACCAGCCACGCCAATGTGCGCAATGTGAAGACGTATTTTTCGACCTTCCGCAGCAAGTTCGAAACGCGCATCGCCCTGTAGCAACCGGGTTATCCCAACTTGTTCACCGGCTGCACACAGCCTGCCCACAGCCTTATACGGTGCTTGTCAACATCTTGCTACCGGCTTGCCCACAGTGTCTTCCACAGGGTCATCCACTGCTTTGGGATAGTTACACACAGCTTTACACAGCCTTATTCGACCGCTGCCCACAGGGTTGCCCACAGCCGCGGGCCCAGCACCGCCAGGCTGGAAGCGGCCTGGCGCCCGGCTGCCGAACAAGGCGGCAACATCGGGATGGCTGTGAACAACAACGTTTTTGCAGGTGCCGATTTCTCGTGCCCGTCAATCATATAGAAAGTTGCGCTGCGCGCACCCCGGAGGCACAAAAAGGCCCAAGGCGCGCCGGACCTGCCCACAGCGCAATCAGCACCGCAGCCGCGCGTATTGACAAGCTTCCTATCAACAACTTATCGACTGCTTGTCCACACGGTTATACACCAGTCGCCGTGCCTGTTTTTGTGGCAGAAACCCACGATACAGTGCTGCCCACAGCTTTTCCAACTCTTGTTCACCGGCTTGCCCACAAAGTTATCCCCACTTTTCCAGAGAGCATCCAGCGCCAAAGCAGTCCAGCTCCACATTGCAGTTCTGCACTGTTTACACACCGCTTGTTCCGGGGCTTACCCACAAAGTTCTCCACAAGCAGCTCGGGCGCGGGGCGGCTAGAATGACGCATGAATTATCTTGCCCATATCTACCTGGCGCGGCACAGCGACGCGGCCATGGTCGGCGCCATGCTGGGCGACTTCGTCAAGGCCGGCGACATGGCCAGCTACCCGCCGGAGATCGCACGCGAGATCATGCTGCACCGCCATGTCGATACGTACACGGACAGCCACTCCATTGTCGTATCGGCCCGGGAACTGTTCGGCGCAGGGCGGCGGCGCTATGCCGGCATCGTGCTCGACGTGTTCTATGACCATGTGCTGAGCCAGGACTGGGGGCGCTATTGCGCCGTGCCCCGCGAGGAATTGATTGCGCGCTTCTACCGGGCCTTGATGGCGCACGAGGCGGTGCTGCCGGCGCGGCTGCGCGACATGCTGCCTTACCTGGTGCGGCAGGACTGGCTGGGGGGATACATGGAATTCGACGGCGTGGTGGAGACAGTGGCGCGGGTGTCGCGCCGCCTGAGCCGCAATGGCGAGCTGCTGCGTGACGGTGTGCAGGACCTGGTCGCGCACCAGGATGCCATCACGCAGGGGTTCGACCGATTCTTCCCGCAGCTGATCGCGTTTGCCGCGGCGCGGCGGGAAGAACTGATGATGGCCGAATCTTGATTACTTCTTGGTCTTGACGGGGCGGACCCAGCTGTCGACGGTCAGCTGCTTCGGACGGGAAATCGTCAGCTTCCCGGCCGGGGCATCTTTCGTCAGGGTCGTGCCGGCACCGATGGTGGCGCCAGCACCGACGGTAACGGGGGCCACCAGCTGGCTGTCGCTGCCGATAAAGGCGTCGTCCTCGATAACGGTGCGGAACTTGTTGGCACCATCGTAGTTGCACGTGATGACGCCGGCGCCGATATTGACGCGCGAGCCCACCGTCGTGTCGCCCACGTAGGCAAGGTGGTTGGCCTTGCTGTGCGCGGCCACCTGGCTGTTCTTAATTTCGACGAAGTTGCCGACATGGACGTCCTCGCCCAGCTCGGTACCGGGGCGCAGGCGCGCATACGGCCCGATGATGGAGGCGGGGCCGACAATGGCCTGTTCGATATGGCAGAACGGCTTGATCTGGGCACCGGCAGCGATTTTCGCATTGACCAGCACGCTGTGCGCGCCGATCGTGACGCCATCGGCCAGTTCGACCTTGCCTTCGAACACACAACCAACGTCGATCGTCACGTCGCGCCCGCACACCAGCTCGCCGCGAATATCGATGCGGGCCGGATCCATTACCGTCACACCCCGTTCCAGCAGCGCCAGCGCCTGGTTGTTCTGGTGGATGCGTTCCAGCTGGGCCAGCTGCACCTTGCTGTTGACGCCCAGCACTTCCCATTCGGCGGACGGGTGGGCCGACACCACTTCGACGCCGTCGGCCACGGCCTGGGCGACGATATCGGTCAGGTAGTACTCGCCCTGGGCGTTATTGTTCTGCAGCTTGCCCAGCCATTGCTTCAAGCGCGCCGTCGGCACGCACATGATGCCGGAATTGATTTCCTGGATGCGGCGCTCCTCGGCGCTGGCATCCTTTTCCTCGACGATGCGCACGATGCGCCCGTTTTCACGGACGATGCGGCCCAGGCCGTACGGATCGGCCTGCACGACGGTGAGAATGCCCAGCTTGTCCTGCCCGGCCGCTTCCACCAGTCGCTGCAGCGACGCGCTCGTCGTCAGCGGCACGTCGCCGTACAGCACCAGGGTCGGCACGGCGTCGTCCAGTTCCGGCAGCCCCTGCATGACGGCGTGACCCGTGCCCAGCTGCGGTTCCTGCAGCGCGGCGGAGATGGCGATGCCGCCCCGCGCCTTGTGCTGTTCCAGCGCGCCCAGCACCGCGGCGCCGCCGTGCCCGTATATCACGCATAATTTGGCCGGAGCAAGGGTCCGCGCGGTATCGATCACGTGCGACAACAAGGGCTTGCCGGCCAGGGGATGCAAGACCTTGGGCAAAGTGGATTGCATGCGTTTGCCCATGCCGGCAGCAAGAATGACAACGTTCATATGGACGATTCGAAAGTTATAAATATGCAAAAGTTTAGCACGCAGTCTTTCCGCACGTGGTGCATCCTGGCCGCCGTGGTGCTGGTGGCCGCCTGCAGTTCGCTGAAACTGGCATATAACAATGGCGATACCCTGCTGTATTGGTGGCTCGACAATTATGTCGATTTCGAGGACGGCCAGCGGGGCGAGGTCAAGAAGGATATCGATAATCTGTTCCGCTGGCACCGCAAGACCCAGCTGCAGGACTATATCCACGTGCTGCAGAAGGCGCAGAAGCAGTTGCAGGGCAATCCCACCCAGGCCGAGCTGCTGGCCGACTACAACGACGTGCGCGCCCGCACCCAGGCGCTGTTGCTGAAGGCAGCCCCGGACATCGCCGACCTGGCCCTGTCGCTGAAGCCCGAACAGCTGGAGCAGATGGAAAAGAAGTTCGCCAAGAATAACGCGGATTTCCGCAAGAAGAACATGAAGGGCGACAAGGCCGACCAGAACAAGTACCGCTACAAGAAATCGATGGAACAATTCGAACTGTGGTTCGGCAATTTCACCAACGAGCAGGAAAACACGATTCGCGCCGCCTCGGACGCCCGTCCCCTCGACAACAACATCTGGCTGGATGAACGCATGCGCCGCCAGCGCAACGTGCTGGCGCTGGCCCGCCGCATCGTGCAGGAAAAGCCCAGCCGCGAGCAGGCCACCGCCCAGATCCAAGCGCTGATCCGGGAATCGTTCACGCGCCTGGACAATTCCGAGCGCAAGCCCTTCTTCGACGCCTACACGAACAGCACGATCGAGCTGGTCCACACGGTGATCCGCATCGCCACGCCGGAACAGAAAGCCCATGCGCACAAGCGCATGCAGGGCTGGATCAACGATTTCACGACCCTGGCGGCCGAGGTGAAATAAGGACTGCAACGTTGCTGGAAAACGGTCGGTCCGCCGCAGCGGTCGGACACCGGTTTTCGGGAAACATTCGGGCGGCGGCGCGCATGATATAGTGCCGCGTCCTATTTGTCCGACCTCGCCATGCAGAAGAAAAAGCCCGCCAAAGTTCCCGTCCACGGTCCCCAGCACAGCAAACAGGTGCGCATTATCGGCGGCAGCTGGAAGCGCACGCCGCTGCCCGTGCTGGACGCGCTGGGCCTGCGTCCGACGCCGGACCGGGTGCGCGAAACCGTCTTCAACTGGCTGAACCATTTGCTGGACAACTGGTCTCAATCCCAGGTGCTCGATCTGTTCGCCGGCAGCGGCGCGCTGGGCTTCGAGGCGGCCAGCCGCGGCGCTGGCGCCGTGACGATGATCGATGCCAACACGGGCGTGGTGCGCCAGCTCGATGCCATCAAGGAAAAACTGAAGGCCGCCAACGTGACGGTGCTGCGGGCCGATGCGCTGGCGGCGGCGCAATCGCTGGCGCTGCGTGGCCAGCGTTTCGACGTCATCTTCCTCGACCCGCCGTATGGCCTGAACCTGCTGGAGCGTTCGCTGCCGCTGTGCCAGGCGCTCGTGAAGGAGGGTGGCCTGGTCTACGCCGAGGCGGAAGCGCCGCTGATGGGCGAGGAAGAAGAAGGCGGGGGCGGCGAGGCGCCGGACTGGCTGGCCCCGTGGGAAGTGGTGCGCTTCGACAAGGCTGGCCTGGTGCATTTCCACCTGTTGCGCCTGCGCGCCAAAGGCGCCTGATCCCCACCCGGCAAATCCGGGGTCCTCGAAGCGGTGCCTGGATTTAGGGCATAATGCGCGTCTGATTGGTGCATAACGCAGGGGAGCCGCAATGGTTGTAGCTGTTTATCCGGGAACGTTCGATCCGCTGACCCGTGGTCACGAGGATCTGGTGCGCCGCGCATCGGGCCTGTTCGACAGGCTGGTCGTGGGCGTGGCCGACAGCCAGAACAAACACCCGTTCTTCTCGCTCGAGGAACGCCTGGAAATCGCCAATGAAGTGCTGGGACACTATCCGAACGTCAAGGTGGAAGGCTTTTCCGGCTTGTTGAAGGATTTCGTGCGCCAGCATGATGCGCGCGTGATCGTGCGCGGCCTGCGCGCCGTGTCCGACTTCGAATACGAGTTCCAGATGGCGGGCATGAACCGCTACCTGCTGCCCGATGTCGAAACGCTGTTCCTGACGCCATCCGACCAGTACCAGTTCATCTCCGGCACCATCGTGCGCGAGATTGCCCAGCTGGGTGGCGACGTATCGAAATTCGTGTTCCCTTCGGTGGACCGCTGGCTGCAGAAGAAAATCGCGGCCAACAAGACTGCATAGAGTAATGCCATGGCTTTGATGATTACCGACGACTGCATCAATTGCGACGTGTGCGAGCCCGAGTGCCCGAACGACGCGATCTACATGGGTCCGGAAATTTACGAAATCGACCCGGACAAATGCACCGAGTGCGTGGGCCACTTCAACGAACCGCAGTGCCAGCAGGTGTGCCCCGTCGCCTGCATTCCGTTCAATCCCGCCTGGCGCGAGAGCGAAGACGAGCTGCGCGTCAAGTACGAACGCCTGCAGGCCGCCAAGGCCGCCTGATACCCGTCACTTACCCTTCACTTGCACCTTTTTCGCCCAGCCCGCCGGCGCAAAAGGCAGCACTGCAACACCGGCCCGGTTGGGTGGTATATTGCGATGGCATTGCCCAACGCAACTTGATTACCCGTTCCGGAGACCGTATGTCCTTCACCCGTAGAAAACTGCTTTCCGCCGCCGCCGTGCTGCTGGCCATGGCCGCCGCGCCGGCATTTGCCGCCGTCGATGTCGCCGGCATCAAATTCGAGGAAACCGCCACCGTCGGCGGCCAGGTATTGAAGCTGAACGGGGTAGGCGTACGCACCAAGGTGATCTTCAAGGTCTATGCGCTGGGGCTGTACCTGGCGGAAAAGAAAACCAGCCTGGCCGACGTGCAAGCCGTTCACGGTGCGCGCCGCCTGCACATCGCCCTGCTGCGCGACCTGACGTCGGAAGAATTCGGCGACGCCTTCATGAAGGGCCTGAACGCCAACACGGACCAGGCCGAGCGCATCCGCCTGCTGCCGCAAACCAAGGCCTTCGGCGAGATGTTCGCGTCCATTCCCGGCCTGAAGAAGGGCGATACGCTGCTGGTGGATTGGGTGCCGGGCACGGGCACGGTGTGCACCTTGAACGGCAAGAAGATCGGGGAAACGGTGCAGGAGGTGGCGTTCTACAACGCCATCGTGCGCATCTGGCTGGGTGAGCACCCGGCCGACGAAGCCCTGAAGCCGAAACTCCTGGGCGGAAAATAAGCAGACGCGGCCATGCCGCGTGGACGGCTGCAGCTTAGCCGCGGGACGCCATGGCGCGCAGTTCGGCAGCGTTGCTGGGCGAGCCGTCGGCGGCGTTCATCAGGCCCTTGAGCAACGTGGCATCGCGCATCTGGCGACGCTGCAGGCGCTGTTCCTTCGTGCGACGTGGTTTGATGGCCAGCAAGGCGGCCAGCGCCAGTCCGCGCAGCAGGGGCCGGAACAGGACGACAAAACCCACTACCAACACGGCAACGGACAGGAATTGCAGCGCCTCGACCAGCGAAAACGTGGTGAGGAATTGTGCTGCGGAAATGAAATTGGACATGCTTTTCAGGTTGCGTTTAGAATCTGACGCTACTATAGTGCAGCGCAACATATCATTCCAATTCTGTTTCCCAATATTAATCATCACTACTCTGAATAACACACCATGAGCTTTCTGACGCTGGACTTGAACCTGCTGCGCGTATTCGATGCCGTGATGACGGAACAGAACCTGACGCGGGCGGCCGGCCATCTGGCCATGACGCAACCGGCCGTGTCGAACGCCATCAAGCGCCTGCGCGAAAGCCTGGGTGACGAGCTGCTGATCCGCACGGCCTACGGCGTCAAGCCGACGCCCCGGGCCGAAGCGCTGTGGCCGGCCGTGCGCAGCGCGCTGGCGTCGCTGGAAGCGGCTGTGGCGCCCGGCACCTTCGATGTGTCGAAGGCCCACGCCACCTTCCGCCTCGCCATGGCGGACGCGACGGCGGCCATGTGGCTGCCTTCGCTGATGCGCTCGATCGAACGGGATGCGCCGGGCATCAATGTGCGGATGATGCCGCTGACGACGCGCGAGCCCCGCCCGATGCTGCTGCGGGGCGATATCGACCTGGCCGTCGGCTTCTTCCCCGGCGTGGCGGCCCAGCTGTCGTATGAAACGGCGACGCCGATCCGCCACGAGCGGCTGTATTCGGGCACCTATGTCTGTGTGATGCGCCGCACCCACCCGCTGGCCCAGCAGGAATTGACTCTGGACAATTATTGCGCCGCCAACCACCTGCTGGTCAGTTTTTCCGGCCGCGCCCACGGCCTGGTGGACGAAGCACTGGCCCAGATCCAGCGCGAGCGCCGCATCCTCTTGACGGTCAACCAGTTCTTCACGGCCGGCCGCGTCGTCGCCAACTCGGACCTGATCACGGTACTGCCGAAGCACCTGATCGCCTCCACCGGCATGACGGACGCGCTGATTTACAAGGACTTGCCGTTCCAGCTGCCGGCCGTCCACCTGGACATGCTGTGGCACGAACGCGACGCCCGCAGCCCCGCCCACAAATGGCTGCGCGGCCACCTCGAAGGCATGAACTCGGTCGTGCAGCGCACGGCCCCGGGCACGTCACCGAAGAACGATACCTACTGATCACGGCCGGGTTCGTGTCCACCGTGGGGTCAGACCCCGACATAGACACGAGCTCGTCTGCAGTAACAGCCGGGTTCGTGTCCACATCCGGGTCTGCCCCCGATGTCGACAGAAGAACGATACCTACTGACCACGGCCGCGACCGTGTCAGTGGTGGCCGGATTTGTAACCGATGCGGAAGCCGCCCCAGTGCTTGCCGTTGACGTAGATGGGGGCGGACAGGTCGTGCATGACTTCCCCCGTGTCGCGCTTGTAGGTTTGCAGCAGGAAAGGGAGGGTGTTGCTGCCGCAGCGCTTGCCCGTGCGGTCGCTGAACAGGCGCTTGGTGCGATTGTTGACGATGTCGACCTGGTAATTGCCCGTCAGCGGCTGCGAAAACTTCTTGTTATGGGTGGGGAAATAGCCCTGGTCATCGACGGCACCCGCGTAGGCCAGCTGCGGCATGGCCGCCAGTAACGTTTCCTGCAGGGACGGCAGCACGTCGTCCGTGAAAGCGTCGAACAGTGTGTTGTACTTGACGGGGTCGGTGCCGGGAATGGGCCGGTAGCGCCGGTCGAACAGTGCTTCCCGGCTGATCCGCCCTGAGGCGATCGCCTTTTCGAACAGGGCGCCAACGTCGCGGGCGGCCCCCATGGCGGCGTCGCGGATGGCGTCGTGCGGCGTGGCCACGTCCGCTTCGGCCAGCGCGCCGGCAATGATTTCCGCCCGTTCCGCCAATGCCATCGCCGAGCTCGCCACACGGGGCAATTCGCCGTCCGTCGACAGCATGCTGTCACGAATCCTCGTAATGGCGTCAGCAATCACCTGGGCCGTGGCGACGTGCTCGCGCGAGGCGTGGGCGATGGCGTCGATTTCCTTCTCCGATTCCGCCGACGACCGGGCGATATTGTCCAGCAAGCCGTGCACCGTCTGCACATTGCTGGCCGCGTCCGTGACGGCAGCCGCCAACGACGCCATGCCGCTACTGGCCGTTTGCGCCTGCTCGTTAATCGCCCGCACCATCTGGCTGATTTCATCGGTGGCGGCCTGGGTGCGCTGGGCCAGCTGGCGCACTTCGCCGGCGACGACGGCAAAGCCGCGGCCCTGTTCGCCGGCCCGGGCCGCTTCGATGGCAGCGTTCAGCGCCAGCAGATTGGTGCGGGCGGAAATCTCGGAAATGG
Source organism: Pseudoduganella buxea (assembly GCF_009720835.1). Classification (GTDB taxonomy): domain Bacteria; phylum Pseudomonadota; class Gammaproteobacteria; order Burkholderiales; family Burkholderiaceae_D; genus Rugamonas; species Rugamonas buxea. Next base: position 11,371 of record NZ_WNKZ01000002.1, read on the forward strand.
CCTCCGTGAACCCGGCAATGCGGCTGGCCTTCTGCTGCAGGTCCGCCATCATGTTCGCGGCCACCTGGGCATCGCTGCTGGCGCCGGAAATGCGCCGCAAGCCCCTGTCCACCTCGGCCCGGCCCGCCACCGTTTCTTCGCGCACGCGGTGGGCCACCAGGGACGCGCGCTCGGCATTGGCCGCCACCTGCACGGTGGTGCGGGCGTTTTGGGCGGAACTGGCGACGATGCCGCTGGCCGTTTCGACATCCTGGCCGATCTTGGTCTTGACGGAATCGACGAAATACGAGGTTTCGGCCGCGCCGATCATGATGGCGTCGATTTCCTCGCCCACCGTGCGGGCAAAGCGGTGCACGCCGCTGTCGCGCCGGGGGCGCATCGCCGCGCCGGCGACACCGGCGGCCATCAGGGCCGCCACGGCCGCCGGCAACACTGCCGCGGTGCCGCCGATCAGCCACGCCGGTGCGACACCGGCCACCGTGGCCGCCAGGATCCAGCCGCCTTGCCGCAAGGCTCGAATGCGCTTCATGTCCACCCGCTTCATGTCCTAACCCCTTGCGAGCCGGCCGGAGCGGACTCGTCTATTTGATCGGCAACTTGCTTGTGTTCTTTACTTCTTCCATCACAGCATAAGTATGGGTTTCGCGCACGCCTTTTTGCAATAAAGTCTTGCCCAGGAACTCGCGGTAGGCCGCCATGTCCTTCACGCGTGCCTTGACGAGGTAGTCGAAACCGCCCGCCACCATATGGCATTCGAGCACCTCGGGAATCACTTGTACGCTATGCTTGAAGGCATAGAAGACTTCCGGCGTGGTGCGGTCCAGTACCACCTCGATGAACACCAGCAGCGACACATCCAGCAGCTGCGGGTTCAGCTGGGCCGTGTAGCCCATGATGTAGCCCGATTCGTGCAGCTTGCGTACCCGTTCCAGGCACGCCGCCGGCGACAGGTTGACCCGTGCGGCCAGCTCCACATTGCTGATGCGGCCGTCGCTTTGCAGCTCCATCAGGATCTTTTTACTAATCTTGTCCAGCATTCAAATCCCCTAATTAATTTTATTTGGTTAAATTCTCTCACCAAAAACTATGTATTGCTAGCCCCCAGCAATACCAGAATTAATCCAGAAGATTCCCCGATACAATCGAATCATTCGCGTTTTACGCCTGACACGCTCCGCAAACCCTGTTTGCCGGGCGTGTTTTGTTACGTACGCCCAACACAATTATTTTTTGCACAAATCCACGATGAACGCTCTCGCCGCCCCCTTTGCCGCCCTGCAGGACGAAATCCTGCGCGACCCCAGCCCGCTGCGCGCCGCCGTCACGGCCGCCTACCGCCGTGACGAAGCCACGGCCGTGCAGTGGCTGCTGGGCCAGATCCGCGACGGCGGCCCCGCCACGACAGGCCAGGCCCAGGCGCTGGCACGCCGCCTGGTGACGGCCGTGCGGGAAAAACGCACGCGCGCATCCGGCGTCGATGCGCTGATGCACCAGTTCTCGCTGTCGTCGGACGAAGGCGTGGCACTGATGTGCCTGGCCGAAGCGTTGCTGCGCATTCCCGACAGCGCCACGGCCGACCGCCTCATCGCCGACAAGATCAGCAAGGGCGACTGGCGCAAGCACCTGGGCGAATCGCCGTCGCTGTTCGTCAACGCGGCCACGTGGGGCCTGCTCGTCACGGGCAAGCTGGTGGGCTCGAGCAGCGAGGAAAAACTGGGCTCGGCCATCACGCGCCTGATCGCCAAGGGCGGCGAACCGCTGATCCGCAAGGGCGTCGACCTGGCCATGCGCATGCTGGGCAACCAGTTCGTGACGGGCCAGACCATCGATGAAGCCATCCGCAACGGCCGCGACAACGAAGCGCGCGGCTACCGCTATTCCTACGACATGTTGGGCGAAGCGGCGCTGACGGAAGCGGACGCGGCCAACTACTACAAATCGTATGAGACGGCCATTCACGCCATCGGCAAGGCGTCGAACGGCCGCGGCATCCGCAACGGCCCCGGCATTTCCGTCAAGCTGTCGGCCCTGCATCCCCGCTACAGCCGGGCCCAGCGTGACCGCGTGATGACGGAACTGCTGCCGCGCCTGCGCTCACTCGTGCTGCTGGCCAAGCAGTACAACATCGGCCTGAACATCGACGCGGAAGAGGCCGACCGCCTGGAACTGTCACTGGACCTGATGGAAGCGATGGCCTTCGATGCCGACCTGGCCGGCTTCGACGGCATCGGCTTTGTCGTCCAGGCCTACCAGAAGCGCTGCCCGTTCGCGATCGACTACCTGGTCGACCTGGCGCGACGCTCGGGCCGCAAGTTTATGGTACGCCTCGTCAAGGGCGCCTATTGGGATGCGGAAATCAAGCGCGCCCAGGTGGAAGGCATGCCCGGCTATCCCGTCTACACGCGCAAGGTGTACACGGACGTGTCCTACCTGGCCTGCGCCCAGCGCCTGCTGGCGGCGACGGACGTCATCTATCCCCAGTTTGCCACGCACAACGCCCAGACCCTGTCGACCATCTACACGTGGGCCAAGCAGGACGGCATCGAGGACTATGAATTCCAGTGCCTGCACGGCATGGGCGAGACCTTGTACGACCAGGTGGTGGGCGACGCCAATCTGGGCAAGGCCTGCCGCATCTATGCCCCCGTCGGCACGCACGAGACGCTGCTGGCCTACCTGGTGCGCCGCCTGCTGGAAAACGGCGCCAATTCCTCGTTCGTCAGCCAGATCGTCGACGAAAGCATCCCTGTCGACGAGCTGATCGTCAACCCGCTGGACGTCGCGCGCGCGCTGCAGGGTGCGCCCCATCCGGCCATCGCGCTGCCGCTGGACATGTTCGGACCTGCACGACGGAACTCGGCCGGCATCGACCTGTCCAACGAGGACGTGTTGCGTCAGGTGTCCGCCACCTTGGCCCAAGCGCGGACGTGGACGGCTGCGCCCCTGCTGGTTGAGACCAGCGATGCCGCAGCCATTGCCCAACCCGTACGCAATCCAGCCCAGCATGGCGATATCGTTGGCCACGTGACGGAAGCGACCGCCGCCGATGTCGAGCGGGCACTGGCTGGCGCGGCAGCGTTCGCGATGGATTGGCAGACCGTGGCACCGTCCGAGCGGGCCGATGCCTTGCTGCGCGCGGCGGACCTGTACGAAGTTCACCAGCTCGAATTGATGGCCCTGGCCATCCGCGAGGCGGGTAAGTCGTTGCCGAACGCGATTGCCGAAATCCGCGAGGCGGTCGATTTCCTGCGTTACTACGCGGAGGAAATCCGGCACCAGACCAACGTGCTGGCGCTGGGCCCCGTGACGTGCATCAGTCCATGGAACTTCCCGCTGGCCATCTTCACGGGCCAGGTGGCGGCCGCACTGGCCGCCGGCAACGTCGTACTGGCCAAGCCGGCCGAGCAGACGCCGCTGATCGCCCACCGCGCCGTGCAGTTGCTGCACGAAGCCGGCATTCCCCGTGCGGCCCTGCAATTCCTGCCGGGCCAGGGCGATGTCGTCGGCGCTGGCCTGTGCAACGACGCCCGCGTCAAGGGCGTCATCTTCACGGGCTCGACCGAAGTGGCCCAGTTGATCAACCGCACCCTGGCCAAGCGCGCCGTGGCCGAGCAGTGCGATATTCCCCTGATCGCCGAAACGGGCGGCCAGAACGCGATGATCGTCGATTCCTCGTCGCTGCCCGAGCAGGTGGTGCAGGACGCGATGTCGTCCGCCTTCGACAGTGCCGGCCAGCGCTGCTCGGCGCTGCGCGTGCTGTTCCTGCAGGAAGACATTGCCGATAAAACCATCACGATGCTGAAGGGCGCGATGGCCGAGCTCAATATCGGCAGCCCGGACCGCCTGGTAACGGACATCGGCCCCGTCATCGACACGGAAGCGCAGCAGAACCTGCTGGCCCATATCGAAAAAACCAAGCGCTCGGCCGTGGCCCATTTCTCGCTGGGCATTCCGGCCGGTGCCGCCGGCACCTTCGTGCCGCCTACCGTGCTGGAGATCCGTTCGCTGGACGAGCTGACGAAGGAAGTGTTCGGTCCCGTCATGCACGTGATCCGTTACCGCCGCGACGAGCTGCCGAAAGTAGTGGCTTCGATCAACGCCAGCGGCTTCGGCCTGACCCTGGGCGTGCATTCGCGCATCGACGAGACGATCGACTACATCACGTCGCGTGCCCATGTCGGCAATATCTACGTGAACCGCAATATCGTCGGCGCTGTCGTCGGCGTGCAGCCCTTCGGTGGCGAAGGCAAGTCCGGCACGGGCCCGAAGGCGGGCGGTCCCCTGTATCTGAAGCGCCTGCAACGGGCCGCGCCACCGGTGGAAACGCACGCGCGCCAGTCGTCGCCGTGCATCGATGCCCTCGTCGTGTGGGCCAACAACCAGGGCAAAGCCCGGCTGGCGGCCCTGGCCGAGCAATACGTGCACACGACGCCCCTGGCGACGGAAATCGTGCTGCCAGGCCCCACAGGCGAACGTAACACCTTGCGCTACGAAGCCCGGGGTACAGTCGCCTGCTTCGCGGCCAGCCCGGATGGTTTACTGAACCAGCTGGCGGCCGTGTTGGCAACCGGCAACCGCGCCATCGTCGTGGCCCAGTCCAGCAGCCTGGTACCGGCCGACCTGCCCCTGGCCGTGCGTGACCGCCTGCAAGTGGTGGGCAGCCTGGACGCCCTGAAGGACGGTTTCCAGATCGCCCTGGTGGAGTCAAGCCTGGCGCCGCAGCTGCGCGTGCCACTGGCTGACCGTGACGGCGCCCTGATCAGCGTCATCGACACGACGGCGGAAGGCGCGATCCCCCTGTGGCGCCTGATCGCCGAGCGCGCCCTGTGCGTCAACACGACAGCCGCAGGCGGCAATGCCAGCCTGATGACCTTGGGCGCATAAGCATTTCGTCCGCAACCTCTGCAACACCGAATGGCGCGAATTTCGCGCCATTTTTTTCGTCCCTACCGATCAGCCCGTGTCGACATCGGGGTCAGGCACCAAAGTCGACACGAACCCGGCTAGGCACCCCAGGAAGCTCCAGATGAGCCTGTGTCCACCTTGGGGTCAGACCCCGACATGGACACGAACTCGGCCATTTGCGTGCCGTGCGGGCCCTCTGGGCGCTTCCCTGAGGGGTTTCATAGGCTAAGGCCGTGTCGACATCGGGGTCAGGCACCAAAGTCGACACGAACCCGACTGGGTACCCCTGGACGCTCGAGATGAGCCTGTGTCCACTTTGGGGTCAGACCCCGACATGGACACGAACTCGGCCATTTGCGTGCCGTACGGGCGCTCTGGACGCTTCCGCCAGGGGTTTCATAGGCTGAGCCTGTGTCGACATCGGGGTCAGGCACCAAAGTCGACACGAACCGGCTGTCGACATCCCAGGACGCTCCAGATGAGCCTGTGTCCACTTTGGGGTCAGACCCCGACATGGACACGAACTCGGCCATTTGCGTGCCGTATGGGTGCTCTGGACGCTTCCGAAAGAGGTTTCATAGGCTGAGCCTGTGTCGACATTGGGGTCAGGCACCGAAGTCGGCACAGCCTCGGCAGTCAGTTGACTAGGAACGGTCCAGATGAGCCTGTGTCCATGTCGGGGTCTGACCCCACGGTGGACACGAACTCGGCCGTTTGCGCCGCGTAGCAGGGCTGTGAATGCGTTGGGTGACGTTTTATGGGGCGGGACAGGGTATGGCGAACGTGACTGGGGATAACCAGGCCGGTTCTCCACAGGTCCTGCCGCTAGCCCTGGCAGAAATTGCGCAGGATGCCGAAGGCGTAGCGCGACGCCACCGTTTGGACAAAGTGCATGAAGTCCGTGGCGGCGCTTTCGTTGGCGTTGTCGGAAATCGTCCGGATGACGGCAAACGGAATATTCAACTCGAAACAGACCTGGGCCACGGCGGCACCTTCCATTTCTACCGCCAATAAATCCGGCAACCCATCCTTCAGCGCCGCCAGGCGCACGCCGTCGTTGATGAACTGGTCGCCGCTGCCGATCATGCCACGGTGCAGTTGCACGACGTTTTCTTCGTTGTCCAGAAAGCGGCGGGCAGCGCCAGCCAGCTGGCGCGACAGTTCCAGGTCCGTGGGCAGGCGGGTCAGCCCCGTCAGCGGAACTTCGAAGCGGGGGAACAGGGGCGACGCATCCATATCGTGTTGGACCAGCGATTCGGCCACGACCACATCGCCTACCCGCACGGCAAAGTCTGCACTGCCGGCCACGCCCGTGAAGATGATGTGGGTAACACCGAACTTTTCCACAAGTGTCGCGGCCGTCATCGCGGCAGCGACCTTGCCGATCCGCGACAGCACAGCCACGGCATCGATGTTCCACAACGTTCCCGTCGTGTAGTCACGCATGCCATGCGTCACTTTTATCGCGTCCTGCATAGCGTCGATCAGGCCATGTTGCTCCTCCGCCAAGGCTGAAATGATTCCCAGGCGCATTTTTTTGCTCGAATTGGTCGAATTCATGGGGTTTTGGTGTGTTCGCGGCGGGTTTTCCAAGGTTTCCGTTTCCGGGTTTACATTAGATTAAAGTATTTATATAAACTGGTAGTAGATAGTAAACGCCGCCTGTCCTGTGGATAAAGCTGTTAACATCCACAAAATCAGCAGTTTACGGTCAATCAAACCTGCTGAACAAGCATTGTATCCGGGCAGGATGAGTTCTGAACAAAAAATCCTGTTGCAGGCGAAGTGGCCGTTTACGCACATTCGATCCTGTGGATATGCATCACCTTATCCACAGCCGCCTTGCAAAACAGGCATTTCCTGCCTGGTTTCTTCCATACCAGCAACGTTTTCCCTTCACTTACCTCCACCGAACGCCGCATCTCGTCGTTTCAAAAAAAATCGTCTACAGGATGCGGTGCGTCACACGGCAACACTGAACTGTTCGTCTGGACGACACTCGAACAAAACGCCGTAACGACGAAATTCCGCCAAGGTCGGTTTTTCAAAAAAAAAGTCCAGAACTTCGCGTCGTCGGTTTACAAGAATAAGTCTGTATACAAATAGTGGTAGTTGTTAACAGATGCACTTTTCTGTGGATAACCATCTCATCTGGATTAGAATCAAGCGCTTACAAGCTGCACAACCCGGCGCGTAAACCTTGTATGGCTCCGGAACGGTTTTGGGACAAAAAAACGCTGTCCTGCCGGCAACTGGTTTACGCACAAACGGTGCCTGTGGATATCCAATGGCTTATCCACAGGGCCAATCCACAGGAGATGTCATGGATTTGCGGTGTTTGTTTCCTCATCCCATCATTCAGGGTCCGATGGCCGGCGGCGCCAGTACTCCCGCATTGGTCGCTGCCGTGTCCAATGCCGGTGGTCTGGGGGCGCTGGCCGGCTCCCTGCTTGCGCCGGACAAGCTGGCGCACCAGGTCGCCGAGATCCGGGCGCTGACGAACCGGCCGTTTTGCGTCAATTTGTTTGTTCAGCAACCTCCCCAGCCATCGAAAGAGGCAGTGGCCCATGCTGTCGAACTGCTCAGACCCGTCTGGTCGTCGCTGGGCTGGCCCGACCTGGCACTGCCGTTTCGCTGGTGCGAGGATTTCAATGCACAGTTCGAAACCCTGTTGGCCGTGAAGCCGCCCGTCGTCAGCTTTACCTTCGATCTATTGAGCGCCCAGCACGTGGCCCGCTTGCACGCGGCCGGCATTTTCGTCATCGGCACGGCCACGCGGGTCGACGAAGCCCTGGCTTGGCAGGAGGTGGGGGCGGACGCCGTGATTGCGTCCGGGGTCGAAGCGGGGGGCCACCGCGGCACGTTTATCGGTGACCAACGCGACGCGACCCTGGGCGCCGTGGACCTGCTGCAGGCGGTGGTCGCGGCCGTCCGGATGCCCGTGATTTCAGCCGGCAATATCATGACGGGCGCCGATATCCGGGATCGGCTGGCGCTGGGTGCGGCGGCGGTGCAGATGGGTACGGCGTTTCTCGTCACGGAAGAATCGGGCGCCCATCCCGCCTATAAACACCGGCTGCTGCATGCGGGGAATGCCCCGACGCGCTTGACGCGGGCATTTTCCGGTCGCTACGCGCGCGGCCTGGAAAACCGTTTCATGCAGCAGATGGCGGCAGTGGAAGACCAGTTTCCGCCGTATCCCGTGCAGAACGCGTTGACGGGGCCAATCCGTTTCGAGGCAGCAAAGCGGGGCGATTCGGAGTTGATGTCCCTGTGGTGCGGCACCGGCGTGGCCCGGGCCCGGCGCATGCCCGCCGCCAAGCTGGTGGAGACGCTCGTCGCGGAAATGGCCCAGTCCTGAAAGGAGCCGTCTTGGAATCTGCCGGACAGTTTGACTACATCATTGTCGGTGGCGGCACGGCCGGGTGCGTGCTGGCCAACCGGCTGACGCAGGACCCGGACGTGGACGTGCTGCTGATCGAGGCGGGCGGACGCGACGATTATGTTTGGATTCATATTCCCGTCGGCTACCTGCACTGCATCGACAATCCCCGCACGGACTGGCTGTTTCGCACGGAACCGGATGCCGGCCTGGGCGGGCGCAGCCTGATCTACCCCCGCGGCAAGGTGCTGGGCGGCAGTTCCTCCATCAACGGCATGATTTATATGCGCGGCCAGGCCCGCGATTACGACGGCTGGGCCGAGCTGACGGGCGACCCTGGCTGGCGCTGGGACGAGGTGCTGCCACTGTTTCGCCATAGCGAAGATCACTACCGGGGTGCGACGCCGTTTCACGGTGCGGGCGGCGAATGGCGGGTGGAAAAACAACGCCTGTCGTGGGATATCCTGAACGCCTTCCGCGAAGCGGCCGCGCAGACGGGTATTCCGGCCACGGAGGATTTCAACCAGGGCGACAACCTGGGTTGCGGTTATTTCGAGGTGAACCAGAAGCGGGGCATCCGCTGGAGCACGGCCAAGGCGTTTCTGCGGCCCGCCGCGCGGCGCCCGAACTTGACCCTGATGACGGGCTGCCACGTGGAACGCCTGCTGGTGGCGGCGGGCGAGGGCGGTGCCGTCTGCCGCGGCGTGCAGTTCACGGGCGGCGGCACGCGCTGGACGGCCGAGGCTACTGGCGAAACCTTATTGTGCGCGGGCGCCATCGGCTCGCCCCAGATCCTGCAACTGTCCGGCATCGGCCCGGCCGCCGATTTGCAGCGGGCCGGCGTCACCCCCGTCGCGGACCTGCCCGGCGTGGGCGAAAACCTGCAGGACCACCTGCAACTGCGCATGATCTTCAAGGTGCAGGGCGCCAAAACCCTGAACACGATGACGAACCACTGGCTGGGCAAGCTGCGCATTGGTCTGGAGTATGCGATGTTCCAGAGCGGGCCCATGTCGATGGCGCCGTCGCAGCTGGGGGCGTTCGCCCGTTCCCACGCGGACCAGCCCACGCCGAACCTGCAATACCACGTGCAGCCGCTGTCGCTGGAACGCTTCGGCGAACCGCTGCACACCTTTCCCGCCTTCACGGCCAGCGTGTGCAACCTGCGGCCGACGTCGCGCGGCCATGTGCGCATCGGCTCGGGCGACGCCTACGCGCCGCCCCGCATCACGCCGATGTACCTGAATACGGCCGAAGACCGTGCCGTGGCCTGCGCCGCACTGGGCCTGACGCGCCGCATCGCCGCCGCGCCCGCCCTGGCGCACTATCGGCCGGAGGAGTACAAGCCGGGCGTGCACTTCCGCACGGACGAGGAACTGGCCGAGGCTGCCGGGTCGATCGGCACGACGATTTTCCACCCGGTCGGCACCTGCAAGATGGGCAAGCCGGACGATCCGCTGGCCGTTCTGGACAGCCAATTGCGGGTACGCGGCGTGGCGGGCCTGCGTGTGGTGGACGCGTCCGTGATGCCGACGATCACGTCCGGGAATACGAATGCGCCTGTCATCATGATTGCCGAGCGGGCCGCGCAGCTGTTGCAGGCGGCGCGCCGCTGAGCGGATTACCCCTCTGTCCGGAACCGCAACATTGCGTCGCTACATAGCAAAAAGTCAAAAGTTTATGGTAGTTATACGGTATTGTGACGAAAAATTGTTCTGTGTATGATCAAAAAAAAATTTAGCAAGATGTAAAGGAAAATCGCCGTCCACCGTCAGCGCGGGTGCGCGGTTCCAGAGAATATCGGGGAGACACGATGTCGGATTTCATCTTGGAAACAAGTCACTTGACCAAGGATTTCAAGGGCTTCACGGCCGTTAGCGACGTGAACCTGCAAGTCCAGCGCGGGCATATCCATGCGCTGATCGGCCCGAACGGGGCCGGCAAGACCACCTGCTTCAACCTGCTGACGAAGTTCCTCGTGCCGACGTCCGGCCAGATCCGCTTCAACGGCATCGACATCACGGCAGCCCGCCCGGCGCAGATCGCGCGCATGGGCATCATCCGCTCGTTCCAGATTTCCGCCGTGTTCCCGCACCTGACGGTGTTGCAGAACGTGCGCATCGGCCTGCAGCGCCAGCTGGGCACGACATTCCACTTCTGGCGCAGCGAAAAGTCGCTCGACAAGCTCAATGACCGCGCCATGCAGCTGCTGGCCGAAGTCGACCTGAGCGGGTTCGCGGACACCATCACGGCCGACATGCCGTATGGCCGCAAGCGCGCGCTGGAAATCGCCACGACCCTTGCGATGGAACCGGAGCTGATGCTGCTGGACGAACCCACCCAGGGCATGGGTCACGAGGACGTCCACCGCGTGACGGAGCTGATCCGCAAGGTGTCCGCCGGACGCACGATCCTGATGGTGGAACACAATATGAGCGTGGTGTCCGGTATCTGCGACAAGATCTCCGTGCTGCAGCGGGGCGCCATGCTGGCCGAAGGCAGCTATGCCGAGGTGTCGAAAAATCCGCAGGTGATGGAGGCGTACATGGGCACGGAAGCGGTCGAACTGGCGGGAGCACACTGATGACGGCCACCATCCACTCCGCTCCCATCGCCACGGACCAGCCGGTCGTGCAGCCGGCGGCCGGCACGGCGCTGGAAATCCGCGACCTGCAGGCCTGGTACGGCGAATCGCATATCCTGCACAATGTGAATATCTCGGTGCGGCAGGGCGAAGTCGTCACACTGCTGGGCCGCAACGGCGCCGGCCGCACGACCACCCTGCGCGCCATCATGGGCCTGACGGGCAACCGCACCGGCTCCATCAAGGTCAACGGCAAGGAAGCGCTGGGCCTGCCCACGCACCAGGTGGCCCACCTGGGCATCGGCTACTGCCCCGAGGAGCGCGGCATTTTCTCGTCGCTGTCGACCGAGGAAAACCTGATGCTGCCGCCCGTGCTGAAGGGCGATGCGAAAGGCATGAGCATCGACGAAATCTACGACATGTTCCCCAACCTGAAGGAGCGCCGCAACAGCCAGGGCACACGCCTGTCCGGTGGCGAGCAGCAGATGCTGGCCGTGGCCCGCATCCTGCGCACGGGCGCGCGCCTGCTGCTGCTCGATGAAATCTCCGAGGGCCTGGCGCCCGTCATCGTGCAGGGCCTGGCGCGCATGATCAAGACCCTGAAGGCGAAGGGCTACACGATCGTCATGGTCGAACAGAATTTCCGTTTCGCCGCGCCGCTGGCGGACCGGTTTTACGTGATGGAGCACGGTCAGATCGTCGAGACCTTTGCTGCATCCGAGCTGGAAGACAAGATGCCGGTGCTGACCGAGCTTCTTGGCGTTTGAGCAGGCAATAACAACAGAAAAGCGGACGCAGCCACCGGCGGCTGCGTTTTGACAGCTTTAGGACAGCGCCAACTTCGCCAGCACCAGCAGGCAGCGGCACGCCACGTCGGCGTATCGTCCGTGCTGGAACGGGCAGGGGGCGCTGTCTCACCCAATGGAGACTTTTCAATGAAACGCACAGCTATCGCCACTGCCGCCCTTGCCATCTGCGCAATGGGCGTCTCCTTCGCAGCACAGGCCCAGGTATCGGGCGACACCATCAAGATCGGCTTCATCACCGATATGAACGGGCTATACACCGATATCGACGGTGCCGGCGGCGCCGAAGCGATCAAGATGGCCATCGCCGATGCGGGGGTCGTCATCGTCGGCAAGAAGGTGGAATTCATTTCCGCCGACCACCAGAACAAGGCCGACATCGCCGCCTCCAAGGCACGTGAATGGTTCGACCAGCAGGGCGTCGACATGCTGATCGGCGGCACCAATTCCGGCGCCAACCTGGCCATGGCCAAGGTGGCGGCGGACAAGAAGAAAATCTTCATTTCGATCGGCGCCGGCTCCTCGCGCCTGACCAACGAGGAGTGCACGCCGTACACCGTGCATTACGCCTATGACACCGTGGCGCTGGCACGCGGCACGGGCGGCGCCATCGTCAAGCAGGGCGGCAAGGACTGGTACTTCATGACGGCCGACTATGCTTTCGGCCACTCGCTGGAAAAGGACACGGCCGATGTCGTCAAGGCCGGTGGCGGGCGCGTGCTGGGCGCCGTCAAGCACCCGCTGTCGGCATCGGATTTTTCGTCGTTCCTGCTGCAGGCGCAGGGCTCGAAGGCGCAGATTCTGGGCCTGGCCAATGCCGGCGGCGACGCCATCAACGCGATCAAGGCGGCCAACGAATTCGGCATCACGAAGAAAATGAAACTGGCTGGCCTGTTGATATTTATCAATGATATCCACTCCCTGGGCCTGAACGCGACGCAGGGCATGTACCTGACCGATGGCTGGTATTGGGACGCCAATCCGGAAACCCGGGCCTGGTCGAAGCGCTACTTCGCCAAGATGAAGAAGGAGCCGTCGATGCTGCAGGCGGCAGATTATTCGGCCGCGTCGAACTACCTGAAAGCCGTCAAGGCCGTCGGCACGGACGATTCCGACAAGGTGATGGAATACCTGAAAAAGACGCCCATCAACGACATGTTCACGAAGAACGGCGTAATCCGTCCGGACGGCCGCATGGTGCACGATATGTACCTGATGGAAGTGAAAAAGCCGTCGGAATCGAAATACCCATGGGATTACTACAAGCTCGTGGCCACGATCCCGGGCGAGCAGGCGTACATGAAGAAGGCTGAAACCAAGTGCGCGTTGTGGAAGTAAGGGCAAGCTAGGCCGATACCGGGCAGCGGGCGGGGCGGACGTCCACAGGACGTTCCCCGCGCGTCGGTCCGGGGGTGTCCGGCGTTTGCCCCCGCGTAGTGCTTGTCCATTCGTGTGCCCCCCGTGTGCGGTGGACGTTCGATGCGTGGCTGGACGATGTCGGGCGCGGACAGCGCCGTTGCAGGGCCTGGACGCGATTGCCGGTCCACGGACGTGCGGCCCGGGTCCGGCGATTGGCCGCAAGGTGTGCGCCGCGTGTGCGGCAGGCGATGTCCGCCGTCCGCTTTGGCTTGGTTTGCTGTTGGTCTGCTGTCCACGTCGCGTTCGCGCGGCGTTCTGTCCGAAGCCGCGCCCGTGCCTGGGCGTTCACTTACTGTCTTTCTCGAAAAATCGCAGCTATGGAAATATTCGGTTATCCCCTGCCCATGGTGATGAGCCAGCTGGCGCTGGGTCTCGTCAACGGCTCCTTCTACGCCATGCTGTCGCTCGGGCTGGCGGTTATTTTCGGCCTGCTCAACGTCATTAATTTCTCGCACGGCGCCATGTACATGATGGGCGCCTTCGTGGCGTGGATGGGCATGACCTACCTGGGCCTGTCGTACTGGGCGATGTTGCTGCTGGCGCCCATCGTCGTCGGTGCCTTGGGCATCTTGATCGAGAAAACCATGCTGCGCTGGTTGTACAAGCTGGATCACCTGTACGGCCTGCTGCTGACCTTTGGCATCACCTTGCTGGTGGAAGGCGTGTTCCGCTCGTTCTACGGCGTCTCCGGCCAGCCGTTCGAGACGCCCGAGCTGCTGACGGGCGCCACCGACCTGGGCTTCATGATGCTGCCGAACTACCGCCTGTGGGTGGTGGCCGCGTCGCTGCTGGTGTGCCTGAGCACGTGGTTCGTCATCGAGAAAACCAAGCTGGGCGCCTATCTGCGCGCCGGCACGGAAAACCCGAAACTGGTGGAAGCCTTCGGCGTCAACGTGCCGCTGATGGTCACCTTGACCTATGGCTTTGGCGTGGCGCTGGCCGGCTTTGCCGGCGTGCTGGCGGCGCCCATCATCCAGGTGTCGCCCCTGATGGGTTCGAACCTGATCATCGTCGTGTTCGCCGTCGTCGTGATCGGCGGCATGGGCTCGATCCTCGGCTCCATCGTGACCGGGCTGGCGCTGGGCGTCATCGAAGGCCTGACCCGGGTGTTCTATCCCGAGTTCTCGTCGACGGTGGTGTTCCTCGTGATGGTCATCGTGCTGCTGCTGCGTCCCGCCGGCCTGTTCGGCAAGGAAAAATAAGAGGTTACCCATGAACAAACAAATCGGTTATGCACTGGCGCTGGCGGTGGCCCTGGCCGCCCCCTTCGTCGGCTACCCCGTCTTCCTGATGAAGCTGCTGTGCTTCGCCCTGTTCGCCTGCGCGTTCAACCTGCTGATCGGCTACACGGGCCTGCTGTCCTTCGGCCATGCGGCCTTCTTCGGCGCCTCCGGCTATGTGGCGGGCAATGCGCTGAAGAACTGGGGCTTGCCGGTCGAGCTGGCGATCCTGGCCGGCGTGGCGGGAGCGGCCGTCGTCGGCCTCGTGATGGGCGCATTGGCCATTCGCCGGGCCGGCATCTACTTCTCGATGATTACCCTGGCCCTGGCCCAGATGGTGTATTTCGGCGGGCTGCGCTTCACGGACTTCACGGGCGGCGAGGACGGCCTGCAGGGCGTCCCGCGCGGCAAGCTGCTGGGCGTGATCGACCTGGGCAACGACCTGACCCTGTACTTCGTCGTGCTCGCCATCGCCGTGGCCGCCTTCGCGCTGATCGTGCGCACGGTGCACTCGCCGTTCGGCCAGGTATTAAAGGCCATCAAGGAAAACGAGCCCCGCGCCATTTCGCTGGGCTACGACGTCGACCGCTACAAGCTGGTCGCCTTCGTGCTGTCGGCCGCGCTGGCCGGCCTGGCCGGTGCCCTCAAAACGGTCGTGCTGGGTTTCGAAACCCTGACGGACCTGCACTGGACCATGTCCGGCCTCGTCATCCTGATGACCCTGGTGGGGGGCATGGGCACCCTGGCCGGCCCGCTGCTGGGCGCCGTCGTCATCATCGCGCTGGAGAACAAGCTGGGCGACTTCGGTACGATGCTGGCCGGCGGCACGGGCATCGAATGGTTCAACACCCTGGGCGAGGCCGTGAGCATGGTGACGGGGCTGATCTTCGTGGCCTGCGTGCTGTTGTTCCGCAAGGGCATCGTCGGCGAGATCGTGGACCGCTTCGGCAGGCGCAAGCCGGCCTGACAAATGACGCCGGCACCGCCGGCGTTTTTTTTCACGGGCTTGCATCGGGCAAGCTCCCCCAATAAAAAATGAGGATGACATGAATACACCTACCAGGACCGCCATGGCATTGGCCGTGGCCATGACCTTGGCCGCCTGCGGCGACCATGACCGCGACGACAGCCCGGCTGCCGTCAACCAGAAGCCCGCTTACCTGGGCACCGTCACCAGCACCACCTACGACGGCACGACCGATGATTTGCTGACGGCGGGCCTGGGCGTGACGGGCCTGGCGGCCGCCGCGACGCCGGCCTACAACGACCCGGCCAATCCCACCGCCCGTGAGCTGCGCCGCAACGCCATTTACGCCAACTACCGCGCCGTGCTCGATATCGCTGCCAACAGCGGCTACGGCACCCTGTACGGACCGAACGTCAACGCGGCCGGCGCCCCCACGAACGGCACCGGCATGGTGGCGGGCACGGAATACCTGGCATACGCGGACGACGGCAATGGCCGTCAGAATGTCACGTTGATGGTGCAGGTGCCCGCCAGCTTCGATCCGGCCAATCCGTGTATCGTCACAGGCACGTCCAGCGGTTCGCGGGGTATTTATGGCGCCATCGGCAGTGCCGGCGAGTGGGGCCTGAAGAACAATTGCGCCGTCGCGTACGCGGACAAGGGCAGCGGCACGGGCCTGTACACCTTCGACGACGACAGCGTCAACGGCCAGAACGGCGTCCGGGCGACGCGGACGGCGGCCGCACGCAATGCCCAGTTTGCCCCCGAATTGACGGATGCGCAGCGGACGGCGTTCGCCCAGCAATACCCCGGACGGGTCGCGTTCAAGCACGCCCACTCGCAGCAGAATCCGGAAAAGGACTGGGGCAAGGTCACGTTGCAGGCAGTGGAATTCGCCTTCTACGTGCTGAACGAACGCTACGGTGTGCAGACGGGCGACGGCAGCGCCCGCACCGTGCGCCTGACCCCGGCCAATACCCTGACGATCGCCTCCAGTATCTCGAATGGTGCCGGCTCGGCCCTGCTGGCGGCCGAGCAGGATACCCGTGGCCTGATCGACGCCGTGGCCGCCACGGAGCCGCAGATCCAGCCGAACAAGGCCACCGGCTACACCATCCGCCAGGGCGCGGTCGACGTGCCGGCGCAGGGCAAGGCGCTGCTGGACTATTCCAGCTATGCGGCGCTGTACCAGCCGTGCATCGCCGGCAGCGCCGGACGGTGCGCGTCGCTGGTGCAGAAGGGCCTGCTGTCCGGCACGGATCTGGTGGCACGTCAGAACAACGCCAAGGCCCGCCTGAAGGCGTATGGCTGGACGGCGGATGCGGAGCCGCTGCAGGCGGCCCACGCGCTGACGAACGTGCTGGTGGCCGTCACGTACGTGAATGCCTACGGCAAGTTCTCCGTGACGGACAAGGTATGCGGCTTCAACTGGGGCCCCACCGACGCCACCACCGGCGATCCGCTGGCCTTCACGGCGGCGCAGAAGGCGGCCAGCTTCGCCACCCAGAACGGCATTGTCGGCACGCCGATCTACGAGGATTCCGTCGGCGGTGCCAAGGCCTACAGCCTCGGCGTGTCGCCGTCGACGGGCATCAACGACCAGGCGCTGGACGGTTTCCTGTGCCTGCGTTCGCTGGCGACGGGCGTCGATGCCGTCACGGGCGGCGCACTGTCCGGCGACCTGGCCACGCAAAGTGCCCGCGTGCGCGCCGGCATGGCGGAAGTGCTGGCCACGGGCAACCTGCGCGGCAAGCCGGCCGTGATCGTGTCCGGCCGGTCCGACGCCTTGATTCCCGTCAACCATGCGTCGCGCGCGTATGTCGGCTTGAACGCGTCGGTGGAGGGCGCCAACAGCAAGCTGCGCTATATCGAAGTAACCAATGCCAATCACTTCGACTCGTTTGCGAACGCACTGCCGACGCTGGTCGTGCCGCTGCACATCTACCTGTTCCGCGCGCTCGATGCCGTGTATGCCAATTTGAAGAACAGCGCGACCGCGTTGCCGCCTTCGCAGCTAGTGCGCACGCAGACGCGGGGCGACGCCAGCGTGGCCATCACGGTGCAGAACGTGCCGCTCATTTCGGCGGCGCCGGGCAGCAACGCCATCACCGTCAGCGGCACGACGGTGACGGTACCGGAGTAACGGGCAGGGCGCTACGGCGCCCTTTCCTTTTGTCTACAGCGCGGCCGCGTAGATGGCCCGCGCATCGGCCCGCGTTACGTCGCGCGGGTTGTTCCCCAGCAGCCTGGTCTGCAACATGGCCTCGTCGGCCAGGCGGTCCAGGTCGCTCTCCACAATGCCCACTTCCCGTAATGTTCGTGCGATGCCCGTGCGGTGCGCCAATGCCTCCATTGCCACCACCAGGGCGTTGGCCCGGGCCCCTTCGCTGCCCGTGCTGCCGGGCGCGACAATCCCTGCCAGTTCCGCATACAGATGCATCGCCGCCGGCGCATTGAAGCGCAGCACATGCGGCAACACGAGGGCGTTCGACAGCCCATGTGGCACGTGGAACACGCCGCCGATGGGGTAAGCCAATGCGTGGACGGCGGCGACGGGTGCATCGGAAAACGCCTGGCCGGCCAGCAGGGCGCCCAGCAGCATGGCCTGGCGCGCCGGCAGATTGCCCCCGTCCGCGCAGACGATGGGAAGATTGACTGACAGTAATTTCAAAGCTTGCCGCGCCAGACTGTCGGACAGGGGGTTTTTCTTGTGGCGGCTTGTATAGGCTTCGATCGCGTGCACCATCGCGTCGATGCCGGTCGCGGCGGACACGTGGGGCGGCAGGCCCACCGTCAAGGTCGCATCCAGGACGGCCATGTCCGCGTACAGCTGTGGCGCCACCACGCCCATTTTTGTCGTTGCGCCCGTCGTGACGATGGCGATATTGGTGACTTCGGAACCGGTGCCCGCTGTCGTCGGCACCTGCACCAGCGGCAGCCGGCTTCCCCGTACATTACCGATACCGTACATGTCGGCCAGCGGCTGGGTGCCCCCCGCCAGCACGGCAATCAGCTTGGCGACGTCCATCGAACTGCCGCCACCGAGGCCGACGACGATGTCCGTGCCCTGGGCGCGTGCCATGTCGGCCGCCGCCAGCACGACGTTCTCGGGCGGATCGGCGATGACGTCGGAATAGGTAGTCACGTGAAAACCGGCCGCTTCCAGGCTGGCAATGGGCGCTGTCGTCAGGCCCGTGGCGAGAAAGCCGGGGTCGGTGACGAGCAAGGCACGGCGGGCATCGGGGAAGCGCGGGCGCAGGTGCTGGCCCAGCTGGCCGGCGGCACCGAGGGCGGACACGATCTGGCTGACCGTGCTGAAGACGAAGTCGTTCATGCAGTCTCCTTGGCGGAAGATGAATGTCCAGCTTACCAGAATGGGCCTTCCGCTTCTTCTTCCCATTGTCCGTACAATGATGAGCTTGTCATAGGAGGATCGATGCTCGATTACGCGATGTTGGGAGTGGCGGCTTTTGCGGCCGGCCTGGTGGATGCCGTCGTAGGGGGAGGGGGCCTGATCCAGATTCCCGTGCTGTTCTCCGTGTTCGGCAACACGGCGCCGGCCACCTTGCTGGGCACGAGCAAGCTGGCCGGCATCTTCGGCACGGCCGCGGCCGCCGTCAATTATGCCAAGCGTGTGTCGATCGCCTGGTCCACGGCCGCACCGGCAGCCGTGGCCGCCTTCACGTTTGCCTTCTTCGGCGCCTTTACCGTCACGCGCATTCCGGCCGACTTCATGCGTACCTTGCTGCCCATCGTCCTCATTGCCGTGGCCATCTATACGTTCCGCCGCAAGGACCTGGGCAGTGTGCATGCGCCGCTGCACACGGGCCGGCGCGAACAGGCGTTCGCCGTGCTGATCGGTGCAGCCATCGGTTTCTACGATGGCTTCTTCGGCCCAGGTACGGGCAGCTTCCTCGTGTTTTTGTTCGTGCGTTGTTTCGGCTTCGACTTCCTGGGCGCGTCGGCCGTAGCGAAGGTTGTCAATGTCGCCTGCAACCTGTCGGCGCTGTTGTGGTTCGGCTACAGCGGTCATCTGCTGTGGCAGCTGGGGCTGATGATGGCCGTGTGCCAGGTGGCTGGGTCGCTGATCGGCACGAAGCTGGCGATGCAGCATGGCAGTGGTTTCGTCCGGCGCGTGTTTCTCGTTGTCGTGTCGATCCTGATCGTCAAGACGAGCTGGGACGCCTGGCAGCGGTGGTGATGTTCCACGTGGAACAACGAAGACGTTCTGAGTTCCCGGCCCTGCGCCGGGATTTTTTTGTTCCACGTGAAACCAAACCGCAGCGCATGATGACGTTCCACGTGAAACAATCCCGACGGACTCGACGGAATTTTTCTGCCTAAAAAATTCGCAGCCGTCAAAAAACTCTATAATCTTGGTTCAATCCCTTCGAACGTTCCCACACCATGTTATTTCCTACTGAATTCGACGTCATCGTCGTTGGCGGCGGCCATGCCGGCACCGAAGCCGCACTGGCGTCGGCCCGCATGGGCCAGAAGACTCTCCTGCTGACGCATAACATCGAAACCCTGGGCCAGATGTCCTGCAACCCTTCGATTGGCGGCATCGGCAAAGGCCACCTCGTCAAGGAAGTGGACGCGATGGGCGGCGCCATGGCGATTGCCACCGACGAAGCCGGCATCCAGTTCCGTATCCTGAATTCCTCCAAGGGCCCGGCTGTGCGCGCCACCCGCGCCCAGGCCGACCGTATCCTGTACAAGCAGGCCATTCGGTCGCGCCTGGAAAACCAGCCGAACCTGTGGCTGTTCCAGCAAGCCGTGGATGACCTGATGGTGGAGGGCGACCGCGTGGTCGGCGCCGTCACGCAGATCGGCCTGAAGTTCCTGGCCCACGCCGTCGTGCTGACGGCTGGCACTTTCCTCGACGGTAAGATCCACGTCGGCCTGCAGAACTACTCGGCTGGCCGCGCCGGCGATCCACCGGCCCTGTCGCTGTCGACACGATTGAAGGAACTGAAGCTGCCGCAAGGCCGCCTGAAAACGGGTACGCCACCCCGCATCGACGGACGCAGCATCGACTTTTCGCAGATGACGGAACAGCCCGGCGACCTCGATCCCGTGCCCGTGTTTTCCGTCATGGGCACGACCGCCATGCACCCGAAGCAGCTGCCATGCTGGGTCACGCACACGAACCAGCAGACCCACGACATCATTCGCGGCGGGCTGGATCGCAGCCCCATGTACACGGGCGTCATCGAGGGTGTCGGCCCCCGTTACTGCCCCTCCATCGAAGACAAGATCCACCGCTTCGCCAGCAAGGAGT
Source organism: Pseudoduganella buxea (assembly GCF_009720835.1). GTDB lineage: Bacteria > Pseudomonadota > Gammaproteobacteria > Burkholderiales > Burkholderiaceae_D > Rugamonas > Rugamonas buxea. The sequence goes on from NZ_WNKZ01000002.1 coordinate 31,938, forward strand.
CGCACCAGATCTTCCTGGAGCCGGAAGGCCTGACGACGCACGAGTTCTACCCGAACGGCATCTCGACCAGCCTGCCGTTCGACGTGCAGATCGCCCTGGTGCGCTCGATGAAGGGCATGGAAAACGCCCACATCCTGCGCCCCGGCTACGCCATCGAATACGATTACTTCGATCCGCGCGGCCTGAAGGCGTCACTGGAAACCAAGGCCATCGCCGGCCTGTACTTCGCCGGCCAGATCAACGGCACGACGGGCTACGAGGAAGCGGCTGCCCAGGGCATGCTGGCCGGTATCAATGCGGCGCTGCAAACCCAGGACAAGGAGGCGTGGACGCCGGGCCGTTCCGAGGCCTACCTGGGCGTGCTGGTGGACGATCTGGTGACGCAGGGCGTGCAGGAGCCGTACCGCATGTTTACCAGCCGGGCCGAATACCGCCTGTCGCTGCGCGAGGACAATGCCGACATGCGCCTGACGGAAATCGGCCGCAAGCTCGGCGTCGTTGGCGACGCCCAGTGGGAAGCATTCGACCGCAAGCGCGAAGCCGTGGCCCGCGAACTGGAACGCCTGAAGGCCACATGGGTCAATCCCCGCATCCTGGCCGCCGCCGAGTCCGAGCGCGTCATCGGCCAGGCCATCGAGCGCGAGTATTCGCTGGCGGACCTGCTGCGCCGTCCCGGTGTCGACTACGACAAGCTGGTCACCTTGACGGGCATCGAAGGGCAGGACCTGGGCGGTCCCGGCGTGACGGACCCGGCCGTGCAGGAACAGGTGGAAATCCAGCTGAAGTATTCCGGCTATATCGAGCGCCAGCTGAAGGAAGTGGAGCGCCATGAGCACTACGAAAACCTGAAGCTGCCGGAAGGCTTCAATTACCTGGAGATCGCCGCCCTGTCGGTGGAAGTGCGCCAGAAGCTGGCGAAGCACCAGCCGGAAACCCTGGGCCAGGCCTCGCGCATCTCCGGCGTGACGCCGGCGGCCATTTCGCTGCTGCTGGTGCACCTGAAGAAGGCCGGCTTCGGCGGCTTCGTCACCCTGAAAGACGAGGCTGCCTGATGGCCCTGTTCGAACGCATCGCACTGGGGCAAGTATTGCAGCAGGGCGCCGACGCGCTGCAGTTGCAGCTGACCCAGGCCCAGCAAGACCAGTTGCTGGACTACCTGGCACTGCTGCACAAGTGGAACAATGTGTACAACCTGACGTCCGTGCGCGACCCGATGCAGATGATTACCCTGCACCTGCTCGATTCGCTGGCCGCCGTACCGGCGTTTGTCGGCGCCACCAATGTGCTGGACGTGGGCGCCGGCGGCGGCCTGCCCGGCATCGTGCTGGCCATTGCCCGGCCCGACATGAAAGTGTCGATGATCGACACGGTGCACAAGAAAACCGCTTTCCTGACCCAGGTGAAGGTGGAGCTGGGGCTGGCCAATGTGACGGTCTACACGAAAAAAGTGCAGGACCTGCAGGTGAAGCAGCCGTTCGACGTCATCACGTCGCGCGCCTTTGCCGACCTGTCCGACTTCATCGAGTGGTCGCAACACCTGCTGGCCGAAGACGGGCGCTTTATCGCCTTGAAGGGCACGGCGCCGCAGGACGAACGCGAGCGACTGCCGGGCGACTGGAAAGTGCAGGATTTACAGCCTTTGCGGGTACCGGGGCTGGAAGCGGAGCGGCACCTGGTTTTCGTGCAACGTGCAGAAACGGTATAAACGATATAAACCAAATAAACAGTATAAATAGTTTATACGGTATAAATCAAATAAACTGTATAAATGATATAAATCAAATAAACTGTTTAGTCCAAAAAGAACATACATGGCAAAAATCTTCTGCGTAGCAAACCAAAAAGGCGGCGTCGGCAAGACCACCACGACGGTCAACCTGTCGGCCGGCCTGGCCAAGCTGAACCAGCGTGTGCTGCTGGTCGACCTGGACCCGCAGGGCAATGCAACGATGGGGGCCGGCATCAACAAGGCCGGACTGGAGGCATCCACCTATGAGGTCATGCTGGGTACCTCGGATGTCGCGACGGCCCGGCTGCGCTCGGAAGCAGGGCGCTTCGACGTTCTGCCGTCGAACCGGGAGCTGGCCGGCGCCGAAGTGGAGATGGTGGAACTGGAACGGCGCGAAACGCGACTGAAGGATGCGCTGGCCCTGGTCGATGCCGACTACGACTTCATCCTGATCGACTGCCCGCCGGCACTGTCGATGCTGACCCTGAACGGCCTGTGCGCCGCCCATGGCGTCATCATCCCGATGCAGTGCGAGTACTATGCGCTCGAAGGCCTGTCGGACCTGGTCAACACGATCAAGAAGGTGCATGCCAACCTGAACCCGGACCTGAAGATCATCGGCCTGTTGCGCGTGATGTTCGATCCGCGCATGACCCTGTCGCAGCAGGTCTCGGCCCAGCTGGAGCAGCATTTCGGCGACAAGGTGTTCGACACCATCATCCCGCGCAACGTGCGCCTGGCCGAAGCGCCGTCCTACGGCATCCCCGGCGTCACGTTCGACCCCAGCTCGAAGGGCGCCCAGGCCTATATCGCCTTCGGCGCGGAAATGGTTCGGCGCATCAAGACGATGTAACAGCAGACGGCATTGCCCGAAGACCGGTGCTGCTCCAAAACGGGTGTGTGGCCGCCGCGGCGACCCGGCCAGTTTCGCGAATCACCGGAGATAGGTGTTTCAGCGATTGGTGTCCGACACCGACTCGTCGCCGGCATCGCATTGAATTTGTTCTCAAACGTAACTTTTATATTATGGCAACCAAAAAACTGAAAGGCCTCGGCCGGGGACTCGATGCGCTGCTCGGTGGCGGCGATGATGTCGCGCCGGCCGCTGAACAGGGTACGCCGTCGGAACTGCCGCTGAGTCAGCTGCAGCCCGGCAAATACCAGCCCCGCACGCGCATGGACGAAGGCAGCCTGAACGAGCTGGCCGCGTCGATCAAGACGCAGGGCATCATGCAACCCATCCTCGTGCGGCCCGTCGGCACGGGCAGCAATGGCGCGACGACGTACGAGATCATTGCCGGCGAACGGCGCTTCCGGGCCGCGCAGATTGCCGGGCTGGACAACGTGCCGGTGCTGGTGCGCGATGTCGACGACACGGCCGCCGCCGCGATGGCGCTGATCGAGAACATCCAGCGCGAGGACCTCAATCCCCTGGAAGAGGCACAGGGTATCCACCGCCTGATCACGGACTTCAGCTTCACGCACGAGCAGGCCGCCCATGCCGTGGGCCGCTCGCGCAGCGCCGTGTCGAACCTGCTGCGGTTGATGAACCTGGCCGCGCCCGTGCAGACGATGCTGATGGCCGGCGATATCGACATGGGCCACGCCCGCGCCTTGCTGGCCGTCGATGCGGCCACGCAGATTACCTTGGCCAATGTTGTCATAGCGAAACGTCTGTCCGTGCGCGAGACGGAAAAGCTCGTCACCCGCACGGCGGAGGAACAAAGCATCAGGCCGGAAGCGAAGGTGCGCGAGAAGTCGGGTGACATCCAGCGCCTGGAGGAAGAACTGTCGGACCGGCTGGCCACGCCCGTCGTGTTCAAGATCGGCGCCAAGGGCCGGGGCCAGATGATCATCGACTTCGCCGACCTGGACATCCTGGACGGCGTATTGGCCCGCTTGCGCGGCTGAGGGTTTACTCTAAAAACAGGCCAGTTGCCGTGAAGTTCTGCCATTGTCCGTGCCGCACCTGTCCCGATATCCTGTCGGGGCGCCTGAAACGGCTGACAAGACCCGGAAAAGGCCGGGGCGGTCCCTGAATTTTCTGCGTGGACCCGGAAAATTCGGGGACAGTCCCCGGCGATTCCGGTAGGCTTGCGGAGTTTTCCGAGCGAAAACGGTACTTAAGCCTCCGTTAAGGCGATTATGCAGGCCAGGACCGCACCGAGTTGGTGCATAGGGTTTCTGCAACTGTTGCAATGTTGCCCCCTTTGCTCTGATGCGGTGCAGCATGTTTGACGCCGCTCACGTAAGCGCCCTATAATCCCGTGTCTTTGGGTCTATAAGCAACGTTGCGAAGGTCGGTAAGTGAGTGATTCTGCACAAAGTATCGCCCGGCCGGTGTACCGAATCGTTGCCCTGCAATTCACAATCGCCGTCCTTTTCTCCGCTCTCGTCGCGTTTTTCGCCGGCGTGGAGAAAGGCTGGTCTGCCGCCATGGGCGGTGCGGTTGCAGTGATCGGCAGCGGGGTGTACGCGCTGATCGTGGCAGGCGGCGAGAACGACGCCAAAGCGGCCATGCGGCGGCATTTTCGCGCCGAGATGGTGAAAGTTTTCATTACAGCAGCGCTGTTCATTGTCGCGCTGGTGCTGTTTCCGTCGGCCTCCTGGTTATGGCTGATCTTGGGTTTTGCAGTGGCGACCTTGGCGTACTGGTTCTCACTGCTCGCAGTTTAATCGCCGGTTTAGACCCTTCGTCAACGACGGGTTCGGACAACAATTCTAAATTCAATATCAACTTATTATGACCACTGAACACGGGGGCCACGCAGCCCCGGCAAACGCCACCGAGTACATCCAGCACCACCTTTCGCACCTGCAGAACCATGACGGCACCTTCAACCTGGACACGTTCTGGGTCTCGGCCGTGCTGGGCTTTGTCTTCCTGGGCGTGTTCTACATGGCGTCCAAGCGCGCCACGTCGGGCGTGCCGGGCAAGCTGCAGAACTTCGTCGAATGGATCATGGAACTGGTCAACGACACCGTCAACAGCGCCTTCCACGCCAAGAGCAACGTCATCGCCCCGCTGGCCATCACGATCTTCGTATGGGTCTGGCTGATGAACGCAATGGACTTCCTGCCGGTCGACCTGCTGCCGAAAGCGCTGGAGTTCTTCGGCGTCTACAAGCTGCGCGTCGTCCCGACCGCCGACGTCAACCACACCTTCGGCATGTCCATCGGCGTGCTGCTGTGCATTATCGGCTTCTCGATCAAGGCCAAGGGCGTCGGCGGCTGGGGCAAAGAACTGCTGACCACGCCGTTCCATGCACACGGCGTGATGGCCATCGTGCTGGCACCGGTGAACTTCCTGTTCCAGATGCTGGAACTGCTGGCCAAGCCAATCTCGCTGTCGCTGCGACTGTTCGGCAACATGTATGCCGGCGAACTGATTTTCATCCTGATCGCGCTGCTGCCATGGTGGGCACAGTGGCTGCTGGGTGGTCCATGGGCAATCTTCCACATCCTGATTGTGACGCTGCAGGCCTTCGTCTTTATGGCCCTGACGGTCGTGTACCTTAGCCTTGCGGTTGAGAAGCACTAATTTCGTAGATAGTTTTCATTTTTCGGTATCTGTAGTTTTTTTTAAATCTTAGGAGAAATCTCAATGCAAGCTCTGATCGCACAAGTACAAAGCATGACCGTTCTGGCAGTCGCTATCATCATCGGCCTGGGCGCCATCGGTACCGCACTCGGCTTCGCTATTCTGGGCGGCAAGTTCCTGGAAGCTTCGGCACGCCAGCCTGAACTGATGCCACAACTGCAAACCAAACTGTTCGTTATCGCTGGTCTGCTGGATGCTATCTCGATGATCGGCGTCGGTGTTGCTCTGCTGTTCACGTTCAACAACCCATTCCTGACCGCCCTGACGACCGCCGTAGCTCAGTAATAACGCTCCAACCGGGGAAACTTTTTAGGAGCAAGGTATGAACATCAATGCGTCTCTCATCGGTCAGATGATCACCTTCGCGGTGCTCGTCTGGTTCTCGATGAAATTCGTCTTCCCGGCGCTGAACAACGCGCTGGATGAGCGTGCCAAGCGTATTGCGGATGGTCTGGCTGCGGCCGACCAGGGTCAGGCTTCGATGGCGGCCGCTGAAAAGCGCGCTGCCGAAGCCCTGACGTCCGCCCGTGACGAAGCTGCCCAGCGCGTCGCGGACGCTGAAAAGCGTGCTCAGCTGATCGCTGAAGAAATCAAGGCCAACGCCAAGGCCGAAGCGGACCGCATCATCGCGACCGCCAAGGCTGAAGCCGACCAGCAAGTCACCCAGGCCCGCGAGCAACTGCGTGCCCAGGTCGCCGACCTGGCCGTCAAGGGCGCCGAGCAAATCCTGAAGCGCGAAGTCAACGCGTCGGCCCACGCCGACCTGCTGAACCGCCTTGCGACCGAGCTGTAATCATGGCCGAACTCGCAACCGTCGCCCGTCCTTACGCGGAAGCCCTCTTCCGCGTAGCCCAGGCTGGCAACCTCGCGCAGTGGTCCGATCTGGTGTCCGAACTGGCCCAGATCGGCGCTCATCCCGAGGTGCTGGCATATGCCCGCAACCCTAAAGTGTCGGACAGCGATGTGGCTGCCGCCATTGCCGCCTTGCTGAAATCGCCGCTCAACGCGGAAGCGAACAACTTCCTCTCGATGCTGGTCGAAAACGGCCGCATCGAGCTGCTGCCGGAAATCGGCGTGCAATTCCACGAGCTGAAAAACAGCGTGGAAGGCGCGGCGGATGCCGATATCACCAGTGCATTCGAGCTGGACGCTGCCCAGACGGCAGGCCTGGTCGCGACGCTGGAAAAGAAATTCGGCCGCAAGCTCAACCCAAGCGTCACGATCGATCCATCGCTGATCGGTGGCGTTCGCGTGGTGGTCGGCGACGAAGTGCTGGACACTTCGGTACGCGCCCGGCTGCAACAGATGCGTGTTGCGCTGACGTCGTAAGCGCACTCCATCGTCTATCGCTGCGGCAGACCCTTATACCCTCGCGCAAGCTGAGAGAAAACAATTAGGAGTTAGTATGCAACTCAACCCATCTGAAATCAGCGAGCTGATCAAGAGCCGGATCCAAGGCATTGACAGCGGCGCTGAAGTGCGCAATCAAGGCACCGTTATCTCGGTTGCCGACGGTATCTGCCGCATCCACGGTCTGTCCGATGTGATGCAAGGCGAGATGCTGGAATTCCCCGGCAACACCTTCGGCCTGGCCATGAACCTGGAGCGCGACTCCGTCGGTTCCGTCATCCTGGGTGCCTACGAGCACATCTCCGAAGGCGACACGGTCAAGTGCACCGGCCGCATCCTGGAAGTGCCGGTCGGTCCGGAACTGCGCGGCCGTGTGGTCAATGCGCTGGGCCAGCCGATCGACGGCAAGGGTCCCGTCGATGCCAAGATGACGTCGCCAATCGAGAAGATCGCACCGGGCGTCATCGCCCGTGAGTCCGTGTCGCAGCCAATGCAGACGGGCCTGAAGTCGATCGACGCGATGGTGCCGATCGGCCGTGGCCAGCGCGAGCTGATCATTGGTGACCGCCAGACCGGTAAATCGGCTGTCGCAGTCGACGCCATCATCAACCAGAAGGGCCAGGGCATGACGTGTATCTACGTCGCCATCGGCCAGAAGGCATCGACCATCAAGAACATCGTGCGTTCGCTGGAACAGCACGGCGCGATGGAATACACCATCGTGGTTGCCGCCTCCGCTTCGGAATCGGCCGCCATGCAGTACATCTCGGCCTACTCCGGCTGCACGATGGGCGAATACTTCCGCGACCGCGGCGAAGACGCCCTGATCGTGTACGACGATCTGTCCAAGCAAGCTGTTGCCTACCGTCAGATCTCCCTGCTGCTGCGCCGCCCACCAGGCCGCGAAGCGTATCCAGGCGACGTGTTCTACCTGCACAGCCGCCTGCTGGAACGCGCAGCCCGCGTGAACGCCGACTACGTGTCCGCCTTCACCAACGGCGCCGTCACCGGCAAGACCGGTTCGCTGACGGCACTGCCGATCATCGAAACGCAGGCAGGCGACGTCTCGGCCTTCGTGCCGACCAACGTCATCTCGATTACCGACGGCCAGATCTTCCTGGAAACCTCGCTGTTCAATGCCGGTATTCGTCCCGCCATTAACGCCGGTATTTCCGTGTCGCGCGTCGGTGGTGCTGCCCAGACCAAGGTCATCAAAAACCTGTCCGGCGGTATCCGTACCGACCTGGCCCAGTACCGTGAACTGGCTGCGTTCGCGCAGTTCGCTTCCGACCTGGACGAATCGACCCGCAAGCAGCTGGACCGCGGTGCCCGCGTGACGGAACTGCTGAAGCAGGCGCAGTACTCGCCGCTGTCGATCTCGCTGATGGGTGCATCGCTGTTCGCCGTCAACAAGGGCTTCATGGACGACATCCCAGTCAAGTCCGTGCTGCCGTTCGAAGCCGGCCTGCACGCATACCTGAAGACCAAGCAAGCTGCTCTGCTGGCCAAGATCGAAGAAACCAAGCAACTGGACAAGGACGCCGAAGCAGCACTGACGGCCGCCATTGCTGATTTCAAGAAATCCGGCGCATTCTAAGCAGCACGGCGGCTGCCCGGTGTACCGGCAGCCGCCACCAAGCGCAAAGGAGTAAGGACTCATGGCAGTAGGCAAAGAGATACGTGGCAAGATCAAGAGCGTAGAAAATACGAAGAAGATCACCAAGGCGATGGAAATGGTCGCCGCATCGAAAATGCGCAAGGCGCAGGATCGCATGCGCGCCGCCCGTCCCTACGCGGACAAGATTCGTAATATCGCGACCAACCTGGCAAGCGCCAATCCGGAATACACGCACCCGTTCCTGGCCGAAGACCAGGGCACGCAGGCAAAAGCGGTGGGGTTCATCATCGTCACGACCGACAAGGGTCTGTGCGGTGGCCTGAACACCAACGTGCTGCGCATGGTGACGAACAAGACCCGTGAACTGGAAGCTGCCGGCAATCGCATCGAAGCCGTGGCAATCGGTAACAAGGGTTTGGGCTTCCTGAACCGTGTCGGCGTGCCCGTGGTGGCACAGGCAACCCAGATCGGCGATACGCCGCACCTGGACAAGCTGATCGGCCCGGTCAAAGTCATGCTGGAGAAGTTCCAGGAAGGTAAGCTCGACGCGGTTTATATCTGCTACACGAAGTTCATCAACACGATGAAGCAGGAACCGATGGTCGAGCAGCTGCTGCCGTTGACGGCGGACAAGCGTGCCGCCGACAAGAGCGGCCACCAGTGGGATTACATCTACGAACCGGATGCAGCGACCGTCATCGACGAACTGCTGGAACGTTACGTGGAAGCCCTGGTGTACCAGTCCGTGGCGGAAAACCTGGCGTCCGAGCAATCGGCGCGCATGGTCGCAATGAAGGCCGCCAGCGACAACGCCGGCAGCGTCATCGGCGAGCTGAAACTGGTCTACAACAAGACCCGCCAGGCAGCAATTACCAAAGAACTCTCTGAAATCGTGTCCGGTGCGGCCGCGGTTTAAAAACGAATTTAACTATATTTGAAGGAACGAACATGGCTGATGGCAAAATCGTTCAGTGTATCGGCGCTGTGGTGGACGTTGAGTTCCCGCGCAACGCGATGCCTAAGGTTTTTGACGCGCTGAAAATGGAAGGCTCCGAGCTGACCCTGGAAGTTCAACAGCAGCTGGGTGACGGCGTTGTCCGTACCATTGCTCTGGGTTCTTCCGACGGCCTGCGTCGCGGCATGACCATCCAGAACACGGGCAAGCCGATCATGGTACCGGTCGGTAAAGGTACGCTGGGTCGCATCATGGACGTGCTGGGCAACCCGATCGACGAACGTGGCCCTGTCTCGCAAGAGCAGACCGCATCGATCCACCGCCTGGCCCCGGCCTACGACGAGCTGTCGCCGTCGCAGGACCTGCTGGAAACGGGCATCAAGGTTATCGACCTGGTCTGCCCGTTCGCCAAGGGTGGTAAGGTCGGTCTGTTCGGTGGCGCCGGCGTCGGCAAGACCGTGAACATGATGGAACTGATCAACAACATCGCCAAGGCGCACTCGGGTCTGTCCGTGTTCGCCGGCGTGGGTGAGCGTACCCGTGAAGGTAACGACTTCTACCACGAGATGGCCGATGCCAAGGTCGTCGACCTGGAAAACCTGGGCAACTCCAAGGTTGCCATGGTCTACGGCCAGATGAACGAGCCGCCGGGCAACCGTCTGCGCGTCGCGCTGACGGGCCTGACGATCGCCGAATCGTTCCGTGACGAAGGCAAGGACGTTCTGTTCTTCGTGGACAACATCTACCGCTTCACCCTGGCCGGTACCGAAGTGTCCGCACTGCTGGGCCGTATGCCTTCCGCCGTGGGCTACCAGCCGACCTTGGCCGAAGAAATGGGCCGCCTGCAGGAACGCATCACGTCGACGAAAACCGGTTCGATCACGTCGATCCAGGCCGTCTACGTCCCTGCGGATGACTTGACCGACCCGTCGCCAGCGACGACCTTCGGTCACCTGGACTCCACCGTCGTTCTGTCGCGTGACATCGCCTCGCTGGGTATCTACCCGGCCGTCGATCCACTGGACTCGACCTCGCGCCAGCTGGACCCGCTGGTCGTCGGTCAAGAGCACTACGACACGGCCCGCGCCGTCCAGGGCACGCTGCAGCGCTACAAGGAACTGCGCGACATTATCGCCATTCTGGGCATGGACGAACTGGCACCGGAAGACAAGCTGCTGGTGGCTCGCGCCCGTAAGATGCAGCGTTTCCTGTCGCAGCCGTTCCACGTCGCTGAAGTGTTCACCGGTTCGCCAGGTAAATACGTTTCGCTGAAAGACACGATCAAGGGCTTCAAGATGATCGCGTCGGGCGAACTGGATCACCTGCCGGAGCAGGCGTTCTACATGGTCGGCACGATCGAAGAAGCCATCGAAAAAGCCAAGAAGCTGGGCTAATCGAAATGGCCCCGGCAGTGCCGGGGCCGTTCAACCTTAGGATTGAAAATGGCAAATACTATTCACGTCGACGTGGTCTCGGCAGAAGAGCTGATCTTCTCCGGCGAAGCCACGTTCGTCGCGTTGCCGGGCGAGCAGGGCGAGCTGGGGATTTATCCGAAGCACACGCCGCTGATCACCCGTATCCGTCCAGGCGCGGTCCGCATCCAGGTTGCCGGCAAATCGGAAGAAGAGTTCGTCTTCGTCGCCGGTGGCCTGCTGGAAGTGCAGCCGAACGCCGTGACGGTACTGGCCGACACCGCGATCCGTGGTCACGACCTGGACGAAGCCAAGGCCCAATCTGCCAAGAAACTGGCGGAAGAAAACCTGGCGAACAACAAGACCGGTATCGACTACGCGAAAGCCCAGGCGGAACTGGCAGCGGCCATCGGCCAGCTGGCAGCGATCGCCAAGCTGCGCCAGGCCAAGCACTGATCTGGCAGCACCCCCTGGAAAGGCAGCTTCGGCTGCCTTTTTTCGCATTTGACTGTTATCAATAAGGAAAGAAGATGCGTCCGTTCCTGCTGTCCTTCCTTGCCGCGCTGGCCGTGTCCTCTGGCGCCGCGCAGGCTGCCGCCCCTGCGGGCGCCCCGAAGGTGCAGGACCTGAGCCTGGCCTTCGACGAGTTCTACCAGCGTACCGAATTCCTGCCGCTGCCGGCCCGCATCGAGGAATTTCGCCGCAGCGTGGGCGCGCGCTTTCCCCAGTTTTACGGCGACGAACGGATCGAGTTTTCCCATGCCGACCAGGACGAGCGCACTGGCGCGGCCATCGTCAAGTACCCCGCCATGCGCGAGGTCTACCTGCGCAAGGCGCGCGGTTTCGGTAAGCAGCTGTCGGACTACGTGACGCAATTCCAGGTCCGCTTCCCGGACTACCGCAACGAACACGAAATCTGGCTGGTGCACTCGCTGGGCGAGATGGACGGCGGCACGCGCGAGCTGTCCGGCCGCAACTACCTCGTCTTCGGTGCCGACGGCCTGGCTCGTTACCACGCCACGGGCGACGACGCGCCGTTCTTCCATCATGAACTGTTCCACACCTACCATGAGCCGGCGCTGCGCGACTGTGCCGGCGACGTCGTGTGGAAGAACCTGTGGACGGAAGGCCTCGCCACATACGCGTCGCAGCAGATGCATCCGGACGCATCGGAGAAGGACCTGCTGCTGGACTTTCCCAGCGGGGCCGCCGTAAAAACCCGGGCCGTGCTGCCCGCTGCCTGGGCCCAGCTGGAACAGGTGCTGGACAGCACCGATCCACAGGTGAGCGCCAGCCTGTTCAGCATGAGCAGCCGCGACCGGACTCTGCCGCAACGGCGCGGCTATTACCTGGGCTACCTGGTGGCGCAGGAGGCGGCCAAGACGCAGGATCTCCACCAGCTTGCCAAGCTGGGCTGCGCACCCGTGCGCGCGCTGGTGACGGCGACGGTGCGCAAGCTGCGGGCAGCCCGCTGACGGTATCGCCCGAGGCCGGATCGGCGTAGAATCTTTCTACCTGCAAGTCACCCCGAGGACCCCATGACATCGAAAACCATCAAGATTGCCCTGGCGCTCGGCCTGCTGTCCGCCTCCGCTGCCGCGCTGGCCGCAACGGATTGCTGCCTGAGCGTCGAATGCTGCCTGCGCATGCTGGGTTGCTGCTGAACGACGCCGCACAGGCAAACGGGCTGCCGCGGCAGCCCGTTTTTCATTGTCTACCTTGCGCAGGGTCCTATTGGCACAGCCCGAACGCCTTGCGCTCCGGGAAGTAGCGATAGGTAAACGTGCGCACCGGGTAGCGGTCGCCGTCGATGACCAGGGCCGGCGGCGTCAGGTCGAAGCGCTGCGGCAGCTTCGACGCCACCCGAAGCCGGGCACGCCACTGGGTTTCGTCCGAATTGGCCACCGCCACCAGCAATTTCGGCACCCCCTCGATGGAATCGACGATCTCCGGCCGGCTGTTGGTGCCGCGCGAATAAAACGTCACCACTTCGGCGCGGGCGATGCGCGGGCCCTTCGGTTGCGTGACGGGATACGTCAACGTGGCAAACTGCGCCTTGGTGCCGCGCGGCAGCAAATAGACGAAACCGAATTCGGCGCCGCCGTCGGGCAACGTGACAGGGCTGGTGGCCGTGATGGTAATGCCGTCGGGCAGGTCGAAACGGGACGTCTCGACGGCGTCGCGGCACTCCGGCGTCTTCGCCATGTACAGCTGGACGGGTTCGTAGCCGTTGCCGCAGGCAGCAAGCAGCAGGGGCGGGAGCAGGGCGGTCAGGGGCGCGAAGCGGCGCATGGTGAAGTCGTTTCGGAAGATGGGGAACCGGCAGTTTACCTGACACCCCGGCCTTGCAACAGTGGCATTGTCCAGCCGTTGCGCGCCGTCGCTGTAACGCCAGCAGCGGCCTGAGCGCGGCTTTGTCCTGCCTTGCCCTATTGCCGCATATTCGGTAGGGCGGGTTGCTTGCCGCAATTAATCCCGGTACGACCTGCGCCTGCTTTGACCCTGCCTCCAACAGCGGTTTTTCCTGGCAATTGCGTGCAGCGCTGGCATATCGCCTGGCCGACGACAGCCGGATAGCGCTGCAATATACCTGGTTGAACTTGCCCAGGCCCGAGCGCGATACGACGCCCCGGCGTTCAATACGAACGTCGCCGTTTCGGCGCCATTACCCTGGGTTATATTCGTCCATTCTGACGGCGCTCGTGCGCCGGTACCCGGTCGATGGTGATAGTCTGTCAGCTCCACAATCGAGGAGTGCACATGATTCACCATCTGGGTATTGTGGTTTCCGATTTCGTGCGCAGCAAGGCGTTGTACGATGCCTGCCTGGCGCCGCTGGGCATTCGCCGCACCGAAACGGATATGGACTGGGCCATTTACGCGCCCGAAAATGGATTCCCGTTTTTATGGCTGGGTTCCGAAGTGCCCACCTACTGGAGCGCGGAAAAGCAGCCCGGCGCTGCGCCCTTGCACCTGGCATTCTGCGCACCGGACCGCGCTGCCGTCGACGCGTTTTATCGCGCCGCGATGGAGGCCGGAGCGGAAGACCACGGCCCGCCCGGCATTCGCGTCAGCTATGCCAATTTCTACAGCGCATATTTCCTCGATTTCGATGGCAATAATATCGAAGCCACATTGCGCGAAGATTAAGTAAGTGCCTGCTAGCGCCGTAAGGCGCTTCTTTACGCTCTTTGTGTGCCATATAGCGGCACGATCGCGCCAGGGCATGGCGCGATCGGCCGGTTGTGTTATGGAATGATCACCGGGACGGCGGGGTCTGCCTTGTCAGCGATATTTCTCCTTGATGCGACTGCTCGCGGCCTTCTGCATGGTTTTCCACTTGCCCCGCTCGGCGATGCGCTGCAACGGCGTTTGTTCGCCACGGCGCACATCGCGCAGCAGCTTATGGAAATTGGCCACCCGGTCGGGATCGACATGGGCAATCACGGCGCAGCCCGGTTCACCTTGGTGCCGGCAATCGCGAAATTGACACTGGGCTGCCAGCGCGTCGATATCGTCGAAAGTGGCCGCCAGGGTCGTTTCATCGGCATCCGGCTGCCACGTGCGCAGTCCGGGGGTATCGATAATACAGGCACCGGTACGGCTGAAATGCAGCGACCGCCCGGTGGTCGTATGCATGCCGCGGCCATCGCTTTTGCGCACGCCCCCCGTATCCTGATGCGCGCGCGTGAGCGTATTCGTCAACGTCGATTTTCCCGTGCCGGAAGCGCCCAATAAGCAAGCGGTCTGTCCCGGTTGCAGCGTCGGTGCCAACAGGTCGATAACGTCGGGCGACAGGGCATTCAAGGCGTGAATCAAAATGGCTGACGGCAATCGATGCTGTAACAAGGAAATTCTTTCGTCGACGGCGTGGCCGATATCGGCCTTGGTCAATACCACCACCGGTGTAATACCGGCAGCCTGGACCAGCGCAATATACCGTTCCAGCCGGCGCGGATTGAAATCGTCGTCCAGTCCCATGACCAGCAGGGCCGTATCGATATTGCTGGCCAATATCTGGCGTCGGCCGTCATTGGCGCGGCGGCTGATCAGCGATAAAGGGGCCAGGCGCTGCGTCAGCCACCATTCGCCGTGCTCCCGCAATTGGGCTAGCACCCAGTCGCCCACGGTCAGATCGCCGTCATGGAGCTTGGGCAAGGCGCGCGCGAGGTATTGCGCGTGGCCGTCATGGATGGTCAATTGCTCGCGCTGGACGGCAATGACGCGCATCAGCCGGTCGTCCGAACGCAGGTCGAGGCCGGCCAGCTGGGTGGCCAGATGTTGGTGGATGCTGTGGTTGAATCCGATGGTGCGTAATGCTTCGATATCGAAGTCGATCATGGTGTGGGGTTCCGAAATCCGTAACGCGCAGGCGCGCGAACACAGCCGGCCACGGGGCGTGGCGGCAACGTTGACAGTCGGCGGAAGTCGGCGCGCGCGAGCGCGGAACACCAGGGTGACGCGGTACCGCGAAACGCGATGTGTATGCGGAGTTACGTGGTGTAGTGGTGCGAGACGATCACGCGGCCGACAGGAGGGCAATATCCAGCATTGACATGGGGTTCTCCTGTAAGCGGTGAAGGGATGGCCAGTGTGTCACCTTGTAGCCGATGCGTCAACAAGCAGCGGCACGCCCGGCCGCACAGGCCCCGTCGCGCACCCCCATAACCGTCGAGCCCGTGTCCACCGTGGGGTCAGACCCCGACATGGACACAGCCTCATCCGTAAAATTCGGGAGGACTGTTGAGCTCGTGTCTTTGTCGGGGTCTGACCCCAAGGTGAACAGTGGGGTCAGACCCCGACATGGACACAGCCTCATCCGTAAAATTCGGGAGGACTGTTGAGCTCGTGTCTTTGTCGGGGTCTGACCCCAAGGTGAACACAGTCTCATCCATAAAAACGCGGCTGTTTGCTTAAGCCGGTACTGCGTCGGCGCTGGCCTGCCGCCGCACCGTGCGCACGTCGCAGCGTGCCGGCGCCAGTGCCGCCTGCAGCACGGCCAGCGCCAGCGCCGGTTGCGATGCGCCGCACATGAAGACGTCGGCGGCGGCGAAGTGCTGTTCCGGCCACGTGTGGATCGAGATATGTGATTCGGCCAGCAGCACGACGCCCGTGACGCCCTGGCCGGGGCCGAAGGCATGGAAGTGGCTGTGCAGGATGGTGGCGCCGGCGGCCAGCGCCGCCGCGCGCAGCAACGCCTCGATGGCGGCGCAGTCGGTCAGCAGGGCGGGCGCGATGCCGGACAGGTCGGCCAGCAAATGCGTGCCTTCGGCGCGGTAGGAGGTCGTCGTCATTTGTGGCCGCCGCCGCCGCCCCAGCTGCCGCCGCTGCTGCCGGTGCTGGACGACCAGCTGCTGCCACCGCGGCTGCTGCTGCCGCCCGAGCCGTCGATGAGATTGGCCCAGCTGGCAATGGCCGACAGCACCGCGACGGCGAAGGCGTACATCATGAATTTATTCATTGTCGCTCACCGTCGTTCGTTCAGCCAGTCGAGGAAACGGGCGGGCAGGTACACCGCCGCCGACCCCAGCACCGTGTACAGGTAAGTGGCGCGGAAACCGAACACCAGGGGAATGGCGTTGATCAGCAACATGCCGATGATGAACATGACGGCCACGTCGCGGTAGGTCCGGTCCGGCGCGTTGCCCCCCTTGGTGCGGGGCGCCGCCTTCTTCGCCTTCGCCTTCGGATCGAACCACGCCTGCACCTGGTCATGGGCCACCGGCGTCGACTTCGACCACGTCAGCTCATGCGCCGTCAGCTCGGCCGCCAGGTGCACGCCGTTGCGCTCGAATTCGACGATGCGCGTGGCGTCGCCCACCTGCACGCGCCAGTTGAAGGCGCCGGCGGCGAACGTCACCGTGGCGCGGTAGTCGTACTGCTGTTCGAAACGCACGCTGCCCAGTTGCGCCTTCTCGCCCTGCCAGCGGGGCCAGTCGTCCATCACCTGCGACTTGAACCAGCCGTCGTCCGTCTCTTCCAGCCACGTGAAGCCGCCGCGCGCGCCGTACAGCAGGTACTCGGTCCACGTCGAGCCCTCGTCGTCCATCCGGCGCATCACGCCGATAACGGTGATCTTCTGGTTGCCCAGCTTGCCCTCCGCACCCAGTTCCAGCGTGGTGCGAACGGCCTTCACCTTTTCGCCCGCCTGCAGCACCTGGGCCTGGGGACTGGCTGCATCGAGCTGGGCGCGGCAGGCCTTGCAGACCAGGCTTGCCGTCAGGCCGGGCAGATACTGGATGGCGTTGCCGCACGATGGGCAGGACAGCGCCGCAAGCTTGCCCCGGTAACGGCCCGCCGTTTGCAGGATGGTGTCGTCGTCGCGCAGCAGCTGGCACTTCAGGCCTTCCAGGGTGGCGGCTTTGCCGCCATACAGTTGCGGCGCGGCGCCGTCGGAGTAGTCCAGGGTGACGAAGGCCGTGCCCTGGCGCAGGTCGGCCACGCGGGCCTGCCAGCCGGCACCGACGATGAAAGGCAGCTCGCCCTGGCCGCCGACGCATTCGGCCGTGCGCACGTCGGCGGCGGTGTAGCGCTCCGTGCCGATCTGGTATTCCTGGCCCGGGCGCAGGGTCTCGAAGGCGGGCAGGGAGGCAGGGGTGTCGCGCGCCGTCGTGACGGTGTACTGGCCCGACGCATCGGCCAGCCAGCCGCTGCTGCCGTCGTCGAACAGGATATGCCACTCGTTCCACATGCCGGCGTCGTAGCGCAGCTGCAGCCGGCCGACAACCGTGAAGCCGCGCTGGCCCCAGGTGCCGCTCGTGCCCAGCTGGATCGGCGAGTAATCCTCCAGCACCTCGGCGACCTTGCCCAGCTCGCGCACGGCCGCCGGGTCCTTGACGACGCCGGTGCGGCAGAATTCGCACACGGCCATGACGGACGCGTGGGAGCGAAAGCGCACGCCGGCGCCGCAGCTGGGACAGGAAACGGTCAGCAAATCAGGCCAGTCTTAGCCGATCAGCTTTTTCAGCAGCTCGGCCTTGGTGCCGTCGTAGTCGGCCGCGGAGATCAGGCCCTTGTCCAGCAGGCCCTTGAGTTTTTCCAGGCGTGCCTCGATCGAGTCCTCGGCCGGCGCGGCAGCGACTGGCGCCACGGCGGCTTGCGGCGCGGCGGGCGTCAGGGAAGCACCGACCGCCTGGCCCATGGCCTGGCCGATCGTCACGCCCGCGCCCAGGCCGGCGCCGATGCCGGCGATGCCGCCTTCGTTCTGGGCCGCCAGCGGAATGGCCGTCGCCGTCTGGTAGCGGGTGAAGCCCGTCATCTTGTCCGAGGACAGGCTGCCCTTCATGCCGGCGGCGATGCGCTCGTCCAGCGCGGCCTGCAGTTCCTCGGGCAGGCTGACGCTGGCCACGTTGAATTCGTCCAGCGCGATGCCGTAGCGGGCGAAGGCGTCGGCCAGGTCGCCCTTGACCTCCTGCGCCATCAGGGCCTGGTTGGCCGCCATGTCGAGGAAGGCCACGTTCGAGCCGCCCAGCGAGCTGGCCATCGTCGCCAGCAGGATGCCGCGCAGCTGGTCCTCGACCTCGTCGCGCGTATAGGCCGCGCGCGTGCCGCTGATCTCCGTGAAGAACTTGCGGGCGTCGGCCACGCGATACGAATACATGCCGAAGGCGCGCACGCGGATCATGTCGAAATCCTTGTCGCGGATCGTGATCGGCTGCGGCGTACCCCACTTGCGGCCCGTCTGCACGCGCGTGCTGAAGAAGTAGACGTCGGACTTGAACGGCGCGTCGAACAGCTTGTCCCAGTTTTTCAGGTTGGTCAGCACCGGCAGCGTCTGCGTCGTCAGCTTGTGGGTGCCGGGGCCGAACACGTCGGCGATCTGGCCTTCGTTGACGAACACGGCCACCTGCGATTCACGCACCACCAGCACGCCGCCGTTCTGGATCTCGAAGTCCTGCATCGGGTAGCGCCAGGCCAGCACGCCTTCCTCGTCCTCGTTCCATTGCAGGACGTCGATAAACTGCTTCTTGATAAAGCTGCCGATACTCATGGGGTGCCTCCGGACGAATTGGGGTGTTTTATGAAACGCAGGCGGCATTGATGCCGCCGATGGCCAGGGCGATGGCGCCGAGCAGGCCGCCGAAGGCGCTGTTGCCGGATTCGATCTGGTCCTTCGCATTTTTCAAGGTGCGCGAAGCGATGGCATAGGCCAGTGCCTGCACGATCATGGCGCCGAAGGCCCAGGCGAAGAATTCCTGGTAATTGCGGGTGTGCAGCAGGCTCGACGCAATCGTCAGCGAGAAGCCCAGCAGGGCGCCGCCCAGCGACAGCATGGCCGCGTGGTTGCCCTGGCGGATCAGCAGCACTTCATCGTACGGCGTCATCCACGTGTAGGCGCGAAAGAATACGGCCAGCAGCGCGGCGGCCAGAAACAGGTGAATCAGGTAATTGGCGACGGCGTACACGATGATCCCGTTTTTATCTCGCAATGAATTATAGTAGCTGGCTTGCCGGTAAAAAGATATTACGCAGCATATTAAGCGAAAGATATTAAGCGATAAAGCCCGCGATGAACAAAAAGATTCTGATCCTCTCCGTATTCGTCGTCGCATCGTGCGGACTGGCTTATGAACTGATAGCCGGCGCCTTGGCCAGCTACCTGCTGGGCGATTCGATCCTGCAGTTCTCCACCATTATCGGCTGCTACCTGTTCGCCATGGGCGTCGGCGCCCACCTGGCGCAGTACGTGAAGGATGAAGACGTGCTGTCGCGCTTCGTCGACATCGAACTGGCCGTCGGCCTGATCGGCGGCGTCTCGGCCGCGCTGCTGTTCCTCACCTTCTCCTGGGCCGCCGCACCATTCCGGCTGATGCTGTACGTGATCGTCTTCCTCGTCGGCGTCTGCGTCGGCATGGAAGTGCCGCTGGTGATGCGGGCGCTGAACGCGCGCCAGACGGCGTTCTCGGAACTGGTCAGCCGCGTGCTGACCTTCGACTACCTGGGCGCGCTGGCCGTGTCGCTGCTGTTCCCGCTGGTGCTGGCGCCGCACCTGGGCCTGGTGCGTTCGGGCTTCCTGTTCGGCATGCTCAATATCGGAGTGGCCTTGTGGACCATCTACGTCTTCCGCGCCGAGCTGACGGAACTGACCGGCCGCACCTTGCGCGCCTGCGCCGTGCTGGCGGTATTGATGTTCGGCTTCGCCGGCGCCGACCGGCTGACGCACTGGGGCGAGCATGGCCTGTTCGGCGACGAGATCGTGTATGCCACCAGCACGCCCTACCAGCGCCTCGTCATCACGCGCTGGAAGGACGACCTGCGCCTGTACATCAACGGCAACCTGCAGTTCTCCTCGCGCGACGAGTACCGTTACCACGAGGCCCTGGTGCACCCGGCGCTGGCGGCGCTGCCGTGGGCCAAGCGGGTGCTGGTGCTGGGCGGCGGCGATGGCCTGGCGCTGCGCGAAGTGCTGCGCTACCGCCATATCGAACATGTCACTGTCGTCGACCTGGACCCGGCCATGACGGCCGCCTTCACCCAGCGCGAGGAACTGCGCCGCCTGAACCACGACAGCTTCCACGACCGGCGCGTGAAGGTCGTCAATGCCGATGCGGCGATCTGGCTGCAGCAGCCGGAGCAGGCCGACGCCATGTTCGATGCCGTCATCGTCGACTTCCCCGACCCGTCCAGCTTCGCGCTGGGCAAGCTGTACTCGGTGCCGTTCTACGGCATATTGAAAAAACACCTGGCCGCCAAGGGCATCGTCGTGGTGCAATCGACGTCGCCGTTCTTTGCGCCGCACGCCTACTGGACCGTCAACGCCACCCTGCGCGATGTGGGCATGCGCACCTGGCCCTACCACGCCTACGTGCCGTCGTTCGGCGAGTGGGGTTTCATCCTCGCGTCGCCGCAGCTGAACTACCAGCCGCCCGCGTCCTACCCGCTGCCGCTGCGCTTCCTGAACGGGCAGACCACGCGCGAAATGTTCGTCTTCCCGCCGGACATGCAGCCGCTGCCGATGGCGCCGAACCGGCTGAACACCCAGTCGCTGGTGCACGAGTTCGAGCAGGACTGGCGCCGCACGATCCGCTGATGCAGCGCCGCACCTTCCTCTTCGGCGCCGCCGCCGGCACGGCCGCTGCCGCCAGCGTGGCGGGCTGGCGCCACCTGCACGAAGTCACGCCCGCCATCCACGCGCCGGGGCGGGAGCTGGGCCACTACCTGCGCGACCGCAGCCTGGTGCCGGCGCCGGTACAAATCATCGAGACCGATATCGCCATCCTCGGCGCCGGCATGGCGGGGCTGACGGCGGCATGGCAGTTGCGCCGCGCCGGCCATGACGACTTCCTGCTGGTGGACGGCCCCGAACCGTTCGGCAATGCCGCCGGCGGCCGGCATGGCGACCTGGCCTACCCCACCGGCGCGCACTACCTGCCGTTGCCGTCGCGCGACTGCGCGCACGTGCGCGACATCCTGGCCGACCTGGGCATCCTGCTGCGCGATCCGCACGGCGAGCGGCCCACCTACGACGAGCGCTTCATCCTGCACGCGCCGGAAGAACGCCTGCTGCGCGACGGCCGCTGGCACGAGGGCATCGTGCCGCACGCAGGCGTGCCGGCGCCGGAGCTGGCCGAGCACCGGCGCTTCTTCGCCGAGATGGCGCAGCTGCGCACCCTGCGCGGCGCCGACGGCCGGCGCGTGTTCACCTTGCCCAGCAGCCTGTGCTCGCGCGACCCGGCCTGGCTGGCGCTGGACACGCTGACCATGCGCCAGTGGCTCGGGCAGCAGGGTTATCGCTCGCCCACCTTGTACTGGTACGTGGATTACTGCTGCCGCGACGACTACGGCGCCACGGCGGAGCGGGTTTCCGCCTGGGCCGGCCTGCATTACTTCTGCGCGCGCGGCGGCGAGGCGGCGAATGCGGCCGACGGCGCCTGGCTGACGTGGCCGGGCGGCCTGCAACCGCTGGCCGAAGGCCTGCTGGAACGGGCGCGGGCCCGCCGCCTGGCCGGCGCCGCCGTCTCCGTACGCACCGTCGGCGACCGGGTCGAGGCGCTGTGCTGCACGCTGGAGGGCGGCAAGCCGCGCAGCACTCTGGTGCGGGCGCGCAAGGTCATCTGCGCGATGCCCCTCTTCGTCGCCAGCCGCGTGGTGGAGAACATCGGCCGCTTCGGCTTCGACCCGGCCAGCCACCTGCCCGCGACCGCGCCGTGGCTGGTGACGAACTACCTGCTGCGGGGCTTCCCGGCCGAGCTGCCGGAAGCGCCCCTATCGTGGGACAACATGGTCTACCGGGACGGCGGCGGCCCGAACCTGGGCTATGTCGTCTCGACCCACCAGGACATCCGCGTCGCCCCGCCCGCCCGCACCGTCTTCACGACGTATGCGGCGCTGTCCGACCGCACGCCGCTGGACGGACGCCGCTGGCTGCAGACGGCCAGTCCGGACGAGCTGCTGGCGCTGGCCGGCGCCGACCTGCACGCTGCCTACGGCAGCGGGATCGACCGCCATATCGAGCGGGCCGACATCACCTTGCGCGCGCACGCCATGGCGATCCCCCTGCCGGGCTTTCGCACCAATGCCGGGCTGGCGGCCTTGCGCGACGCCGATGGCCCGGTCCTGTTCGCGCATGCCGACTTGTCCGGTTTTTCCGTGTTCGAGGAGGCGTCGTGGTGGGGCGTGCAGGCGGCGCTGCGGGCCATGGGCTAGCGAAGGCGGTAACGGCGGCCTCGCCGGTTCACGACGCGGGCGACGCCTTCAGCCCGACGATGCCGACAAAGATCAAGGCCATGAACAGCAGGCGCGGCGCCGACACGTGCTCGGCGAAGCAGACGATGCCGACCAGCGTGACGCCGACGGCCCCGATGCCCGTCCACACGGCATAGGCCAGGCCCAGGGGCAGCGCGCGCACGGCCGTGGCAAGCAGGTAGATGCTGGCGAAGGCGGCCAGCACCGCCAGCACGCTGGGTGTGGGGCGGGTCCAGCCGTCGGAGGATTTCAACGCAAAGGCCATGGCGATTTCCAGCACGCCGGCCGCCAGCACCAGCGCCCACGCGGCCAGGCTAGACACGGGTCGCCTCCGTTGTCTTCTGCAAGCCGCGCCGCACTGCCTCGCGCGCGCCCAGCCGTTGCAGCCAGTCTTGCACGCGGGGGTAGTCGCCGATGGCGATGCCCAGCTCTTCGTGGGTCGCGAGCCACGGGTAGAAGGCGATGTCGGCCACCGTGTAGCCGTCGCCAGCGATATGGCGCGATGCGGCCAACCGGCTGTCGATGACGCCGTAGAGGCGCTGCGTCTCGCGCGTGTAGCGGGCCAGCGCCAGGGCATCGCGTTCGGGCGTGGCATGCCGGAACCACCACAGTTGTCCCAGCATGGGCCCCACGCTGGCGGCCTGCAGGAACAGCCATTGCAGCACCGTGTCGCGTCCTGGCGCATCGGTGGGCATCAGCCGGCCCGTCGCTTCGGCCAGGTGGAACAGGATGGCGCCCGATTCGAACAGCGCGCACCCGCTGGCCTCGTCGACCAGCACGGGGATCTTGCCGTTCGGGTTCAGGCCCTGGAAAGCCGGTGCGTGCTGCTCGCCGGCCGCCAGGTCGACCGCGCGGATGCGGTATTCCAGGTCCAGCTCCTCGAGCGCGATGGGAATCTTCCGGCCATTGGGGGTGTCGGCAAGGTAGGCGGTGTACATGAGTGAGCTCCTTCATTGAGAAGGGTCCAGCGTAGCCTGTGCAACAATGACGAACAATTCCCTGTCGCCGCATAACGTTTGTCCATTTTTGCACAGCCATGAACTGGGACGATTACCGCTATTTCCTTGCTGTCGCCGCGACCGGATCGCTGTCGGCCGCCGCGCGCCGGCTGGGCCAGAGCCATTCCACTGTGCTGCGCCGGCTGGACAAGCTGGAAACCGTGCTGGACGCCCGGCTGTTCGAGCGCTTCCAGAACGGCTACGTGCTGACGGCTGCCGGCGACGAACTGCTGGCGCTGCTGGCGCCGCTGGACGACGGCATGAACGACGTCGCCCGGCAGATGAGCGGTCGCAATGCCGCGCTGCAGGGCACGATCCGCGTCACTACCACCGACACCTTGCTGGAAGCGCTGCTGCTGCCGGCGCTGGCCGAGTTTCGGCGCCACCATCCCGGCATCGCGCTGCAGGTCACGGTCGACAACAGTTTTTTGAATTTGACGCGGCGCGAGGCGGACGTCGCCATCCGCCCGTCGAACACGCCGCCGGACCGGCTGGCGGGCCGCAAGCTGGGCACCGTGCGCACGGCGCCCTATGCGTCGAGGGCTTATCTGGAGAGGGTCGAAGGCGGAGGCCCGCACGGTGGCGATTGGGCGAAGCACGACTGGGTCGCGCCGGACGATGCATTGGCCCACCTGGCCCAGGCGCGCTGGCTGCGCGAGCACGTGCCACCGGAACGCACGGCCTTGAGCGTCGATTCGCTGGTCGGCATGACCGCTGCGGTGGCGGCGGGCCTCGGCGCCGGCATGCTGCTTTGCCTGCTGGCGGACACCCGGCCCGATCTCGTGCAACTGGCGCCACCCGTGCCCGCGCTGGACACGGACGTGTGGGTCCTGACCCATCCCGACCTGCGCCGGGTCAACCGCATCCGCACGTTCACGGAGTTCCTGTACACCCGCCTGGCCGGGCAGGGGCCGTTGGCGTGAGCGTGAGCGTTATCGCGGCACGAGCACATGCCGGAACGTCGGCTCGATATTTTGCGCGTGCAGGTGGCGCACGATGTCTTCCAGGGTGGCGTCCTTCAGCAGCAGGCCTTGCGCCGTGTCGGACTGCACGGGCTGCGCGGACTGCGCGGACTGCACGGCGGGCGGCACCTCCGCTGCCGGTTGGGGCACGTCGGGCTGGCGAATGTCAGGCTGCAGGATGCCCATCGCGCGCTGCAGCTGCGCCGGGCTGATGCTGTCGAGCCCCTGCAGCAGCGCCACCTGGCCCATCGCGGGCGGTGGCATGTCCAGCGCCGGTTCGTCCTCGAACGAGGCGCCCATGCCGGGGTGGATGAAGGCGGCCCATTTGCCGGTGGCGCCGTTCAGGCCGGGCGGGAAGGCCACGGGTGCGCGCACGCCGGCGGCCGGCAACGTGACGTCGTCGAAGTAGGCCGTGCGCAGCAAAGCGAGGAAGTGCTGGGCCTTCGGCACCGGCACCGGTTCGGCGAACGAAAGCCACAGCCGGAAGCCCGTGGCGCCGGACACGCTGACGGCCGGCGCCGGCAAACCCAGCTCGCCTTGCAGCGCATTGGCGACGGCGCACAGTTGCGCCCACCGGTCGGCGCCGCTGTGCTCGGGCTGCACGTCGAAGGGAATGACAACGACGCGCACCGCTTCCTGGGTGACGGGATCGATCACGCGGGGCGTCGCATCCGGCAGGGACACTTCCGGGTGCAGGTACAGGCGGGCGAGTTGGGACAGGAGTTCTTGCATCGGGTTCCTCGATTACGATCGTGCGCCGGCGGCGTTGGCGCGATTGTTACACAGGATGCGATCGAGGCAGGGGGAAGCGTCCCCTGGAGAGAAAGAAGCTGCCGTTCAGTTCCAGCCGCCGGCGTTCAGCCGGTAGTCCTGGCGCGCCGGGCGGGCGACTTCGGTTTGCTTGCGCAGCCGGTATGCGGCACGCGCACGGGCGGCGGCCAGCAAGGTACGGACGACGAGGGTAATGGCGTGTTTCATGGTGCGACTCCAGCAATGGTGACGATCGCGCGTGCGATCCGATACCACCGTTATATAGGCGAGCCGCCTTAACTTCCAATTCTCAAATGCAATACCGGTTATGGGCTTCGTGAATGTTATGCGAGCTGCCGATCCAGCCAGGCCCGTATCCCGTCCAGCGACCGGAACTCCGTGACGGCGCGGCAGGCGATGTGGGGGTGGCGGGCTTGCAACATGCGCGACAGCGCGGCGCCCGGCCCCAGTTCCAGCGCGACAGTGGCGCCCGCTTCGATGCAGGCGTCCATGCAATCGTGCCAACGGATCGGCGTGGCGACCTGGCGCGACAGGGTGTCGATGGCGCGCTGCGCATCCCATACCGGCTCGGCCGAAATCCCCGCCAGGACGGGGAAGGCCGGCGCCTGCCAGGGCTGCTCTTGCAGCAGCGCGGCAAACGGCGCCACGGCGCCTGCCAGCAGCGGCGTGTGCGACGCCACCGCCACCGGCAGCACGGTGGCGCGGCCGCCGGCGGCGATGGCCGCTGCCGCCAAGGCGTCGCGCTCGCTGGCGGGGCCGCCGGCAACCAGGGTGTCCTCGCCGGTGACGATCGCGGCGTAAAAGCCGAAGCGCTGCAGCAGGGCGCTGGCGCTGCCATCGGGCAGGGCGGACAGCGCCACCATGGCCTGCGGCGGTCCGTCCGCCACGCACGCATCCATCAGGCGTGCCCGTTCGGCGGCCAGTTTCACGGTGGCCGTGGCATCGAGCGTGCCCGCCACCGCATGGGCCGACAACTCGCCGATGCTGTAGCCGGCCACCAGCGCCGGCTGCGGGATGGTTTCCGCCAACGCCGTCCACATCGCCAGCGTGGCGGCGACGATGGACGGTTGCGCCACCCGGTTGGCAAAACCCGCCGGGCCGTCGACGGCGGCGCGCAGCGGCTCGGCCAGCACGGGGTCGTCGAACCACCGGTCCAGCAGCCGGCTGGCGGCGGGATCGGTGCGCGCCATATCGAACATGGCGGCATGCTGGGCGCCCTGGCCCGGGCACAGCACGACGAGTCGGCCCGTCATGTCAAATCCAGCTCCGCGCATGCCGACTGCACCAGGCACACGGCGCCCAGCAGGTCAGCCGCGCCGCCCGGGGACAGGCGCGCGGCGACGAAGCTGCGGTGGCAGGCCACGGCGCGCGCTTCCCAGTCGGGCGCGGCCGTGCCGCCACGGGCGACAAAGGCGCGGGCCGAACGCCGTACCGCCAGTGCGCCGGCCGGGCCGCCCCGGTGGTAGACATTGGTGTCGCTGACGTGCGCCATCAGCGCGAACAGCGCATCAATGCGGGCGCGGCGCGCACAGCGGCCGGCGGCCAAGGTGCGCCGCAGTGCCGGCAGGCCGACGGCGAACACGGACGGAAAGCCCCGCGCCCCTTCCTCGCGGGCACCGCTGGCGGCATAGCGCAACAGGGCTGCCGTGCCATGCGACGGCGTGGCCGCGTCGCCGCTGTGGGCACCGAGTTCGCGGCCCCAGTAGCGCAGCAGCGCGGCCTGGATGGCGCTTGGCGTCAGCACCACGCCGTCCGCCCGGCAGCGCCCGATGGCGGCGCACAGGAGTCCCAGGCAGAAGATGGCGCCCCGGTGGGTATTGATGCCGTTTGTCGCGCGCAGCATGCGTGCCTCCGCGTCGATGCCCAGGCGTTTCAGTTCGTGGAAGGGCGCATCGGCCATGCCGGCTTGCGTGATGAGCAAAAAGTAGCGGCGCAGCGCGAACAGGCTGCGCACGAACGTGGCCGCCGTCATGTCCTGATGGCTGCCGTTGTCGACCAGCGAAACCAGCCCCGGCTTGGGATACAGGGCCAGTTCCGCGTACAGGCTGCGCACGGCGAGGCGCGCGATGCGCTGGCAGAACTGCCGGGTACCGTCGATGCCGAAGGCGGGCGCCGCATGGGCGATTCGCAGCGCCGTGCTCAGTTCAGCCATCGCGGGTCCTCCAGGGTCGCCAGCAGTTCCTTCGGCACTACCAGGGCCACGCGCTCCAGGCCCTTGGCCAGCACGCGCGTGCCGGGCGCGCTGTCGAAGGCGGCGCGCAGTTCCTTCCACGCCACCGCGCGCCCGTCCGGAAACACCACTTCACCGTCGAGCGGCAGCACCGCCCCGTGCCGGGCCAGCAGGTCCAATCCCGCCGTCAGCTGCGCGCGGTTCAGGGGGCGCAGCAACAGGTCGATATCGGAACTGGCCGTCACGTATGCCTGCCCCGTCAGCGCCGCCAGCGCGACGGACCCATACACGGCCAGGCCCAGTCCCGCGCCGGCCGCTTCCCGTTCCAGTGCCGCCAGCGCTTCGCGCCAGGCCGGCGGCACCGCATCGAGGGCGCCGACCAGGGACAGGGCGCGCGTGCGGCGGCCGATATCGGCCAGTTCGACCCGGCAGCCCACGCGCAGCTTGCCGCCATCATGGGGCCGGGGCGGCAGCGCGAAACCGATCGCCACCTCGCCCGGCGCCATGTCGGTTTCCGCCCGCCGCACCACGGCGGGCCAGCCGGCATCGCGCCACGTATCGAGCGCCGGCAAGGCATGGGCCGGCGCGCCGGCGCGCACCCGCTGCCAGCCCCGACTCGTGAGCCACACCAGGTCATGCCGGGCGAACATGACCGCCCGTCCTGACCGCCTCCGCCACGGGCTGGGCCAGCAGGCGCCCGCCCCGTTCCAGGCCGAGCGCCATGCGCCCGTCTTCCATGCGGCAGTCGGCCAGCGCTTCGACCAGGCGCGCCGCCAGGTCGTCGTTCCAGATGCCGTGCAGGCCGCCCATGCGCAGGTAGTTTTCCGGGCCCGGCGCGAACACGGGATTGTCCCGCGCCAGTTCGGTCAGCCGTTCTTCCGGCACCTTCGTGATGCGCGCCATCGCGGGCAAGCCCATCACGCGGATCGTCGCCTGCGGCAGCGCGTAGCAGGCGCTGGCGATCAGGCCGCTGGTGATAAAGCCGCCGGACAGGGCCTGGTCGTACACCAGGCCGATCACGGCATGGCCCCGGCGCCGCGCCAGGTCGACGCATTTGCCCAGGTGGGCCATATAGCTGTTGATGCCCAACATCTCGTCGCGGTGGCGCAGGCGCTGGCCTTGCGTGTCGACCAGGATCAGGATCGGCCTTCCCGGGTGGTCCTGCACCGTCTTCAGGATCGCCTGGGCCTGGGCCAGCGCGATCTCGATGCCGATGGGGACGTGCTCGGTGGTGCCGATGACGGCCACCGTCTTGCCGTCCACCTGCGCGCTGCCGGATAAAAAATTGTCCCGTTCGGCGATATCGTGCCCGCCGGGGAACAGCTGGGTAGCCAGGGTCTGCCAGTTCATCGTTGTCCTCCCGCGCGGTACGGTGCCGCCAGTTGCATGAAGGCGTCCGCTTCCAGCATCGGCACGGCGCCCGGGTCGGGTACGCCCAGCTGGCGCCACACGTCGACGGGATCGTGAAGCCCGGCGGTGTCCTCCAGGCGGCGGGCCAGCATGGCCTGTTCGTCCAGCAGGCCTTCCAGGGTGAGGCTGGCGCTGCCGGCGCGGATGTCCGCGATGGCCTGCACGGCGGCGGCGCGGAAGGCGGCCGTATCGTCCGGCACCAGCACCTGGCAGTCGCCCAGCAGGTAGCGGTGCTTGCCGCCCGTGGTGCGCCACACGAGGGCGCGGTCGCGCGAGTCGAATTCCTCGACGCCGCTTGCCGTCTCGATCACTTCCGGGCCGGACATGGCCAGCCGGCCTTCCTCCGACATGATGACCGTGTTGGCGCAGCGCGCCGAGATGCCCATGCCGCCGAAGCAGCCGTTGGCGCCACCCACCAGTGCGACCACCGGGATGTCGGCGGCGCGTGCGTCGAGCATGGCGCGCATCACTTCCGACACGGCAATCAGGCCGGCATTGGCTTCATGCAGCCGCACGCCGCCCGATTCGAGCAGCAGCAGCACGGCATGGGCCTGCTCGTCGACGGCACGGCGCAGCATGCCGACCAGCTTGGCGCCATGGACTTCGCCGACGGCGCCGCCCATGAAGCCGCCTTCCTGGGCCGCACCGAAGACGACGTGCCCGTCCAGCAGGCCGCGCCCGACCACGACGCCGTCATCGAACGACACGGGCGCGTCGAGCTGGGCCAGGTGCGGGCTGACCACGCGCGCCGACGGCGGCAGGAATTCCTCGAAGCTGCCGGCATCGAAGATGGCCGGGATACGCTGGCGCGCCGTCAGTTCCAGGTAGCTGCTCATGGCGTTCCTCCCGTCAGTGTTTCGGCAGCCTGGTCCAGCCGCAGGCTGACCACGGCCGGTGTCGCGCCCATGTCGTTGATGCAGATGCGCGCGTCGGCCAGGCCCCAGCGCTCGTGGAAGTCCGTCATTACGGCCTGCCACGTGGCGCCGAAGCCGACGGCCGCCGTGCGCACTTCGATTTCGCAGGCGCCGCCCAGGCTGGCCGGCTCGATCAGTACTTCGAGATTGCCCGAACCGACCACGCCCACCAGCTGGGCCATGCCGGCCAGCGGGCGGCTGCCCTGTTCGAACCTGAATTGAAGGGTTTCCATGATTGTCCTTACCAGTTCCTGAAGCGTTTCGGCGGATCGTACAGTCCGCCGGAGGCACGCACCAGGCCTTTCATGTTCTTGGCGGCCAGCAGGTCGCGGGTCGCCAGGCGTTTGTCGATGCCGAGATCCTCCGGGCGCCGGATGATGCCCCGGTCGCGCAGGTTTTCCACCATGCGCTTGTCGCGGCCCAGGCCCACCGGCGTGTAGCCGGCCACGCCCCGGATGGCCTGCTCGCGCTCTTCCTCGCCACGGCACAGCAGCAGGTTGGCGATGCCTTCCTCGGTCAGGATGTGCGTCACGTCGTCGCCATAGATCATCACCGGCGGGATCGCCATGCCGGCCTGCTCGGCCAGCTGCCACGCGTCGAGCCGCTCGACGAACGCGGGGGCCATGTGCTCGCGGAAGGTCTCGACCATCTGCACCACCAGCTTCTGCCCGCGCGGGATCACGTTGCGCCCGGCCCGGGCCTGTTCGCCCGCCTTCAGCCATGCGGCACTGGGGTGGCGCCGGCCGCGCGCGTCGGCCCCCATGTTCGGCGCGCCGCCGAAGCCGGCGATGCGGCCCAGGGTGGCGGTGGACGAATTGCCCTGCAAATCGATCTGCAGGGTCGAGCCGATGAACATGTCGCAGGCGTAGTGGCCGGCCGCCTGGGAGAAGGCGCGGTTGCTGCGCATGGAGCCGTCCGGGCCCGTGAAGAACACGTCGGGCCGGGCGCGGATGTAGTTCTCCATGCCCAGCTCGGAGCCGAAGGAGTGCACGGATTCGACGAAGCCCGCTTCGATGGCGGGAATCAGGGCCGGGTGCGGGTTCAGGGCCCAGTGGCGGGCGATCTTGCCCTTCAGGCCCAGGCTGGCCGCATAGGTGGGCAGCAGCAGCTCGATGGCGGCCGTGTCGAAGCCGATGCCGTGGTTCAGGCGCTCGACTTCATACTCGGCATAGATGCCCTTGATGGCCATCATCGCCATCAGCACCTGGATTTCCGAGATCAGGGCCGGGTCGCGCGTGAACAGCGGTTCGATGTAGTAGGGCGTGGGCGACTGCACCACGTATTCAACCCAGCCGGCGGGAATGTCGACGCGCGGCAGCTTGTCGACGATGCGGTTGACCTGGGCGATGACGATGCCGCTCTTGAAGGCCGTCGCTTCGACGATGGCGGGCGTGTCCTCCGTATTCGGTCCTGTGTACAGGTTGCCTTCGCGGTCCGCCATCTCGGCCGCCACCAGCGCCACGCGGGGCGTCAGGTCGACGAAGTAGCGCGCGAACAGCTCCAGGTAGGTGTGGATGGCGCCGATATTGAGCTTGCCGGACTGCGCCAGCTTGGCCAGCCGGCCCGCCTGCGGGCCCGAGAAGGAAAAGTCCAGGCGCGCACCGATGCCCTTCTCGAACACGTCCAGGTGTTCCGGCAGCGACAGCACCGACAGCAGCATGTGCAGGTTGTTGATGCGTGCCGGGTCGAGCCGCGTCAGCGCCTTGCCGAGGAAGTCGGCCTGCTTCTGGTTGTTCCCTTCCAGGCAGACGCGGTCGCCCGGTTCGAGCACCTGGTGCAGCAGTTCGACGATATGGGTTGCTGCGACGATCTTGCCGTCCAGCGCATCGCCCAGGGCGGCGCGGGCGCGCGCCAGGCGCTCGTCGCGGTTGCGTTGCTGGGTGGTCCAGCGGCCTTCAGGGGAATTCATGAATCATCCTTGTTTTGTTTTGGTCACAGCACGACGAACAGCAGCCACACCACGACGGGCGCCACCAGCGTAACGATACCGCCATAGGTCATCAACTGGCGCAGGAAGACGTCGCGGTCGATATGCTGGGCGCTGGCCAGCACCAGCGCGCCATTGGTGGAGAACGGGCTGACGTCGACGATGGTCGATGCCACCGCCATGGCGGCGATGAAGCCGATCGGGTCGACACCGGTGCCGGCATGCAGGAAGGGCACGGCCAGCGGAATCAGGGAGCCCAGCACGGCAGTCGACGAGGCGAAGGCCGACACGATGGCGCCGACGAACAGCAGCAGCAGCGCCACCACCATGGGGGAGGTCAGGCTGGCGACGCTGTCGCCGACCCAGGTGATGGTGCCCATCTTCTGCATCACGCCGACATACGTGCTCACGCCCACGATCAGCATGATCTCGGGCCACGACACCTGGCCGATGGCGCGCTTTTGCACCTGCGGCGACAGCAGCGAGATCACGAGGCCGATGGAAATGGCGACGAAGCCGATATCGAGCTTGTACATCAGGGTCAGCACGGCCAGCGCGATCAGGCCGACGACGGTGACGATCTGATGGAAGGTGGCGCCTTCGTTCAAGGCCGCATTGGTAACGCCGCCTGCGCCACCGGCCGTGCCGACGGCGCCAACGGCCGCGCTGGAGCGCTGCTGCGTCAGGCGTTCCTCGCTGGCCGCTTCGCTTTCGGCGTCGCCATAGATCTGCGGCCCCTGTGCGGCCACTGCCACGTTGGCGGCAAACGGCGCGCCGGACATGCCACCGATCGCGGACGCTTTCGGTACCGTCTGGCGCATCAGCTTCATGCCGCCGAAGACGAAGAACAGCAGCAGCGACACGGCGAAATTGACGCCCAGGCTGGTGAAGGCCGTCGTCAGCGGCGAGATCGGCAAGTCCGCCTCCAGCACCACCTTGTTGGTGATGCCGCCGTAGATGCTGATCGGCGAGAAGCCGCCGCCCTGGGCGCCGTGGATTACCATCAGGCCCATCATCAGCGGATTGATGTGGTACTTGGCGGCGAAGCCCAGCGCGATGGGCGCGATGATGGCCACGGCCGCCGGGCTGACGGCGCCCACCGACGTGAGCAGGGCGGTCACGGCGAACATCACCCACGGGATGGCGGCAATGCGCCCACCCACGGCCCTGACGGCCAGCCGCACCAGCCAGTCGATGGTGCCGTTGTTCTGCGCCTGGGCGAACAGGAAGGTGATGCCGACCAGGGTCAGGAACAGCTCGGCGGGAAAGCCGGCCATGATGCCCTTGGCCTGCATGCCGGCGACCAGGGTGCCGACCAGGAAGGCGCCGACGAAGGCGATGACGCCCATATTGATGGGCAGCACGGTGGCGACGACGAACATCAGCGCCAGGACGCAGATTGCAATCAGGTGAACGGACACGGCAGTGCTCCTTGAATGTGCGGTGCCGGCTTCGGCCAGCCCGCGGGTAATACGTCTCCATGCATTGCCCGGCACCAGGCGCCACGGCGCGGGCATGCTCTTTTGTTATCGTGTGGCGTAAGGTAGCGTGGAATCGCGCCGGGATCAATTAGCCGCGGACGGCGACGTTTACGGTGAGCGGAACGATTGGGCGGAATGGCGCCCGAAATGCAGCCCGGAATATCGCTTGATGTCAGGCGGAGCCGTGCTTGAGCATCCGGCACACCGCCGCCAGGGCCAGCAGGTTCGGGTCGCGCTCGCGCACGCGCAGGAAGGACAGGCCGATGGTCTGGCGCATGCGGTAGTCGGCTTTCAGGGGAATCAACTGCACCTTGTCGCCGAAGGCATGGCGCACGCGGCCCGGGAGCAAGGTATAGCCGATGCCGGCCGCCACCAGGTTCATCAGCGAGAAGATGTCGCCCACGCGGGTAACGATGGCCGGCGCGAAGCCGGCGATGCGGAAGGCCTCCTGGAAGCCCGTGAAGGTGACGAAGCCGTCGCGCAGGCAGACGAACTTTTCGCCGGCGCACTGGGCCAGGTCGACTTCCGGCGTGGCCGCGTAGGGTGAATTGGCGGGCGCGGCGAAGAACACCTCGTCCTCGAACAGCGCGATCGACTCGATGTCCGGATCGGGGTCCGGCACGGCGATGAGCGCCGCGTCGATGGCGTTCTGCTTGAGCTTGTGCAGCAGCTCCGCGTTCGAGCCCAGCACCAGTTCCGTCTCCAGTTCCTGCTTGCGCAGCTTGATGCCGATGATGACGTTCGGGATGGTGCCCGTGGTCAGCGAATACAGCGAGCCGATTTTCAGATGGTCGGCCGAATAGCCGGCCGCCGAGCGGGTGGCGGCAATACCGTCCGCCATCAGCCCGATGACGTCGCGGCTGACGTCGGCCAGCACCCGGGCCGCTTCGTTCGGGATCAGGTTGCGCCCCTGCAGGCTGAACAGCTGACAGCTCATCGCCTCCTCCAGCGAATGCAGGGCCCGGTGCACGCTGACGGCGCTGATATCGAGCCGGCGCGCGGCCGCATTCAGGTTGCCGCCCTCCATATAGGCCAGCAGGACCTCGAGCTTGCGGAAGGTGATGTCGTCGCTGATGCGGCTGTGCATGGTGGCCTTCGGTGGAAGAGGGTGGTGCGAGGATACGCCGGGGCAGGTCATGCGGCAAGCCATCCGTTGGCATGACGGCGGGGGTGGACATATGCCAAAAACATATACATCTTGCCGAAAGAGTCATATTTCAAGCGTAGCAAAGCTCACTACACTGGCCGGGTTTTTATCATCCTGGCCGCCATGAAAATCACCAAGCTGACCTTGTACCGCGTTCCACCACGCTGGATGTTCCTGAAGATCGAGACCGACGAAGGCATCACCGGGTGGGGCGAGCCGGTCATCGAGGGCCGTGCCCGTACCGTGGAGGCGGCCGTCAACGAGCTGTCCGAATACCTGGTCGGCCAGGACCCGCTGCGCATCAACGACCTGTGGCAGGTGATGTACCGGGGCGGCTTCTACCGGGGCGGCGCCATCCTGATGAGCGCCATCGCCGGTATCGACCAGGCCCTGTGGGACATCAAGGGCAAGGCGCTGGGCGTGCCCGTCTACCAGCTGCTGGGCGGCCTGGTACGCGACCGAATGAAGATGTACAGCTGGGTGGGCGGCGACCGCCCGGCCGATGTCATCGACGGCATCAACACCTTGCGCGAGATCGGCATCAACACCTTCAAGATGAACGGTACCGAGGAACTGGGCATCATCGACACGGCCGCCGCCGTCGATGCGGCCGTGTCCCGCGTGGCGCAGATCCGCGACACCTTCGGCAACGCCATCGAGTTCGGCATCGACTTCCACGGCCGCGTGGCCGCGCCGATGGCGAAAGTGCTGCTGCGCGAGCTGGAGCCGTATCGCCCCCTGTTCGTCGAGGAACCGGTGCTGGCCGAGCAGGCCGAATACTATCCGCGCCTTGCCGACAGCACGGCCATTCCGCTGGCCGCCGGCGAACGCATGTACTCGCGCTTCGAATTCAAGCACGTGTTCCAGCGCGGCGGCATCGCCATCGTGCAGCCGGACCTGTCGCACGCGGGCGGCATCACCGAATGCGTCAAGATCGCCGCGATGGCCGAGGCCTATGACGTGGCGCTGGCGCCCCATTGCCCGCTCGGCCCCGTCGCACTGGCGGCCTGCCTGCAGGTGGACTTCGTGTCGCACAACGCCGTGCTGCAGGAGCAGAGCATGGGCATTCATTACAACCGTGGCGCCGAACTGCTGGACTACGTCGTCAACAAGGAAGATTTCCAGATTATCGATGGCTATTTCGCGCCGTTGCCGAAACCGGGCCTGGGCGTCGTCGTCGACGAGGAACGCATTGTCGCCGCCAGCATGAACGTGACGGACTGGCGCAACCCGCTGTGGCGCCACCCGGACGGCAGCGTGGCCGAATGGTGACGGCGCAACCGGCCCTGATCGGCATCGACTGGGGCAGCACCAGCCTGCGCGCCTTTTTGATCGCCGCCGACGGCAAGGTCCTCCAGGAACACGCGGCCGCCAAGGGCGCATCGACCCTGCACGGCCATCCCGCCTTCGTCGCGGCGCTGGATGAAGTGACCGGCGCCTGGCGTGCCGAATACCCATCCTTGCCCCTGCTGGCCTGCGGCATGGTCGGCAGCCAGCACGGCTGGCTGGACGTGCCCTACGCTTCCTGCCCGGCCGGCAGCACGGACCTCGCCGCTGGTTTGCGCACGCCGGACGACACCCTGCTGGCCATCGTGCCGGGCGTGCTGTGCGACGACGGCGTGCTGCCGCCGGACCTGATGCGGGGCGAAGAGACGCAGATCGTCGGCGCGCTGGCGCATCACCCGGCGCTTGCCGACAGCTGTGTCGTGCTGCCCGGCACCCACTCGAAATGGACGCACGTGGCGCAGGGGCGCATCGTGCGTTTTGCCACGCATATGACGGGCGAACTGTACGCCGTGCTGCGCCAGCATTCCGTGCTGGGC
The DNA here is from genome assembly GCF_009720835.1 of Pseudoduganella buxea. Classification (GTDB taxonomy): domain Bacteria; phylum Pseudomonadota; class Gammaproteobacteria; order Burkholderiales; family Burkholderiaceae_D; genus Rugamonas; species Rugamonas buxea. Next base: position 67,891 of record NZ_WNKZ01000002.1, read on the forward strand.
CGCCTGATGGCGCCGGAAGTGGCCCCCAGCGACGACGCCTTCCTGCGCGGCGTCGCGGCCGCCCGCGATGCCGGCGAACTGGGGCTGCCGCACCAGCTGTTCGCCGCCCGCAGCCTGGGCGTGACGGAACGGCTGCCGCACGCCGTGCTGGCCGAATACCTGAGCGGCCTGCTGATCGGCCACGAACTGCGTGCCGGCCTGGCCTGGCGCACGGCCCACGGCCTGGCCCACCAGCCGCTGGCGATGGTCGGCGCGCCCGCCCTGTGCGAACGCTATCAACTGGCGCTGCGCCACTTCGGCCAGCCGGCCGGCCTGGTGCTGGACAACACGGCGCCCGCAGGCCTGCTGGCACTGGCCCGCGCCGCCCACCTGATCTGAAAGAGCCATGACTTCCGAACTGAGCACCGCATTCCACTCCGCTTTTGCCAGCCTGCCGCTGGTGGCCATCCTGCGCGGCCTGCGCCCGCAGGAAGCCGTCGATATCGGCAAGGCCCTGTACGACGCCGGCTTCCGGCTCATCGAGGTGCCGATGAACTCCCCCGAACCGCTCGAATCGGTCGCGCTGCTGGCCCAAAGCCTGCCGCGCGATTGCCTTGTCGGCGCCGGCACCGTGCTGTCGGCCGATGTGGTGGCCCAGGTGCAGGGCGCCGGCGGCCAGCTGATCGTCATGCCCCATGCGGATACGGAAGTAATCCGCGCCGCCAAGGCGGCCGGCATGATCTGCGTGCCAGGCATCGCCACGCCGACCGAAGCCTTCGCCGCCGTCAAGGCTGGCGCGGACGCCTTGAAGCTGTTCCCGGCCGAACTGGTCACCCCCACCATCGTGCGGGCCATGCGCGCCGTGCTGCCGGCGGCCTTGCCGCTGCTGCCGGTGGGCGGCATCACGCCGGACACGATGGGCGAGTTCCGCGCGGCCGGCGTGGCCGGCTTCGGCCTGGGCTCGGCGCTGTTCAAGCCGGGCATGGATGCCGCCACCGTCGGCGCCAACGCCCGCCGCTTCGCCGCCGCCTGGAACGACGCATAAGCAATCCCATAAGAACACGGCGCCACAGCGCTACCACATCGGAGACTTCATGACCCAGCAATTCCCCCGCACCGCGCTCGCCCTGGCGTGCGCCCTGGCCTTCGCCGGCACCGCCGCCACCGCGCAAACCCTGTTGAGCATCGACGCCACCGCCCCCGTGGCCAAGCCCGTCACGGGCCACCTGCAACTGGGTACGGCTGTCGCGCCGTCCGGCCAGGCGCTGGGCGCAAACAACCAGTACCTGACCCTGGACGGCCAGCCGTGGATGCCCGTGATGGGCGAATTCCACTACAGCCGCAGCCCGGCCGAAACGTGGGAAGCGGAGCTGCAGAAGATGAAGACGGCCGGCATCACCGTCGTCGCCAGCTATGTCATGTGGAACCACCACGAGGAACACGAAGGCAAGTTCCTGTGGCAGGACAACCGCGACCTGCGCCGCTTCGTCGAGCTGTGCGCCAAGGTGGGCCTGAAGGCGGTGGTGCGCGTGGGCCCGTGGGTGCACGCGGAAGTGCGTTACGGCGGCATTCCGGACTGGGTCGTCACCAGCATGCGCACGCGCGGCGACGATCCCGAATACCTGCGCTACGTGGGCCGCTTCTACGACGAGATCGGCCGCCAGCTGCGCGGCACCTTGTGGAAGGACGGCGGTCCCGTCATCGGCATCCAGCTGGAGAACGAATACAACCTGACGGGGCCGGGGCAGGGTGCCCAGCACATCGCCACCTTGAAGAAGCTGGCGCTGAAGGCCGGCATGGACGTGCCGTTCTACACGGTGACGGGCTGGGATGGCGCCGTCTATCCTTCCGGCCAGGTCACGCCCGTCTTCGGCGGCTATCCGGACGAGCCTTGGGGCACCAGCACCACCGAGCTGCCACCGAAGGAAACCTATGCCTTCCGCTTCGACAGCCGCGTCAGCGGCGACCTGGGTGCGCAGACGGCCGCGCAGGCGCCCGGCACGGCCGAAACGGATATCGCGCTGACGCCCTTCCTGGGTGCGGAATACGGTGCCGGCCTGCCGTTCATGTACCGCCGCCGCCCCGTCGTCTCGCCCGACGATATCGCCTCGATGCTGCCCGTGCAGCTGGGTTCCGGCGTGAACCTGATGGGTTACTACATGTTCCACGGCGGGCGCAATCCGATCGGCGACAGCACGCTGGAAGAAAGCACGCTGTCGGGCGGCTATAACGACACCACGGCCGTCAACTACGACTTCCAGGCCCCATTGGGCCCGGATGGCCAGCAGCGCGCCGTGCTGACCAAGCTGCGCCCGTTCCACTACTTCATGGCCGATTTCGGCGCGCGCCTGGCCCCGATGACGGTGCGCCGCCCGGCTGTGACGCCGGCCAACGCGACGGACCTGAAGACGGCCCGCGTATCCCTGCGCAGCAACGGCGACAGCGCCTTCCTGTTCGTGAACAACCACGTGCGCCAGTACCCGATGCCGGCCCAGAAGGACGTGCGCTTCGCCGTCAAGCTGCCCGGCGGTACCGTCGAATTCCCCCGCAAGGGCATCGACGTCGCCAACGGCGCCTATTTCGTCTGGCCCGTCAATTTCGACATGGACGGCACGCGCCTGCGCTATGCGACGGCGCAACCCGTCACGCGCCTGGACCAGGGCGCGGCCGGCATCACCTATGTCTTCGCCGCGAGCGCCGGCGTGCCGGTGGAACTGGCGTTCGAGGCGCCGGCCGGCACCGTCATCGATGCCCCCGGTGCGCAGCGCAGCAGCAGCGGCGGCACCGTCGTGCTGGACCGGATCAAGCCGGGCAGCGGCACGGCCGTTACCGTCAAGCGCGATGGCGGCCGTCCCGTCAACGTGCTGGTGCTCACACCCGAACAGGCGCAGCAACTGGCCGTGGGCGATTTCGCCGGCCAGCGCCGCCTCGTGCTCAGTGCCCAGCAGGCCTGGTTCGACAACGGCGGCCTGCAACTGCGCTCGCCCGGCAACCACCGCTTCCGCTTCGGCGTCTATCCGGCCCTGGCGAAAACGCCGGCCGACGTGCGCGCCGCCGGCAAGGATGGCGTGTTCCAGTCGTACGAAGCGCAGCTGCCGGAACGTAAGCTGACCGCCACCGTGGCGGCCGTGCGTGAAGCGCAGCCGGCACCGGCCGTGATGCGCGGCGGCCTGGCCAAGGCGGCCATCCAGCCCATCCCGGAAAGCTGGCGCGCCGCCGGCACGTGGCGCATCGAGCTGCCGAAGAACGCGCTGGAAGGCCTGGACGACGCCCTGCTGCAACTGGACTTCACGGGCGACATCGGCCGCCTGCTGTCCGGCACGCGCATGGTGGACGACTGGTACTACAGCGGCTACCCATGGCAGATCGGCCTGAAGCACCTGAACGCGCAAGGCCCGCTGACCCTGGCCGTGCTGCCGCTGCGCGCCGATGCGCCCGTGTATATCCCGCGCGAAGGGCGCCCGGATTTCGGCGGCCAGCCGCAACTGGCCCGTGTCAACAAGGTCAGCATCATTCCCGTCTACCGCCTCGCGATCAAGCCCTGAGTCAAGCGCTCATGGCTGAGACGGTAACGGACAAGAATTCAAACTGGAGACTGTAATAATGAGCATCAATCAAAGTATCTTTGGCCGCCGCCGCGCGATCGCCGCTGCCGCTGCCGCCCTGTGTGCCTTCCCGGCATGGGGACAATCCGCCACCGCCGACGCGGGGGCCGAGCCGCAGCAGGTCGTCGTCACGGGCATGCGCGCCAGCCTGTCGAAGGCGCAGGACCTGAAGCGCAACGCCGACCAGGTGGTCGACTCCATCGTCGCCGACGATATCGGCAAGCTGCCCGATTCGAACGTGGCCGAAGCGCTGCAGCGCATCACAGGCGTGCAGATCTCACGCAGCCGCGGCGAAGGCGACCGCGTGCAGATCCGCGGCCTGTCGCAGACGCAGACCTTGCTGAACGGCCGCTCGATCTTCACGGCCGGCAAGGAGCGCGGCCTGTCGTTCCAGGACGTGCCGGCCGAGCTGATGGCCGGTGCCGACGTCTATAAAACCCCGACGGCCGACCAGGTCGAAGGCGGCATCGGCGGCGTGATCGACCTGCGCATGCGCCGGCCGTTCGACTTCGCCGGCAAGAAGGTGGCCGCCACCGTCAAGGCCACGGATGCCGACTATGCGGACAAGCGCAATGGCGAAGGCTCGCTGTTGCTGAGCAACCGCTGGAAAGTGGGCGGCGGCGACGTCGGCGCCCTGCTGAGCGTGGCGCACCAGAAGCGCAACTACCGTTCGGATACGCAGGAAATCGGCGCACCGGCCCAGCTGGCCGACGGCTCGGGCACCTACGCGCCCATCGGCGCCTGGTACTCGTACGAGCTGGGTGAACGCAAGCGCACGGGCGTCAGCGCCACCTTGCAATGGCGCCCGTCGCGCCAGCTGGAGTTCTACCTGGACAGTAACTTCACCAAGCTGGAAACGGCCACGGACACCTATGGCTTCTACGGCACGCCGTACTGGCCGAACTACAACGCGGCCACCAATGCCGGCGCGATGTGGCCGAAAGGCGCCGTCACGACGGACGCCAGTGGCCGCTTCCAGAAGGGCAGCTTCTACGGCGCCGACCTGACCACGTCCGGCTATATCGGCGACAACGACACGAAGACGCGCCAGCTGGCCATCGGCGGCAGCTGGAAGGCCGACGGCTGGGTCGTCAAGTCGGAACTGGGCCACACCAAGAGCGATTTCGAGCGCCAGTACCAGGAAGTGCGCCTGGGCGCCGCCTCCACGTCGTTCGCCTACGACCTGACCACCAAGGTGCCGTCGGCCTACCCGGAACTGGCTGGCGCGGACGACCTGGTGACGCCATCGAAGTACTGGGCCAGCAAGGCGCTGTACTTCCGCCAGAAGAACGACGGCAAGGAAACCGTGTGGCGCCTGGACGGCGAACGTAGCCTGGACAGCAACCTGGTGCCCCGCGTGCGCGCCGGCGTGCGCCTGTCCAACCGCGACGCCAGCAGCAGCGAGATCAATACCATCAACGATATCTGGAATGCCGCTGGCACGGGCCCCGTGGGCGGCGCGCTGCCCGGCCTGGCCAGCCAGATCGGCGTGATCCCCTATAACGACCTGCTGAAACGCGAAGGCGGCGGTACCTGGCCGACCCAGTGGCTGTCGATCGCCAACCTGGACTGGCTGCGCGACCCTGCCACCAGCCGCGCCGCGCTGGGCCTGACGGTACCGGGCTTCGATGCCGCCCAGACCTTCGACTTCAGCGAGAAGACCCGCGCCATCTACGGCATGGCCGATTTCGAGAGCGAGCTGCTGGGCAAGGCCGTCTCCGGTAACGTCGGCGTGCGCTACGTGAAGACCCGCACCGCGCGCAGCTATGCCGTGCTGGAGGACGGCACGTATGCACCCCGTTCGAATGGCACCAGCGACGACGACTTCCTGCCCAGCGTGAACGCGCGCATGGAGCTGACGGAAAAACTGGTGGCGCGCGTGGCCGCGTCGAAAGTGGTGACGCGCCCGAACTTCGACCAGCTGACCCCGAGCCTGTCGCTGAACGCCAACGACCGCACCGCCTACATGGGCAACCCGGACCTGCAGCCGCTGTCGGCACGCCAGTTCGATACGACGCTCGAGTACTACATCAGCAAGAGCGACTACCTGTTCGGCGCCGCCTTCTACAAGAAGGTCGACGGCTTCATCCAGACCACGCCGAGCACCCTGCAGTACGCCGGCACCACGTATGACGTGTCCACGCCCACCAACGGCAAGGACGGCACCATCAAGGGCGTCGAGATCGGCTACCAGGGCTTCTTCACCAACCTGCCGGGCGCGCTGCGCGGCCTGGGCCTGCAGGCCAACTTCACCTACGTCGACAGCAAGGCGCCCGGCCCGATCGAAGGCCAGCAGACGGCGCTGGAAGGCCTGTCGCGCACCAGCTACAACGTGGTGGCGATGTACGACTACGAAGACTTCGCCGTGCGCCTGGCCTACAACTACCGTGGCAAGTACCTGTCCGGCACGAAGAACTACTACGTCAACAACGGCAATACGCTGGCGCAGACGCCCTTGTACACGGACGGCTACGGCATGGTGGACGGCTACATGAGCTACGCCGTCAGCAAGGCGGTCAAGCTGTCGTTCGAGGTCAACAACCTGACCCGCACATCGCGCCGCAGCAGCTTCGGTGCCACCGGTACGCCGTTCGGCCGCTACGTGGACGACCGCCGCTTCGCGCTCAGCATGCACGTCGACCTGTAATGGCCGGGGCGCTGCACGAGGGCGTGGCGCTGCAGGTGGCGTTGGCGCACCGGGCAGCGCTGGGCGACGGCCTGCTGTGGCAGCCGGGTGCCGCGCGCTGGTGGTGGACCGACGTACCGGCCGCCACCCTGTATGCGTGGGCAGAGGGCGCGCCTGCGCCGTCTGCCTGCCGCCTGCCGGACCGCGCCGGCAGCCTGGCGTTCTGCCGTTCCGGCCGGATGCTGGTGGGCTTGGCCAAGTGGCTGTGCTATGCGGAGCCACCGTCGGCGGCGCTGCCGGTACGCCTGCCGCTGCAGCCTGTGGTGGCGGTCGACCCGGCCGAGCCGCGCACCCGCGTGGCCGACGGCCGCACCGACCGGCACGGCAACTTTGTCTTCGGCACGCGCAACGAGGCGGCCGAAGCCCGCGCCATCGGCAGCTTCTACCAGTACTCGCAGGCACATGGCCTGCGGCGCCTCGCCTTGCCCGCCGCCGCCATGGCCGGCAGCATCTGCTTCAGCCTTGACGGCCACACCATGTATTTCAGCGACGCCCAGTCGCGCCGCATCCTGCAGTGCGACTACGATGCGGCTGGTGCCCAGGTGGCGGCCGTGCGGCCGTTCACGGAACTGGCCCATGCCACGGCGCGTCCGCACGGCGCCGTCATCGACAGCGATGGCTGCCTGTGGAATGCCGAGTGGGGCGGCGGCCGGCTGACGCGCTATGCGCCGGACGGCACCGTCATGCGCAGCCACCCGCTGCCGGTGGCCCATCCCACCCGCCCGGCATTCGGCGGCGCGGGGCTGGACCAGCTGCTCGTGACCAGCGCCGCGGCGCGCCGCGAGGACGGCGCGGGCAGCCTGTTCGTGCTGGCCGACCCGGGCGCACGCGGCATCGCCGACACGCCCTTCGACGACGATTAACGTTTCAGCGGCGCCCCCGGCGCCGAACCAGGAGCAGCCATGACTTTTACTTCCTTTGCCCGCGGCCTTGCCGTCGCCCTGTGTGCCGTGTCGCTGCAAGCCTTCGCCGCACAGCCATTCCTGGCCGGCGGCGACGTTTCCGTACTGCCCCTGATGGAGCAACATGGCGCCCGCTACTTCGACCGCCAGGGCAGGCAGGGGGATGCGCTCACGATCCTGCGCGACGCCGGCCACAACGTGGTGCGCCTGCGCCTGTACGAAGGCCCCGGGCCCGGCACCGGCAACGAGGGGTATCACTGGCCGGCGGGCTCGATGGACCTGCCCGATTTGCTGAACATGGCGCGGCGCAGCGCGGCCCTGGGCATGCAGATCCAGCTGACGTTTCACTATTCCGATTTCTGGACCAACGGGAAGACCCAGAACGTGCCGGTACAATGGCGCGCCCAGCTGGACAAATTGCCAACTGAGGCGGCGCGCTTCGAGCGCCTGCGCCAGCTCGTGTTCGAGCGTACCCGCGACGTGATGCGCGCCTTGCAGGCGCAAGGCACGGTGCCCCAGTACGTCTCGGTCGGTAACGAGATCGAAGGCGGCATGCTGTATCCCTACGGCGCCATGACGGAGCAGAACTGGCCGCGCCTGGGCGCGCTGCTGCAGGCCGGCTACGACGGCGTCAAGGCCGTGTCGCCCGCCTCGCGCGTGATCCTGCACCTGGACGATGCGGGCAATCTGGACAAGTACCACCACTACTTCGACCGCCTCCGTGCGCTGAACGTGCAGTACGACGTGATCGGTGCCTCGTACTACCCGTTCTGGACCAAAAAAACCGTGCAGCAGGTGGTGGCGTTCAGCCGCGCCGTGACGGCGCGCTACGACAAGGACCTGTTCATCATGGAGGCCGGCTTCAACTGGACGCCGAACCTGCCGAACGGCTATCCCGGCCAGTTGAGCGATAACGGCCCGTATCCGGCGTCGATGAGTTCCCCGGCCGGCCAGCGCGCCTTCATGGAAGACCTGCTGGCGGCGATGGCGAAGACGGAACGCGTACTGGGCTTGCTGTACTGGGACCCGGTGATGATCGCCACGCCCGGCATCGGCTGGGCCGTGCGCGACAAGGACGGGGTGCCGGGGCCGAACGTGGTGGCCAACACGACCTTGTTCGACTTCGAGGGCCGCGCCTTGCCGGTGCTCGACGGCTGGCGCACCCACACGATGCCGGCGCCGGCGCAGGAAAAAAAGTAACAACGTATTCGAGTAAAAAGGAAGTACGAAACATGGTCGACAGACTGAAAGACAAGGTAGCCATCGTCACCGGTTCCACCCAGGGCATCGGCAAGGCCATCGCCAGGTTGTTCCTGGCCGAAGGCGCGAAGGTAGTGATCAACAGCCACCGCGACGACGAACACGCCGCCGCCGCGCGGGAAGAACTGGGTGGCCCCGACATGCTGTTCGTGGCGGCCGATATCGCCGATCGCGAGGCCGTGGCGGCCATGGCGAAAACGGTGCTGATGCACTTCGGCCGCATCGACATCATCGTCAACAACGCCGGCATGAACGTGTTCACCGACCCGCTGCAGACCACGCACGAAGAATGGCAGCGCTGCTTCGCCGTCGACCTGGAAGGGGCGTGGAACGTGATCCGCTCGGCGCTGCCGGCCTTGCTGGAGCAGGGCGGGGGCAGCATCGTCAATATCGCCTCGGTCCATGGCCACAAGATCATTCCGGGCTGCTTTCCTTATCCGGTCGCCAAGCACGCCTTGCTGGGCCTGACGAAATCGCTGGGCATCGAATACGCCGCGCGCGGCATCCGCGTCAATTCCATTTCGCCCGGCCTGATCATGACGGACAATATCCGCGCCTGGCTCGATGGCTGCCCCGACCCGCACGCCGAGGAAGCGCGCCAGGCGGCGCTGCTGCCGCCCCGGCGCATCGGCACGCCGGAGGAAGTTGCCTATACTGCACTGTTCCTCGCCAGCGACGAAGCGCGCTTCATCAACGCCACGGACATCCTGATTGACGGAGGCAGGTCCCAGCTCTATCATGAGTAAGCCTTTGCCCTGATAGATCGCATGCCTGATATCCACTCCGACCGGTTCGTTCGCTCTCACCTGAAGATGCGCCAGCTGGTCCTGCTGGTGGAACTTGGCCGGCATGGCTCGATCCTCCATGCCGCGCAGGCAGCCAACCTGACCCAACCCGCCGCTTCGAAACTGCTGGCCGAACTCGAATACGCGCTGAACGTGCAGCTGTTCGAACGCCTGCCGCGCGGCGTGCAGCCCACCTGGTATGGCGAAGTGATGATCCGCCGCGCCGGCGCCGCGCTGGCCGAAATGGACGCGGCCCACCAGGAAGTGATGGAGCTGCTGGCGGGCCTGGCCGGCACCGTCGCCGTGGGCGCCGTGCTGACGCCGTCGGCCAGCCTGCTGCCCGATGCGATCAAGCTGCTCAAGTCGCGCCACGAGCGGGTCAAGGTCTCCGTTACCGTCGATACCAGCAAGATCCTCACCGAGCGCCTGCGCGCGGGTGAGCTCGATCTGGTGATCGGCCGCGTGCTCGATTCCGATGCCGCCGCCGAACTGCACTTCGAACCCGTCACCGACGAACCCCACAGCCTGATCGCCGGTGCCGGTCACCCGCTGGCCGGCCGTGCCACGTTGACCCTGGAGGAACTGGCCGGCGAGCCGTGGATCATGCCGCCGGCCGGCAGCATCCTGCGCGACCGGCTGACGGCCCTGTTCCTGTCGCATGGGCTGGAGCCGCCCTGCGAGACGGTCGAATCGCTGGCGCTGCCCGTCATCGCCAACCTGCTGATCGGCAGCCGCATGATCGTCGCGCTGCCCGAGGAGCTGGTACGGCCCTACCTGGACATGGGCCTGTTGACCGTGCTGCCGCACGACCTGGGCCTGCGGATGGACCTGTATGGTATCGTCACGCGCAGGCAGCATCGCCTGGCCCCCGGCGCGGAAGCGATGCTGGCGGCGCTGCGGGAAGTGGCGGCGCTGCGCTATCCCCGATAGACCGAACAGGAGCCCGTTTGAAGGCCAGCAAGCGATTCCGTACCCCCGCCAACCCCGAACTGCATGACGCCGATGCCGGTGCCACGCCCCTGTGCGCGCCCGGCGAGGACGGACCGAAACGCGACAAGGGCGAAGCGAAACGCCTGCACAAGGCCATCGCCGCGCTGCAGGAAAAGCTGTACGCGGAGCGCGACCGCAAGGTGCTGCTGGTGCTGCAGGGCGTCGACTGCGCCGGCAAGGATGGCACCGTGCACCAGCTGTTCCGCAAGATCAATCCGATGGGCCTGCGCCCGGTGCGCTTCGACGTGCCGACGACGATCGACACGGCACGCGACTACTTGTGGCGCGTGCATTTCCAGGTGCCGCGCCGTGGCGAGATCGCCGTCTTCAACCGCAGCCATTACGAGGATGTGCTGCACCCGCTCGTGTACGGCACCATCGACGAGGCGGCACTGGCGCAGCGCTATGGCCAGATCCGCGATTTCGAACGCATGCTGGCCGAAACCGGCACCGTGCTGGTGAAGGTGTTCCTGCACATCTCGAAGGACGAGCAGCGCGACCGGCTGCAGGCGCGCATCGACGACCCCACCAGGCACTGGAAGTTCGACCCGGAAGACCTGAAGCACCGCGAGCGCTGGAACGATTACCGGCGTGCCTATGAACGGGCCATCGCCGAGACGGATGCGCCGCACGCGCCCTGGTACATCGTGCCGGCCGACTCCAAACCGCACCGCGACCTGGCCGTCGCCAGTCTGCTGCTCGAAGCCCTGGAACGCATGGATTTGCAGTGGCCGGCGGGTGACCCGAAGCTGGCGAAACTGCGCGTTCGCTAACAGCGGGGTCCGGCCCGCTGTGGCATAGTTGTTTTTCAACTCTCACATCACAGCGGAGAATGACCATGCAACTGAACGACCCGACCCTGCTGCGCCAGCAGGCCTATATCGACGGCGCCTGGCTTGACGCCGACCATGGCGAAACCGTCGCCGTCACCAATCCCGCCACTGGCGAACGGCTCGGCACCGTCCCGAAGATGGGCACGGCCGAGACGCGCCGTGCCATCGAGGCGGCCAACGCCGCCTGGCCGGCCTGGCGCAAGAAGACGGCCAAGGAGCGCGCCGCCATCCTGCGCAAATGGTTCGACCTGATCATGGCCAACGCGGACGACCTGGCCCTGCTGATGACGACCGAGCAGGGTAAGCCGCTGGCCGAAGCAAAGGGCGAAGTGAGCTATGCCGCCAGCTTCATCGAGTGGTTCGCCGAGGAAGGCAAGCGCGTGCACGGCGACACCCTGGCCTCGCCGGCGGCGGACCGGCGCCTGCTCGTCACGAAGGAGCCGATCGGCGTGTGCGCCGCCATCACGCCGTGGAACTTCCCGCTGGCGATGATCACCCGCAAGGTCGGCCCGGCGCTGGCGGCCGGCTGCCCGATGGTGCTCAAACCGGCCGAGGCGACGCCGTTCTCCGCGCTGGCGCTGGCCCTGCTGGCCGAGCAGGCCGGCGTGCCGCGCGGCGTATTCTCCGTCGTCACCGGCCCGTCCAAGGAAATCGGCGCCGAAATGTGCGCCAATCCCATCGTGCGCAAGCTCACCTTCACCGGCTCCACCGCCGTCGGCCGGTTGCTGATGGAGCAGTGCGCGCCCACCATCAAGAAGCTGTCGCTGGAGCTGGGCGGCAATGCGCCCTTCATCGTGTTCGACGATGCCGACCTGGATGCGGCAGTCGAAGGGGCCATCGCGTCGAAGTACCGCAACGCCGGCCAGACCTGCGTGTGCGCCAACCGTCTGTACGTGCAGGACGGCGTGTACGAGGCCTTCGCCGAGAAACTGACGGCCGCCGTCGGCAAGCTCAAGGTCGGCAACGGCGTTGACGCCGGTGTCACGCAAGGCCCGCTGATCGACGAGAAGGCCGTGGCGAAGGTGGAAGAGCACGTGGCGGACGCGCTGGCCAAGGGCGGCCGCCTGCTGCTGGGTGGGCACCGCCACGCGCTGGGCCACAGCTTCTTCGAGCCCACCGTCATCGCCGACGTCACGCGCGACATGATCGTCGCCGGCGAAGAGACCTTCGGCCCGCTGGCGCCCCTGTTCCGCTTCAAGACCGAGGAGGAGGCCGTGGCCCTGGCAAACGACACGGAGTTCGGCCTGGCCGCCTACTTCTACGCGCGCGATATCGGCCGCATCTGGCGCGTGGCCGAAGGGCTGGAGTCCGGCATGGTCGGCGTCAACACGGGCTTGATCTCGAACGAGGTCGCGCCCTTCGGCGGCGTCAAGCAGTCCGGCCTGGGCCGCGAAGGGTCGACGTACGGCATCGAGGACTACCTCGTCGTCAAGTACCTCTGCCTGGGCGGCATGTAGGCAATCGCTACGGTCCCGGCGTGCCCATCAGGCGCTCCGTCATGCGCTTGATGGCGCGCATCTGGCGCCCCGTCTTCAGCGCGTAATTGCTGTCGTCGTAGCTGAACCAGTCCCAGCACGAGTTGGGATTGGCCCACGGGTAGACGGGCGCCGCCTGCGGATACAGCACGACGATGCGGTTGGTATCGGCCCAGGCGTTGTAGCCGGCATGGCGCATGTGGGCCTGGCCGACCAGGGCCTGGGTCTGCTTGCAGCCGTGGAAGGCCACGTGCAGCCGGCAGCCGGCCCCAATGCCGTCGCAGCCGGGCGGAATATACAGGTAGCCCGACGTCGCCATGCCGTGGCGGCGCGGCGACGGCAGGAACTCGGCCTGGTTGAATTCGACGAAGCGGCCGGCGGCCGGTGCCGTCGAGCGGGGCTGCAGGTCGCCATAGATCCAGTTCAGCAGTTCGCCCGCGCCATCGAGGCCGCAATTGCTGATATACGGCGCGGCCAGCTGGTCGCAGCGGTTGCCCCAGCCGTCCGTGGGAATCGCGTGCTGGGCCTGGATATCGCTGCGGTACTTGATGTTTTCCGGCGGGACGAAGTGGCGGTAGTAGGCCGCCAGGTCGTCCATCACGACGGTCGGCACGACACTGTCGGCACGGCCCGAAAAGAGCCAGATGCGTTGTCCCGCCAGGTTGGCCGTCGCATCGATCTGGCCCCTGGCGGCGTAATGGGCGGTGGTATCGACCAGGTTGTCCACACCGGTGCCGCCCGGCGACGCGCTGCACCACGGCAGCCCGCTGGTGCAGCTGCAGATGGTGGTGGCCACATTCACGTTGCCCCGCGCGCAGTTGTACGGGCCGCCGGCGATGATGCCGGCGCCGACCACATTGCCGGAAAAGGCCACGTCGAACTGCACGGCCATGAAGCCGCCCGAGGACAGGCCGGACACCGACAGCTGTCCCGTCTTCATCGACGGCAGGCTGACCGGCTCGGCCAGCGCGGGCCGCAGCGATCCGGACAGCAGCAGGATGGCAGCCAGCAGCACGATGACGGTGGCGATGGCGACGGTGCCGGTGTGGATGAGATGACGACGCTTCATGGCAAGCCCCTTCGATGCAATGGACTCGAATTGTGCGAGCGGTGGCGCGGACACACTTAATCTCACTCAATCGTGCCGAGGGAACGCTTCGCGAATGGACAGCCGAGTTTTTTCAGCCGCGCGGGACACCCGGCTCTGAATGGCTGAGCTTCGGCCCGCACCGGACCACGCATCGGGGGCGGGTGGCATACAATGACTTTTTTCGATCACTTTGTCGAGCCCATCATGTCCCTTTCCGTTTCCGCCGTCGTTCCCGCCGTTGTCCGCATCGCCGCCGTGTCCGCCCTTGGCCTGTGCAGTCTGGCGCCCGCTCTCGCCCAGCAGGCCGCGCCGGCCACCGCGCCGGCCGTGACGGCCCGTCCGGCCAGTTGCCCCGCCGTGCTGCGCCAGAGCTTCAAGCGCCTGCAGGACGATGCGCCGCAGGATCTGTGCCAGTACGCCGGCAAGGTGATCCTCGTCGTGAACACGGCCAGCTATTGCGGCTTCACAACGCAATACGAGGGACTCGAAGGCCTGTATGCCAAATATGCCGACAAGGGCCTGGTGGTGCTGGGCTTCCCGTCGAACGACTTCGGCAAGCAGGAGCCGGGCAGCAGCAAGGAAATCGCCGACTTCTGCTACAACACCTACGGCGTCAAGTTCCCCATGTTCGCCAAGACGGCCGTCTCCGGCGCCGCGCCGAATCCCCTGTACGCGGACCTGATCAAGGCCACCGGCAAGGCCCCGGCCTGGAACTTCCACAAGTACCTGATCGGCCGCGACGGCAAGGTCATCGAGAACTTCCCCAGCAAGGTCAAGCCGTCGGACAAGGCGCTGGTCGGCGCCATCGAGAAGGCGCTGGCCAGCTGAGAAGTCGGCGTTGACGGCAAAGTGGACTGGTACGACTTCGCCGTCTGCGCCATCGAACGCCTGCCGATCCGCGCCAGGCCTGTTGCGTCGGGCCGACACCATCGTCATTCCGGGCTGGCGCGGTGGTGATGAGGCGTCGCCTTCGGTCCTGCTTGCAAAACTGGGCGCGGCGCCCGGCTTTGTTCGATCTGCTCGGGCGTATTCGTCTTGGCCGCCGCCGGCGTGCTCGATGGCCAGCGCGCCACGGCTTCCCGCGTCTCGTCGCCACCACGCCGGGCGCTTATCGAAAAGCATTCCTTGTTGCAGGCACATCCTTTGACTAATCTGGAGAGCGGCACTTTGCCGAAGCCACATCACCCAACAGACCAAAGGAGACCGCTATGCCGTATGTCGATGGATTTGTCCTGCCGGTACCGAAAGACAAGCTCGATGCCTACCGCGCCCTGGCCGAAAAGGCCGGCGCCATCTGGCGCGAGCACGGTGCCCTCGAATTTCGCGAATGCATGGGCGACGACGTCCCGCCGGGGAAGCTGACCTCGTTCCCCCAGGCCGTGCAATTGCAGGACGATGAAGTGGTGTTCTTCTCGTGGATCGTCTACAACTCGCGCGAGGAGCGAGACGCCGTCAACGAGAAGGTCATGAAGGACCCGCGCATGGCCGGCATGATGGAAGAGATGCCCTTCGACGGCAAGCGCATGATCATGGGCGGCTTCAAGCCCTTCGTCACCCTGTAGACCTGCTTACAACCGGTACTGTTCGCGCATCCCGTCGACCAGGCGCCGGCGCGACGAGCGTTCGCGTTCGTGCGGCGCGAACGCGTTGCTGGCCGCATCGAGCGTGTCGACGGCGTGGCGCAGCGTGGTCAGTTCGTGCTCGTCCGCAGCATCTGCCACGCCTTGCGCGATGATAGCCTCGATCGTGCCGGCCGCCCATTCCTTCGCTGCGATTTCCTCCGGCAGGCCGGAGCGGGTGCACAGGCCATAGGTGCCGTCCAGGAAGCTGGCCCATGCGGCCGCCACATCGGCGCCGGCATCGGGGGCCAGTTCGTGGAGGCGGGCCTGGTGGCGGCGCGCGAACAATTCGAAGGCCGCTTGTTCGCCGGCGAGGTTTGCGACGGCTGCCAGCCATGCCGGCGTGCCGGTGGCGTAGAAGCGCAGTGCGTGTGCTTCCTCGTGAGGGCCGAAGAAGGAATCGCAGTGCACGGCCAGGCGCAGGCGGTAGGCCGGCAGCGGTGCCATCCGGCGTGCCTGCAAATCCTGCAGGATGGCCGCGTCGATGCCCGCGGTGGCCAGCAATTGGGCCTCGCTCAGGAAGTGGCGTGACAGGTAATCGATCAGGTCCGTCATGGCGGCTTTCGCAAGGGGAAAGCGCCACTGTAGGCTGCAAGGGGGCGGCTCGCTTCGCCGGCGGGCGAAGCGTCGATTCAGGTGGCGACCAGTTCTGCCCGCAGCACCCCGCGCAGCGCATTGCAGACGACGATTTCCTCGGCCCGCGCCAGCATGTCGCGCGTGATGACGGCTTCCACCGCGTTCCACGCTTCGATCACGACGGCGCGCATCACGCCGGGCAAGAGCCCACAGCGCAGCGGGGGCGTCAGCCATTGGCCGTCGATGCGGACGAAGACATTGCTGCGGCCTCCCTCGGTCAGCTCGCCCCGCTCGTTGCAGAACAGCCGGTCGAAGGCGCCGTGCGCTTCCGCATCGCGCCAGGCGGCGTCGTAGCGGGCCCGCAAGGTGCTTTTATGGCGCAGGAACAGGTCGTCGGCGCAGGTGGCGTCCTCGCCCAGCAGCACGCGCACGGGTTCGGCCACGGGCGCGAGCACGCCCGTCTGCACGGCGAAAGCGCCGGCGCCGTTCATGGCCAGCCGCAGCCGGTGCGGCGTGGCGGCGGGCAGGGCGTCGCAGGCGACGGCGAGGTAGGCGCGGGCGGCCGCCTCGTCCCACGCGAAGCCGAAATACTGCGCCGACGCCGCCAGCCGGGCCAGGTGCCGCTCGACGTGGCGCACGCCCTGTTCACGCGTGGCGTGCATGGTTTCGAACAGCTCGAAGTCGTTCGTCAGCCCTGTCAGGAAGCGTGCCTTGAGGCGGCATTCGGCGAATTCGTCGGCGGCCACGCTGTCGTGCACGATCCCGGCACCGACGCCCATCTCGCCGCGCCGCACGCCGTGCACCTGCGGCTGCAAGGTGAGCGTGCGGATCGGCACGTTCAGGCAGAAGTCGCCGAAGGCCTGGCCGGGCGGGGCCGGGTCGAACCAGCCGATGGCGCCCGTGTACAGGCCGCGCGGCGCGCCTTCCAGTTCGGCGATGATTTCCATCGTGCGCCGCTTTGGTGCCCCCGTGATGGAGCCGCAAGGGTACAGGGCGGCGAACAGGCCGGCCAGGGTGACGTCGGCGCGCAAGGTCGCTTCCACGGTGGACGTCATCTGCAGCACGCCCGCATAGCGATTCACGTCGAACAGCGCCGGCACGCGCACGCTGCCGGTGACGGCGATGCGGCCGATATCGTTGCGCAGCAGGTCGACGATCATCAGGTTCTCGGCCCGGTTCTTCGGGTCCGCCGCCAGCGCGGCGGCGCGGCGGGCGTTGTCCGCCTGCGCATCGGGGCCCGGAGGCGCGGAAGGCGCCGTGCCCTTCATCGGCCGCGCCGTCAGCTTGCCGCAATCGTGGCGCACGAACAGTTCCGGCGACAGCGACAGCACGGCGCCGCCATTGGGCAGGGCGACCAGGGCGCCGTACGGCACCGGCTGGCGCGCACGCAGGCGCTGGTACAGGGCGGCGGCCGATCCGAAGGCGTCGAAGCGCAGGCGGTAGGTGTAGTTGACCTGGTAGGTGTCGCCAGCGGCGATATAGTCACGGATGCGGTCGATGGCGTCCGTGAACTGCGCTGCGTCGACGCTGGCCTCCACGGCGGCGATGCCGGCCGGCGTGTCGTCGCCAGCGGTGCGCGCGGCCAGCCACGCGGCCACGTCTTGTTGCGTCAGGAAGGTGCACTGCTCGAAGACGAGGAACTGCGCCAGCGGCGTGCCGGTCGCATCGGCCGGCAACCCGACCAGGTGCTGCCCCAGTTCATAGCTGCACAGGGCGACGGCGTGACGGCCGCTGCCCAGTGCCGCCTGCAAGGCGTCCAGCGTGGCCGGCCAGTCGCCGGGTGCGGTGCAGGCCAGGGTGGCGACATGGCCGCTGTACAGGCGCGAAGCCGGCGCCTGGGCATTGCCCGCGGCGCTGGCATCGTCGAGCAGGGCGAAGACTTCGGTGTTCATCGAACCGGGGGGCATGGAACGATCGGTCATTGCACCAGCAGGGCGATCTGCACGGCGGCATCCTGGCCCGGGGACGACTGGAAGCCGCCCTTGGCATAGCGGTGCCAGCGCCCCAGCACGAAGCTGACCAGCAGGTCGGCGCGGGCGGCGACATCGGCTTCATGCCCCCGGCCTTCGGCCACCGCCAGGCGCAGCGCCTGTTTCAGCGCCAGCTCGACCCGGTCATGGAACTGGTTCATGCGCTGCTGCAGCCGTTCGTCTTCGTTGACGAGGGCGTCGCCGATCAGCACCCGCGTCATGCCCGGATTGTTGGCGGCGAACTGCAGCAGCATGGCCAGGATGTCGCGCGCCTGCGCCAGGCCATCCTGCTGGCGGTCGGCGATCTGGTTGATCAGGCCAAACACGGACGATTCGATGAAGTCGATCAGGCCCTCGAACATCTGCGCCTTGCTGGCGAAGTGGCGGTACAGCGCCGCTTCGGACACCTCCAGCCGGCGCGCCAGGGCGGCCGTGGTGATCTTCTCCCCCTTGGGCTGCTCCAGCATCGCGGCCAGGGCCTGGAGGATTTGCAGCTTGCGTTGGCCGGGCGGTGTGCTTGCCATGTGATCTCGCGTGAATGGTAGGTGTTCGGGGAAGGTCGGTAGTTCAGCGCAGCCGGGCCAGGCGCGCCGGCAGGTTCCTGACGGATTTTACTTTGACATCGACCCAGCCGGGCCGCGTCAGCCTTTTCGGCGGATGGGCGGCGCCAATCGGGTCGCCCACCTTCAGATACTGGGTGACCCAGACGGTGCGCATGCCCAGCGCATGGGCCGTGCGCAGGTTGGCCAGCGTGTCCTCGACCAGGATGCAGCGGCGCGCCGGCACGCGCTGGTGCCGCATCACCTTGCGCAGCAGCAGTTTCGATGGCTTCGGCCGCAGCTGCCGGTGCACCCGCATCGATTCGATGGCGATGTGGTGGGCGAACTGGCGGTGGATGCCCATGTGGCGCAGCACCATCGTCGAATAGCGGTGCGGCGCGTTGGTCAGCAGGATTTTGCGCCCCGGCAGGCGCCGCAGCAAGTGGCCCAGGCCCTTTTCGTGGCGAATCATCGACAGCAGGCCGTCCATGTCGTGCGTCTCGCGCAGGAAGTGGGCGGCGCTGACATTGTGGTGCCGCATCAATCCCAGCAAGGTGGCGCCATAGCGCTTCCAGTACAGCGTGCGCGCGGCGTTGACTGCCTCGGTATCGGCCGGCGTGATGCCGTCGCCCAGCACGCGGGCGATATACGTGTTCATATTGGCCATGATCGCGGGGAAGATGGCGTGCGACGCGTTATGCAGCGTGTTGTCGAGGTCAAACAGCCAGACCGGTGCGGAAGGTTTAATATTCACGTCTCTTGAAATAGCGAAGGTCAGCATGCGACGCCAGATTATAGTGATGTTTTATAGCCTGCTCTGGTTTACCGCAGGCCTGGCGCCGTTAGCGGTCCATGCGCAGGAAACAGCGGGCGTGCCCAATCGGGGAGCGCTGTTCCGCGTCGAAGGCGGCGGCCACGTGGCATGGCTGTTCGGCACCATCCACGTCGGTGCGCGCGACTTCTATCCGCTCGAACCGCGCCTGATGGCGGCCCTGCGCGAAGCGACCGTGCTGGCGCTGGAAGTCGATCCCACGGGTTCCCAGAACGACATCGCCCGCGCCGTGCGCGAGCACGGCATGTACCAGAACGGTCGTGGCCCGGCCAGCGCGGAGCTGCCGGCGCCCTATCGCCCGCGCCTGGACCGGCTGTTGCGCCGCTACGAGATCGGGCCGCAGTCAGTGGCGCTGATGAAGCCATGGATGATCGCCAGCCTGCTGACGGTGCGCGAATTCGAGGCGCAGGGCTACCAGGCCGAACTGGCGGTCGACGCCTGGCTGGCGCAGCAGGCCCACGGGCGCGGCCAGAAAGTGATCGAACTGGAATCGGTGCAGGGGCAGATGGCCCTGTTCGGGCGCATGCCGCTGGCCGACCAGGCCCTGTTCCTGCAGGAGTGCATCGACGCCATCGAGGACAAGGAGCAGGCCGGCGACGCCCGCGAAATCGCCCGGGCCTGGGCCACGGCCGACCAGGCCGCGCTGGATCGCATTGCCGCCAAGACGGCGGCCGACACCACGTATTCCGGCAGATTCGTCAGCCAGGTGCTGCTGGCCGGGCGCAATCCGGCGCTGGCCGCGCGCATCGCCGCGCTGTTGAAAAGCGAACGGCGCAGCGTGGCCGCCATCGGCGTGCTGCACCTGGTAGGCGCGGGAAGCGTGCCGGAACTGCTGCGCGCACGGGGGCTGCTGGTCGAACGGGTGTACTGAAACGGAAATAGCTGGGGGAGGGTGCTGCGGGAGGGAGAAAATGGTGCCCTTGACGTGGATTGAACACGTGGCCTCTCCCTTACCAAGGGAGTGCTCTACCACTGAGCTACAAGGGCATACCGGATCGACAGGCGGCGCGCGTTACTTCCGGCGCCACCGGTTTTTTCAGTGAGACCGGATCATAGTGCCAAATGCCTGTTCGGTCAACACTTCGAGCAGCAAACTGTGTTCAATTCGTCCGTCGATGATGTGGACCGTGTTGACGCCCGACTTGGCCGCGTCCAGTGCCGACGAAATCTTCGGCAGCATGCCGCCGGAGATGGTGCCGTCGGCGAACATCTCGTCGATCTCGCGGGCCGACAGGTCGGTGACGAGGTTGCCGTTCTTGTCCTGCACGCCGGCGATATTGGTCATCATGATCAGTTTTTCCGCCTTCAGGATCTCGGCGATCTTGCCGGCCACGACGTCGGCATTGATGTTGTAGGCCTGGCCATCCTGGCCGAAGCCGATCGGCGAAATGATGGGGATGAAGGCATCGTCCTGCAGCGCCTTGACGACGGCCGGGTTGATGGCGTCGATCTCGCCCACGAAGCCGATGTCCAGGTACTGGCCCGGATTGAGCTTGTCCGGCATGGCCATCTTGCGGGCGCGGATCAGGCCACCGTCCTTGCCGGTCAGGCCCACGGCCTGGCCGCCGTAGTGATTAATCAGCATCACGATATCCTGCTGCACTTCGCCGCCCAGCACCCATTCCACCACTTCCATGGTTTCTTCGTCGGTGATGCGCATGCCCTGCACGAAGGTGCCCTGCTTGCCGATTTTCTTCAGCGCGTTGTCGATCTGCGGACCGCCGCCGTGCACCACGACCGGATTCATGCCCACCAGTTTCAGCAGGATCACATCGCGCGCGAAGCCGTGCTTCAGCCGCTCGTCGGTCATGGCATTGCCGCCGTATTTGATGACAATCGTCTTGCCATGGAAATTACGAATGTACGGCAGAGCCTCGGCCAGAATCTGCGCCTTGATCTGCGGCGAAACCGCAGTCAGATCGTCGGCTGGCGTGTCCAGGCTCAAGTTGGTCAGTTGGGTCATGGCGGGTCCGGTAAAAATATTGTGGCGATTTTACAGCGAAGCACGGGCTGGCAACATGGGGCGGGTGGCCGGTGCGGTCCCGGATGCCGCGCAAAGCGCGATGTTGCTGCGTGCCTGCGCATTATAGGGCCAAAGGTTGCCATGTCGTCGTTGTTCCGCTAGGCTCGGCACCATGAGCATCTGCGAGCGCTGCGGCGCCACCTTCCATTGCGCAATGGCGGACCCGGGGCCGGACGGCCAGGCCGACCCCACACCCTGCTGGTGCACGCAGCTGCCGCCGACCGTGCCGGTACCGGACGGGGACGGGGCCGTGGGCTGCTGGTGCCCGGCCTGCCTGAAGGCCCATATCGCCGCCCAGGTCCTCAAGCGGCCCTGACGGTGCTGAAGAAGCGCATCATTTCCCGGCTGGCGTCGGGACCCTTGCCATCCGTATAACTTCCCGCCGCGCTGCCGCCGGACCAGGCGTGGCCGGCGCCATGGATCACCCAGTGCTCGGCCAGCGGCGAGCCGTCGTGCAGCCAGTGCTTGACACGGGTGTAGGCATACCCGTCCGGCACGCGCCCGGCCAGCCGGGAAGGGCGCGCCGTTTTGCCCAGCGGATGGCTGCGCAGCCCCTGGGCCAGCAATTCCTCGCCGTTGACGGGGTGGACAGTGGTGTCCTGGTCGCCGTGGAAGACGATCATCGGCAGGCCGCCACTGTTGGTGGCGCTGCCGGCGGCACCCCGTTTCATGGCCGACAACGCGGACGGCAGGTCGCGCGCGGCCGCGAACGGCAGACCGGAGTGAACGCCCACCGCGCAGAACAGCTCCGGATACAGCGTGCCGACGATGATCGCCATCGCGCCGCCCGCGGACAGGCCGGCGATATACACCTGGTTGCGCGCAACCGGGTAATGGTCGAGTACCTGCTGCGTCATGCCGGCAATGATGGACGGTTCGCCCTGGCCATGGCGCTGGTCCAGCGCGTTGAACCAGTTCCAGCAGCGCGAATTGTTGGCGTCCGGCGACTGGGCCGGATACAGCACGAAGCACTTGCGTTCCTCGGCGACGGCGTTCATCTGCGTGCCGGCGGCGAAATCGTCCGGGTCCTGGGCGCAGCCGTGCAGCATCACGACCAGCGGCAGGCGTTGGCCTTTCCAGGTGGAAGGGATGTACAGCTTGTAGTTGCGGCTGCCGGCTTCGTTGCCATAGACGCCATGCAGGAAGCGTGCACCCGGCGGAAGCGGGGGCGCCACGGGGGGCGGGGCATCGAACACGGTTTCCGGCAGCTCGAGGGCGGCCGGGAATTCGAACGCGCTGCCGGGAAAGGCGTTCGGTCCGAAAAAAGCTTCCGCCGTCTTTCGGACCTGGTTTAACCAAAGCTGACCATGTTTCATGAGATTCCTCGGAGGCTGTGGATTCGTCATTGCGGTCACCGGTCGACGAACACTGCCATCGATCGCTGCAGCCGCGCTGTCGGCACGCCATGCACCCAGATCCTCATCGAGTACACCTTTGCGCACGCTTCAATTGCGTCTCCTCGGCGCTCCGTGTGGTCCACGGGCCTTGTTTTGGTCCAGTATAGCCATAATTGCCACAGACCGGCGCAAAGCTGTATCGGCTAGAATACAGTCTGATTTTCAATTCCACCACACCATGAATTCTGTTCTCCCGCCGGAGCGCGCGACGCCCGTGCCCTCGCCCTGCGTGAGCCTGTGCAAGATGAATCGCGCGACGGGTTACTGCGAAGGCTGCCTGCGCACGATCGACGAAATCGTCGCCTGGGCCGGTGCCAGCGACGACTTCAAACGTGCCGTCTGGGCCGATCTGCCGCGCCGCGAGCAGACCATCGACTTCGACTGACCTACGACTCCGGGATTTCCCTATGCCGCACTATCGACCCGAACGCACCGTGTCGGGGCCTGCCTATGGCAACGGCTTCAAGGTCGTCGCCACCCTGCTGACGATCGTGCTGGTGGTGTATGCCGCCAGCGTCGCGCTGCGATTTCCGTTGCCCCAATTCGGCTTCGGCGTGAAGGCCCTGCTGCTGGGCGCCGCCGCCATGCTGGCCGCCAGCCAGTACTGGTTCCTGCGCGCCACCACCACCATCGACGCCGACGGCATCCGCCAGACCGGCATGATCGACAAGCGCGTGCGCTGGGACGAAGTGCGCGGCGCCAAGATGATCGGCATCCCCTATCTGTCCTGGCTGTTCCCGCCCCGGATGATCGTGCGCACCGGCACGGCGTTTGCCACCTTCAACGGCGGCACCCAGGACGTGCTGGTGGAATTCGCCCGCATCTCGCTGGCCTTCCAGATGAAACGATGATGACCTTACCCGACTCCATCCGCGTGTTCGAACGCGGCTGGCTCTCCGCCAACAATATCCTGCTGGTCGGCCCGGACGACACGGCGCTGGTCGACAGCGGCTATGTCACGCACGCCCAGCAGACGGTGGACCTGGTACGCCACGCGCTGCACGGGCGCCACCTGGACCGCCTGTACACGACCCACCTGCATTCGGACCATTGCGGCGGCAACGCCGCCCTGCAGGCCCACTACGGCTGCGCCACGTTCGTGCCGGCGGCCGAGGAGGACAAGGTGCGCCGCTGGGACGAGGACGCGCTGACCTTCAAGGCCACGGGCCAGCAATGCCCCCGCTTCACCATCGCCGGTACCGTCGCCCCGGGCGAGGTATTGACCCTGGGCGGCACCGCCTGGCACGTGCTGGGCGCGCCCGGCCACCACGCCCATTCGCTGATCTGGTACAGCCCCGAACACAAGGTCCTGATCTCGGCGGACGCGCTGTGGCACAACGGCTTCGGCGTCATCTTCCCGGAACTGGAAGGCGACGCCGGCTTCGCCGAAGCGGGTGCGACGCTGGACCTGATCGCCGGCCTGGACGTGCAACTGGTCATCCCCGGCCACGGCGCCGTGTTCGACGACGTCGACGCGGCCCTGCAACGGGCCCGCCGCCGCCTCGATTTCCTGTCGTCGAAACCGGCCAACAACGCCGAATACGGCGTCAAGGTGCTGCTCAAGTTCCTGCTGCTGGAACGCCAGAAGATCGCCGTGGCCGACATCGCCCCGCTGCTGGCGTCGCTGCCCGTCGTGGCCGAATCGAACCGGCGCTACCTGCATAAAAGCGACGAAGAGCTGGCCGCCTGGACCATCAAGCAACTGATACGCGGCCTCGCCGCCCGCATCGACGGCGATTACCTCGTCAACGCCTGAGTCCCAATCGACAAAAGCCATCTGCGCTAGCGCATGAGGCCGTGTCCACCTTGGGGTCAGACCCCGACAAAGACACGGGCTCGGCTGTTATGTACGCATGAGGCCGTGTCCACGTCCGGGTCTGACCCCAGGGTGGACACGGGCTGGGCAGTGGCGGCAGCGCATCGGTCGATAGAGCAATCCATCTAGAATTCGCACGA
Organism: Pseudoduganella buxea; assembly: GCF_009720835.1. Classification (GTDB taxonomy): domain Bacteria; phylum Pseudomonadota; class Gammaproteobacteria; order Burkholderiales; family Burkholderiaceae_D; genus Rugamonas; species Rugamonas buxea. Next base: position 92,408 of record NZ_WNKZ01000002.1, read on the forward strand.
CCGTACTTTTTCAGGTCTATAATCGGCCAGATCATTTACCCTTAACTTTTTTGCGCGAGTCGACCATGGCCCTGCCTTCAGTGCTGCAAAACCTGTCCCTTCCCGTTATTGCTTCGCCGATGTTCATCGCCAGCGGCCCGGCCCTGGTGGCGGCGCAGTGCAAGGCCGGCATCGTCGGCTCCTTCCCGGCCCTGAATGCCCGTCCGGCCGAGCTGCTCGATACGTGGCTGACGGACCTGAAGGCCGAGCTGGCCGATTTCCAGCGTGCCAATCCGGACAAGAAAGTGGGCCCCATCGCCGTCAACCAGATCGTGCACCAGTCGAACGACCGCCTGGCCCATGACGTGGAAATGTGCGTCAAGCACCAGGTGCCGATCATCATCTCGTCGCTGCGCGCGCCGCCGAAGGAGATGATGGACGCGATCCACGGCTACGGCGGCATCGTGCTGCACGACGTCGTGTCGATCCGCCATGCCCAGAAGGCACTGGAAGCCGGTGTCGACGGCCTGATCCTGGTGGCGGCCGGTGCCGGCGGCCATGCGGGCACCCTGTCGCCGTTCGCGCTGGTGGGCGAGGTGCGCAAGTTCTTCGACGGCCCCATCGCGCTGTCCGGCTCGATCGCCAGCGGCGACGCCATCCTGGCCGCCCAGGCTATGGGCGCGGACTTCGCATACATCGGCTCGCGCTGGCTGGCCACGCAGGAATCGAATGTCAGCCAGGGCTACCGCGACGCCATCGTCGAGTCCACCGCGGCCGATATCGTCTACACCAACCTGTTCACGGGCGTGCACGGCAACTACCTGAAGAAATCCATCGTCGCCGCCGGCCTGGACCCGGACGCGCTGCCCGAATCGGACAAGAGCAAGATGAGCTTCGGCTCCGGCAGCGCCAAGGCCTGGCGCGACATCTGGGGCGCCGGCCAGGGCGTGGGCCTGATGGACGACGTGCCCACCGTGGCCGAGCTGGTCGACCGCCTGGCCGCCGAGTACCAGGCCGCCCGCGCACGCCTGGCGCTGTAATCGGCGCGGCGGTACGGACGTAAAAAAAGGGGGCCGCGGCCCCCTTTGTCATCGCCGTTGCCGGCTTCGCTACCGGCTTATTTGTTGGCCGGTACCGGTGCCAGGGTCTCGTGCTGCGACGCGGCGCGCGAGGCGGCCTTGTGCACCATCGTGTAGGCGTAGTCGACACCCATGCCGTAGGCACCCGAGTGCTCCTTGACGATGGCCATGACGGCATCGTAGCTGTCGCGGTGGGCCCAGTCGCGCTGCCATTCCAGCATCACCTGCTGCCACGTCACCGGCACCACGCCGGCCTGGATCATGCGCTGCATGGCGTAGTCATGGGCTTCCTTCGACGTGCCGCCGGACGCATCGGCCACCATGTAGATTTCGTAGTCGCCTTCCAGCATCGCGCACAGGGCGAAGCTGTTGTTGCACACTTCCGTCCACAGGCCGGCCACGATCACCTTCTTCTTGCCGTTCTTCGCCAGCGCGTCGCGCACCTTCTGGTCGTCCCACGAGTTCATCGACGTGCGTTCCAGGATGGGCTGGCCAGGGAACACATCCAGCAGTTCCGGATAGGTGTTGCCCGAGAAGCTCTGCGTCTCGACGGTGGTGATGATGGTGGGGATGCCGAACACCTTGGCGGCCTTGGCCAGGGCCACGGTGTTGTTCTTCAGGACCTGGCGGTCGATCGACTGCACGCCGAAAGCCATCTGCGGCTGGTGGTCGATGAAGATGATCTGGCTGTTTTGCGGGGTCAGGACTTCCAGTTTCGGGTTACTCATTTTGCGCACCTTGCAGGTTGTGATGGTATGCGAAAATGGTAAGCCCTGGACGCCCCGGCGCCCATTGGCCTTAGGGAGGACCCATGGGGTCCCCCATTCAGGGCAGTGCGCGTCAGCCGTTGGACAAGTCCTCGTTGTTCAGCGCCCACAGGCCCGGCAGGTTGCGCCAGTAGCCGTACGCATCCATGCCGAAGCCGACCACGAAGCGGTTCGGGATCGTCAGCCCGACGATATCGGGCTGCACGGGCTTGGCCTTGCCGATGGCCTTGTCCGCGAACACGGCGAGGATGACTTCCCTGGCGCCCATGTCGAGCAGGCGCTGCTTGACGTGCGCCAGCGTTTCGCCCTCGTCGAGGATATCGTCGACGACGATCACGACGCGGCCCTCGACATTCGAGCGGGGCACCACCTTCCAGACGATCTCGCCGCCCCGGTCCTCGTCGCCGTAACGGCTGACGTGGATATAGTCGAATTCGAGGGGGAAGGTCAGCTGCGGCAGCAGGTTGCCGGTGAAGACCACGGCGCCGCCCATCACGCCCAGCACGAGGGGGAATTCGTCGTCGTCTTCGAAACGGTTGTTCAGGGTATGCGCGACATTGCGTACGGCCTGCTGCACGGCGGCTTCGTCGAAGATCTCTTCTGCGTTGGCGAGCAGTGCGCGGGCGCGTTGGTGATGATATTCAAGCATGATGTTTCGGCGGCTGGGTGAATGAGACTGGAATTATCCGCCATAACAGCCCGATCCGCCGCGCAACTGGGTCTCGACAGTCATTACCCAGCCGTAGTGCCGCGCCTCCCGCTCGCCCCCTGTTCAAATGTAGTCGCGCGCATCGTCGATCACCTTGCCGTCGTTGGGCAGGCTGCCGCGCGCGACGAACCGCACGTCGCCGCGCAGCTTCGTCACGGCGCGGATGTCGGCCACGATGGCCGCGCCGTCGCCCGCGCGCGCCGGGTCGTCCACTTCGCAGTGCAGGGTCATGGTTTCGTCGGCGATGGTGCCCGTCACCACCAGGCGCGCCTTCGTCACGGCCGGATGCCGCCGCACCACGTCGTGCACCTGTGACGGATGGACGAACATGGCGCGCACCTTGGTGGTCTGGTCCGCGCGGCCCAGCCAGCCGCGGATGCGCGTGTTGGTGCGCCCGCACGGCGACGGCGGCGTATCGACCAGGATGGCGGACAAGTCGCCCGTGGCGAAGCGGATCAGCGGATAGTCGGCATTGAAGACCGTCAGCACCACCTCGCCCACCTCACCGGGCGCCACCGGTTCGCCCGAGCCGGGCCGCACGATCTCCAGGATGATCTCCTCATCCAGCACCATGCCGGGATTGAGCACGCCGTCCGTGCGCGTCTCGAAGGCGATGGCGCCGGCGTCGGCCGATGCGTAGGCCTGGCACACGTGCGGGATGCCCTGTTCCACGAACCACTGGCGCAGCGAGTCCGGCAGCGCCTCGGCGCTCAGCATGGCGTGCTGCACGCTGCCGATATCCTGGCCCATCTCGCGCGCCTTTTCCACGATCAGCTTCAGGAACGACGGCGTGCCGACATAGGTGTCCGGCCGCAGTTCGGCCATCGCCTGCACCTGCAGTTCGGTCTGGCCGCTGCCGGCCGGGATCACCGTGCAGCCGATGCGCGCCGCCGCCGACTCCACCATGAAGGCGGCCGGCGTGAAGTGGTACGAAAAGCAGTTCTGCAGCAGGCCGCCCGGGCGCACGCCGGCCGCGTACAGGGCGCGGCCGAAGCGCCACCAGTCGGGACCTCGCCCTTCCGCATCGAAGATGGGACCGGGCGACATGTAGATGCGCCCCAGCGCGCGCGCGGCCGTGCTGGTCAGGCCGCCGAAGGGCTTGTCCTGCGCCTGCAGCGCCTTCAGGTCCGACTTGCGCGTGACGGGCAGTTGCGCCAGCGCCGCGCGCGTGCCGATGCCGGCCGCGTCGACCCCTTCCAGGATGCGCGCCCAGCCCGGTGCCGATTGCGCCTGCGCCACCAGGGCGGGCAGGCGCAGCATCAGGTCGCGCTCGCGCTCCTCCGGCAGCCGGGTTTCCTGCCAGTCCAGGGTGGCGCCGCTCATGCCATCTCCCTGATCTCGCGTTGCAGTTTCTTTGTCAGCTTGGCGAACACCAGTTCATAGGCGCGCCGGAGCAGGGCGTCTCCCTCTTCGTCGGACACCGCTTTCAGGTCCGTGACCTGCACCCACTTGGCCCGCGCCAGGTAAGGCGCGGGAATGAAGCCGGGGCGGTCCGTCAGTGCCAGGAAGGCGTCGTCGTCGACCTTGAAGCTGATCTTGTCCACCCCCGCGGTGTTGCAGGCGACGGCAAACATCTTTTCGCCCACGGAGAAGACCAGGTCCTCGCCCCATTTGACGTCCTCGGTCGCGCCAGGCAGGCCGCGGCACAGCTGTTTTGCTCGATTCAGGTTCATTGCGGTGTCGTCTTGTTGTCAGGCCAGCCAGCGTTTGCGGCGGCGATAGAATTTCTGGTCGCGGAAGCTCTTGCGCCCGGCGCCCGAGACGCCCAGGTAGAACTCCTTGACGTCCTCGTTGGCGGCCAGGTCGGCGGCGGCGCCTTCCATCACGACCCGGCCGTTTTCCAGGATGTAGCCGAAGTCGGCGTAGCGCAGCGCCACCGACGTGTTCTGCTCGGCCAGCAAAAACGAGACGTTCTCGCGCACGTTCAGGTCCTTCACGATGCCGAAGATCTCGGCCACGATCTGCGGCGCGATGCCCATCGACGGCTCGTCCAGCAGGATCATGGACGGCTGCGCCATCAGCGCACGGCCGATGGCGCACATCTGCTGCTCGCCGCCCGAGGTGTAGCCGGCCTGGCTGGCGCGGCGCTCCTTCAGGCGCGGGAAGTAGTGGTACACCTTGTCGAGCGAATCGCGCAGCTGGGCGCGCGACGCCTGCCGCGTATAGGCGCCCGTCAGCAGGTTTTCCTCGATCGTCAGGTGACCGAAGCAGTGGCGCCCCTCCATCACCTGCGACAGGCCGCGCTTCACCAGCTCATTGGGCGTCAGCTGGTCGATGCGCTGGCCCTGGAAATGCACCTCGCCCTTGGTGACGTCGCCCCGCTCGCCCCGCAGCAAGGTCGAGATGGTTTTCAGCGTGGTCGACTTGCCGGCGCCGTTGGCGCCCAGCAGGGCGACGATCTTGCCCTGCGGGACCTGCAGCGACACGCCTTTCAGCACGAGGATCACGTGGTCGTAGATCACCTCGATATTGTTGACGGAGAGGTAGCTCATGGCGTCACTTCAGGCAGGCCGGCGTGATTTTCTTCTCTGCCGCGTACTTGTTGGACGACTCGTCCACCAGCTTCTTCACCAGCGCGCGGTCGCCCACGATCCAGTTCGGCGTGATGGCCACCCACTTCTTGCCGTCCCACTGCTGCACCTTGACGGCGCCCGAGCCTTCATGGTCCTCGCAGCTGGTCTTCACGGTGGGGAACATGTTGACGGCACCGATGGCCTTCTGGCGTGCCGCGTCGATGTTCAGGTTTTCCAGGCCCCAGCGCAGCTGCTCGCCCGTGACGGGTTTGCCCTTGCCGTATTTTTCCTGGGCCGCGCGCATGGCTTCGACGAACAGGATGCCGGCCGTGACGCCGCGCATGTGATACACCGAGCCGATACGGGCCTGGTCCGACAGGTTGCCCTTGCCGGCCGCGTAGACCTTCTTGCGGATGTCGTCCAGCACCGGGTAATTGCCCGGCGTGTTGAACGACATGGCCGTGTAGCCCTTGGCCGCGTCGCCGGACGGCACGGTGTCTTCTTCGGAGCCTGCCCACCACACGCCGAGGATTTTGTCGCGCGGGAAGCCATTGCGCTGGGCCGTCTTGATGGCCACCGAATTCATCACGCCCCAGCCCCACAGGATCACGTGGTCGGGCCGGGCCTGGCGGATCTGCAGCCACTGGGCCTGCTGCTCGCTGCCCGGCGGCGCCACGGGCACCTTCACCAGCTCGAAGCCCTGCTGCTTTGCCAGCGCCTCCAGCACCGGCAAGGGTTCCTTGCCGAAGGCCGAGTCGTGGTACAGGTGGACGATCTTCTTGCCTTTCAGGCTGCCGCCGTTCTTGTCGGCCAGGTATTTCACCATCGCGGCGGCCTGGCTCCAGTAGCTCGAGATCAGTGGGAACACGTACGGGAACACCTTGCCGTTGGCCGCGTCCGAGCGGCCGTAGCCCAGCATCGTCATGGGGATCTTGTCCTGTGGGATGCGGTCCAGGATGCCGTAGGCGATGCCGGTCGACAGGGGCTCGACCAGGGTGGCGCCGCCCTGGCTGGTTTTCAGCCGCTCGTAGCACTCGACTCCGCGCGACGGGTTGTACTCTGTCTCGCATTCTTCCCACGTCACCTTGACGCCGTTGACGCCGCCGGCCTGGTTGACCAGGTTGAAGTAATCGATGATGCCGCCGTAGAAGCCGGAACCGCCCGACGCGTACGGCCCGACCCGGTACGAGGGCAGGGCGACGAACTGCGTCTGGGCGTAGGCGGTGGTGGCGCTGGCGGCCAGCAGGGCGCCGATGACGAGGGATTTCAATTGCATGCTTGTCTCCTTGATTGTTTTAGCTCTAATGCGGGAAGGGCCACAGGCGCAGCTTTTCCTTACCGATCTGCCACAGCCGCGCCAGGCCATGGGGTTCGACGATGAGGAAGAAAATGATCAGGGCGCCGAACACCATCAGCTCCAGGTTCGAGGCCACGCTGGTGGGCAGGCCCAGGCCGTGCGCCAGCATGTTCAGCGCCACCGGCAGCAGCACGATGAAGGCCGCACCCAGGAAGGAGCCAAGGATCGAGCCGACTCCGCCGATGATGATCATGAACAGGATGCGGAACGACAGGTCCAGGCTGTAGGCCTCCGGTTCCACCGTGCCCAGGTAGGCAAATGCATACAGGGCGCCGGCCACGCCGCAGTAGAACGAGCTGACGGCGAAGGCCAGCAGCTTGGTGCGCATGGGGCGGATGCCGATCACCTCGGCCGCCACGTCCATGTCGCGCACGGCCATCCAGGAGCGGCCCACGTTGGAGCGCACCATGTTCTTCGCCAGCAGGGCCATGAACGAGACGATCAGCAGCACCAGCACGAACTTGCGCTGCGGCGTGTCGAAGGCGTAGCCGAGGATTTCGATCTTCTGCGCCGTGATGACGCCCGAGGCGCTGCCGCCCGTCAGCGCGGGAATCTTGGTCAGGCACCAGACCACGAAGAACTGCGTCGCCAGGGTGGAGGCGGCCAGGTAGAAGCCGCGGATGCGCAGCGACGGCAGGCCGAAGGCGATGCCCACCAGCGCCGCGCACAGGCCGCCCAGCGCAAAGGCGGCCAGGATCGGCAGGCCGGGCATGCGGTAGACGAAATTCCACGACGCGAACGCGCCCACGGCCATGAAGGCGGCCGTGCCCAGCGAGAGCTGGCCGCAATAGCCCGTCAGGATATTCAGGCCCAGGGCGGCCAGCGAGAAGATCAGGAAGGGAATCAGGATGGCCGATAAAAAATAGGGCGTGGCCACGAACGGCAGTACCAGGAGCGCCACGGCCAGGGTCGCCAGCAGGGCGATGCGGTCCTGGCGGAGCGGCAGGATCTGGCCGTCCGTTTCGTACGTGGTCTTGAACTGGCCGGCTTCGCGATAGAACATGTCAGATCCTCCGGATCAGTTTTTCGCCGAACAGCCCTTCGGGCCGCACCAGCAGGAACAGCAGCGCCAGCACATACGGGAACCAGCCCTCGATGCCGCCGCCCACCATCGGGCCGATATACACCTCGGCCAGCTTTTCCGAAGCGCCGATGATCAGGCCGCCGACAATGGCCCCCGGCACCGACGTGAAGCCGCCGAGGATCAGCACGGGCAAGGCCTTCAGTGCAATGAAGGTCAGCGCGAACTGCACGCCGTTGCGGGCGCCCCACAACAGCCCCGCCACCAGCGCCACCACGCCGGCCACGGCCCACAGGATGGCCCAGATGCGCTGCAGCGGAATACCCACGGCCAGCGCGGCCTGGTGGTCGTCCGCCACGGCGCGCAGGGCCCGGCCCACCTTGGTCTTCGAGAACAGCACGGCCAATACCAGCACCAGCACGCCGCAGACGGCGGCTGCCGTCACGTCGAACTGCGAGACGACGATATTGAAGCGGTCCAGCACCGACTGCAGCGGCACGTCCTCGATGGGCAGCACCAGTTGGTGCACCTGCGAATCCCAGATCAGCTGCGCCAGTCCTTCCAGGAAGAAGGCCAGGCCGATGGTGGCCATGAACAGCGTGATCTCGGGCTGGTTGACCAGGGGCCGCAGCACCACCCGCTCGATGGCGAAGCCCAGGATCACCATGGCGACGATGGTGGCGGGAATGGCCAGCCACAGGGGCAGGCCGAACTTGTCCATCAGGCCCACGCAGGTGAGTGCGGCGAAGAACACCATCGCGCCCTGGGCGAAGTTGAACACGCCCGAGGCCTTGTAGATCAGCACAAAACCGATCGCCACCAGCGCGTACATCACGCCCGACAGCAGGCCGCCGATCAGCACTTCGAAGAAGAAGTTAATGTCCACTGTCGCCCCCGAGATAAGCCTTGATCACATCCGGATTGCCGCGCACTTCGTCCGGCGTGCCGTCGCCGATCTTGCAGCCGTAGTCCAGTACGACGACACGGTCGGAGATGTCCATGACGACGCCCATGTCATGCTCGATCAGCACGATGGTCGTGCCGAACTGGTCGTTCACGTCGAGAATGAAGCGGCACATATCCTGTTTTTCCTCCACGTTCATGCCGGCCATCGGCTCGTCCAGCAGCAGGATTTCCGGTTCCGCCGCGAGGGCCCGGCCCAGCTCCACGCGCTTTTGCAGGCCGTAGGGGAGGCGCCCGACGGGCGTCTTGCGGATATGCTGGATTTCCAGGAAGTCGATGATTTCCTCGCACTTGCGGCGGTGGGCGATTTCCTCGCGCCGCGCCGGGCCCCAGTACAGGGCCTGCAGCAGGAAGTTCGACGTCATTTTCAGGTTCCGGCCCGTCATGATGTTGTCCAGCACCGTCATGCCCTTGAACAGGGCGATGTTCTGGAAGGTGCGGGCAATGCCGGACTTGGCCGCGCCATAGCAGTCCATGTTCTTGCGGTGCTGGCCCCGGTAGACGATCTCGCCCTGCTGCGGGCGGTACACGCCGTTGATCACGTTGAGCATCGAGCTCTTGCCGGCGCCGTTCGGGCCGATGATGGCGCGGATTTCGTGCTGGCGAACGTCGAAGGAGATGTCGGTCAGGGCCTTGACGCCGCCGAAGGACAGCGAGATATTGCGCAGGTCCAGGATCACGGGGCCGGTCGCGCGGCCGCCATGGAAGTGCACATCGGGTTCGTTCATCTGCATGGGTTTGGCCTCGGTCATGCGGCGGCGGTGGTCACGACGGGGAAGGTGCGGCAGTCGGCGATGCGCACGTCGGCCGACACGACGCCGCTGCGGCCGTCCTCGAACTTGACCTGGGTAGTGATGAACTGCGACGGCTTGCCGCCGTACAGGGCGTCGATCAGCACGGCGTACTTGTCGGCGATGAACTTGCGGCGCACCTTGCGCGTGCGGGTCAGTTCGTCGTCGTCCGGGTCGAGTTCCTTGTGCAGCACGAGGAAGCGGTGGATCTGCGTGTGGCCCATCAGCGCTTCGCCGGCCAGGTCGGCGTTGACCTTCTCGACGCATTCCTGCATCAGCGCATAGGTCTGTTCGTGCGCGGCCAGGTCGGTGTAGCCCGCATACGCGATGCCGCGCCGCTCGGCCCAGTTGCCCACGGCCTCCAGGTCGATGTTAAGGAAGGCGCACACCATGTCGCGCCCGTCGCCGAAGGCCACCGCCTCCTTGATGAAGGGGAAGAACTTCAGCTTGTTCTCGATGTAGTTGGGCGCGAAGATGGCGCCGTGATTGAGCTTGCCCACATCGGCGGCGCGGTCGATGATGCGCAGGTGGCCGTCCGTGTCGAACACGCCGGCGTCGCCCGTGTGGAAGAAGCCCTGTGCGTCGATCGCCTCGGCCGTGGCGTCGGGGCGCTCGTAATACCCTTCCATCAAGGTGGGCGACTTGACCAGCACCTCGCCGTTCTCGGCCAGGCGCACGTCGACGCCGGGCGCCGGCATGCCGACGCTGTCGAACTTGATCTGGCCGTCCGGCTGCAGGCAGATGTACGCGCACGTTTCGGTCGAGCCGTAGAACTGCTTCAGGTTGACGCCGATGGAGCGGTAGAAGCGGAACAGGTCCGGGCCGATGGCCGCGCCGGCGGTATAGGCCACCTTCACGCGCGAGAATCCCAGCACATTCTTCAGCGGGCCGTACACGAGCACCTGGCCCAGCGCGTAGGCGATACGGTCCCCCAGCGGCACGGGCCGTCCGTCCAGCAGGTCGGCGCCGCAGCGGCGCGCCACGGCCATGAAGCGGTGGAACATGGCGCGCTTGATGGTGCCGGCATCCTCCATCCGGATCATCACCTGCGTCAGCATGTTTTCAAAAATGCGGGGCGGTGCGAAATAATAGGTCGGGCCGATCTCGCGCAAGTCCGTCATCACCGTCTCGCCCGACTCGGGGCAGTTGACGGTGAAGCCGGCCACCAGGGCCTGCGCGAACGAGAACAGGCAGTCGCCCACCCATGCCATCGGCAGGTAGGACAGCACGTTTTCCCGTTCCGTCAGCTTTTCGAAGGCGACGCCGCCGCTGCCGGCCGCCAGCAGGGCCGTATGGGTCTGGCAGACGCCCTTCGGTTTGCCGGTGGTGCCGGAGGTGTACAGGATGACGGCATGGTCGCTGCCCTGGCCGGCTTCGATGGCGGCATCGTAGAAGCCGGGATGGGCGCTGTCCCAGGTGCGGCCCGCTTCCTGCAGCCGCGCAAACGACACCAGGCCCGGCTGGCGGTAGTGGCGCATGCCCCGTTCGTCGTCGAACACGATCTGCGTGATGCCCGGATACAGGGCCTGCAGTTCCAGCAGCTTGTCGACCTGTTCCTGGTCCTCGACGATGGCGAAGTGGATGCCGGCGTTTTCCAGCACATAGGCCATGTCGGCCGCCGGCGCGTCCTGGTACAGGGGCACGGGCACGCCGCCCAGGCACTGGGCCGCCAGCATCGACCAGTACAGGCGTGGCCGGTTGTCGCCGATGATGGCCAGGCGCATGCCCCGTTCGAAGCCCAGCGCGGCCAGGCCGCAGGCGAGGGCGCGCACCTCGTCGTTGACCTGGGCCCAGGTCCAGCTTTGCCAGATGCCCAGGTATTTTTCCCGGTAGGCACTGTGGCCGGGCCGTTCCCGCGCGTGCTCCAGCAAACGGCGCGGAAATGTGGTTGCTTGTGTCTGCATCAGTGTCTCCCTTGCCCAGTCCGGGCTTATATTGGAACCGCTGATTTATTCGTGGAGGGGGGCCTGGCCCTGAGAAAAAGCGCCATACTGCGTTGCAGGTCATCGCCATACCTCGGTATTGACGATGACTTGCGCCTTGTCTGACGCATTTTTCAGGACCATTCCCTCCCGCCAGAATGAAATCAGCGCTTCCTTTAGTTCTGATTCAGTGCGCAATCTGTGTGATGATATTAACTTGCGATATGAAGCAAGGTTGTCTTTTCAAAGACATTTCCCCCGTTTTTTTGTGGTGCGACGCAACAATGGATGTCAAGCAGCCCAGCCTGAAAGAAGCCCTCAACAGTGCCATCTGGGCGCGCATGCTCACGCCCGAACAAATGGCGCGGGTGGAGGCGACCACCTTCGAAGTGTTCGTGCCGAAGGGTGGTTACGTGTGCCGCAAGGGCGAGGTCGTCGACAACTGGGTCGGCATCATTGCCGGCATGGTCAAGATGAACAATTTCTCGCCGTCCGGCAAAAGCGTCACGTTCACGGGCGTGCCGCCCGGCGGCTGGTTCGGCGAAGGTTCGCTGTTGAAGGATGAGCACCGCAAATACGACGCGATGGCCCTGCGCGACAGCCGTATCGCGCGCATGCCGGCCGAGACATTTCTATGGCTGCTGGAAACGAGCCTGCCCTTCACCCGCTTCCTGCTGATGCAGCTGAATGAACGGCTGGGCCAGTTCATCGGCATGGTCGAGAACGAACGGCTGCTGGACCCGGACACGAAGGTGGCGCGCTGCCTGGCCTCGCTGTTCAACTCCCACCTCTACCCCGGCATCGAACGGCTGGTGCAGATTTCGCAGGAAGAAGTGGGCCTGCTGTCGGGCGCCTCGCGTCAGCGCGCCAACCAGGCCCTGCAAGTGCTGGAACGCAAGGGCCTGCTGCGGGTCGACTACGGCGGTATCCGCATCCTCGACCTGGAAGGCTTGCGGCAGTTCGAGGCGTGAGCCGTCGCTGACCCGCTTCCAGCCCTTGCTTTCATCAACGGACTTTCAACCCAAGTGTGTTAGTGCCCTAACAAAGAATCGCCGCCCCCAGGTTTAGTCTAGGACAAACAAGCTTGAATTCTGGGAGTCGTCATGGCAAGGATGAAGAGGCAGGATGGGGACGTGCAGGGGTGGAACCTGCGCTCGCGGCTGGTCACGCGGGAGCCGGTGGTCTCGCCGTCGCTGGCGGCCAAGCTGGCGGTCGGCGCGGCCGTGCTGGGCGCTGCCTACCTGGTGGTGCGCAGCAAGACCCGGCAGGCCGAGGCGGAAAGCCCGCCGGCCGGCCAGTTCGTCGAGGTGGACGGTGTCAGGCTGCACTATGTCGAGCGCGGCGCCGGCCCCGTCGTGGTGCTGCTGCACGGCAATGGCGCCACGTCGCTGGATTTCGAACTATCCGGCCTGATCGACATGCTGGCGCGCGACCACCGCGTGATCGCCTTCGACCGCCCCGGTTTTGGCTACAGCGAGCGCCCCCGCAGCACCGTCTGGACGCCGGCCGAGCAGGCCGCCCTGCTGGGCAAGGCCCTGAAACAGCTCGACGCCGGCCCGGCCTATGTGCTGGGCCATTCCTGGGGCACCCTGGTGGCCCTGGCGATGGCGCTGGATGCGCCGGCCACCGTGCGCGGCCTGATCCTGCTGTCCGGTTACTACTACCCCAGCCCGCGGCTGGACGTGGCGCTGATGTCGGCGCCGGCCGTGCCGCTGCTGGGCGACGTGATGCGCTTTACCGTGTCGCCGCTGCTGGGCCGTCTGATGTGGAAGGGCTTCGTCAAGAAGGTCTTCAGCCCCCGGGCCGAGGCGGTCAGCTTCGCGCGCTGGCCCAAGTGGCTGTCGCTGCGGCCTTCGCAACTGCGCGCGTCCGGCGCCGAGTCGGCCCTGATGATACCGGCCGCCGCCAGCTTGCGGCACCGCTACGCCGATATCAAGCTGCCCGTGACGATCTTCTCCGGCAGCGGCGACAAGCTGGTTGCGCCCGCGCAGAACGCCGAGCGGCTGCACCGCGAACTGCTGCAGAGCCAGTTGCACACAGTTCAAGATGCCGGTCACATGCTCCACTACGTGGCCCAGGACGAAATCGTGCGGGCCGTGCGCGACATGGTGGAAAACCGCCCGCGCATGGACTTCCAGCAGACCACCCACCACGACGGCGACACCCCGCCGCGGGTGCTGCACTGACGCCGCGCCCGGGTGGCCGGCGCGGCGGCACGGGCCTGGCGGTCACGGTATCATAGTGCCTCGACAAGCCGCGAGGCTGAAAGCACCGATACCGATCATGTCCAGACCCGATTCGTCCACCGATTCCCTTGTTCCTGCCCGCCTGGCCGCGCTGCGCCAGGCCATGCGCCACCACGGCGTCGATGCCTGCCTGGTGCCGTCCTCCGACCCGCACCTGTCCGAATACCTGCCGCCCCGCTGGAAGGGGCGCGAGTGGCTGTCCGGCTTCACCGGCTCGGTCGGCACCTTCATCGCCACCCAGGAGGAAGCCGGGGTGTGGACGGATGGGCGCTACTGGACCCAGGCCGAGGACGAACTGGCCGGCAGCGGCATCGCACTGATGAAGATCCCGTCCGGCGCCGGCACGCAGTACATCGACTGGCTGGCGGCCACCCTGCGGCCCGGCCAGGTGGTGGCCGTCGATGGCGCCGTGCTGGGCCTGGCGATTGCACGCCAGCTGCGCCAGGCGCTCGATGCGCGCGGCATCGCGCTGCGCACGGACCTCGGTGTGCTGGACGACGTGTGGACCGACCGGCCCGGCCTGCCCGAAGCGCCCGTGTTCGAGCACCTGCCGCCGTTCGCCACCACGCCCCGCGCCGTCAAGCTGGCGGCCTTGCGTGAAGCGATGGCGCAGCATGGCGCCCAGCGCCACCTGATTTCCACGCTCGACGATATCGCCTGGCTGCTCAACCTGCGCGGCGCCGACGTGTCGTACAACCCGATCTTCGTCGCCCATGCGCTGGTCGCGCCCGAGCGTGCCACCCTGTTCGTGGCCGAGGGCAAGGTGCCGACCGATTTGCAGGCGGTACTGGCGGCCGATGGCGTCGACCTGGCGCCGTATGCGGAAATGCCGAATGCGCTGGCCGCGCTCGACCCGACGATGACCTTGCTGCTCGATCCCCGCCGCGTCACGCACGGCACGCGCCAGGCCGTGCCGCACCACGTGACGGTGATCGAGGCGATCAACCCCACCACCTTCGCCAAGTCGCGCAAGACGGCTGAGGAAGCGGCCCACGTGCGCGCCACGATGGAGCAGGATGGCGCGGCGCTGTGCGAATTCTTCGCGTGGCTGGAGGAGGCGCTGGCGCGCCGCCACGAGAGGCCGCTGGACGAAGTCGATATCGATCGCCACATCACGGCAGCCCGGGCGCGGCGGCCCGGTTTCGTCAGCCCCAGCTTCGGCACCATCGCCGGCTTCCAGGCCAATGGCGCCATCATGCATTACCGCGCCACGCCGGGCGCCTGCGCCACCATCGCCGGCGACGGCCTGCTGCTGATCGATTCGGGCGGCCAGTACCTGGGCGGCACCACCGACATCACCCGCGTGGTGCCGGTGGGCGCCATCACCGTCGAACACCGGCGTGACTTCACCCTCGTGCTGAAGGGGATGATGGCCCTGTCGGCCACGCGCTTCCCCCGCGGCACGCGTGCGCCGCTGCTCGATGCGATTGCCCGCGCGCCCATCTGGGCAGCCGGCATCGACTTCGGCCACGGCACCGGCCACGGCGTCGGCTATTTCCTGAACGTGCACGAAGGGCCCCAGTCGATTTCACCGTCGACGCCGCCCGACGCCCATACGGCGATGGAGCCGGGCATGATCACGTCGATCGAGCCGGGCATCTACCGGCCCGGCAAATGGGGCATCCGCATCGAGAACCTGGTGCTGAACGCGGACGCGGGCGAAGGCGAATTCGGGCCCTTCCTGCGCTTCGAGACCCTGACCCTGTGCCCCATCGACACCCGATGCATCGACCGCCTGCTGCTGCGCGACGATGAACTCGCGTGGCTCAACGACTACCATGCAACCGTGCTGGCACGGCTGCGCCCCCATGTGCAGGGCGCCGCCCTGGCCTGGCTGGAAGAAAGGACCCAACCATTATGAGCGCCCGCTCCACCCGCGCATCGAACGCCGTCGACCGCCTCAAGCTGCGCAGCGGCAATCCCGGCTGGTCGATGTCGATCACCGGCAGCGGCCACTTCTTCCTCACCGAAGGACCGGGCCAGCCGCCCCTGTGCCCGCCGATGGACCTGGACGATTTCGTCGCCTTCGTCAATGCCCAGGGGCCACAGACACCGAAGCGCGTCAGCAAGCTCGATATCGCCTTCGAAAAGCAGCTGACGAAGAAAGCGCCGAAGGCCTGATGTGATGCCCACCGCCGAATTCCTGGGCGCGTACTGGTCGTCGCGCGAGCTGATGACCAATGGCGTCATCCTGCTGAACCTGTTCGGCGCCCTCGTGCTGGGCATGCTGGTCGGCTACGAGCGGGCCTACCACGGCCGCGCCGCCGGCATGCGTACCTATGGCCTGGTGTGCATGGCCTCGGCCGCATTGACGGTGGTGGGCGGCTACCCGGACTTCTGGTTCGGCGGCCACATCGCCAGCTCCGTCGTCGGCACCGATCCCACGCGCGTGATCCAGGGCATCGTCACCGGCATCGGCTTCCTCGGCGCCGGCGTCATCATGCGCGAAGGCTTCAATATCAGTGGCCTGACGACGGCCGCGTCGATCTGGGCCTCGTCCGTCATCGGCATCCTGGTGGGTGTCGGCTTTTATCTTGCCGCGATGGGGCTGGCGCTGCTGTGCGCGATGGTGATGATCTACCTGTCCAAGATCGAGGCGTGGCTGCCGTCGCGCCATGCGATCGCCATCACGATGCGCTTCAAGCCGGGCCGCGAACCGGACGAGGACACCCTGCGCCGCCTGGCACTGGAGCGCGGCTATGAGATCGCCGGCGGCTCGCTGATGATCACCCAGGAAAAGGGCAGCATGGAATGGCGCTTCGTCGCGCTGGCCCTGGGCAAGCGCACCGGCTCGCCGCTGGCCCAGCTGGCCGCCGAGATGGCAAAATTCGAGGGCATCGACAGCTTCCAGCTGACCCACGCCCGCAACTGATTAAAGGACATCCCAATGCTCGTCACGGCACAAGACGTACTCGATTTCTGGTTCCTGCCGATCGGCGTGAAGGGCCACAACGCGCACCGCATGGAATGGTTCCGCAAGGATGACGCGTTCGACCGCGAGATATTCACCCGCTTCGGCGAGACCATCGAGCAGGCCCTGGCCGGCGGCCTGCGCCAGTGGGACGACGAAGGCACGCAAGGCGCGCTGGCCCGCATCCTCGTGCTGGATCAGTTCACCCGCAACGTCTACCGGGACACGCCGAAGGCCTTCGCGGGCGACCCGCTGGCGCTGGAAGCGGCCCTCGCGCTGGACAATTCCGGCGCCAGCCAGACCTTGCCGCCCGTGCAGCGGGCCTTTGCCTACCTGCCTTTCGAGCACGCCGAGAACCTGTCGCTGCAGGAGCGTTCCGTCATCCTGTACGACAAGCTGGCCGCCTCCAGCACGGGCTTCGACAGCATGCTCGATTACGCCCGGCGCCACCACGCCGTGATCCGCAAGTTCGGCCGCTTCCCGCACCGCAATGCCATCCTGGGCCGGCCGTCCACGCCGGAAGAAGAGCAGTACCTGCAGCAGCCGGGGTCCGGCTTCTGATGCCCACCCTGAACATCGTCGGTGCCGGCCATGTGGCGCGCGTGCTGGGCCGGCTGTTCCACGCGCATGCCGCCTTCACGGTGCAGCAGGTGCTGGCCCGCTCGCCCGCATCGGCCGGGTGCGGCGTCGACTTCATCGCCGCCGGCAGCGCGGCCGACTATACGGGCCTGCGCCCGGCCGACTGCTACATGCTGGCCGTCACGGACGACCAGATCGGCCCCGCCTGTGAGGCGCTGGCGGCGGCCGTGCCGCTGGCCGGCGCCGTCGTCTTTCACTGCAGCGGCGCGCTGGCGTCCGACCAGCTACTGGCGGCGCGGGCGGCCGGGGCCCACGTCGCCAGCGTCCACCCGATCCGCAGCTTCGCCGATCCGGAAGCCGTGGCCGCCGCGTTTGCAGGCACCTTCTGCGGCATCGAAGGCGATGCGGCGGCGCTGGCGCTGCTGATGCCGGCGCTGGAAGCCATCGGTGCCCGCCCCGTCGTTATCGATGCGGCGGCCAAGACCGTGTACCACGCTGCCGCCGTCTTCGCCAGCAACTACCTGGTGACGGTGCTCGACGCGGCCCTGCGCGCCTACCAGGCCGCCGGCATTCCCGAACCGGTGGCGCGCGAGCTGGCCCGGCCGCTGGCGCAGGAAAGCTTGTCGAATGTGTTCCGCCTCGGCGCCGCGCCGGCCCTGAGCGGTCCGATTGCCCGGGGCGACCTGGCCACCGTGGCGCGCCAGCAGGCCGCCGTCGCCGCCTGGGACGCGGCGACGGGAGCCTTGTACGAAGCACTGGTGCCGCCGACGCAGGCGCTGGCCGCGCGCAAGCAGGGCGGCTGAACGCCGATTTCCTTATTCGCTACTGGTCCAGGCAACAATCGTCAGGCAATCTTGTCAGGACATCCCGGGTTTACGCCGTAAGCGTTGCGCTACAGCAAAAATGAGACCGTAGTGATCGACAAATTTGGCTGAAGGCAATAAGCTAGGCCTCTCTTACTCCAACACAACACTCATTCATCATCGGCGCGATGCCCCATCGGCGCCGGATAGGGGATCGTAATGCTATTTCTGAAATCCACGACCGTGACGAAGGCGCCCGGTATCTATGAAGTCGATATCGCCGCGAAACCGCCCGGCAAGACCTACGGCGTCTACCTGGCCACCGACCCGGACAATCCGCCGACGGCCGTGCTGGAAGCGCTGGCCGCCGCCGGTTTCCAGCAGACCCACAGCTCGGGCTACACCCACAAGGACCGCGGCAAGGTGCTGGACCTGCATTTCCAGAAGGACGGCACCGACCTGTTCAAGGGCTGGAAAGCGGAAGAGCTGGAAGCCAACATGGCCCAGATCGCCAAGATCTTCGGCGACGTGGGCGTGGCCTACACGCCGCGCGTGATGTCGCTGGCCGAAGCCTACGCATAAGCATGCGCGAGCGGGCAGGCAAAGGGGTGCCGGCAGCGATGCCGGCACCCCTTGTCTTTGGTGCCGGCCCGATCAGCCCAGATCGATGTGGTACAGCGCCCACGGGCACGTACTGAAGCGTTCCGGCAGCGCTCGCGCGGCCATCTCCGCGATCCGGTCCGCATCGTAGACGGCCCACAGCGGGCCGAGCCCACCCAGCGCCATCGGCCGGCCGTCCAGGTGGGTGGCGACGAGATAGCGGCGCGTGCGCGCCTCCAGGCCCGTGATCGCGGCGGCGTAGCCGTCCACGGCGCGCAGGGTGATGCGGTGCTTGTCCGTCAGGGTGGCGCCGGCCGCTTGCAGCACATCCACCAGCAACGGTCCCTTCAAGGCGTGCACCTTGCCGTCATATTCCAGAGTGGGCCGGATCGTCTGCGCCGGCAGCGCCGCCAGCGCGGCGAAATCGAAGGCCCAGGCCTTGTCGAAGGCCAGCTTCTGCTTATGAAACATCTGGTCCGCCACGGGATCGAACCTGCCCCGGTTGGCGCGCGCGATCGCGCCCGTCACGGTCAACAGGGCCGGTCCTTGCGGCGTGGCCTGCCGGGCCGGTGCGGCCAGGGCGGGCAGGGCACCGGCCGTGGCAAGGCCGGCCAGGAAAAAGCGTTTTTCCATCGTCGTCGGAGAAGAATTGCGGGTCCGCTATGATAGCGCGCATGGACCTGTTTTCCGACCCAGCCACCCTGCAAGCCATGCCGATCGACGATGGCGAGCTGGCGTTCCTGCCGCAGCTGCCCCTGGCCATCGCGAACGATGCCGTGCTGCGCCAGTTGCAGGACGAGATCGCGTGGCGCGAGGAAACCATCTTCATCTACGGCAAGGCACAGAAGCAGCCGCGCCTGTCGGCCTGGTATGGCGAGGCCGCCTACACCTATTCCGGCCGCACCTTCCACCCCTTGCCGTGCACGCCGTTGCTGCTGGAAATCAAGCAGGCCGTCGAGACGGTGACGGCACGCCAGTTCAACAGTGTGCTGTTGAACTGCTACCGCAACGAGCGCGACAGCATGGGCTTCCACAGCGACGACGAGCGCGAGCTGGGCGCCGATCCGGCCATTGCCTCCGTGTCCTTCGGCGCCACCCGCACCTTCATCCTGAAGCACAAGCGCCTGCCGAAAACGGTCAAGCTGGACCTGACGGACGGCAGCCTGCTGCTGATGGCCGGTACCTTGCAGCAGCACTGGCGGCACGGCATCAACAAGCAGACCCGCCCCAGCAGCGTGCGCATCAATCTCACCTTCCGCATGATTGTGACGCCGATGGCTAACCGAAAGTAGGCGTTTGTGCAATCCTGTCCGCGCGACGATTTTGCCCATGTGTGGGCCAACTCACGTTCGAAAAGCGTGACGTAACCACCTCATCTTGGGCGGTAACCCGGCATTTCAATAGCGATTACAACTACTAACAATTATTACGTAAATGGACCTTTTATAAATCAAAGTCGATGCTATCTTGGTCGTGTCGCAGTTCCCTGGACGAACCGCGATCCAAGCAACTCAACCATTTGCCGAGAGATCGAACATGAAAAAGACCATCCTTGCCGTAATCGCTACCGTAGGCGCCCTGGGCGCCATGTCCGCCCAGGCCGCCGATGGCGTGCCATATGCCGGCGTCGGCGTCACCGCCACCGAGCACCGCTTCGATATCGACGGACCGAACGTCACTGCCGTCGGCGATCACAAGAAGACGGAATGGGGCGGCAAAGTCTTTGCCGGCTACCAGATCAACCCGATGTTCGCCGTCGAAGGCGGTTACACCAACTTCGGCAAGGGCGAGGCCGACTACAAGCTGGCCGGCGTCAATGGCCGCTTGAAGTCCGAGTCCGAATCGTTCTACCTGGCCGGCAAGGCCAGCTATCCCGTCGCCGAGAAGGTCAATGTGTTCGGCAAGCTGGGCGTGGCCCACAACCGCAACGAAGTGACCGGTTCCGCACTGGGCCTGAGCGCCAAGGACGACTACAGCAAGAACAGCGTCTATGCGGCCCTGGGCACCGAGTACGCCATCAACGAGAAGGTCTCGCTGTCGCTGGAATACGAACACTACGGCAAGAGCGGCAACGACCTGGGCCGTCGCAAGGGTGGCGTCTCGCTGGGCGCCCGCTACAGCTTCTAAACTCAGACCTGCTGCGCTCGGTTTGACGGCGCCGGCTTCGGCCGTGCGCCAATGAAAACGGGACCCGATCGGGTCCCGTTTTTTTTACGTCGTCAGCGGCTTGTAGCGGATACGCTTCGGCTTGGCGCCTTCTTCACCCAGGCGCTTCTTCTTGTCCGCTTCGTACTCCTGGTAGTTACCGTCGAAGAAGGTCACTTGCGAGTTCCCTTCGAAGGCCAGGATGTGCGTGGCGATCCGGTCCAGGAACCAGCGATCGTGGGAAATGACCATGACGGAACCGGCGAATTCCAGCAGCGCGTCTTCCAGCGCGCGCAGGGTTTCCACGTCCAGGTCGTTGGACGGTTCATCGAGCAGCAGCACGTTGCCGCCCTTGAGCAGGGTTTTCGCCAGGTGCAGGCGGCCCCGTTCGCCACCGGACAGGTTACCGACGATCTTCTGCTGGTCGCCGCCCTTGAAGTTGAAGCGGCCCAGGTAGGCGCGCGACGGCATTTCGAAGCGGCCCACGCTGAGCATGTCGGCGCCGCCGGAGACGTCCTCGAACACCGTCTTGCTGTTGCCCAGTTCGTCGCGGCTCTGGTCCACCAGCGACACCTGGGCGGTCTTGCCGATCACAACTTCGCCGCTGTCCGGTTTGTCGATGCCGGCGATCATCTTGAACAAGGTCGACTTACCGGCGCCGTTCGGGCCGATGATGCCGACGATGGCGCCCGGCGGTACGGTGAACGACAGGTTGTCGATCAGCAGGCGGTCGCCGAAAGCCTTCGACACGTTCTTGAATTCGATCACTTCATTGCCCAGGCGCTCGGCGACGGGGATGAAGATCTCCTGCGTTTCGTTGCGCTTCTGGTATTCGTATTCGGACAGTTCGTTGAAGCGGGCCAGGCGGGCCTTCGACTTGGCCTGGCGCGCCTTCGGATTCTGGCGCGACCATTCCAGTTCCTTTTGCAGCGCGCGCTGGCGCGCCGATTCCGTCGCTTCTTCCTGCTTCAGGCGGGCCTGCTTCTGGTCCAGCCAGGAGCTGTAGTTGCCTTTCCATGGAATGCCATGGCCGCGGTCCAGTTCCAGGATCCATTCGGCGGCATTGTCGAGGAAGTAGCGATCGTGGGTGATGCCGACGACGGTGCCGGGGAAGCGCAGCAGGAACTGCTCCAGCCACTCGACGGACTCGGCGTCCAGGTGGTTGGTGGGTTCGTCGAGCAGCAGCATGTCCGGCTTGGACAGCAGCAGCTTGCACAGCGCCACGCGGCGCTTCTCACCGCCGGACAGCACGGCGATCTTGGCATCCCACGGCGGCAGGCGCAGCGCATCGGCGGCCATTTCCAGCTGCAGGTTCAGGTTGCCGCCGTCCGACGACGAAATGATCGCTTCCAGGCGCGCCTGCTCGGCGGCCAGCGCGTCGAAATCGGCATCCTCGTCCGCATAGGCGGCGTACACGGCGTCGAGCTTGGCTTGCGCCTCGAACGCTTCGCCCAGGCCCGATTCCACTTCCTGGCGCACGGTCTTTTCCGGGTCCAGCTGGGGTTCCTGCGGCAGGTAGCCGATGTTCAGGCCCGGCATCGGGCGTGCTTCGCCCTGGATGTCCGTATCGATGCCGGCCATAATCTTCAGCAAGGTCGACTTACCGGAGCCGTTCAGGCCCAGCACGCCAATCTTCGCCCCCGGGAAGAAGGACAGCGAAATATCCTTGAGGATCTGGCGCTTGGGCGGGACGATTTTGCCCACGCGGTTCATGGTATAGACGTAATTTGCCATTTAGAAATAACTCGAATGAGGTGAATGTAAATACAGAAGGTCAACAAGGATACGCCAAACGGGCCTGACTAGCCAGCCGGCGCAGTGGCCGGCGCGGACCGCCGGCTGGTCCAGACGCCCTCGAGCATGTACAGCGCCAGTGCGCTCCAGATGACGATGAAGCCGGCCAGCCGCGCCGTCGTGAAGGTCTCATGGAAGACCGTCAGGCCCAGCAGCATCTGGATGGTGGGCCCGATATATTGCAGCATGCCCAGTACGGACAGGGGAATGCGGCGCGCGCCGGCGGCGAACAGCAGCAAGGGGATGGCCGTGATCGGTCCGGCCGCCACCAGCAGCCAGCGCGTCGTGTCGCTGCCGGTATTGAGGAAGGCATTTTCGCCTTGCAGGGTCAGCCAGACGACATACGCCCCCGCCAGCGGAAACAGCAGCAGGGTCTCGAACGACAGCCCTTCCAGCGCCGCCAGCGCGGCCGTCTTGCGCAGCAGGCCATAGGCACCGAAGCTGCCGGCCAGCAGCAGCGCGATCCACGGCAGCTGGCCGGCCTGCCACGTCAGCCACAGCACGCCCAGCGCCGCCACGCCGACGGCAGCCCATTGGCCCGGGCGCAGGCGCTCTTTCAATACGAGCAGCCCCAGCAGCACGTTGACGAGGGGATTGATGAAGTAGCCCAGGCTGGCGTCGATGACGTGGCCGTTGTTGACGGCCCAGATATAGATGAACCAGTTGGCCGACAGCAGCAGGGCGCTCAGGGTGAACGTTGCCACCACGCGGGGGCGCCGCAGCACGGCCGGCAGCCACTGCCACTGGCGCCGCACCGTCAGCACGCCGCACAGGAACAGCAGCGACCAGACCATCCGGTGCGCCAGGATCTGGGTCGGCGGCACTTCGGCCAGCGCCTTGAAGTACAGGGGAAACAGGCCCCACATCAGGAAGGCCAGCGCGGCGTAGGCGATACCGCGGTTCATGGCAGCTCCAGGTGCAGGATGGGATAAGGGTTACCGAAGGGGTCGAGTGCCGAACGGCCGACCTGTTCGAAGCCCAGGCGCCGGTAAAAGCCGGCAGCCTGGCCGTTCTGCTCGTTGACGTCCACCTTGCGTGCGCCCAAGGTGGCAATGGCGAACTCGGCCAGCGTGCGTCCCGCCCCGGCGCCACGCCGCTCGGGGTGTACGAACAGCATCTCGATGGTGCCGGCGGCCACACCCAGGAATGCATAGGGGGCGCCGTTACTGTCGCGCAGGCAGTACAGTGGCGAGCAGTCCGCCAGCAAATTGCGCACCAGCGGTGCCAGTTGCGCAATCGCTTCTTCGGTCAGGAAATCGTGGGTGGTACGGACCGCGCTTTCCCATACCTCGAACAGGCGGGGCAGGTCGGCAGCCTGGGCAGGACTGATTGGCATCGTGTTCTTTCGTGAATCGTGGAAAATACCACAATGCCGGGGTGCTCGCACGGCAGCGCTCGGTGCTTGCTTTTCCGGAACGCTTAGCCTATTGTGCAACGCGCCAAAACTTACTTTGGGTGCAATTTTGACAGATAAAAAAAGCAGTATCGCCGCGCTGACCCTGGCTGCGGTGGGGATCGTCTACGGTGACATCGGTACCAGTCCCTTGTATACGCTGAAGACCATCTTCGACGCCGAGCATGGCCTGGCGCTGACCCAGGCGAACCTGCTCGGGATTATCTCGCTGATCTTCTGGGGCCTGACGATGATCGTCTCGCTCAAGTATGTGACCCTGGTGCTGCGCGCGGACAACCGGGGCGAGGGTGGCATCATGGCGCTGATGGCGCTGGCCTTGAATTCGGTCAGCAAGAGCTCCGCCTGGCATTTCCCGCTGCTGGTGATCGGCGTGCTGGGCGCCACCATGTTCTATGGCGACAGCGTCGTCACGCCCGCCATTTCCGTGCTGGGTGCGATCGAGGGCCTGGAAGTGGCCGCCCCCGCGCTGGAGCGCTACGTCGTGCCGGCCGCGATCGTCGTGCTGGTCTCGCTGTACGCCGTGCAGCGGCACGGCACCGCCGGCATCGGCCGCTTCTTCGGCCCCATCATGATGGTGTGGTTCGCCGCGCTGGCCGTCATGGGCGTGATCAACATCGCCCAGGAACCGGCCATCCTGCGTGCCCTGAATCCCCTGCACGCGTTCACCTTCATGTACCACAACGGCTTCATCGCCTTCGTCGCGCTGGGCGCCGTGGTGCTGGCCTTCACGGGCGCCGAGGCGCTGTATGCCGACATGGGCCACTTCGGCAAGAAACCGATCCGCATGGCCTGGTTCATGGTCTGCTTCCCGGCGCTGGCGCTGAACTACTTCGGCCAGGGCGCGCTGTTGATCCGCCATCCGGAAGCGGTCGACAATCCCTTCTTCCACCAGCTGGGCAGCTGGAGCGTCTACCCGCTGGTGGTGCTGTCGACGATGGCCGCCGTGATCGCGTCGCAGGCAACCATTTCCGGCACCTTCTCGATGACCAAGCAGGCCATCGCCCTGGGCCTGCTGCCGCGCATGCGCGTGCTGCACACGTCCGAGCATCAGATCGGCCAGATCTACATCCCGGCCGTGAACTGGCTGCAGCTGGTGGTGGTGCTGTGCGCCGTCATCGGCTTCGGTTCCTCCGACAGCCTGGCCGGCGCCTACGGCATCGCCGTCACGGCCACCATGCTGGCCACCACGGTGCTGACCTTCTTCGTGATCCGCTACCGCTGGCACCTGCCGCTGCTGGTGTGCTTCGCCGCCACCGGCTTCTTCATCGCGATGGACATCATGCTGTTCTCGGCCAGCACCCTGAAGCTGTTCCATGGCGGCTGGATGCCGCTGGCCCTTGGCACGGCGCTGTTTACCATCATGCTGACGTGGCGCACCGGCCGCTACCTGGTGTTCCGCAACCTGGAAAAGCACGCCATTCCGCTGGAGGACTTCCTGTCCTCGCTGTTTGTCGCCCCACCCGCGCGCGTGCCCGGCACGGCCGTCTTCCTGCGTGGCGAAAGCGACGGCGTGCCGCACGCGATGCTGCACAACCTTTCGCACAACAAGGTGCTGCATGAGCGCGTCGTGTTCCTGACGGTGCATATCCTGGAAGAGCCCTATGTCACCAGCGACGAGCAGCTGCGCATCACGGACCTGGGCCACAACTGCTATCAGCTCAACATCAACTACGGCTTCAAGGACGAACCGGACATCCCGTCCGTGCTGGCCCTGTGCGCCGACCATGGCCTGACGTTCGAGATGATGGAGACCTCCTTCTTCATCGCCCGCCAGACGGTGATCTCTGCGCCGGGCGGCGGCATGTCGCCATGGCGCGAGCACCTGTTCGTGGCCATGTCGCGCAATGCCCGCGCCGCCGCCGACTACTACCAGATTCCACCCAACCGGGTGATCGAGCTGGGTACCCAGGTGGAGATCTGACGGCGAAATTGTAACGAAAGTGTTGCAAAGCACCCGCTGGGGGTATTGCTCCGTTACACTTCCCCGCTGTTCGCGCCGGCGGGGGCCAGGCGCGGCATGACCCTCCTTCAAAAGTGAGAACTATGAAATCGATCTTCCAGATTGCCGCATCCCTGGCATGCGCCGTGGCGCTGACCGCCTGCGGCGGTGGCGGCAGCGACACGCCAGCCAGCAACCCTGCCGCGCCACAGCCGGTTTTCAGCAAGACCGACACCGTCGTCGGCACCGGCACCGAAGCGACCGCCGGCGACACCGTGACGGTGCATTACACGGGCTACCTGTATTCCGCCACGGCCACGGGCGGCAAGGGCAGCCAGTTCGAAACGAGCGTGGGCAAGACGCCGTTTACCTTCGTGCTGGGCCGCGGCAACGTCATCGCCGGCTGGGAACAGGGCGTCCCCGGCATGAAAGTGGGCGGCAAGCGCACCCTGGTGATGCCCGCCTCGCTGGCCTACGGCGCCACGGCGCAGGGCGCGATTCCCGCCAATTCGGCGCTGGTGTTCGACGTCGAGATGGTGGCGATCAAGCGCTGATCGTTCGCGCAGCATGACGAGGCGGCCGCTGGCCGCCTTTTTTTCGTCTTCTGCCATGGCCTCCAGCGTCCCGACGTGGACAGGCTCCGGGCCTCACGCGGCCCAAGGTAAACGAGTTCGGGGCTTCAAGCCGCCCAAGGTGGACAAGTTCAGGGCCTAGGCGGCCCTGAGTGCATCGACGATGATGCGCCCATCGAGCAGGTTCAGCGTGCGCGAGGCCTGGGCCGCGTGGGCCGGGGAGTGCGTCACCATGACCACTGTCGTGCCTTCGGCGTTGATGGTGCGCAGCAGGCGCATGACGTCGTCGCCGTGGGCCGTGTCCAGGTTCCCTGTCGGTTCGTCGGCCAGCAGGATGGCGGGGCCGGCCACCAGTGCGCGCGCGATCGCCACGCGCTGCTGCTGCCCGCCGGAGAGCTGCGAAGGCCGGTGCTTCGCCCGGTGCGCCACGCCCAGCTTCTCCAGCATCTGCGCCACCTTCGCGCGGCGCTCGCGGGCCGGCATGCCCGTGTATTCGAGCGCCAGTTCCACGTTCTCGAACACGGACAACTCCTCGATCAGGTTGAAGCTCTGGAAGATGAAGCCGACGCGCCCGCGCCGCAGCTCGTTCAGCTTCGCTTCGCCCCATGCGGCCACATTCCGGCCTTCGAACCAGTAGTCGCCGCTGGTGGGCACGTCCAGCAGGCCCAGGAGGCTGAGCAGGGTGGACTTGCCGCAACCGGAGGGTCCCGTGATGGCGACATATTCGCCGGCCTCGATTTCCAGGTCGATGCGGTCGAGCGCCGTGGTCTGCACTTCGCCGGCCACGTGGATCTTGCTGACACCTGAGAGTTTGAGCATTGCCATTCCTTTGAGCGATGGTGGAAGATTACTTGGAAATCTGCAGCCGGGTGGCTTTTCCGAACGGCGCGTAGGCCGAGACGATCACCCGTTCGCCCGCGCGCAGTCCGCCCAGCACCTCGACCTGGGCGTTGTTGCGCCGGCCCGTGCTGATGGCGCGGCGCTCGGCCTGGCGCGCATCCGTCAGCACGAAGGCCCAGGCGCCGCCGCTGTCGTTGACGAAGGCGCCGTTCGGCAGCAGCAGCGCCGGTGCCGGTTCGCCCAGCGTGATGTGGGCATCGACGCTCTGGCCCGGATTCAATGCCGGCGGCTGGCCGGCCGCGAACAGCAGCTCGGCGGTGAAGCGGCCGTCGCGGATCTGCGGGTAGACCGTGCCGACCCGCACCGGATAGCGCCTGCCGTCCAGCTGCACGGCACCGGTCCGGCCCACGGCGATGCGGTTCAGGTAGAACTCGTCGACGGGGGCGAGCAGCTTGAAGCGGGCCGGGTCGTCGATGCGGCCGACGTTCTTGCCCGTCACGATGGATTCGCCCACCTGCAGGCGAAAGTCCGTCAGCCGCCCCGCCACGGGGGCGCGCACGGCCAGCGCGTCGACGGTCGCCTGCACCAGTCGCAGGCCGTCGCGCAGGCCGTCGATGGCCTGTTCCAGCTGGCCCAGCGCATTGCCGCGCACCTTGTCCTCGGCCGCGTTGCTGGCCTGTTCCAGCGCCAGCGCGCGCCGCGCCTTGTCATGCCGGTCGCGCGTTTCCTCCAGGCTGACGCTGGAGATATAGCCCTGCGCCGCCAGCCGTTCGCCGCGCGTCAGCGCCTTGGCGGCCTGCTCCAGCTCGAAGGCCAGGTCGTCCAGCCGGCGCTGGCGCTGGCTGCGGTCGTTCTGCTCGGCCACGCGCAGGGTCGACAGGTTCGAGATCTGCTGCGCGTGCTCCGACTGGCGCGCCAGCAGTTCGAGGTTGCGCTGCGGGTTCGAGATGCGAAACAGCAGCTGGCCCTGCGTCACCAGTTCGCCGTCGCGCGCGAACACTTCCTCGACCCGGCCCGATTCGACCGAGTCCAGGATCACCGCATGCAGCGGCGCGGCGCTGGCGCGCACGGCGATATCGTCGCGGAAGATGCCCCGTTCGACGGTGGCGATGCGCAGGTCGGCGCCGGCCACCTGCAGCCCGCGCGGCAGCAGCCACCACCACCACGCCAGGGCTGCCGCCAGCGCGACGAGGATCGCGATGGCGGCCAGCGCAAGCGGGTGGCGGCGGCGCGGCACGATGGTGTCCATGGCCGCACCGGTGGCGGGGCGCAGGGGAGGCGGGTGGTTCATGCGGCGTCCGGTAACAGTGGTTCTCCCATACAGCAAGGCATGTGCCAGGCGTGCGGAAGGGCTGGAACGGGTGTCTCGTGCGGGCTTTGTCCACATGTGGACAGCGTGGGCTGTCCGCTTCCGGACAGTGCGCAAAAAGCCTTCGTCGCCGGGCCAGGGCTGCTGCTAGAATCGCCGCACCATGGCCGACTCCACCGCCCGTATCCTGATCCTCGACGACGATGCCGACGTGGCCTGCGCCGCGCGCATGCTGCTGCGCCGGCGCCATGCCGACGTGCTGGTGCTGGACGATCCGGCCGGCCTGCCGGCATTGCTGGCGCGCGCCATGCCCGACGTCGTGCTGCTGGACCTGAACTTCACGCCGGGCCGCACCGACGGTGCCGAAGGCCTGGCCGCCCTCGACCTGCTGCGCCGCCAGCCCAGCGCGCCGGCCGTCATCGCCCTGACGGCGTATGCCGACGTGCCGCTGGCCGTGGAGGCCCTGAAGCGCGGCGCCGGTGACTTCCTCACCAAGCCGTGGGACAACGCGCGCCTCGTCGCCGCCGTCGACAGCGCACTGGCACGCCGCACGGCCACGCCCGCGCAGGCGGCCACGTCGGCGCTGATGGGCGAGTCGGCGCCGATGCGGGCGGTGCGGGCCATGATCGCCGGCGTCGCGCCCACGCAGGCCAATGTGCTCGTGCTGGGCGAGAACGGCGTGGGCAAGGAACTGGTGGCGCGGGCCATCCACGACGCGTCGCACCGCGCCGGCCAGACCTTCCTGCCCGTGGACATGGGCGCGCTGCCCGAATCCACCTTCGAGAGCGAATTGTTCGGCCACCGCAAGGGCTCCTTCACGGACGCCAGGGCGGACCGCCCGGGGCGCTTCCAGGCGGCACGGGGCGGCACGCTGTTCCTCGACGAGATCGGCAATATGCCGCTGGCCGGCCAGGCCAAGCTGCTGACGGCGCTGGAGCGGCGCGAAGTCACCCCCCTGGGCGCCGACCGGGCCGAAAGCGTGGACGTACGCATCGTCAGCGCCACCAACCTCGATGAGGCGCGCCTGTTCGATCCG
Organism: Pseudoduganella buxea; assembly: GCF_009720835.1. Classification (GTDB taxonomy): domain Bacteria; phylum Pseudomonadota; class Gammaproteobacteria; order Burkholderiales; family Burkholderiaceae_D; genus Rugamonas; species Rugamonas buxea. The sequence goes on from NZ_WNKZ01000002.1 coordinate 121,697, forward strand.
GCCGTGTTCCGGCCCGACCTGCTGTTCCGCTTGAACACCATCGTCATCCGCGTGCCGCCGCTGCGCGAACGCCCGGCCGATATTTCCGCGCTGCTGCGTCATTACCTGGATGTGTACGAGGCCCAGTACGGGCGGCCGGCGCGCGCCTTGTCCGCCGCCGCGCAGGCGGCGCTGCAGGCGCACCCGTGGCCCGGCAATGTGCGGGCGCTGCGGCATGCCTGCGAGCGGGCCGTGATCCTGGGCGCCGGGGAGCAGTACGACGTCGACGATTTCAGCGTGGGGCAGGTGACGGCGGCAGTGGTACCGTTGCCGGTACCGGTCGCAGGCACCGTCAACGCCACGGCAACCCTGAGCACCCTGGAGCGCGATGCCATCGCCGCCGCGCTGGCCCAGGCCCAGGGCAATATCAGCCACGCCGCCCGGGCACTGGGCGTGAGCCGCGCGGCCCTGTACCGCAAGCTGGACAAGCATGGCATCTGAGCGCTGGCCGAAGGCCGGCGTCGGTTCTGCCGTTGCGGTGTTGATGGCGTTGGCGGCATGCGCTGCGCGGGTAGGCGACTCGCCGCGCCTCCTGGTGCTGTGCGGGATCGGCATGCTGCTGGCAGGCCTGCTGCTGTGGCACTGCCTGGCGCGCCTCACGCTGCGGCGCCCGCTGCCGGAAGCGGCCGCACCGCCCCGTCACGGCGATGCGCAGGCGGCGGCGAGTGCCCTGCTGGCGCTGGAGGCTCGGCTGGAGCATGCGCCGATTGCCCTGTTCACCGTGGCGCAGCCGGGCGATCCCGCTGCCGTCGCACCCTTGAACGGCAATGCACGCCGGCTGCTGGCGCCGGGCCGCGCCGTCGAACCGGAGCGCCTGTGCGCGCTGCTGGCGGCGCAGCCGGCCGACCAGCGCTCGCTGATCGGCTTCGATACCGAGCGGGGAACGGAGCGCGCGCTGGTGGCCGTGTCCGCGCTGACCGTGCAGGGCGAGAGCCAGCACCTGGTAGCCCTGCTGCCGGTGGAGAGCCAGCTGGAAGCGGAAGCGCTGAACGCATGGCGCCAGCTGGTGCACGTGCTCACGCACGAGATCATGAATTCGCTGACGCCGGTGGCATCGCTGTCGCGCACGGCTCGCGACCTGCTGGGCGAGCCGCCTGCCGTCGCCGCCGGTGACGACGCCGTGGCCGATATCGCCACGGCCCTTGACGCCATCGCGCGTCGCTCGGCCAGCCTGATCGACTTCGTGGCCAGCTACCGCAGCCTGTCGACCGTGCCGCCGGCCCGGCCGGAACGGGTGGCCCTGGCCGATCTGTTCGGCCGGCTGGCGGCGCTGGTGGGGCCGGCGTGGCAGGCACGGGGCGGCAAGGCGGATTTCTTTGTCGAACCGGCCACCCTGGCGCTGCTGGCCGATCCCGGCCAGCTGGAACAGGCGCTGCTCAATTTGCTGAAGAACGCGGCGGAAGCCACGGCGGACGTGGCCGCGCCGCAGGCGCAGGTGCACGCGAGGCTGGGGCGGGGCGGGCGGCTGCGCATCGAAGTGTCCGACAACGGCCCCGGCGTGCCGGACGACATGGCACCGCACATCTTCACGCCGTTCTTCTCGACGAAGAAACAGGGCCGCGGCATCGGCCTGGCCATGGTGCGCCAGCTGGTGCACGGCAACGGCGGCACCGTGCGGCACGCCCGCGCCGTCACGCGCGGCGCCCGCTTCATCGTCAGCTTCTAAAACCGGGGACAGTCCCCTGTTTTGAGGAAACTTGCCCGAGAACAGGGGACTGTCCCCGGTTTCTTCCGGGTTTATTGCTCAAAAAATGGGGTCTGTCCCCATTTTTAAGGCAACGTCAGCGGAGCATGTCGATGTGGAGGATGCCGTCTTCGTCGTAGGGATCGGTGACGGTGACGAAGCCGAAGCTTTGATAGAACTTTTCCAGGCGCTGCTGGGCGCCGATGCGGATGCGGTGGCCGGGGTGTTGGCTTTCGGCGCGGCGGATGCCTTCGGCCACCAGTTCGCGGCCGATGCCGGTGCCGCGCGAGGCGGCCGGGGTCAGGATGCGGCCCAAGGACATTTCGTCGTACTTGGCGCCGGGCGCCAGGCAGCGCAGGTAGGCGGCCAGGGTGCGTTCGCCGCCCGTCGTGCGCCAGGCCATCAGGTGCCAGGCGTCCAAATCGTAGCCGTCCAGGTCCGGGTAGAGACAGGTCTGCTCCAGCACGAATACCGCCTGGCGCTGGCGCAGGACCTCATATAGATCGCTGCCGGAAATGCTGCTGAAATGCTGCCACTGCCATTCGATCATGTACGCCTCACGTAAAAGCGCCATTGTAAGGCAGTGGCCCGCAGTGGTCCCGGTGCTTAGACGACGGTCAGGGTGACGTCGATATTGCCGCGGGTGGCGTTCGAGTACGGGCAGACGATGTGGGCAGCCTGCACCAGTTTCTCGGCCGTTTCACGGTCCAGGCCCGGCAGCGAGATCTTCAGTTCCACTTCGATGCCGAAGCCCGTTTCGATGGGGCCGATGCCGACGGTGGCGTCGATCGACGTGTCCGCCGGAACGGCGATCTTGTCGCGGCCGCCCACGAACTTCATCGCGCCGATAAAGCAGGCCGAGTAGCCGGCAGCGAACAGCTGTTCAGGATTGGTGCCTTCGGCGCCATTGCCGCCCAGTTCCTTCGGGGTCGTCAGTTTCACGTCCAGCACGCCGTCGCCGGACACGGCACGGCCTTCGCGGCCACCGGTGGATTTGGCATTGGCACGGTACAGAACTTGTTGGATCGACATGGTAAATCCTTTCTAATGGTTAACTTTCGATTTAATCGTGCACTACGTTTGCTGCTTCTGGCGTGCTGTCTGCGCCGCCGATGAACACACTATACATAGCACGCGATTCAATTGCAAGCGATTTTATTCAACAGGTTTTTCCCAAGCTGTTACTTATGGATGCTTCCCTTTCGGTTGCTGCCCCAATTATAATGAGAATTGTTCTCATTTACATTCGACGGCGCCGCATGAACCTCCACCTTCCTTCCGTACCGACATGGCCAACACCTTGAAGTCGCCCGGCTGGGCCTATCGCGGCGGCGTGCTGGTGCGGGCCGTAGCGGCCATCGGTGGCGGCTACGGCGTCGCTGCCTTGTGGGCCGCGGCCATCGCCACCTGGCTGCCGTCGGCGAAGGTGGAGGCGGCGCTGACTGGCACGATGATCGCCTTCCTCGTCTATCCCTGCGCCGTGATGTGGTGCTTTGCCGCGCGCAGCGCCGCCCGCGCGTGGGTGGGACTGGCCCTGGCAGCCTTGCCGGCGGCAGTGGGGCTGGCCCTGCACGCGTCGTTGAACGGAGGTGCCGCATGAAGGAAGGTTTTCGCCAGTCGATGGCATGGCTGCATACCTGGTCGGGCCTGCTGGTGGGCTGGCTGCTGTTCCTGGTCTTCTCGGCCGGCACGGCGGCCTACTTCCGCGACGAGATCACCTTGTGGATGAAGCCCGAATTGCACCAGGCGGCGCACACGCCGGTACCGCAGGCGGTGGCGCTGGGCCACGCGCAGGTGCTGCTGGAGCGGCGCGCCGCCACGGCACAGCGCTGGTTCATCACGATGCCGAGCGAACGCGAACCGGCGGTGCGGGCCAGCTGGGTGCCGGCCAAGCCGGTTGCCAGGGACGGCGCGTCCAAGGACGCCAAGCCGAAAGGGCGGCGCCGTTTCGAGAGCGCCGAACTCGATCCCGCCACGGGCGAGGAGCTGAGCAAACCGCGCGCCACGCGGGGCGGCGATTTCTTCTACCGCCTGCACTTCGACCTGCACTACATGTCGCCGATCTGGGCACGCTGGATGGTCGGCGTCGCCGCCATGTGCATGCTGGTGGCGATCCTGTCGGGCATCGTCACGCACAAGCGCATCTTCAAGGACTTCTTCACCTTCCGCCCCGCCAAGGGCCAGCGTTCCTGGCTCGACGCGCATAACGTGACGGCCGTGCTGGCGCTGCCGTATCACCTGATGATCACCTTCACTGGCCTGGTGACGTTGATGTTCCTGTACATGCCCTGGGGCGTGCAGGCGCTGTATCCCAGCCAGGACCAGTTCTTCACGGACCTGAACAACGCGCTGCCGGCCGATGCGAAGCCGGCCGGGCAGGCCGCGCCCCTGGCGCCGCTGGCACCGATGCTGGCACAGGCCAGTGCCGCCTGGGACGGCGCGCCGGCCGGCCGCGTTACCGTCAATTTTCCCGGCGACGCCAACGCCACCGTGCTGATCTCGCGCCAGTCCGGCCGCACCATCGGCTACGACCAGCCGGACATGCTGTTCGACGGCACCAGCGGCCGCACGCTGTCCAGTACCCAGCACACGGGCGCGGCGGCGACGACGCGCAGCGTGCTGTATGGCCTGCATATCGCCCGCTTCTCGAACCCGCTGCTGCGCGGCCTGTTCTTCCTGTCCGGCCTGGCCGGCTGTGCGATGGTGGCCACGGGCCTGCTGCTGTGGGCCGTGAAGGAACGGCAGAAGCATGCCAAGCGGCTGGCGCAGGGCGGCCGCCATATCGGCCTGCGCCTGGTGGACGGCCTGAACGTGGCGGCCATCGCCGGCCTGCCGGTGGCGATGGCGTGCTATTTCTGGGCCAACCGGCTGCTGCCGGCCGCGATGGCGCAGCGCCCCGAAGCGGAGATCCGCTGGTTCTTCATCGCGTGGGGCGTCACGGCCCTGGTCGCGCTGGCGCGGCCGACGCGCCGCATGTGGCAGGCCATGCTGGCCGCAGGCGGGGTGCTGTTCGCGCTGCTGCCCGTGCTGAACGGCGCCACCGGCGGCGCCCACCTCGTCACCAGCATCGCCCACGGCCTGTGGCCCGTGGCCGGCTTCGACCTGGTCACGCTGGCGCTGGGCGGCGCCTTGCTGTTCGCCGCGTGGCGGCTGCAAAAGCCGGCGTTGCTGAAAAAGCCGGCGCACAAACCGCTGGCGGCGGAGGCGGCATGAGCGCCCTGCACGAGACGATGGCGGCCGTGACGGCGCTGGCGGCGGCGATCGCCGGGTTCGCGTCGCTGAGCCTGGGCATCGACCGCCATTGGGAAGCCCTGCACGGGCGCGGTACCGATCCGGGCGCGTGGCGCCGCCGGCTGCAATGCGCCGGCGCCGCAGGCTTGCTGGTGTCCTTGCTGGCGTGCGTGGCGCTGCGCGGCAGCGCGCAGGGCTGGGTGGCGTGGGCCGGCATGATGACGGCGGCGGCGTTGACGGTGGTGCTGACGTTGACGTATCTGCCGCACCGCCTGCCGCCGCTGGCCAAGGCCATGGGCGCCGTTGCGCTGCTGGCGGCGCTGGCCATGCTGGCCGGTGCGTGACGACTACAGCGCCGTCTCGAAGCCTTCCAGCACATTGACGATATTGGTGCCCAGCTCGCGCAGGGGGCTGCCGCCTTCGAGCACGAAGCAGGCCGGCAGGTTCAGCCAGGCCAGGCGCTCGCCCAGGCGCAGGTAGTCGCCGCCCTGCAGGCCGAAGCCGCCGTGGGCTTCGCCGTGAAAGGTGTTGGCGCCCAGCGCGATGACGAGGGCATCGGGCCGGTACATCGACAGGCGCACGCAGGCCGTCTCCAGCGCCGTGAACCAGGCCTGCGGATTCGGCGCGCCGGCCGGCAGCACCAGGTTGGCGTTGTAGCCCACGCCCACGCCGCCGCCCGTCTCGTCGGCATGGCCGCAGTAGAAGGGATAGGCGCTGCGCGGTTCGGCGTGGATCGACAGGCACAGCACGTCGGCGCGTTCGTAGAAGATGGCCTGGGTGCCGCTGCCGTGGTGGTAATCCAGGTCGAGGATGGCCACGCGTTGCAGGCCGTCGTCCAGCAGGTGCTGGGCCGCCAGCGCGGCGTTGTTCAGGTAGCAGCCGCCGCCGAAGTAATCGGGGCCGGCGTGGTGGCCGGGCGGGCGTGTCAGCGCGAAGGTGCTGCGTTCGCCCACGCGCAGCGCATGCGCCGCGTTGACGGCACAGTCGGCGCCCGTCTTCGCGGCCGTCCACGTGCCGGCTGTCAGCGGCGTGACGGTATCGATCGAGTACAGGCCCAGGCGCGCGCCGAAGTCGTCCGGTTCGATATCGGCGCGCATGCCGCGCACGGGGAAGTGCGAAGCGAAGGCGTCGCGCGTGGCATTGGCCGGCGCCTGCGCCAGCCATTCGCCCCATGCCGTGCGCAGGAAATGCAGGTAGCGCGGGTGGTGCACGCGCTCGAGCGACATCAGCGGCACGCCGTGCGGCGTGACGATGCGGCCCAGGCCACGCCGGCCCAACTCGGCCAGCACGGTCTCGATGCGGTCCGGCCCGTCGCGCGGCGGCATTGCCGTGCCCCCCATGGGCTCGTGCCGGGCCCGATGCTGGGCGTGCTGCTCGTTATAGAAGGTGAGCACGCGCGCCCCGCGTCACGGATGGTCGTGACACAGATTGCTGTTGCGGTAGGCCGCCACGTAATCGTCGAAGTTCGCTTGCGGCGCCGCTTCCAGCGCGGCCTGTTCGGCCAGCGACTGCTTTGCCAGCGCGTCGAAATACGCGGCCTGTTCGGGCGTGGGCGGGTGGCTGCGGAAGTAGGCCGCGTGCCGTTCGCTCTGGCGCAGGCCGAAGTCGGCAAACGATTTGCCGTTGGCCAGGAGCTCGCGCATGACGGCGGCCGACGGCGTGCGCTCCGGGTCCGCCAGCTTTTCCGCCTGCACCGCCAGCGAGGCGGCGTGCACATTGTCGCCGCGCAGCGAGTCGAGCAGGTCGGCGGCCGGGCGGATGCGTTCGAGCAGGTCGCGGCCCCAGTCCTGCAGGCTCACTTCGCTGCCGTCGCGCGTCAGGGTCAGGCCCGGACGGCGGCCTTCCTTGACGGTGCGGGCGAAATTGCTCGCCAGGACTTCGCCGCATCGTTCCGTGATGGCGGGGCTTTCCTCCAGGGCGCAGAACAGCAGGAAGGCGTCGAGGAAGCGGCCGGCCTGTTCGCTGATGCCGACCGGTTCGAACGGGTCGACGTCCATGCAGCGCACTTCGATGTACTGCACGCCGCGGCTGCACAGGGCCTGGATCGGACGCTCGCCGGTGCGGATCACGCGCTTGGGCCGGATCGTCGAGTAGTACTCGTTCTCGATCTGGATCACGTTGGTGGACAGTTGCTGCCACTCCCCGGCCGCGTTTTTCGTGCCGATCTTCTGGTACGGCTCGTACGGCTGGTTGACGGCGCGCGTCAGCGTGGCGACATAGTTATCCAGGCTGTTCTCGTGCGGGCGCAGGCCCGATTGCGCGTCGTTCTGGTAACCCAGGTCGCTCATGCGCAGGCTGGTCGCATACGGCAGGTACAAGGTATCGTCGGACAGCTTCTCCAGCTTGTGCGGCCGGCCGCGCAGGAAGCTGCTGTTCAGGGCCGGCGAGGCGCCGAACAGGTACATCAGCAGCCAGCTGTGGCGGCGGAAGTTGCGGATCGTGGCCAGGTAGGCTTCGGACTGATAGGCCGTGGGCGAGAGCAGGCGGTCGGTGGCCGGCTCGTGTTCGGCCAGGATGCGCCACAGGCGCTCGTCCAGCGAGTAGTTATAGTGGATGCCGGCGATGCACTGCATCGCCTTGCCATAGCGCAGGGCCAGGCCGCGCCGGTACACGTGCTTGAGCATGCCCATGTTCGACTTGCCGTACCAGGCGATCTCGATGTCTTCCTCGGCCGGCAGGTGGCACGGCATCGACTGGCTCCACAGCAGTTCGTCATCCAGCTTGCTGTAGGCGAAGCGGTGGATACCGTCCAGCTTTTCCAGGGTGGTGGCGATGTCCGCCTCGGCCGGCGTGATGAACTCGGCCAGGGTCTCGGCGTAGTCGGTCGTGATCTCGGGATGCGTCAGTGCGGAACCCCAGCCAGCCGGGTGGGGCGTGTGCGCCAGGTCGCCGGTCGGCCGGACCCGCAGGGTCTCCCGCTCGATGCCGCGCAAGCCGCCCCGGAGCACCTCGCGGTGCGGTTCACTGGCCAGCAGTGCCAGGCGGCGCGTCAATAGACTGGACAATTTGCTATTCCTTTCTTGTGCATCTTTAACCAAATATTGTTGGGAGCGTAACCGAAATCGGAGGAATGCGCGTCGTCGCCCCCAGTTTGCGCAAAAAAGGAGCAGCGCCGGCCATCGGCGTGGCCGTCCATGGATTCTAACAAAGGCGAATTTGGCCGGTCGGGGCGTTGGCTAACGCAGGGCGGCGCGCCCGCCCGTGACGCGGGCGATGCCAGCGAGATCGTGCCAGCTTTGCACGTCCTGCCAGCCGCCCGCCGTCAGCAGCGCCTGCACCGCGTCGGACTGGTCGTAGCCGTGCTCCATCAGCAGCCAGCCGCCCGGCACCAGGTGGGCGGGCGCGCCGCCGACGATGCGGCGCAGCGCGGACAGGCCGTCCGCATGGTCCGTCAAGGCGCCGGCCGGCTCGAAGCGCAGATCGCCTTCGGACAGGTGGCGGTCGCCGCTGGCGATATAGGGCGGGTTGGAGACGATCAGGTCGAAGATGTCGTCTTGCAGGGCACCGAACCAGTCGCTTTGCAGCAAGCGCACGGTGGCGCCGTTGCTGGCGGCATTGCGCCCCGCCACGGCCAGCGCCCCGGCACTGACATCGAGGGCCGTGACGGCGGCGTCGGGCCGCGTATGGGCCAGCGCCACGGCGATGGCGCCGCTGCCGGTGCCCATGTCCAGCACGCGGCCGCGTGGCGGCAGGCGTTCCAGCGCCAGCTCCACCAGCAGTTCCGTTTCCGGGCGGGGGATCAGCACATTGGCATCGACGGCAAAATCGAGGCCGTAGAATTCGCGCCGGCCGATGAGGTACGCGACCGGTTCGCCGGCCAGGCGGCGCGCGATCAACGCGGACAGGCGGGCCGCTTCATCCTCCGTCAGCGTGCGCTCGGACTGCGTGATCAGCCCCATGCGCGACAAACCCAGCGCGTGGCACAGCAGGATGCGGTTGTCGACCGGGTCGAGCAGCGACTGGCGCTGCAGCGACGCCACCGTCGCGCCGGGAAGCGCGGCCTGGCTCATGCGCGGCGCGGTTCGGGATTGCGCACCAGCACCCAGATCATCACGCCCGTGAGGATGACGAACCAGACGGCCGACCACTGGGGGATCGACAGGCCCAGCAGGCCGTCGGTGGCGTTCTCGCACAGGCCGTCAGCCTGGAACAGCCACGGCATGTACGTCGCCGTGGGGATCTTGTTCAGCATGGTTTCCATCGGGTCGATGCCGCAGGAGAAGCCGGGGTTGGCCAGCACATACAGGTGCTTGCCGACGACGCCCAGCCCGCCCACCGCCGCCGCCAGGCCGATGCCGGCACCCAGCTTGGGCTTGCGGCCGAAGGCGCCGACCAGGCAGCCGATGGCGACGGCCAGGAACAGGTAGCGCTGGATCACGCACAGGGGGCAGGGCAGCAGGTCTTTCACATGCTGCAGATACAGCGCCGCGCCGATCAGCAGCAGGCAGACGGCAGCGGTCGACAAAAGAATGGTGCGCGAGTTCATCGTCATCAATATTGGTGAATGGTCAAGGACGCGCCAATTCTCGCACAAAGCGGCACGGCGGCGGACTTAGTCGCGGCTTAACGCCAATGACAAGCGCTGAGCTTGTGTCCGCTGACAAAAATAATGGCTGAGCTTGTGGCCACCTTGGGGGCGTAGTTGGGGTTTCGCGGAGCACTGCTCCGCGCCGACGCAGCGGACATGGCTTGCCAGCCATGTCTCCTTCCAGACCCTGACACAGACACGAGCTCAACCACTGCTTATGGCTGTGCCTGTGTCCATGTCGGGGTCTGACCCCACGGTGGACACGGGCTCGGCAGTGGCGATGTCTTAGTCGCCCAGTGCGGCGAGCTGTTCGGCCTGGTGTTCGGCGGACAGGGCGTTGGTCAGTTCCGTCAGGTCGCCGTCCATGATCATGTCCAGCTTGTACAGGGTCAGGTTGATGCGGTGGTCCGTCATGCGGCCTTGGGGGAAGTTGTAGGTGCGGATGCGTTCGCTGCGGTCGCCGCTGCCGATCAGGCTCTTGCGCGTGGCCGCTTCCTTCGACTGCTGTTCGCGCAGCTGCACGTCCTTGATGCGCGCGGCCAGCACCTTCATGGCCGAGGCCTTGTTCTTGTGCTGCGAACGGTCGTCCTGGCATTCGACGACGATACCGCTGGGCAGGTGGGTGATGCGCACGGCCGAGTCGGTCTTGTTGATGTGCTGGCCACCCGCGCCCGAGGCGCGGTAGGTGTCGATGCGCAGGTCGGCCGGGTTGATGTGGACGTCTTCCACTTCGTCCGCTTCCGGCATCACGGCCACCGTGCAGGCCGACGTGTGGATGCGGCCTTGCGTTTCCGTGGCCGGCACGCGCTGCACGCGGTGGCCGCCCGATTCGAATTTCAGCTTCGAGTAGGCGCCGTTGCCGACCAGGCGGGCGATGACTTCGCGATAGCCGCCCAGGTCGCTTTCGGAAGCGCTGACGATTTCCACCTGCCAGCGGTTGCGCTCGGCGAAACGGGTGTACATGCGCAGCAGGTCGCCGGCGAACAGGGCCGACTCGTCACCGCCCGTGCCGGCGCGGATTTCCAGGAAGATGTTGCGCTCGTCGTTGGCGTCTTTCGGCAGCAGCATCTTCTGCAGGTCCAGTTCCAGCGCGGCCAGGCGCGCCTTGCCGGCTTCGATCTCGTCCTGGGCAAAGTCCTTCATGTCCGGGTCGGCCAGCATGTCCTGGGCCTCGGCGATATCGCCCAGCACGCCCTGGTAATCCTTGTACAGGGCCACCAGCGGGCCCAGCTCGCTGTGCTCGCGCGTCATCTTGCGGTAGCTGTCCATATTCGACGTGGCGCCTTCGGACATCAGGAGTTCGTCCAGCTCGACGAGGCGGTTGGCAAGTTGGTCCAGCTTGGCCAGCATTGATGGTTTCATAATCTTCGGATCAAGTAGAAGTAACAGCGGGGAGCGACAGCAGTGCCGCGGGGCGCGGCGGTGTTGCAGCGGTGGTGCGGGGAAGGGGCGCTAACGGCGGCCGCGGAACAGCTGGGGCAGCAGCTCGGCCAGCTGGGCCCGCTCATTGCCCTGGGCCCGGTGCAGGGCCTGTTGCGGGCCGTGCATGAACTTGGCCGTCAGACCTTTCGACAGCGCTTCCAGCACGGCCTCGACATCCTCGCCCCGGGCCAGCAGCTTGCGGGCCCGTTCCAGCTCGGCCATGCGGATGGCTTCGCCGTTTTCCTGCAGGCCCTGGATGACGGGCACGACGGCCCGGTCGTCGACCCAGTGCATGAAGGACTGCACCCGCGTTTCGATGATGGCTTCGGCCTGGGCCACGGCGGCCTGGCGGTTTTCCAGGCCCGTCTGCACGACGCCGGCCAGGTCGTCCACCGTGTACAGGAACACGTCGTTCAGCCGCGCCACTTCCGGTTCGATATCGCGCGGCACGGCCAGGTCGACCATGAACATGGGCTTGTGGCGGCGTGCCTTGATGGCGCGCTCGACCATTCCCAGGCCGATCAGCGGCAGGGACGAGGCCGTCGACGAAATCAGGATGTCATATTGGTGCAGCTGGTGCTGCAGGTCGGCCAGCCGCATGGCCTTGCCGTTGAAGCGGTGCGCCAGCGCCTCGCCCCGTTCCAGGGTGCGGTTGGCAACCGTGATCGATTTCGGCGTCTGCGCCGCGAAGTGCGTGGCGCACAGCTCGATCATTTCGCCGGCGCCGATGAACAGCACGTTCTGCTGGCTGACCTTGTCGAAAATGCGCTGCGACAGCCGCACGGCCGCCGCCGCCATCGACACGCTGTGGGCGCCGATCTCGGTGGTGCTGCGCACTTCCTTGGCGACGGAAAAACTGCGCTGGAACAGCTGGTGCAGGTAAGTGCCCAGGCCGCCCACTTCGTCGGCCGTGCGGATCGCGTCCTTGATCTGGCCGAGGATCTGCGTTTCGCCCAGCACCATCGAATCGAGCCCGGAAGCGACGCGGAAGGTGTGCCGCACCGCTTCATGCTGGGGCAGCATGTACAGGTGGGGACGTAGTTCGCCGTAGTTCAGCTTGTGGAAGTCGGCCAGGAAATGGGCGCCCGCGTCGAGCGGATTGGCCACCGTGCTGGCCGCATACAGTTCCGTGCGGTTGCAGGTGGACAGGATGGCTGCTTCATCGCTGCCGCGCGAATCAAGGCGCAGGAACCAGTTGCGCGCCGCCGTGACGGCCGCACCCAGCTGATCCGGCGCGAACGCCAGCCGTTCGCGCAGGGCGACCGGTGCTGTAGTGTGGTTGAGGCCGACGGCGAGAAGTTGCATTACCAGTAAAATCAAGGACGTAGGCGAACATTATAGCGCGATGTACGGGCGCCGACTTTCACCCATTCCGGTATGCAAGAGAGGACAAAATGTCCCAGCTGGCGGCTGCGGGCCGCCTGATGCTGCCTGCCGCCTTAATTGCCCAGCTTTTCCAGCCGGTAGCCGTAACTGTAGACGGGCACGAGGCGGAAACCGTTCTCGGGCTTCAGCTGCAATTTGTTGCGTACGCGGGACACATGGGTGTCCATCGTGCGCGACGGTACGTCCGTTTCCCGTATCCACACGGCTTCATGGATGTAGGCACGCGACAGGGGGCGGCCAATATTGCGGAAGAACAGCAGCGCCAGGTAGAACTCCTTGTGCGTGACGTCCAGCACATTGCCGTCCATTAACAGACGCCCCGGGCGGGTTTCGAACACGTACTGGCCGAACTGCAACTGCTCGGCACCGTTCTGCGTGGGGAAGGCCCGGCGCAGAAGGGCTTGCACCCGCGCTACCATTTCGCTGCGACGCAGGGGCTTGATCATGTAGTCCTCGGCGCCCGCATCGAGCCCGGCCACGATATCGTCCTCGCCGGAGCTTGTCGTCATGAACAGCACGGGGGCGTTTTCATTGAGTTTTTCGCGGGCCTTGCGCATCAGGTCCGCGCCCTCCATATCGTTCACCTGCCAATCGAAGATCAGCATGTCGTAATCTTCCTTGCGGAGTTGGCCCAGCAAGTCTTTGCCGGTCTGGAAGCCATGGCAGACATGGCCTGCCGATGTCAGCACCTGGCAAATCAGGTCGGACTGGCTGCGCTCATTATCAAGGACGACGATCTTCATTTATCGACAGGTTGAAACAGATGGAGGGAGCAAGTGTCAGGAATATAACAGGTATTGACAAAAATAGTTACTAAACATACTAATTATTTCCAATAGGAACCATGACAGGGACGTGCGAACCCGGCCGGCGAATACACGGTACACTCAAAAACAATGTATTTCAATAAACCATTTGGCCACGATGGCCGCCGTTGAAGGGGAGATATTCACGTGGAGAGCGGATGGGAATTACTGCCGGCGTCGCCCGGGGATATATTGGCCGTGCGGGAACGTTGCCGCCGCATGGTGCGCCGCCGTGCCGTCGTGTCGGCCGGCGTGTCGGCGGTGCCGATTCCCGGCATCGATATCGTGTCCGATCTAAAACTGTTCACGCAGCTGATCGACGATGTCAACCGTGAATTCGGGCTGACGCCGGAGCAGGTGGAGAAGTTACAGCCGAAATATAAACTGATTGCCTACCAGGCCGCCGTCAGTGTCGGCGGCGCGCTGGTGGGGCGCCTCGTCACGCGCGACATGGTGGTCAAGCTGCTGCAGCGCACCGGCAAGAAGATCGTGGCCAGGCAGGCGTCGAAGTTCGTGCCGCTGGCCGGCCAGGTCACGTCGGCCGCGATCGGCTTCTTTGCGTTCCGGCAGATCGGCTACCAGCATGTGGAAGCCTGCGCCAGGGTGGCGCAGGAGTTGCTGACGGCGAAGGAGGATAAATAAGCGGCTGAGCTTGTGTCCATGTCGGGGTCTGACCCCGACCTGGACACGAACTCGACAGTAGGCGCTTACGCGTCCGGCAGGACGACGTTGACGTCCAGCACTTCCAGGTTGCCCTGGCGGTCGAGCGAAATCTTGATGTCGTCCGCGTTCACTTTCGTGTACTTGGAAATGACTTCGATCAGCTCCTTGTGCAGCGCCGGCAGGAAATCCGGGCCGGTGCGGCCGTTGCGTTCGCGGGCGATAATGATCTGCAGGCGTTCCTTGGCTGCAGTGGCCGTTTTCGGCTTGCTCTGGAACAGAAAAGATAGCAGGGCCATTTATTTTGCTCCAAAGAGGCGCTTCAGAAGACCCGGCTTTTCATAATCCGTGAAACGCAGGGGGCGTTGTTCGCCCAGGAAGCGGGCAACCACGTCTTCATAGGCTTCCGCCACATCCGTTCCCTTGAAATGGATGGCCGGATTGCCCTGGTTCGACGCGTGCAGGACTTGTTCCGATTCCGGAATGATGCCCATCAGGGGAATGCGCAGGATTTCCTGCACGTCCGTATAACTGAGCATTTCGCCGTTTTCCACGCGCTTCGGCGAGTAACGGGTAATCAGCAGGTGTTCCTTGACCGGTTCGCCGCCGGACTGGGCGCGGCGCGACTTGGCCTGGATGATGCCGAGGATGCGGTCCGAATCGCGCACGGACGACACTTCGGGATTCGTCACGATCAGTGCCTCGTCGGCAAAGGTCAGCGCCATCAGGGCGCCGTGTTCGATACCGGCGGGCGAATCGCAGATGATGAATTCGAAGCCCATGGCGATCAGGTCGGCCAGCACGGCTTCCACGCCGTCTTCGGACAGGGCATCCTTGTCGCGCGTTTGCGAGGCGGGCAGGATGAACAGGTTGTCGCAGTGCTTGTCCTTGATCAGGGCCTGGTTCAGCGACGCTTCCTTGTTGATCACATTGATCAGGTCGTACACGACGCGGCGTTCGCAACCCATGATCAGGTCCAGGTTACGCAGGCCGACGTCGAAATCGATGACAACGGTCTTGTGGCCGCGCATGGCGAGGCCGGTCGAGAAGCTGGCGCTGGACGTCGTCTTGCCGACACCGCCCTTGCCGGACGTTACAACAATAATTCTTGCCACAAATAATCCTTTAGAGTAAGCCGCGCTGCCGGGGCGCTGCTGATGCCACCGAAATCGTCAGGCGCGCGTTGTCGAATTAACGGATTGTATATCCAGTTTGTCACCGTTGAGCCTGATTTGTGCCGGCTGGCGCGCCTGGTCGGCGGGGAAACCATCCTCGAACGTCCGGTAAACACCCGCGATCGACACCAGTTCTGGCGACATCGACAGAGCGAAGATGCGGGCGCTGGCATCGCCCGAGGCGCCCGCCAGTGCGCGGCCGTTGAGGGTGTTGTAAACGTGGATACTGCCGTCGGCAATGATCTCGGCGCCGTTGTTGACGACGGCCATCACGATCAGGTCGCCGCCACGGGCATAGATGCGCTGGCCGGCGCGCACGGGCGTGTCGATGATGACGGTGGCCGCGCTGGCGCCGCCGTTGGCGCCGGGAATCAGTGCAGGGGCGGCCTGGACCGGCTCGGCCACTGGCGCGGGTGCCACGACAGGGGCTGGGGCCGGAGCTGCTGCCGTTTCGTCGCGCTTGCCCGTGTCCAGCGACAGGCCGTGGGCGACGATCTCGTCGACCATGTCCGGGCGGGCATTGCGCACCGCGACGGGATTGAGGCGGTACTTCTTCAGCAGGGCAATGGTGCCGGACCAGTCGATCCGTTCGCTGCCCGGGGCCAGGTCGCCCACGTCGATGACGGCCAGGTCACCCTCGAAAAAGTCGGAGACGCCCCCCGTCATGCCCTTCAATGCGGCATCGAGGGCGATGCCGTCGGACGTGTGCAGGATCGCTGACACGGCGACGACGGTGGAAATCTTGATTTCGATGGGCTTTTGAAACGGGCTTTTTGACATGACGAGAGTAAGTGAACGGGCATTTCCGGGCCCGAGCATTTTACTGTCAAAAACTATTTATTGGGAGGCATTTCAATGTGCCGTGCTGCACTCCCGTCGAGCCCGGCGCCCAGTATTCATGCGGCTTCCTGCCGAAGCTCGCGCGCCGCCGCCACCATATTGCGCAGTGCCGTTGCCGTTTCCTCCCAGCCGCGCGTCTTCAGCCCGCAATCCGGGTTGACCCACAACTGCCGCGCCGGTATGACGGCCTGGGCCTTCTTCAGCAGCGCCACCATCTCGCGCCGGTCCGGCACGCGCGGGGAATGGATGTCGTACACGCCTGGCCCGATATCGTTGGGATATTGGAAGTCGCCGAAGCCTTCCAGCAAGGCCATTGCGGAGCGGCTCGTTTCGATGGTGATGACGTCCGCATCGAGGGCGGCGATCTGCGGCAGGATGTCGTTGAACTCGGCGTAGCACATATGGGTGTGGATCTGCGTCGCGGCGCCCGCCACGCCGGCCGTGACGCGGAAGGCCCGCACGGCCCAGTCCAGGTAGGGCGCATGGCGGGCGCGGCGCAGCGGCAGGCCTTCGCGCAAGGCCGGTTCGTCGATCTGGACGATGGCAATGCCGGCCGCTTCCAGGTCCGCCACCTCGTCGCGCATGGCCAGCGCGATCTGCATGGCCGTGTCGGCCCTGGGCTGGTCGTCGCGCACGAAGGACCATTGCAGGATCGTGATCGGCCCCGTCAGCATGCCCTTTACGGGGCGCTCCGTCAGGCCCTGGGCGTAGACGGCCCAGTCCACCGTCATCGGTGCCGGGCGGCTGACGTCGCCCCAGATGACAGGCGGCTTGACGCAGCGCGAGCCGTAGGACTGCACCCAGCCGTTGGCCGTGAAGGCAAAGCCGTCCAGCTGTTCGCCGAAGTATTCGACCATGTCGTTGCGTTCGGCTTCGCCATGCACGAGCACATCCAGGCCCAGCAGCTCCTGCTGGCCGATGGCGTGGGCGATTTCCGCCCGCATGGCCTTGGCATAGGCGACCTCGTCCAGTTCGCGGCGGCGCCGCGCCGCACGGGCCGCGCGAATCTGCGGCGTCTGCGGGAACGAGCCGATCGTTGTCGTCGGAAACGCTGGCAGGTTCAGCCGGATCTGCTGCAGCACGCGGCGCTCGGCGAACGGGGCAGGGCGGTTGGCGGCCTCATCCGTCAACGCGGCCAGACGGGCCGCCACGGCGGCATTATGGACACGCTTGCTGGCACGGCGGCCGGCGATGGCCTGGCGGAAGCTGGCCAGTGCCGCCTGCACGGCCGCATCCTCCGGCGTCACGAGGGCCGCGCGCAGCAGTGCCAGCTCGTCCAGTTTTTCCAGTGCGAAGGCCAGCCAGTTGTTCAATTCACTGTCGAGCCCGCTTTCCGGGGCCAGGCTGTACGGCACGTGCAGCAGCGAGCACGACGTCGACAGCCACAGCGCGCCAGCGCGCTTGTCCAGCACCGGCGCCAGCTGGGACAGGGCGCTGTCCAGGTCGGTGCGCCAGATATTGCGCCCGTCGACAATGCCGACCGACAGCACCTTGTGGGCCGGCAGCCAGTCCGCCACGTTGATCAGTTCGTGTGCGGCACGCACGCCGTCCACGTGCAGGCCCGCCACGGGCAGTCGGCAGGCCAGGCTGAGGTTTTCTTCCAGCGGCGAGAAATACGTGGCCAGCAGCAGCGGCGTACCGGCCTGGTTCAATTGCCAGTAGGTGGGCTCGAAGGCGTTGCGCCAGGCGGCCGGCAGGTCCAGGCCGAGGATGGGTTCGTCCACTTGCACCCAGGCCACGCCCATCGCCTTCAGCCGCGCCAGGATGGCGCCATAGACGGGCAGCAGGCGTTCCAGCAGGGCCAGCTTGTGGTCCATGCCCTTGCCCAGCCACAGGAAGGTAAGGGGGCCGATCAGCGCCACCTTGACGGCATGGCCCAGCGCCTGCGCTTCAGCCACTTCGTCGAACAGGCGCTCGCTGGCCACGGTGAATTCGGTGGCGTCCGTAAATTCCGGCACCAGGTAGTGGTAGTTGGTGTCGAACCATTTCGTCATTTCCAGGGCCGGGCTGGCGCTGTGGGCGCTGCCGCAGCCGCACTCGTCGCGCCCGCTGCGGCCTCGCGCCATGATGAAGTAGCGCTGCAGCGGCGTCTCGCTGGCGCCGAAGGCGAAGCGGGCCGGTTCGCAACCGAGCAGCTGGATGTGATTCGCCACGCCGTCGTACAGGGCGAAGTCGCCCACGGTGACGAAGTCCAGGCCGGCATCGCGCTGGGCCGCCCAGTGGCGCGCGCGCAAGGTGGCCGCCGTGGCTGCCAGTTGCACCGGGTCCGTCTCGCCGCACCAATGGGCTTCCAGGGCGAACTTCAGTTCGCGCTGGGCGCCGATGCGGGGAAAGCCGGGGATGTGCAGGGAAATGTTTTTCATGATGTCATGCAAATTAAATATTGGTGCAGTAGAGTGTGCGACAATCCCTTGCATAAGCCAAACGAAAGATTTTGCGTCTCAACATGAAAATAATTCATTGAGGCGCGTTCACGCTGGAAGGTCGAATGTTGGAAATCCGTCATCTGCGTACCCTGGCCGCGCTGCGCTCCGCCGGCAGCCTGGTGCGGGCCGCACAATTGCTGAACCTGACGCAATCGGCGCTGTCGCACCAGATCAAGCTGCTGGAAGACAGGTACGGCGGCCCCCTGTTCGAGCGCAAGTCCGTGCCGATCGGCTTCACGGCCACGGGTGCGCGCCTGCTGCGGCTGGCCGACATGCTGCTGCCGGAAATCGAGCTGGCCGAGCGCGACGTGGTGCGGCTGATGCAGGGCGACCAGGGCCAGCTGCGCGTGGCGCTGGAATGCCATACCTGCTTCGACTGGCTGATGCCCGTGATGGATGAATTCCGCGCGCGCTGGCCCGATGTCGAGATCGATCTCGTATCGGGCTTTCACAGCGAGCCGGCCGATCTGCTCAAGGCCGGCCAGGCCGACCTCGTGATCGGTTCCGATTACAGCGCCGGCTACGCCACCTTCCCCCTGTTCCGCTTCGAGATCCTGACGGTGATGGCGCAGAAGCACCGGCTGGCCCCCCAGCGACGCCTGCTGCCGGCCGACTTCGAAGGCGAAACCCTGATCACCTACCCCGTGCCGGAAGAGCGCATCGACCTGATCCGCGAACTGCTGCGCCCCGCGGGCATCAATTTCCAGCGCCGCACGGCCGAGTTGACTGTCGCCATCCTGCAGCTGGTGGCGAGCCGGCGCGGCGTTGCCGCGTTGCCGAACTGGGCCATCAAGAACTATGTCGACTACGACTACGTCATCGCCAAGCCCATCGGCGAACATGGGCTGTGGAGCGACCTGTTCGTTTCCGTGCCGCCCGCGCTGAAGGGGCGCGCCTATGTGGCGGACTTCGTCAAGGTCATCCGCGAGCAGTGCGCCGCCACCCTGGACGGAATCAAGTTGCTGTCGTGACAGAGTTTGATATAGATCAAACAACCTTGGCTGACCGGCATTTACGATGAAAGCCCTTGCGCTATCTCAGCCGCATCCCTAAGGAACCGCCATGTACACGCTGCCCGCAGAGCTTCTGTATGTCACCCGTACCGCCCTGGAAACCCAATTGGCCGGCGCCAATGCCCTGACGCGCGCGGCGTTCGACGGCAGCGCCAGCCTGATCGACCTGAACCTGCAGCTGGCGCGGGAACAGCTGACGGCGGCCACGGCCGCGTCGAACCAGCTGTTGTTCGTCCGTGATGCGCAAGATTTCGTCGGTATTGCCGCGGTTCACTCGCAGCAGGCGCTCGACCGTGCCAAGGCGTATGGGCGCCGCGTTGCCGGCGTGGCGAGCGACCTGAATACGAGCTTGAACGAACTGGGTAATGACTTTGCTGGAACCTTGTCCCGCACTTCGATAGAATGAACTGTAGTAGCGCTTCGACAACCCCTGCTGACGTAACCGGTCAGCGCACTGGAGAATGAAATGGATGATGTAGTTATCGTTGCCGCAGCCCGCACCGCGGTTGGCAAATTCGGCGGCTCCCTGGCCAAGATCGCGGCAGCGGACCTGGGCGCACACGTCATCAAGGGCCTGCTGAGCCAGACCGGCATCGACCCGAACCTGATCAGCGAAGTGATCATGGGCCAGGTGCTGACGGCCGGTGTCGGCCAGAACCCGGGCCGCCAGGCGCTGATCAAGGCCGGCCTGCCCAACACCATCCCCGGCTACACCATCAACAAGGTATGCGGCAGCGGCCTGAAGGCCACGCACCTGGCGGCGCAGGCGATCAAGTGCGGCGACGCCGGCATCGTCATCGCGGGCGGCCAGGAAAACATGAGCGCCTCGCCGCACGTGCTGAACAACTCGCGCGACGGCTTCCGCATGGGCGACGCGAAACTGGTCGACACGATGATCGTCGACGGCCTGTGGGACGTCTACAACCAGTACCACATGGGCATCACGGCCGAGAATGTCGCGAAGAAATATGACATCTCACGCAGCCAGCAGGACGAATTCGCCCTGCAATCGCAGCTGAAGGCGGAAACGGCGCAGAAGGAAGGCAAGTTCAAGGACGAGATCCTGGCCCTGGAAATTCCGCAGAAGAAGGGCGTGATCACCTTCGACACAGACGAATACATCAAGGCCGGCACCACCCTGGACAGCCTGTCCGGCCTGCGCCCGGCTTTCAACAAGGAAGGTAGCGTTACCGCCGGTAACGCCTCGGGCATCAACGACGGCGCCGCCGCCGTCGTCATGATGTCGGCCACCCAGGCCCGCGAACTGGGCCTGAAACCGCTGGCGCGCATCAAGTCCTACGCTTCGTCCGGCCTGGACCCGGCGGAAATGGGCATGGGCCCCGTCAACGCCAGCCGCCTGGCCCTGAAAAAGGCCGGCTGGACGCCGCAGGACCTGGACCTGATGGAAATCAACGAAGCCTTCGCCGCCCAGGCCTGCGCCGTCAACCAGCAGATGGGCTGGGACACGAGCAAGATCAACGTCAACGGCGGCGCGATTGCCATCGGCCACCCGATCGGCGCGTCCGGCGCCCGTATCCTGGTCACCTTGCTGCACGAAATGGTGCGCCGCGATGCCAAGAAAGGCCTGGCCTCGCTGTGCATCGGCGGCGGCATGGGCGTGGCCCTGGCCGTCGAACGCGACTGATTTTTTTGCTTCATGCAGTACCGGCCGCTCCAGCGCGGAGCGGCCGTTGTTCGAGTACGCAAACTAAGAGGGGATGACAAATGGCACGAGTTGCATTGGTAACAGGCGGCATGGGTGGTCTTGGCGAAGCAATCAGCATCAAGCTCCTGGCCCTGGGCTATAAGGTAGTAACCACGTATTCCCCCAACAACACGAAGTACCAGGCCTGGCTGGACCAGATGAAGGAAGCCGGTCACACCTTCGCCGCCTATCCCTGCGATGTGTCGGACTACGACTCGGCGCAAGCCTGCGTGGCGGCCATCGAAAAGGACATCGGCCCCGTCGACGTGCTGGTCAATAACGCCGGCATCACGCGCGACATGACGTTCAAGAAGATGGACAAGGTCAACTGGGATGCCGTCATGAAGACCAACCTGGATTCCGTCTTCAACATGACCAAGCCCGTCACGGACGGCATGATCGAACGGGGCTGGGGCCGCATCATCAATATCTCCTCCGTCAACGGACAGAAGGGCGCCTTCGGCCAGACCAACTACTCGGCCGCCAAGGCCGGCGTGCACGGCTTCACCAAGGCGCTGGCGCTGGAAGTGGCGCGCAAGGGCGTGACGGTGAACACCATCTCGCCCGGCTATATCGGCACCAAGATGGTCACGGAAATCCCGCAGGAAGTGCTGGACACCAAGATCATCCCGCAAATCCCCATGGGCCGCCTGGGCAAGCCGGACGAGGTGGCGGGCCTGGTGGCCTACCTGGCGTCCGATGAAGCCGCCTTCGTCACCGGTGCGAATATCGCCATCAACGGCGGCCAGCACATGTCCTAAGCTTGAATGACGCCCGGCCGATCCCGGGCAGCAAAACCGGGGACAGTCCCCTGTTTCCAGGCAAGCTTGCCGAAGAACAGGGGACTGTCCCCGGTTTTTTACACTGGAACGACGATGACGACTTTGCCCGATGGCGGCCTGGCCCTGTCCCCGCTGGAAGAACAACTGCTGCCGCCCGGCGTCAAGGGCTTGCCGCTGACGGCGCCGCTGCGCCAGCACATGATCGGCCTGCAGGGCTGGAACGTGCTGCACGCCGACACCAGCTTTCCCGTCGCGCTGCTGAAAACGGCCGTGCTGCGCCATAACCTGGATTGGATGCGCGCTTTCTGCCAGCGCCATGGCGCCGTGCTGGCACCCCATGGCAAGACAACGATGAGCCCGCAGCTGTTCGGCGCCCAGCTGGCCAATGGCGCCTGGGGCATCACCCTGGCCAGCGCCACGCAGGTGCAGGTCGCGGCGCGCTTCGGCGTGCGCCGCGTATTGCTGGCCAACGAGCTGGTGGCGCCGGCCGATATCCGCGCCATGCTGCACCTGCTGCGCGACGACCCCGCCTTCGAGCTGATCGCGCTGGCCGATTCGCTGGAAGGCGTGGTGCGCCTGGCCGAGGCAGTGACTGCCGCGGGCCTGCGCCGGCCCTTGCCGCTGCTGGTGGAGCTGGGCCTGGCGGGCAAGCGCGCCGGCTGCCGCACGCCTGACGAAGCGATGGCGGTGGCGCGCGCCATTGCGTCGGCGCCGGGGCTGCAACTGGCCGGCATCGAAGGCTATGAAGGGCTGCTCGTCAGCGCCGACCGCGATGCCGATATCGACCGGGTCGACGCCTTCCTGCGCCAGATGGTCGAGCTGGTGCGCCAGTGCGACGGCGAAGCCCTGTTCACGGGACCGCGCATCGTGCTGTCGGCCGGCGGCTCCGCGTATTTCGACCTGGTGGCACGGGGCTTTGCCGGCCTGCCGGCCCTGTCGCGGCCCGTGCTGCCCGTGCTGCGCAGCGGCTGCTACCTGACCAACGACCATGGCCACTACCTGGAACTGACGCGCGAACTCGATGCCCGCGAAGGGCGCGGCGACGGCTTGCAGCCGGCCTTGGAAGTGTGGAGCATGGTGCTGTCGCGGCCCGAACCCACGCTGGCCATCCTCGGCATGGGCAAGCGCGATGCGTCGCACGATATCGGCCTGCCGCGCGCGCTGGTGCGGCATCGGCCCGGCCCGGGCCGGCCGGTGGCGCTGGACGAAGGCTGGGGCATCGAGAAGATGAACGACCAGCATGCCTACTTGCGCCTGCCGGAGACGGCGGCAGGCGAACTGGCCGTCGGCGACCTGGTCGGCTGCGGCATTTCGCATCCCTGCACCACCTTCGACAAGTGGCCCTTGCTGCTGCTGGTGGACGAGGCCTACCGCGTCACGGGCGCCGTCAACACCTTCTTCTGAAAGTGGCGGCAAAGACGTTACAATCGGCTCTCCCAGTCAACGCGAGTGTCCCTCATGTCCGATTCTCCTCCGAGCCTGTTCCCGCCCGCCACGCCCACCAGCACCGGCATGCTGGCGGTGGACGACCTGCACACCATCTACTGGGAAGAAGTGGGCAACCCGCAGGGCATTCCCGTGCTGTTCCTGCACGGCGGCCCGGGCGCCGGCATCTCGCCGCAGCACCGGCGCTTCTTCGATCCGCGCCACTACCGCGTGATCCTGTTCGACCAGCGGGGCGCCGGCAAGTCGCTGCCGCTGGGCGAGACGCGCAACAACACGACGCAGCTGCTGATCGAAGATATCGAGAAGCTGCGCGTGCTGTTCAACGTTCAGCAATGGCTGGTGTTCGGCGGTTCGTGGGGCTCGACCCTGGCGCTGGCGTACGGCCAGGCCCACCCGGAAGCGTGCCTGGGCTTCATCCTGCGCGGCATCTTCCTGTGCACGGCGCTGGAAATCGACTGGTTCATGGATGGCGCCCAGTGGTTCCACCCGGAGATCCACGAGGAATTCGCCGCCGCCATTCCCTTCGAGGAGCGGGACAACCTGCTGCAGGCCTACTACCGGCGCATCATGGACCCGGACCCGGAAGTGTACTGGCCGGCCGTGCGCGCGTGGAGCCGCTTCGAGGGCCGCCGCGTGTTCCTGCTGCCGCAGCCGGACGAGCCGTCCTGCGACACGGTCGACCTGGGGCTGGGGCGGCTGGAAGCGCACTACATGGCCAACCTGGGCTTCTTCGAGGAAGACCAGCTGCTGCGCGACGTCGACCGCATCGCCCACCTGCCCGTGGTGATCGTGCAGGGCCGCTATGACGTCATCTGCCCGCCGTTCACGGCCTGGCGCCTGCACAAGCGCTGGCCCGGCTCGAAGGTGGCGATGGTGCCGGACGCCGGCCACGCCGCCATGGAGGCCGGCATCAGCCGCGAGCTGGTCAACGCCACCGAGCAGTTCCGCCGCCTGGGCCGCTTTGACTGACTGACCCACTGCACCGCAGGCGCAGGAATCCCGGCCGGCCCGGCCGGCCTGCTACACTGCGACCTGGACGACACATTTTAATAACGACGTGATGAATATTCAGCTGGGCGACATCGGCCATATCATTCAACTGGCCATCGCACCGGTCTTCCTGCTGACCGGCGTGTGTACCAACCTGATGGTCCTGATCAACCGGCTGGCCCGCATCATCGACCGCTCGCGGGTGCTGGAAGACCGCCTCGACATCGCCTACAGCGACAATTACCTGAACGAGCTCGATGTGCTGTACCGGCGCTCGCACCTGATCAACTACGCCATCACGCTGTCGACCGCCTGCGGCCTGTGCGTCTGCCTCGTCATCGCCCTGCTGTTCATCGGCGACACCACCAACGTCACGCTGGACAAGTACATCGCCGGCCTGTTCGTCGGCGCCGTCTTCAGCCTGATTTTCAGCTTCGGCTTCCTGCTGCGCGAGATCTTCATCGCCTCGGCAGCCATGCGCGCCCAGCGCCACGTGCGCCGCGCGCACAAACTCAACAGCGAATAGTTTTATGCACGATTACCAACGTCCCCCCACCTTGCACCGCTATGGTCCCCGCAGCGAACTGGAACTGGCACTGACCCAGGGCCACTTCGTGCTGCGTCCGGACAGTGGCTTCCTGACGCTGTCGTTCTCGCAGGCCTGGAGCCGCGACCTGTTCGAGCACTTTGGCGCCGACAGCTGCCTGGTCATCCACAACACCGAGGAATTCGGCGAGCGCGTGCACCGCGCCGTGCAGCGCACCCTGCCCAACTGGGCCGGCATCGACGGGGCCGTCGAATACGGCGCCCGCGCAGCCCTGGGCGCCGCCTTCACGATGGGTGCGCAGGATGCGGTCGAAAAGGAATGGAAGTTCGCCTGGCGCGCCATGCACAGCCAGTCCAGCATGAATCCCGTGGTGATCCGCATCGGCAGCCTGGAACAATTTGCCGAAGTGCGCGGCCCGGATTACCGCCCGGGCTGACCATCAGGGCGCGATGGCGCCCATGACGTGGTTGCGCGCCAGCTCCGAGGACGGCGCCGGCGTGCCCTTCGGGGCCGTGCCCCTGTCCAGCCGCGCCAGCACGGCGCCCATCATGCGTTCGATGTCGCCGCGGATGATGTTCGTGCCAAGAATGCCGGGAACATAAAAGTTCGGCATCATGCGGCCCGTGTAGAGCACCTTGGTGCCGCCCGTTTCCGGCACGGGCACCAGCTCCCAGCGCGATTCGTAGTGCTTCATGTCGCCCGAGATCAGGTCGATGTCGATCGACGACATGGGCTGCTCGGTGGCGCGCACGATCAGGTGAATCGAGCGTGACATGAACAGGAAGCGCGCGGTGCCGAACTGCTCGATGATGACTTCATTGCCGTTGCGCGACAGTACCCGGCACGACACCAGGTCCGGCACGAATTCCTCCATGCGGTCGTAGCCCGTCAGGATGCGCCACACCGTCGGCAGGGACGCCTGCACGGTGCCGGTGGCATCGACTTCGAACATCTGCAAGGCATCCTGCGTCACCCGCTTGACTGATACCTGCAGCTTGGGCAAGTCGGTGCGGTGCCCTTGCGCAAGGGCCAGCGCCGGTGTTGCGCAACCGAGCAGAAATAACAGCAGGAATCTTTTCATTCTTCCAGCGTAAGGTAACTGGTGGGAGAATACAAGCGCGGCACGTTTTCACCGTTAGGCAGCGCACAAACCCCGGCCACCCAATCCATGACTCAATACCAGCATCTCCTCGCCCCCCTCGATCTCGGCTTCACCACCCTGCGCAACCGCGTTGTCATGGGGTCCATGCACACCGGCCTGGAAGACCGCTTCTGGCACTACGACAAGCTGGCCGCGTTCTACCGCGAGCGGGCGCGGGGCGGCGTCGGCCTGATCGTCACCGGCGGCATCTCGCCGAACCGGCAAGGCTGGCTGCTGCCTTTCGGCGGCACCCTCAATTTCGCCGGCGACGTGTTCAACCACCGCAAGGTCACGCGCGCCGTGCACGAGGAAGGCGGCAAGATCCTGCTGCAGATCCTGCACGCGGGCCGCTATGGCTACCAGCCTTTCGTCGTGTCGGCGTCGGCGAAAAAGTCGCCCATCTCGCCGTTCAAGCCGAAGGCCCTGACCGACAGCGGCATCGAGGCCACCATCCGCGCCTACGTGCGCTGCGCGCGGCTGGCGCGCAAGGCCGGCTACGACGGCATCGAAGTAATGGGCAGCGAAGGCTACCTGCTGAACCAGTTCCTGTGCGCGCGCACCAACCTGCGCACCGACCGCTGGGGCGGCGCCATCGAGAACCGCATGCGGCTGCCCGTCGAGATCGTGCGTCGCGTGCGCGCGGCCGTCGGCGCCGATTTCATCATCATGTACCGCCATTCGCTGCTGGACCTGGTCGAAGGCGGCAATACCTGGGAAGAAGTGGTGACGGTGGCGCGCGCGCTGGAGCAGGCCGGCGTGACGATCCTGAACACGGGCATCGGCTGGCACGAAGCGCGCGTGCCCACCATCGTCACCTCGGTGCCGCGCGGCGCCTTTGCCCAGGTGGCCGGGCGCCTGCGGCGCGAGGTGGGCATTCCCGTCGTCGCGTCGAACCGCATCAACATGCCGGCCGAGGCGGAGGACATCATCGCCCGCGGCGACGCCGACATGGTGTCGATGGCGCGGCCCTTCCTGGCCGATCCGGAATTCGTCAACAAGGCCGCGACGGGCCGGGCCGACGAGATCAACACCTGCATCGCCTGCAACCAGGCCTGCCTGGACCACACCTTCTCGAACAAGCGCGCGACGTGCCTCGTCAACCCGCGCGCCTGCCATGAAACGGAGCTGGTGTACCGCAAGGCACCGGTGCGGCGCCGCGTGGCCGTGGTGGGCGCCGGGCCGGCGGGCCTGTCGGCGGCGACGGTGGCCGCCGAATGCGGCCATGACGTCACCCTGTTCGACAGCGCCGACAGCGTCGGCGGCCAGTTCAAGGTGGCCATGCAGATTCCCGGCAAGGAGGAATTTGCGGAAACCATCCGCTACTTCACCCGTCGCCTGGCATTGACGGGCGTCGATGTCCGGCTGGGCCGGCGCGTGGCGCGCACCGATCTGGCCGGTTTCGACGACGTCGTCGTCGCCACGGGCATCCGCGTGCGCATGCCAGCTATCGACGGTATCGACCATCCGAAGGTGCTCAGCTACCTCGACGTGCTGCAGCACAAGAAGCCGGTGGGCGCGCGCGTGGCCATCATCGGCGCCGGCGGCATCGGTTTCGATGTCGGCGAATACCTGCTGCACGACAGCCACCACCCGCTGCCGCTGCCGCTGGACCAGTGGACGGCGGAGTGGGGCGTCGACCTGCACGCCAGCACGGGCGGCGGCCTGGTTCCGCCGGCCGCCCCGGCGCCCGTGCGCCAGCTGTACCTGCTGCAGCGCAAGACCACCAAGCCGGGTGCCGGCCTGGGCAAGACGTCCGGCTGGGTCCACCGCGCCGTGCTGGCGCGCAACGGCGTCGTCATGCTGGCGGGGGTGCAGTACAAGAAGATCGACGATGCAGGCCTGCACATCGAAGTGAACGGCGAAGCACGTCTGCTGGCCGTGGACAACGTCATCATCTGCGCCGGCCAGGACAGCCTGACGGAACTGATGCCGGCCGAGAGCGACACGGCGGCAAATACGGGCGGCCCGCGCTACCACAAGATCGGCGGCGCCGCCCTTGCAGCCGAGCTCGACGCCAAGCGCGCCATCCGCGAAGGCGCCGAGCTGGCCGCGCGGCTGTAGAGCCCTCCGCAACTGCTGAGCCTGTGTCCACCGTGGGGTCAGACCCCGACATGGACACGAGCTGAACTGCAGATGGTGGATGAGCCCGTGTCTTTGTCGGGGTCTGACCCCAAACTAGACACGAACTGAGCCGTTAGCGGCTCGCGGGTTCAGTGGCCGTTGCCCTGGTAGGGTTCCTTGAACGTTTCCAGCACATAATCCGTCATGCCATTCGCGAGTTCTTCTTCGCCGACGAGGACTTTGCCGACCCGTTCCTTGCGCAGCAGCTCGGCTTCTTCGTCGTTGTGGGTGCGCACGACGATGCGGATGTCCGGGTTCAAGGTGCGGGCGATGTCGGCCATGCTGCGTACGTGGAAGGTGTCGGGCGTGGCGATGACGAGCATGCGTGCCTTCGTGATGTGCGCCTGGATCAGCACGGCCGCTTCGCCCGCGTTGCCTGCCACGGCGGCCACGCCGTCGCGGCGCAGCTGGTCGACCTTCTCGCGGTTCTGCTCCGCCACGACGTAGTGGATGCCGTGCTCGTTCAGGGTCTGGGCGATGCGCTTGCCCACGCGGCCGTAGCCCACCAGCACCACCTGGCCGGCCAGCTTCGTGTGCGCCGTCGACATCGGCAGCTCGGCCAGCGGGTCGGCCGGGCGCTCGAACTTCGCCGCCAGCGACGGGTTGCGACTGAGCCAGCGCTCGAGCGGACCGATGGCCGCGAAGATCAGCGGGTTCAATGTGATCGACAGGATGGCGCCGGCCAGGATCAGGCTCTGGCCTTCGGGCGGCATCAGTTTCAGGCCGATGCCCAGCGCCGCCAGGATGAAGGAGAATTCGCCGATCTGTGCCAGGCTGGCCGACACCATCAGGGCCGATTTGACGGGATAGCGCAGCAGCACCACCAGCAGGAAGGCCGCCAGCGATTTGCCGAACACGATAATGGCCAGCACGGCGATGACGCGCAGCGGCTGCTCGACGAGGATGGACGGCTCGAACAGCATGCCGACGGAGACGAAGAACAGCACCGCAAAGGCGTCGCGAAGCGGCAGCGATTCCTGGGCCGCGCGATGGGCCAGTTCCGATTCGCGCAGCACCATGCCGGCGAAGAAGGCGCCCAGCGCGAAGGAAATACCGAACAGCTGGGTGGAGGCGTAGGCGATGCCGACGGCCGCCGCGATGACGCACAGGGTGAACAGCTCGCGCGAGCGCGTCGCCGCCACTTGCCACAAAATCCACGGAAACAGCTTCCTGCCCACCACCAGCATGAAGCCGACGAACAGGGCGACCTGGCCCAGCGTGATGGCCAAGGTCTTCCACAGGCTGGCCTCGGGATCGGCGCCGGTGGCGTCGCCGCCCAGCGAGGGTGCCAAGGCCGGCAGCAGCACCAGCACCAGCACCGTGACGAGATCCTCGACGACAAGCCAGCCGACGGCGATGCGGCCGTTGAAGGAATCGAGGATGCCCCGTTCTTCCAATGCGCGCAGCAGCACGACGGTACTGGCCACGGACAGCGCCAGGCCGAACACGAGGCCGCCGCCGATGCTCCAGCCCCACCAGTGCGCCAGGCCCATGCCCATCGCCGTGGCGGCGCCGATCTGCAGGATGGCGCCGGGCAGCGCGACCTTGCGCACTTCCCACAGATCGTCCAGCGAGAAGTGCAGGCCGACGCCGAACATCATCAGCATGACGCCGATTTCGGCCAGTTGGCCGGCCAGGTGGGCATCGGCGACGAAGCCTGGTGTGGTGGGGCCGAGCAGGATGCCGGCGGCGAGATAGCCGACCAGGGCCGGCAGCTTCAGACGGGTGGCGAGAAAGCCGAAGACGAGGCCGAACCCGAGGGCGGCGGCGATGGTGGTGATCAGGCTGACGTCATGATGCATGCAGGGCGGGTTCCTTCCGGTGGGGTTGCTGGACGGCGATTGCCGTCCAGGGCGATACCCCGAGTATAAACCGATAAGAAAAACGCCCCGGAGGAAGGGCCTTACAGCTTCTTGACGACCACGCTGCCGATCGAATAGCCGGCGCCGAACGAGCAGATGACGCCGTAGGCGCCCTGCGGCAGGTCGTCCTGGTGCTTGTGGAAGGCGATGATGGAACCGGCCGACGAGGTGTTGGCATAGGTGTCCAGGATGACCGGCGCTTCTTCCGGCGTGGCGTCGCGGCCCAGGATCATGCGCACGATCAGTTGGTTCATGCTCAAGTTGGCCTGGTGCAGCCAGTAGCGGCTGACCTGCGACACGTCCAGGCCGGCGTTGGCGATGGCGTTCTTGATCATCTCGGCCGCCATCGGGCAGACATCCTTGAAGACCTTGCGGCCCTGCTGCTTGAACAGCTTGTCCGGCTGGCCCACGCCCGCTTCGTCGCCCCGGTTCAGGAAGCCGAAGTTGTTGCGGATATTGTTCGAGAACGAGGTTTTCAGCTTCATGTCCAGGATCGCGAACTGGTGCTTCGACACGGCCGTATCGGCCGCCTCGACGATGATGGCCGTGCAGGCGTCGCCGAAGATGAAGTGGCTGTCGCGGTCGCGGTAGTCCAGGTGGCCGCTGGTGATTTCCGGGTTCAGCACGAGCACGGCGCGGGCCTGGCCCGTCTGCACGGCGGTCGCCGCCGTCTGGATGCCGAAGGTGGCCGACGAGCAGGCCACGTTCATGTCGAAGCCGAAGCCTTCGATGCCCAGTGCCTGCTGCACCTCGACGGCCATGGCCGGGTAGGCGCGCTGCATGTTCGAGCAGGCCACCAGCACCATGTCGATATCGGCGGCGGTGCGGCCGGCGCGTGCCAGCGCTTCCTGGGCCGCGGCCACGCACATCTCGGCCTGCACCGACAGCTCGTCGTTGGCGCGCTCCGGCAGGTGCGGCGCCATGCGGCGCGGATCGAGCACGCCTTCCTTGTTCATCACGTGGCGCGACTTGATGCCCGACGCCTTTTCAATGAAGGCCGCGCTGGACGGCTCCAGCGCCGTCACCGTGCCCGCCTCGATGGCCGCCGCGTTCTCCGCGTTGAACAGCTCGACGTAGGCGTTGAAGCTTTCGACCAGTTCTTCGTTCGATATCGAATGGGGAGGGGTGTACAGCCCGGTTGCGCTGATGACGGCTTGTTTCATTGTTAAACTTTCGTATTCGTTAAGAGGCAGGAAAGGCCGCGCGACCACTGCCCACGCACGGCAAGACCGGGTGCGTGGGCCGGTCGACACGGCCTTTGCGGAACATAGGGTTCCATATTGCCGGCGATTTTACCTCAAGAGACGGCGGCGAAACCCTGATCGTGACAACGGCGCCTTCGCGGGCGCCGTCCAGGTGCGGCACTGCCCTTTTTCACTTGTGTCTGGCCGCAGCGGCGGCCTGCACCAGTTTCGATTCCGGCTTGGCCGTCTGCACGGGCAGGCCCTTCAGGTGGTTCAGCGCCTGGCGCAGCTGGAAGTCATCCACCGTGCCGTATTCGAGGGGCTGGCGTTTCTTTTCCAGCGCCAGGATGCGCATCTGCTCTTCCAGCTCGTCGCGCTTGCCCTTGCCCGCTTCTTCCTCGCGGTCGTTGGCCAGGTGCTTTTCCAGGTCCGCCTCGCGCATGCGCAGCGCGTTCAGGCCGTCGCCGTCGGCGTATTCGTCCACCGCCAGGTCCGGCACGATGCCCTTGGCCTGGATCGAGCGGCCATGCGGCGTGTAGTAGCGCGCCGTCGTCAGCTTCAGAGCCGTATCGGCCGTCAGCTGGCGGATGGTCTGCACGGAGCCCTTGCCGAAGGTCTGGCTGCCGATGATGGTGGCGCGCTTGTAGTCCTGCAGCGCGCCGGCGACGATCTCGGAAGCGGAAGCCGATCCCGTATTGACCAGCACCGCCAGCGGCACCCGCTTGACCGCCTCGGGCAGCCGCGCCAGCCCGTCGGTATCGCTGCGCAGCGAGTAGTACTCCGCGCGCGCATAGTAGATCTGCTTCGAATCGGGCAGCTGGCCATTGGTCGACACCACCGGCGTATCCTTCGGCAGGAAGGCGGCGGCCACGCCGATGGCGCCTTGCAGCACGCCACCGGGGTCGTTGCGCAGATCCAGCACGAGGCCTTTCAGGTTCGGGTCCTGCCGATACAGCTCGGTGATTTTGGCCGCCAGGTCGTCCACCGTGGGCTCCTGGAACTGCGCCACGCGCAGCCAGCCGTAGCCCGGCTCGACGATCTTGCCCTTGACGCTTTTCTGGTGGATTTCCTCGCGCACCAGGCTGAAGGTGAGGGGTTGCGGCTCGTCCTTGCGCAGCACCGTCAGGGTGACCTTGCTGTGCGGCTCGCCGCGCATCTTCTTGACCGATTCGTCCAGCGACAGCCCTTTCAGGGGCGTGGCATCAAGGCGGGTGATCAGGTCGCCCGCCTTGATGCCGGCGCGGTAGGCCGGCGAATCCTCGATGGGGGCGACGATCTTGATATAGCCGTCGTCGCCCTGGGCGATCTCGATGCCCAGGCCGACGAACTTGCCCTGCGAGCCCTCGCGCAGCTCGGCGTAGGCTTTCTTGTCCAGGTAGGCGGAATGGGGGTCGAGCGAGGCGACCATGCCGGAGATGGCTTCGGTCAGCAGCTTGCGGTCCTCGACCTGCTCGACGTAATCGGATTTGATGAGGCCATAGACATCGGCCAGCTGGCGCAGTTCTTCCAGCGGCAGGGCCGGTTCGGCACGTTGCGCCATCGCGGAAAACTGCAGGGACACTGCCACGCCGGCCACGACACCCAGGGCGACCAGCCCGGAATTGTTCAGTTTCTTGCCCATGTTTCACCCTCGGATGCAGCGGCGGCCACGGGGCCGCCATGCGATCGAGTATAAACCCGAAATCCCGCCGTTGCGCTGGCTGAACCTTAATTTGCGTCGCTTTACATCAGCCCTTGTGCGATTGCCAAGTTGCTCTTTTGCCAGGCCTTTTTTGCCGGATGTAGGGCTTGCGTTAATGAGAGTAAGTAAATGTAAGAAGAGCGGAATGGCCTCCCGGCGCGTCCTACACTGAGCCCGTATTTCTCTCTACCCTGAAGTGGTTTTTGCCTGCGCTCCCCGCGCAGGCTTTTTTTTGTGCGGAGCATTCATGAAACAACAATGGAAACAAGCGCTCGGCGTGCTGGCGCTGTGCGCCGCCACTGCCGGCCCGGCCGTGGCCACCCCCGTGATGGACTGGCGCGCGCCGGACCTGATGATGATGGCGCCGGACCTGAAGCAGTCGCTGAAGCTGAACACCAACCAGGCCACCTTGTGGGGCCAGACCGAAAGCCGCACCCGTACCTTGCTGCGCGAGCGCCAGTCGCGCCAGGAGCGCATGCAGGCCCAGGGCCTGGCGGCGCTGCAGGGCAGGAACGTCGAACTGCGCGAGCTGACCGGCGCGCTGGACCGGGAGGACGGCCTGGTGGCGGGCGAAAACCGGCAGCTGCGCGAATGGTGGCTGACGGTGAACGACGCCCTCGACGAGGGCCAGCGCCAGGCCGTGGCCACTTTCCTGGCCGAGCAGCTGCAGCGCAAGGCGGAAGGCCCGGGCGGCGGCGGACGCGGGGAGGGACCGCCGCGGGGCGACGGCGGCGGCGAAGGGCGCGGCGGACACAAGGGCGGGATCGGCATGGGCGGTGGCGCTGGCGGCATCAATATCGGCACCGGCGTCGGCACCGGCGTCGGCCGCTGAAGTATCGAAAAGTAAAAATCGCCCGGCCACCGGGGCAGGGGCCGGGCGGGGCGCTTACAATTGGGGGAGACATCGCTCAACCCAATAAAGCCGGGACGGGACTTACAAGGTCCCGCTCCGCCCTGATATCGAAAGCGGCACCGTGAAACGACACCTTCTTTCCCTCTCCCTACTGGCGGCCTTCGCCACCGGCGCCCACGCCGACAGCACGCCCATCTCCGGCATCGACACCCAGTACATCGACGCCAGCGTACGGCCGCAGGACGATTTCTTCGTCCACCTGAACGGCAAGTGGCTGAAGACGGCCGAGATCCCGGCCGACAAGTCGAGCTGGGGCTCGTTCGCCAAGCTGCGCGACGACACGCTGCCGCAGCTGCGCGAGATCATCGAGCAGCGCCAGCACAAGAAGGGGCTGAAGGGCGACGAGCAGAAGATCGCCGACCTGTACACCAGCTACATGGACGAGGCGAAGCTGAACCAGCTGGGCGTGCGTCCGCTGGCGGGCGAACTGGCCCGCATCGCCGCCGTCAAGGACAAGAAGGCCCTGCCCGGCCTGATCGCGCACCTGACCCGCATCGGCGCACCCACGCCGTACGCCGTGCGCGTGTCGCAGGATGCACGCGACTCGACCCGCTACGCGGCCTATATGGCGCAAAGCGGCCTGGGTCTGCCGGACCGCGACTACTACCTGAAGAAAGACGACGCCAAGCTGGCCGACGCGCTGGCGAAATACGAGCTGCACGTGGCGAAGATCCTGACCTTGGCCGGTGCCAAGGATGCGCCAGCCCAGGCCAAGGCCATCGTCGCGCTGGAAACGGCGCTGGCCGAGGTTCAGTGGACCAAGGTCGAGAACCGCGACCCCGTCAAGCGTTACAACAAGATCGATATCGCCAAGCTGGGCGAACTGGCGCCGGGCTATGACTGGAAGGCCGCGCTGGCCGCATCGGGCATCGCCAGCAAGACCGACTACGTCATCGTCATGCAGCCGAGTTACCTGCAGGGCTTCGACAAGCTGGTGGGCCAGACCGACCTGGCCACGTGGAAGGCCTACCTCACGTGGCACCTGCTGCGCGACGCCTCGCCTTACCTGTCCAAGCCCTTCGCCGATGCCCACTTCGCCTTCTACGGCACGGTGCTGACGGGCGTGACGGAACAGCCGCCCCGCTGGAAGCGCGGCGTCGGCGTGGTCGAGGGCGTTATCGGCGAAGGCCTGGGCCAGCTGTACGTGGCCGAACACTTCCCGGCCGAGCGCAAGGCGCGCATGGAAAAGCTGGTGCAGAACCTGCTGCTGGCCTACAAGCAGAGCATCGATACGCTCGACTGGATGAGCCCTGAAACGAAGAAGGAAGCGCAGGCCAAGCTGGCCAAGTTCACGCCGAAGATCGGCTACCCGGACAAGTGGCGCGACTACACGAAGCTGAAGGTGAACGGCGGCGATTTGATGGGCAATCTACGCCGCGCGTCCGAGTTCGACTACCAGCGCAACCTGGACAAGCTGGGCCAGCCGATCGACCGCACCGAATGGGGCATGACGCCGCAGACGGTCAACGCCTACTACCGCTCGACGGCCAACGAGATCGTCTTCCCGGCCGCCATCCTGCAGCCGCCGTTCTTCGACGCGCGCGCCGACGATGCCGTCAACTATGGCGCCATCGGCGCCGTCATCGGCCACGAGATCAGCCACGGCTTCGACGACTCGGGCAGCCAGTCCGACGGCGACGGCAACCTGCGCGACTGGTGGACGGCGCAGGACCGCGCCAACTTCAAGGCCAAGACCGATGCGCTGGTCAAGCAGTACGACGCCTACAGCCCGCTGCCGGGCTATAACGTCAACGGCCGCCTGACCCTGGGCGAAAACATCGCCGACAATTCCGGCCTTGCCATTGCGTACAAGGCTTATAAACTGTCGCTCAATGGCCAGCCGGCGCCGGTGATCGACCAGCTGACGGGCGAGCAGCGCTTCTACATGGGCTTCGGCCAGGTGTGGCGCTCGAAGATGCGCGAGGCGCAGCAGATCGTGCAGGTCAAGACCGATCCGCATTCGCCCGGCCAGTTCCGCGCCAACGGCACCGTCGTCAACCAGCCCGGCTTCTACGAAGCCTTCGGCGTGAAGGAAGGCGACAAGCTGTACGTGGCACCGGCGCAGCGCGTGATCATCTGGTGAAGCGCATCTGGTGATGCGCACCGGCTAAATCCGGAGGCGAAGGCGGCCGGAATGTCGCGTCAAAAAGGCCACATCCGTGGCCTTTTTGTTATGCGGCCAGGAGGCCATATGCTATTGTCGGTGGCCGGCAACGACCGGTAACACCACTGTCATATATAAGAGGGAAATATCTTGAAACGACACCTGTTAAGTGCATTAACGCTGAGCCTGTTGGCCGGCGTCTGCGGCTTTGCCGGCGCGGCCGACAAAGCCTCGTCCAGCAAGCTGTCTTCCGGCATCGCTATCGAGTATGTCGACCCATCCGTGCGCGCCCAGGATGACTTCTTCGTTCATACCAACGGCAAATGGCTGGCCACCACCGAGATCCCGGCGGACAAGTCCAGCTGGGGCTCGTTCGCCAAGCTGCGCGAGGATATCCAGCCGCAGCTGCGTGCCATCATCGAGAACGCCGCTGCCAATGCCGGCAAGGGCGATGCGGACCAGCAGCGCATCGGCGACTTCTACGCCAGCTTCATGGATGAAGCCCGCGTCGAGCAGCTGGGCATCGCGCCCATCAAGGACCACCTGGCCAAGATCGCCGCCATCGGCGACAAGAAGGCCCTGCCGCAGCTGATCGCGGACTTCAACCGCCACGGCGTGACGGCGCCGCTGGGCTTCGGCATCCATCAGGACAACAAGGATTCGACCAAGTACGTGGCCGACTTCTTCCAGGACGGCCTGGGCCTGCCGGACCGCGACTACTACCTGAAAAAGGACGACGCCAAGCTGGCCGACGCGCTGGCGAAGTACGAAACCCACGTCACCAAGATGCTGACCCTGGCCGGCGACGCGAAGGCGGCCGCCAATGCGAAAGCCATCGTGGCGTTCGAGACGGAACTGGCCAAGATCCAGTGGAGCAAGGTCGAACTGCGCGACCCCGTCAAGGCCTACAACAAGTACGATATCGCCAAGGTCGGCGAACTGATGCCGGGCTTCGACTGGAACGCCTACCTGGCCGCCACGGGCGTGCAGGGCAAGGTCAGCTACGTGATCGTCAGCCAGCCGACCTACTTCCAGGCGCTGGACAAGCTGCTCACCGCCACCCCGCTGGAGACGCTGAAATCCTACGCCCAGTGGCACGTGGTGCGTGAAGCGGCGCCTTACCTGTCGAAGCAGTTCGTCGACACCAACTTCGAGTTCTACGGCACCGTGCTGTCGGGCGTGACGGAGAACCGTCCGCGCTGGAAGCGCGCCGTCAGCGCCACCGAAGGCGCGCTGGGCGAGAGCATCGGCAAGGTCTACGTGTCGCAGCATTTCCCGCCGGAGTACAAGGCGCGCATGGAAAAGCTCGTCAACAACCTGCTGGTGGCCTTCAAGCAAAGCATCAACACGCTGGACTGGATGACCCCGGCCACGAAGAAGGAAGCGCAAACCAAGCTGGCCAAGTTCACCACGAAGATCGGCTATCCGACCAAGTGGCTGGACTACTCCAAGCTGACGGTCAAGCGCGACGACCTGCTGGGCAATGTGCAGCGCGCCACCGAGTTCAACTACAACAAGGAGTTGAACAAGCTGGGTAAACCGATCGACCGCGACGAGTGGCTGATGACGCCGCAGACGGTGAACGCCTACTATAACCCCGAAATGAACGAGATCGTGTTCCCGGCGTCGATCCTGCAGCCGCCGTTCTTCGATCCGAAGGCCGACGACGCGGTCAACTACGGCGCCATCGGCGGCGTGATCGGCCACGAGATCAGCCACGGCTTCGACGACCAGGGCGCCCAGTACGACGGCGACGGCAACCTGCGCGACTGGTGGAGCGCGGCCGACCACAAGAACTTCAAGGCCAAGACCAGCCAGCTGGTGGCGCAGTACGGCGCCTACAGCCCGCTGCCGGGCTACAACGTCAACGGCGAGCTGACCCTGGGCGAGAACATCGGCGACAACTCCGGCCTGGCCGTGGCGTATAAAGCCTACAAGCTGTCGCTGAAGGGCAAGAAAGCGCCCGTCATCGACGGCCTGACGGGCGACCAGCGCTTCTACATGGGCTGGTCGCAGGTGTGGCGCATGAAGATGCGCGAGCCGGCCCTGATCCAGCAGATCAAGACCGACCCGCACTCGCCGGGCCAGTTCCGCGCGAACGGCACCATGCGCAACCAGCCGGGCTTCTACGACGCCTTCAAGGTCAAGGATGGCGACAAGATGTTCCTGGCACCGAAGGACCGCGTGATCATCTGGTGATGAACGGGTAATGGACATCCGGCAGGCGTTCGCGCTTGCCGTGCTGTTTTGCCGTGTTCGCCGTATCTTGCTGGGCCGCCTTCGGGCGGCCTTTTTCATTGCGGCGCCGGTGTCGCGGCCGACGCGGGCGAAAAAAAACCGCTCCAGCGAGCGGTTTCTCCTTGACTGCCAACGCGTCAGGCCTTCGGCGGCTCCGCCGCGGCAGGTGCCTCGGCCGGCGCGGCGCCTTCAGCGGCCGGTGCGGCGGCCGGTGCCGGCACTTCCGGCTCCTTGAACTTGGCGCCCGACTGGTTGCTCATGAAGACGACGGCGCGCGCCACTTCGATATCGTCCAGGTCCGGATTGCCGCCCTTGGCCGGCATGGCGCGGATGCCTTCGATGGCATGCTTGACGACGGTATCGTAGCCCTGCGCGAGGCGGGCGCCCCAGGCACCGGCATCACCCGTCTTCGGTGCACCGGCCACGCCGGCGCCGTGGCAGGCCACGCAGGTCGACGTATAAATCGCTTCCCCCGTCTGCAGCACTTTCGGCGCGTTGGCGTCCTTCAGCGTAAAGCCTTCGTCCGCGACCGGCTTCAGGCGGACCGCCGTCGCTTCCGCCGTCAGGGCATTCGAGCCGGCACCCCCCAGTTTTTCCTGCGTGACGTATTGCACCAGCAAAATAATGCCGAGAACGGTAACGAGGAAAAAACCGATGACAGCAGCAGCCAGCTGCTTGGGAGTACGGATGGCGGATTCGTGGTCGTGATGTGCGTCGCTCATGGTTTCCTTAGTACAAGTTTCTGAGCCGGGGGCCAGTGTTGATCTTATGACATCAGGGATGGCAGACTTCTCGCCGAAAAGCAAATGATTATAGACTCAAAAGAATCATGTTGGAATGTAATTGATGTGCAGGAAAGAGACGCCTTCCGGGGCATTTTGTCCCACGGTACGGGCGTCAAACGGGCCCTGCAACTGTCGGGATAGAAAAGTTGTGGTTTTGATAGACGTGCGCGGGGAAAGCCGGTATCCTTCGGTTCTCTCTCGTGCGGCTGTAGCTCAGTGGATAGAGTATTGGCCTCCGAAGCCAAGGGTCGCTGGTTCGATCCCAGCCAGCCGCACCATTTTTTCCCTTCCAATCAATAAGTTATGCGCTGCAATATGCTGCAGTGTTTAGCAATTTGATGCACTTTTTGGCACACTGACTGTGCCAAACTTGTGCCAGGTTTCTCTTCCCTAATTTCTACCACGCTCGACACACTGCATCGCATTGCAAACTACAGCAAGCGAAGGCATGGGCACGCGTCAATTTGCCTATCTGAGCTGCCATGTGCACTGTTGTTTTACAAAATACGTTATGATTTCTGTACCGTGCTGAGAGCGTGTGAACGGCCCCGAGACAAAAGCAAAGCGACCAGGTAGTGTAGCCCGCTGCCCTGTCGCCACGAAGCGAGGGCCACGTATCGTTCAGCGGTTCATCTTCTAAAGCGGAATGGGGATGGATAGGAAAGGATGCCCTAGGCAATCGCCTGCGAGAGGCTCACGGCCGGTCAGAATGAGGCCGGAGTCAAAGTGTGAGGCTTCCAGGAGAACGGCTACATGAGGGGGACAACCCCGCTGTAGGTTTTCCGTAGCAAAGTTGGTCGAGCTGCCTCTGGCGTAATGTTCTCGTTCCAACTGGAAAGCGTGCAGCCCCGCAGACTCATTCGACTCCGACGGTTTCTTACCGGTCGGGTTCGGAGGCGTCTTGCCATGCAAACCTTACTTTCTGTTGAGCAGTTATCCGCTTGCCTTCACAAATCTGTCGCGAGCATCCGTAGCGATGTAACGCGTAACCCTCAAGCACTGCCGCCGATATGCCGGCTTCCGGGAACGAAACGCCTTTTATGGCGCACGGAAGATGTTGAATGTTGGCTCGCAAAGCATGTTCTATCCCCCCCTCCAGCGCCGGCGTTGCCATTGGATACGCCGAAACGGGGCCGCCCTCGGAAAACTGAGCAGACCACTACAGCGGCTAGCACTGCACGGCCAGCAGGCGCCTCTTCGACGCGCCGGGCCCGGGGGGCATAGTCATGCTGCTCGAGGATCTTTCCAAACGACTTACAGAGCGCGCACTTGCCG
Source organism: Pseudoduganella buxea (assembly GCF_009720835.1). GTDB lineage: Bacteria > Pseudomonadota > Gammaproteobacteria > Burkholderiales > Burkholderiaceae_D > Rugamonas > Rugamonas buxea. The sequence continues at coordinate 161,681 of NZ_WNKZ01000002.1, forward strand.
CAGGCTCTCGCATGCCTCCATGGCCAGAGACTGTGCGTGGCGTTCCCAACGGAGTTCTACGCTCCGCCTTGTTCGGTGCAATTGGCCGTTGTAAGCGTGCTCGTCTGGATCGGGAACTGATCGCCTCGGTTGAGGGGGTCGTAATACGGTATTCCGGGATGCAGCTCGATCAATCCGATCTGGATGTGTGGGAAGGGATCCTGCACTTATCGCGGAATGCCGACTTAGTTCAACCGATTCGGTTTGGCGCCAGACAATTCCTCCGGCTAATCGGGCGTGGCGGAGAAAATGGCGGTAGTCTTGGGAAGGGCGATCGCAAGTGGCTCAAGAGCGTTGTCACGCGGCTAGCTGGTGCAAATGTTGAGCTTCAGCAGGGCCCGTACACTTACATCGGGTCGCTCATCAATGAGGTCCTTTTAGATGATAGCAATGGACAGTACATGGTGACCCTTAATCCTCGCATGCGGGTATTGTTCAGCCGCGACGCCTATACAGGCGTGGATTGGATAATTCGACGTAGCTTGCAGGGGTATCCGCTGGCTCAGTGGCTTCACGGGTACTACTCGACACATGCGCGTCCATACCCTCATAACGTTGATACTCTTCACTCTCTTTGTGGGAGCAAGACCGGCGCTTCGGCGAAGACGGAGATGGCGAAGGAACGGGCCTTAAGGTGCTGGCGTACTGCGACCCTTGAGCCAGCGCTTCAATTGCTTGAGAAGGCGCATAACGATTGTGGGCAATATTTCCGTAGCGAAATATCCCCCGGTGGACTGGTGACAATAGAACGCACACCAACTGTTGCTCAGAAAAAGCACCTTCAAAAGCGCGGCCAATATCCACTCATGTTCAGGGGATAGAGTCTGCAGGGAGGGGGGACAGGATGGGCATGTGGGGGGATAGAATGTGCCACAATGGGGGATAGCATCCCCAAATTCCGGGATAGAGTCTACATTGTCCACTGCCCATGTCACTGTAAGTATATGTTTCGATTGGGAATTTTCTAGCATTGAAAATGGCCTAATCAATCTAATCTATTCTTAATCAATACTTTCAAAATTCTCCAGTGCAACAGTTTTTTAAAAATCTTACTCCAGGGTAAAGCCAGTTAATTGACGGTCGCCTCGAAAATGAGTTGTGCTGTGGCGTCAATTCTCCAAAATGAGCAGCCATGGTTTACTGACATAAAAAAGATAATTGATTTTAGGAGCTCCACCATGTGCGAGACGAAATCTAGTTCGCCTATCGCTAACGGCGATACTCCTGTCCCTACGGCCTCCTGCAAGGAAGGGAAAGGCGTGCCGGCAGAAAATATGGACAAGTCTCTGGATGAGGTGAAGAGAGCGCCTTCAAGTGCGCAGGAGCTGAAAGTCTCTCTGGCAGCCACATCTGACTTGGCCAGTGCCGAGGCAGTGCGTGACCTGCAATGCAAACCAAGGCAGGATCCCCTGGACGCGGATAAGGTGGGCCCGGTGCATTTTGTTGCCGACGGCGGACCAACTTGGCATCTTCCGGTATTCATGACTAGGACAACGCTTGCTGCTCTCCTGGCGGATGAGCAAGTCGCTGATACCAATATCGGCGGATGCCAGGCGGATCAACCCCTGATTCCCAGCTGTCCATGACTGCTAACGATCCAGGCAATGGCGTTGCGACCAAAATTTTAGCGGCTAAATTTAGCAAGCTGGCAGAGGTGTGCGACGATCCTAGTCTGGATAGGCAAAATAGTAGCCACGAGCGGCACCTGCATCCCTGAGAAGCTACAGGCACCGCTACCTGCATGGCGTTTTACAATGACAAAAAAACTTGGTAGGAAGTTGAAAGGCTAGTTTAGCATTGCTCTAGGCAGATTTTCCATAATGAGTAAATCAGCGCTCAACACACGCAAAAAGTCAAAATTCGCCGAAAAATGCAAAGTTACAGGGCATATTACTCATTTTGGGAAATTTCTCGTCCGCGCTGGACTGGCGTAGGCTTGCTACTATTTCTTTGGAATTAGAACTTCACGCATGATGCTCTGCATTTGATCCTGGGTGGATGCGATCTTCGAGAGCAGGGCACGGATCGTTGCTTCGCTAAACGCTGCCGTCCTAACGTCATTCGTCAACCATAGTTTCAGTAGTCCACCTAAGCGGCCAAGGTCACCATTGATGCGAGCAAGCTCTTCTACTCGACGATTGTCCAATATGCTACGCGCCTGATAGCCTTGCCCGACATTGCGGAGGAAAACAGCGATGGGCAAATTTGCTGCCCTAGCATTGCTGGCGATTTGCTCTGCTTCTTGTGGCAGCACTGGCACCCTCAAGTGCTTGTGCCTGTGGGTCAATTTTAGTGCTTTATCCTTCATGCTGCGGTCCTTGTGCATGGTTGTACACAACCATCATCATATGTTGCAATGCGCGTAATCATATAGATGCGCACATAATATTTAAGTAAAAATTTATATAGAAGAGTAATCGCTGGAAATTTTCATCAAATTTTTCGCCTCGCCCTTAGCTTTCACCGAGAGGTTGCTTACTTTCTTCCTAATCTCGGCCATATCAGCTCTCGGCACTGGCCCGCATTGGAAACGATAGACCAACATCATGTTAACTTCCATTATGGCGTCGAGGATTTTCCCGGCCTCAGTGTATGGGCCAAGGTTAAACAAAGAAACATCATCGTCGATCATGTTCAATGCGCACTCCAGAATAGTGGCGTACGAAGAAAACTTTTCAGCACATGCATCCATGATTAACTCTCCTGATTGGATTAGTCAAAGACCGATTTGCCACTTGCTGCACTTAATGAAGTATTCGATTTAGCCCCATTGTTATTTAAAGTTTTGCCTACGTCGTTACTTGTCGGCCAGTTTACAAATTCTGCTATCTCGGATTCACTTTCGCTACTCATACCACCGGTTTTTGTACCGGCCGACAAGCTGCTTTCATCGAACTGGGCGGGTCCAATAGCTAGGCAGGCCTGTTCCCGCGATTTGATCGCGGTCGCGATCTTGCCGCCTGTAGTTTCGCCAATCCGGTCCATGGCCGACCCGCTCACTTCAGACACCTTAGCTTTCGCCACGTCCCATGTCCCTTGCGCCAGGCCTGCTGCAGTACCCCCCACGACCTTACCAACCTTTGCAGCCATCATCGCAACCCCTGATTTTGCTTCACCCGGAGAGCTGTTTTTACCCGCACTTCCCTCGGCGTTCGACTTGTCTGTCCGTTGACTCGATCCTGTCGATGCGCGGGTTGGCGAGTCACCAGCCGAGCTGCTCGACCCCATACCAGCGTGGCCGGCACTACTAGAGGAAACGCTGTCCATGTCGCCCATAGCCGCCGCCAGCGAACTTCCGCCCACGCTACCGCCACCGCCAGATTCCCCACCACCGCCACCAGCAGCAACCGTAAGAGCGCCGATTCCACTATTACCTCCACCAGCATCTTCCGCTGCACTCGCCTTGGAAAATGCAGCCATAAGAGCTTGGGCACCACCCGCAGCGTTGGCAGCACCCGCTAAGCCGGCTCCTACGGCAGCGGCACCTCCTGTCGCAACGTGAATCGCCACGACTATCGTAGACACTCCTGAGCCATAATGTCGGGCACAAGGAGAAGATATGAGCGGTAAGCGGTACACAGAGGAATTCAAGATTGCAGCGATCAAGCAGGTGGCGCAGGGCGGTC
>NZ_WNKZ01000300.1 GCF_009720835.1 Pseudoduganella buxea
GCAGCGCCGGCGCCAGGCTCAGCGAGCCGCGGCGCAGCCGGTAGCTGCCGGCCGCCTCGTTCGCTTCGACCGTGACGAAGGCCCAGCACAGGGGCTGGGCCGGATAGGCCGTCATCGCCACATCCAGCACGCGCGCGGCCGGGTCGATGCCCTGCAGCGCCGCCGTGATGCGCTGCCGCCCCACGGACGAGGCGGCGCCCTGCACGGCAATGAAGCCGATGGCGATGGCGGCGGCCAGGGCCAGCGAGCGCCGGCTGTGGTGCCGCGATCGCCATCGGCTTCATTGCCGTGCAGGGC
>NZ_WNKZ01000301.1 GCF_009720835.1 Pseudoduganella buxea
GCGAAAAAACGGGGCATCAGCGGCGAACTGGACTGCATTCTCGTGGCGCGCGACCGGCAAGGGCGTACTTGCGATTTCGTCCCGGGGCGCGGGCCCGTCACGGTGGCGCAGTTGCAGCAGCATTTGTTACCCGTGCTGGACAAGGCCGTGCTGCTGGCGACCGATGCGGCGACAGCGTATCGGGAGTTTGCGAAAGATCATGGCATCGCGCACCGGGCCGTCAATCTGCGCCAGGGCGAGCGGGTGCTGGGGGAAATCCACGTCCAGAACGTGAACCGCTACCACG
>NZ_WNKZ01000302.1 GCF_009720835.1 Pseudoduganella buxea
GGCTAAAACAGTCAGGATGTTGGCTTAGAAGCAGCCATCATTTAAAGAAAGCGTAATAGCTCACTGATCGAGTCGTCCTGCGCGGAAGATGTAACGGGGCTAAGCCAGTCACCGAAGCTGCGGATATTTTTCCTGTGATTTATCACGGGATCGATATGGTAGGAGAGCGTTCTGTAAGCCTGCGAAGGTGTCTTGTAAAGGATGCTGGAGGTATCAGAAGTGCGAATGCTGACATGAGTAGCGATAATGCGGGTGAAAAGCCCGCACGCCGTAAGCCCAA
>NZ_WNKZ01000303.1 GCF_009720835.1 Pseudoduganella buxea
GGTTGCAGCACTATCATCGGCGCAAAGTCGTTTCACGGTCCTGTTCGGGATGGGAAGGGGTGGGACCGACTTGCTATGGTCATCAGGCATGACTTGTACAGACCGCAGCTCTCGATGGAGCAGCTGCGATCTTGAATCTGGAAGAAGTAGTTTTTTGGGGTAGTGCTCAAACACCGGCAAATGCATATAACCGTCAAGGTTATAGGGACAAGCCTTACGGGCAATTAGTATCAGTTAGCTTAATGCATTACTGCACTTCCACACCTGACCTATCAACG
>NZ_WNKZ01000304.1 GCF_009720835.1 Pseudoduganella buxea
ACAAATGCTGCTGCAACTGCGCCACCGTGACGGGCCCGCGCCCCGGGACGAAATCGCAAGTACGCCCTTGCCGGTCGCGCGCCACGAGAATGCAGTCCAGTTCGCCGCTGATGCCCCGTTTTTTCGCACGGCCCCCGCGCCGCCGGGGAGGACGCGTCATGTGACGCGCGCCCTTCTGCGATTCCAGTAAATACGTTTCGTCGGCCTCGACGATGCCGCTCAAGGGCTTGGGCCGGTCGTCCTTGGCCATGGCAAGAAAGCGGTGGCGCCAGCGAA
>NZ_WNKZ01000305.1 GCF_009720835.1 Pseudoduganella buxea
CGCGAAAGCGACCTGGAATTCTTCACGCGCCTGCTGGCCTCGGAAGGCCTGAACTGGCGCTTCGAACACGACCAGCCGCAGGGGGAAGACCCCGACAGCCCGGACGGCCAGGCGCGCCACAAGCTCGTCATCTTCGACAGCGCCGCGCGGGCCCCGGCCACGCCCGGCGGCGAGGAACTGCGCTTCCACGGCGTGCGCGCCACCGACACGGACGACGCCATCGACAGCTTCAGCGCGAAGCGCCGCGTGCAGGCCAACGCCGTGACGATCGCCAGC
>NZ_WNKZ01000306.1 GCF_009720835.1 Pseudoduganella buxea
GTGCAGTAATGCATTAAGCTAACTGATACTAATTGCCCGTAAGGCTTGTCCCTATAACCTTGACGGTTATATGCATTTGCCAGTGTTTGAGCACTACCCCAAAAAACTACTTCTTCCAGATTCAAGATTGCAGCTGCTCCACCGAGAGCTGCGGTCTGTACAAGTCATGCCTGATGACCATAGCAAGTCGGTCCCACCCCTTCCCATCCCGAACAGGACCGTGAAACGACTTTGCGCCGATGATAGTGCTGCAACCAGTGTGAAAGTAG
>NZ_WNKZ01000307.1 GCF_009720835.1 Pseudoduganella buxea
TTGGGCTTACGGCGTGCGGGCTTTTCACCCGCATTATCGCTACTCATGTCAGCATTCGCACTTCTGATACCTCCAGCATCCTTTACAAGACACCTTCGCAGGCTTACAGAACGCTCTCCTACCATATGCATAAATGCATATCCGCAGCTTCGGTGACTGGCTTAGCCCCGTTACATCTTCCGCGCAGGACGACTCGATCAGTGAGCTATTACGCTTTCTTTAAATGATGGCTGCTTCTAAGCCAACATCCTGACTGTTTTAGCC
>NZ_WNKZ01000308.1 GCF_009720835.1 Pseudoduganella buxea
GAGTGCTCTTTCGTAGCAACTAATGACAAGGGTTGCGCTCGTTGCGGGACTTAACCCAACATCTCACGACACGAGCTGACGACAGCCATGCAGCACCTGTGTGCAGGTTCTCTTTCGAGCACTCCCAAATCTCTCCGGGATTCCTGCCATGTCAAGGGTAGGTAAGGTTTTTCGCGTTGCATCGAATTAATCCACATCATCCACCGCTTGTGCGGGTCCCCGTCAATTCCTTTGAGTTTTAATCTTGCGACCGTACTCCCCA
>NZ_WNKZ01000309.1 GCF_009720835.1 Pseudoduganella buxea
CCAGGACGTTGATAGGTCAGGTGTGGAAGTGCAGTAATGCATTAAGCTAACTGATACTAATTGCCCGTAAGGCTTGTCCCTATAACCTTGACGGTTATATGCATTTGCCAGTGTTTGAGCACTACCCTAAAAAACTACTTCTTCCAGATTCAAGATTGCAGCTGCTCCATCGAGAGCTGCGGTCTGTACAAGTCATGCCTGATGACCATAGCAAGTCGGTCCCACCCCTTCCCATCCCGAACAGGACCGTGAAACG
>NZ_WNKZ01000030.1 GCF_009720835.1 Pseudoduganella buxea
TGACTGGCTCGCTCATCACCTGTTTGAGACGCTCGACGAAATCCAGGAATTTGCCGCCAACTGGTTGTGGACCTACAATCACGACCGACCCAATATGGCGCTCGGCGGTATCACGCCAAAACAGAAATTGGCACTTGCCGCTTAACCTCTACTTTTAGCGTGCTCTAAAAATGGGGGGATTACCGAGGGATTTAGTTGCTTCAAAACCAGTGTCACACCGCTGCGGCGGACCGACCACTTTTCTGGCGACTGTCCGCCAAAGCGGCGTCCGCCCGCTACAGCGACCGACTGGTTTTATGGCAAATATTGCTGGCACGGCATGTTGCGACTGCATGCTGATCAGCCGTTCTCCGTCGTTGGCAGGCAAGCAAGGGAGTGATAATTCTTGCTGATCTCGCATTGATTAACTTGTACCAGTCATCCGTCAGTGTTGTCCCTTCGGCTGAGCTGCCTCAACGATTACATATTTAGGAAGTATTCGCGGTTGAACTCGCTATAATTAATAGGACGCAATTTCTCTTCCTAAATATGCTTCCTTTTCTCAGCATGGGTTCCCAGATCGGCGTGGCAATGACGGCGCTGTATGGACTGCTGGGCCTGACTTCCTTGTCCGTACGGCTTGCTGCCGGCGCAGCTCCTTCGAGCACATTGAGTGCCCAGGTCAATGCATGGTGGCGGATATTTCCTTTTATTAGCCTGGCCTTGGTGATTTACCCCGTGGGGTCTGCCCTGCTGGCCTGCGCGATCTGGCTGCTGGCGATCGCTGAACTGGCGCCGTACCAGAGCAAGGCCCGGCCACGCTTCTGGGCTGGCGGCGCAGCCGCGTCGGCGTTGGCGTTGGCACTGCAAGCTTTCGCACCGTACCTGTTGTCCGGTGTATTTTCCGGGCTGATCGTTATTCAGTATTGGCGTTTCAATGCTCACCCGGATCATGACAAACTCGTCAACTTATTATTACTGGTGACGGTTGGTGCCTTGGCTGTCTTGCCACTGTTTGCGCGGTTGCCTTTTGATTCGCCGACCAATCTGGCCTGGCTGTTCTATTTATTCGTGCTCACCGCATTGAACGATATCGGCCAGTTTATTTCCGGAAAACTCTTCGGCCGACAGAAAATCGCGCCGCATATCAGCCCGAATAAAACATGGCAAGGTCTGATAGGTGGCGTCGTGGTCTCCCAACTTGTTACCCTGGTACTGGGTCGATATTTCGGACTTGGCAGTGCGCCACGCCTGGCCGTTTATGCGCTGCTGTTGTCGCTGGGCGGTTTTGTTGGTGACTTGATGTACTCGGCAGCGAAACGCCACCTGGGCATCAAGGACTTCTCGCAACTGATTCCCGGTCACGGCGGCATTCTTGATCGGGTCGACAGCCTGGTCATCACGGCGCCATTGCTGTACTGGCTAATCCGCACATTTGAATAAGGTTTTACATGAAGATCGAGCACCCAGCGGCATGGACCGGCATCGAGTCCGGTTTCGCCGGCAATGACGGCACCTACCTGTTCTATCGCGCCTGGCAGCCCCGCTCGCCCGCCGCATCAGGCCCCGCCCGTGCGCTGGTGTTCCTGCATCGGGGTCATGAGCACTCCGGCCGCATCACGCAGCTGGTCGAGCGCTTCAACCGCCAGCAGGACTGGGCCTTCGCCTACGATGCACGGGGCCATGGCCACTCACCCGGCGAGCGTGGAGACGCGCCCAGCTTTGCCACCCTGGTCGACGACCTCGATGCGTTCGTGCGTCACATCGGTTCACGCTACGGCATTGCGCCGGAAAACATCGTCGTGGTGGCCAACAGCGTCGGCGCCGTTGTCGCCGCGACCTGGGTACACGACTATGCGCCCCGTATCCGGGGCCTGATCATGGCGGCAGCCGCGTTCAGTATCAAGCTGTATGTCCCGCTGGCCAAGCCCGGCCTGCGCCTGGCGCGCCGCTTCAAGCCGGACCTGTTCGTCACCAGCTATATCCGCCCCGGCATGCTGACCCATTCCGCCGCCGAGGCCACGGCCTACGCCTCCGATCCGCTGATCGCCAAGGCCATCTCCGCCAAGATCCTGCTGGAACTGGCCAATACGGCCGGGCGCATCGTGCGGGACGCTGCCGCGATCGACGTGCCCGTGCTGATGCTGGCGGCGGACAAGGACTTCGTCGTCAGCGAGGCGCCGCAGAAGGCCTTCTTCGAGCGGCTATCATCGCCGGTGAAACGCTACGTCAAGCTGCGCGACTGCTACCACGCCGTCTTCTACGAACGCGATACCTCGGCCGCGATGGCCGCCAGCACGGCCTTCGTCGATCAGTGCTTCAACACGCCGCCGCTGCCGGCCGCCCACTACGCCGCCGCCGACACGGCCAGCCACAGCGCGCGCGAGTACGCGGCCTTGCTGCGCAACGAGAACGGCACGGCAGTGAGCCGCGCCTGGTTCGGCCTGCAGCGCCGCATGCTGGGTGTGCTGGGTCCGCTGAGCGACGGCATGCGGATCGGCCTGACGCACGGTTTCGATTCGGGCGAATCGCTCGACTACGTGTACCGTAACCAGGCCGGCGGCAAGCTGGGATTGGGCGCGATCATCGACCGTGGCTATCTGGATGCGGTAGGCTGGCGCGGCATCCGCGTGCGCAAGGTCCAGCTGCAGCAGATGCTGGCCGAACGCATCGCCGCCCACCCGGGCGATGCACCGCTGCGCATCCTCGATATCGCCACCGGCTCGGCGCGGTACGTGCTGGAGACGGTCAAGCGCTTCCAGGACCGCGATATCGACGTCACCTTGCGCGACTATGCCCAGCATAACCTGGACCGGGCGCGCCAGCTGGCCGTCACCTTGCAGGTGCGCGCCACGCTCGACTTCCAGCAGCGCGACGCGTTCAGCGACAGCAGCTACGACGGCCTGGAAGGGCGTTACGACATCGCCATCGTCTCCGGCCTGTATGAGCTCTTCAGCGACAATGCAATGGTACGGCGCTCGCTGGAAGGCGTGGTACGCAGCCTGCGGCCGGGCGGTTACCTGATCTACACGGCGCAGCCATGGCATCCGCAGCTGGACATGATCGCCGGCACGCTGACCAACCACCGCGGCGGTGCATGGCAGATGCGGCCACGCCCGCAGGCGGAGATGGACGGGCTGGTCGCCCTGGCCGGCGCCACGAAGGTCGACACGGCCATCGGCGTCGAGGGAATCTTTACCGTGTCGCTGGCGCGGAAAGGCGCAGCGCCTGGCGCAGGCGGTTGAACACCGTCAGCAGCGACAGCAGCAGCAGCACGGCCAGCAGGCCGTTCCACCACAGGGGCGCCGTGCCGAAGCCGATCAGCAGCGCGATCAGGCCGAAGGCAAAGGCACGGTCGCTCTTGCCCATCGGACCGTCGAAGCGGCGCGGCGCGCCGATGGCCTGGGCCAGCACGCCGGCGAATTCGGCCAGCAGGGAAAACACCACCACCACTACGGCCAGCGGCGCCGAGACGCCCACCACCAGCGCGAAAGGCAGGTACAGCGCCGCGTCGGAGACCTGGTCGCACACTTCGTTGAGCAATGCGCCCAGCGGCGTCTTGTTGCCGGTGGCCGTGGCCAGCATGCCGTCGATGGCATTCAGGGCCATTCGCGCCAGGAGGAAGGCCGGCAAACCGAGCCACCATCCGGCACACGTGGGCATGAATGCCAGCGCCACGCCGTAGGCGATCGACAGCACCATCGCGAACAGCGTCACCTGGTTCGGCGTGATGCCGGTGCGGGTCAGCGCCGACAGTACGGGGCGCAGCAACTGCTGGAAGCGGGGCTTCAACTGGTAGATCGAGAAGGACATCGTGATTTCTTTCGTTGATAAAGGCGGGCGATAAAACGGCTGCGACTGTAACCCATCGCGCAATGAAGATAAACCGGCTCTCCGGCGCGTTCGCAGTCCTCCAGCAGTGCCAGCACCGCGCGGATCTGCGCCGCCTTCGGCGCGTGCAGGTCCAGCAGCGGCACGTGGCGATAACGTTCGTGGCGCAGCGAAGGGGTTTCGGGCAGCTCGCACGACAGGTCGATCACCCAGCAGTTCGCCGGTAGCTGCCGCGCCTCGCGTCCGGTCAGGCGGCGGCCCACCCACAACTGCCCGTCGTGACGGACGAACGCGGGGCGCTGCCGTTCGCGCAGCAGCACGGCCGCCCACGTCAGCCGGTAGCCGGCCAGGTAAGGCCAGTACAGCAGCCAGCTTGCCAGACCATGCCGCCCACCCTGCTTGCCGAGGAAGCCGGCATGCCTGCGCCAGTAAGCCACTGCCACCAGCGCCAGGCTGACCGCGACATAGGCCAGCAGCCAGCTGCGCAGGGCCCATGCGCCGGCCAGCAGCAGCACGCCGGTGCCGATGCCATAGTAGAAAGCCACCGTGTGTCGCCGCGTGCGGCCAGGTTGCACCAGCAGCGCTGCAAGGAGGCCTAGTGCGAGGCCGCCGGCCACGTCCAACACATGGTGCTGCCACGTGAACACCGTGCTGGCGACGATCAGCGCCAGCCACGCACCGAGGAGCGCGCGCAATCCGCCACGCACCAGCGGCACCAGCGCCAGCCAGAAAATCACGCAGTACGCCACATGCAGCGACGGGAACTGGTTATAGGGCTGGTCGATCAGGTCGAGGCCGCCGTACAGCAGCGCCAGCGCACCATCGAGCGCAGGGCGCGTCAGCGAGAAACGGGCAGGAAAGAGGGCAAATGCCATCGTGCCCAGCACGGTCGCCACCAGCAGACGCCGGCTCGCCACGCGCAACTGCTCCGGCGTGCGCACCAGGAAGAACACCAAGGTAAAGAAAGCGCCGGAGGTGGCGTAGGGCACGATCATCCACGGCAGGAAGGGGATGTCTGCATCGAGCGCAAGCGCCAGGCTGCGCCGCACCTGCTGCTGCGCCGCCAGCTGGTTCGCCAGCGGGTAGCACAGGGCGAACACGAGCCAGTTCAGCACCAGGTGCGTCAATCGTGCCGGCAATGCCGCGCTGCCGGCAAGGTGTCGCGCCTGTTGTGGGTTTGGCCGCATTTGGGCATTATGCATTCGATGGAGACACCTGAAAAGTACCGGCACTGCCTGGTCCTGGCCGGCGGCGGCTTCCGCTTCGGCTACTACCTGGGCGTGCATGCCGCCGCCGAGGACACCGGCAATGCGCCGGACATCGTGCTGGCCAGCTGCGGCGGCGCGATTGCCGCGGCGATCATCCAGGCGCTGCCCGATGCGACCGCACGTCGCGCCTGGGCCGCATCGCCGGCGATGTATGATTTCCTGTGCGCCGTGCAGCCGACCCGCTATGCCGCGCCACGCCGCGCGCTGGCCGATATCGCACGGCGCTGGCTGGCCCGCACGCCCGTCGCCACCGTTCCCGACCTGTTCAACGACTACCTGTTCGACGTGCCCGCCGCGCTGCCGTTGCCGCCGCCGCGCGCCGTCGGCCCGGCGCTGGCGATCGTCGGCGGCCGGCTGCTGTTCCAGCCGTACGAAGCGGGCGCCGCGCGTACAGGGCGCGAGCTTTACGAAGAAATCGTCTTCGGGCCCGCCCGTGCTGCCGCGCTGGTGGCAGGTACCGCGCCGGCGGCGGACAGCCGCTGGAGCAGCGGCGCCGTGGCACCTGCACTGGCCACCGACAGCGCCATGCCGGTGGCCGACGCCGTGCGCATCTCGGTGGCGGACATGTTCTACTTCCGTAGCCACCGCCATCAGGGCCGCGACTATACCGGCGGCGTGATCGACCTGTTCCCCATCGAGCTGGCGCAGCGACTGGCACGGCGCGTGACGATGGAACGCAAGGCGCCGTTCCATCCACACCTGGCCTTGCCGGCGTTGCGCGCGGTGCTGGGCATCGACGGCTCCGCGCGCTTGCGGCACGTGCATGACCAGGCCGCCGACGCGTGGTTCGATACCAGCGATGTCGGCACTGCCCTGCGCGCGCAGGGCATCGGCAAGCGCATCGACTGGCGCCGCAACCGCATCGCGCTGGCCATGCCGCCGACACTGGCTGCGTACGCGAACCAGGTCGAAGCGCAATGGCAATACGGCTACCGCAAGGGGCTGGCCGCCTTTGCCGCCGCGGGGAGCATGGCATGCGCGTGATGATCATCGGCGGCACCAGCGGCATCGGCCTGGCGCTCGGCCAGCACTACGCCAGCCAGGACGCGCAAGTGGCGCTGTGCGGGCGCGATACGGGCCGGCTCGACGGACATGCGCTGGCGGCGCACCCGCAAGTGCGGCGTTACGCCTTCGATATCGCCGACCGCGCGGCGCTGGAGGCCGCGGTGCAGGACTTCGGCAGCGACGGCCTGGACCTGCTGATCGTCACGGCCGGCCAGTACACGGATGCGGCCACCCTGGCCGTGCGGCCGGAAGCGGCACTGCCCGTGCTGGCCACCAATGTCGGCGGCCTGTGCCTGGCCTTCGACGCGGCCGGCGCGCTCATGCGCCGGCAGGGCCATGGCCACCTGGTGGCGGTGGCGTCGATTGCGGGGCTGGTGAAGGACTATCCGGCCGGTTCCCTGTACAGCGCCAGCAAGCGCGCGGCCATCGCCATCTGCGACACCTATCGCAAGGCCCTGGCACCGTTCGGGATCGCCGTCACGACCCTGGTGCCGGGCTATGTCGACACGGCGCGCCTGCGCGAACTCAATGGCGGCAGCGCCGCCGCCAAGCCCTTCCTGCAGCCCGAGGCCGATGCCGTGCAGCGCATGGCCGGTGCCATCGAGCGCCGCGCCGAGCGCTGTGTCTTCCCCTGGCAGCTGCACGCGCTGGTCAGGCTGTTCAACTGCCTGCCGCTGGGATTGCGGCAGCTGCGCCGCAAATAGAACGCCGGCGTCAGCGGGCCACGGCGTCGATACGTACCCGCTGCACCGGCAAGCCTTGCGCCGCGAACTCGACGTCGATGGGGCCCGCGTCGGTACCGGCGCGCACGACGGCCACCAGGCGGCCATGGAACGTGCTGCGCCGGCCTGACTGCAGGCTCGATGCGTCCATCGGATTGCCATTGCCGGCGCCCGCCAAGGTACCGGCGCCCTTGACGGTGACCGTCACGTGGCGGTCGCCGCCTTGGGCGTAAACGGGTGCGCCGTCGCTGTCGACCAAGGCGGCGCTGACATAGACCAGGTCTTCGCCATTGGCGCGTACCTGCTGGCGATCTGCCTGCAGCGTGATGGCGGCCGGCGCGCCGGCGGTACGCAGTTCCCAGCTGGCGGCGGGCTTGCCGTCCCGGTAGCCGACGGCGACCAGGCGGCCCGCCGCATACGGCACGCGGTAGTCGGTCTTGTATGCGGTGGCGCGGTCGACGGCACGGCGTCCCAGGCTGCGGCCGTTCAGGAACAGCTCCACTTCCGGATGCTCGGAATACACCACCACCTTCAGCGGCTTGCCTTCCTGGCCCCGCCAGCTCCAGCTCGGGTGCAGGTCTTCCAGCGACCAGTCCAGCTCCGGATGGGTCTTGAACATGTCCCGGTCCGGCAGGTCGGCGGTGCCGGGCGGCTGCTCGACGAAGGCGGCGACGGGATCGATGCCCGTCTTCCACAGCACCTGCCGGTAGAAGGCGGCGGGGCGCTTGCGGCCGGTGGCATCGATCTCGCCGCAGTAGGCCAGGTGCCACGGGTAGGCACCCAGCTGCTTCCAGTCCTGCGAGTAGCCCATCCAGCCGATACCCGTTTCGCCCAGGTAGTCGAACGAGGTCCAGACGAAGTCGCCGATTACCCAAGGCATTGTCTCGACCGGGTCCCAATAGCGGAAGGCGTCCTTCGACGTCGACTCCGAGGTGTACATCACGCGCGCGGGATGAGTAAGGTGGTCGCTGCCGAACAGGTGGGCGCGGTAGTTGTAGCCCGCCACATCGAGTTCGGCGAACTGCACCGCGTTGTGCGGAGTGTCCATGTTGACGCCTTGCGTCACGGGCCGGGTCGGGTCGAGCCGGCGGATGCGCGCGGCCAGTTCGCGTGCCGTGCGTGCCCCGGCCGGCGTGCCCTGTTCGGGGATCTCGTTTCCCACGCTCCAGAACAGCACACTGGGGTGATTGCGCCCGCTCGTCACCAGGCTGTCGATGTCCTGCCGCCAGTCGCTGTCGAAGAAGCGCGAGGAGTCGGCGTCGCGCTTGGATATGCGCCACATGTCGAAGGCCTCGTCGATGACCAGCATGCCCAGTTCGTCGGCGGCGCGCAGGGTGGCCTGGCTGGCCGGATTGTGGGCGCTGCGGATGGCGTTGTAGCCGGCCTGCTTCATCAGCGCGACCTTGCGTGCATCGGCGTCGGGGCTGCCGGCGGCGCCCAGCATGTAGTTGTCGTGATGGATATTCCCGCCGCGCAGGAGCACCTTGCGGCCGTTGATGCGCAGGCCGTTGGTGGCATCGGCCGTCACGGTGCGGATGCCGAAGCGGGTGCGGCGCACGTCCTTCACGACGCCGTCGACTCGCACTTCCTGCACCAAGGTGTACAGGTTGGGCGCGTCGGGCGACCACAGTTTCGGCTGCGGCACGGCCAGGCGCTGGGTGACGTCGACGCTGCCGCGCGCGGCCACCGTCAACTGGCGCCGGGCTTGCGCCAGCGCGGCATCGCTTGTCCCCACCACCGTTGAAATCAGCTCGACGCGGGCCGGGCTTTTGCCCCGATTGGCGATGCCGGCGCTGACCTGCACGTCGCCCCGTTCGGCTGTCGCGACGGGCGTCGTGACGAACACGCTGTCCGGCGCGATGTGCACCGGGTCGAGCAGGTCGAGGGTGACGGGGCGGATCAGGCCCGAGCCGGCATACCAGCGCGACGAAGGGTCGACGTGATTGACCCGCACCACGATGACGTTCTCGCCCGCCCGGGCCTTGCCCGTCAGGTCCAGCGTGAAGGCCGTGTAGCCGTAGCGGTGATTGCCCACGTGTTCGCCGTTCAGCCAGATGTCGGCGTTCATGTAGACAGCTTCGAAGTTCAACCGCAGTACGCGTGCCGCATCCGCCGCGCTCAGGTCCAGACGGTGGCGATACCAGCCTTGCCCGCCCGGCAGGTAGCCCGAATCCTGGCCGCCGACGGCCTTGGCGTCAAACGGCGGCGAGCCGTCGGCCTTGTCCATGATGGAGAAATCGTGCGGCACGGTGATGCGGCGCCAGCCCTTGTCGTCGAAGGCGGCTCGTTGCGCCTCCGGCACCGGGCCGGCCTTGAACAGCCAGCCCTGCGACAGGCTGCGCTGTTCGGCCGAAGCGTGGGCGCACAGCAGCGCGGCGATGAGGGAGAGGCGATGCAGCAGGCGCGAAGTCGATGGCATGGGCGATGGCGGAAAAGGAATCCGCGCATGCTAGCAGCATGACAATCGGGCAAGGTATGCCATTTTCAGTGAGACGGATATCGCATTGGCATAGCGTGGGGCGGCCAGCGAAGCCATACTGGGCAACCCGGTCGGTTTTCGGGCAACAAAAAGCCCGCGCGAGGCGGGCTGTGGTCGGGCGCGTGCGGAGGCTTAGAAGCGGTAAGCGAGCTTGACCACGCCGTAGTCGACGCCGCTGTTGGGCTTCTTGATGCTGCCGTTGGAGAAGTGCTGCATCTTGACGGCCACTTCCCAGTTCTTGTTGAACACATAGCCGATGCCGATGTGGTCGCCGAACTGGAAGGCCGTCGACAGGCGGTCGTCGTTGTTGTTATAGGTGTGCGACATCAGGTGGGCGCCGATGCCGATTTCCGCGTAGAGGCCCAGCTTGTTGACGTTCTCGAAGCGGAACACGGGCGTGAAGCCGATGTCGACGATGTGCTGCTTGTCCCCAGGCACGTTGTTGTACTGGCGGCCTTCCCAGGCGCCGAAGCTGGCGTCCCAGTAACCGGTCAGGTGGGTGCCGTTCGAATTGAACCAGCTCCAGCTCGGTTTCCAGTCCTGCGTGGCGCCGATGCGCACCATGCGGATTTTCGATGCGGTGGCAAATTCCGTGTAGGCCGTGTCGACCAGCTTGCCGTCGGCGGCGAACGCGGCTTGTGCAGCCACCAGGGCGGCCAGGGCCGCGATGATTTTTTTCATGGGTGTATTCTCGTCTGTTGTGGATGCTTTATCCGTAGCGATAAAACAATGGCGTCATTGTACTCATCTTCGCAAAATCCTTCCGGAAACCAAACGGACGTTAAAATTGCTGCAATAGTCAACGTTTTGGAGAGCAAAATCGTGGCATTGTTTTCGAAAATCGCATTTCTTGGTATGGGCCTGATGGGAGACCCGATGGCGCGCCGGCTGCTGGCGGCGGGGCTGCCCGTCACCGTGTGGAACCGCACCGTCAGCAAGGCCGAGGCCCTGGCCGAGGCCGGCGCCACCGTCGCGCCCCTGCTGGCCGATGCCGTGCGCGAGGCGGACGTCGTCATCACAATGCTGGAGGCGGGGCCCGTGGTGGGCGCCGTCATCGATGCGGCACTGCCGGCATTGCGCTCGGGCACCCTGTGGATCGACATGAGCTCCACCCGGCAGGCCGAAGCGCAGGACTTCCACGCGCGGCTGGCGGCGGCCGGATGCCGCTTCGTCGATGCGCCCGTGTCCGGCGGCGTCGGCGGCGCCCAGGCGGGCACCCTGGCCATCATGGCGGGCGGTGGCGAAGACGATATCGAAGGCGCCCGGCCCGTGTTCGAAGCGATGGGCCGGCTGACGCGGGTGGGCCCGGCCGGCGCCGGCCAGGTCGCCAAGCTGTGCAACCAGCTGATCGTGGGCGGCACCATCAATATCGTGGCGGAAGCACTGCTGCTGGCCCAGGCGGCCGGGGCCGATCCGGCCTCCGTGCGGGCCGCCATCCGGGGCGGTTTTGCCGAAAGCAAGGTTCTCGACGTGCACGGCCAGCGCATGCTGGAGCGTAACTGGTTGCCGGGCGGCCAGGTCACGACGCAGCTGAAGGATATGCACAACATCCTGGCCGCGGCCGCGGCCGCCGGTGTGGCCTTGCCCGTCACCAGCCTGGTGACGGAGCGTTACGAGTCGATCCGGGACGTATATCCGCAGGCTGACCACGCGGCCGCGCTGCTGGCGCTGGAACGCCTCAATCCCGGCCAGCGCGTCGGCGATGCGCCGGACCGGTTACCGGAATAAAGCTCAGCGCAGCGGCAGGGCCCGTTCGACGAGCCGCACCCAGAAGCTGGCGCCCACGGGCAGCAGGTTGTCGTTGAAGTCGTAGCTGCCGTTGTGCAGCACGCAGGGCCCCATGCCGTGGCCGCCCGCGCGGTGGTCGCCTTCGCCGTTGCCGATGAAGATGTAGCAGCCCGGCTTTTCCTGCAGGAAGAAGGCGAAGTCCTCGGCGCCCATGGTGGGCTCCACATTGGCATTGACGCGCTCGGCGCCAACCACTTCCTCCATCACCTCGACGGCAAAGGCCGTCTCGCGCGCATGGTTGACCAGCGGCGGGTAGTTGCGCTTGAAGTCGAATTGCACTTGCGCGTCGAAGCCGGCGGCGATGCTTTCCGCCAGCGCCTGCATGCGGCGCTGGATCAGGTCCAGCACGGGCGTCGTGAACGTGCGCACTGTACCGACCAGCTGGGCCGTATCGGGAATCACATTGGTGGCGCTGCCGGCGTGGATCTGCGTGATCGACAGCACGGCCGTGTCCAGGGGGCTCTTGTTGCGCGTGATGATGGTCTGCCAGGCCTGCGCGATCTGCACGGCGATCATGATCGGGTCGATGCCGTTATGGGGCTGTGCCGCGTGGGCACCCTTGCCCTTGACCGTCACGTGGAATTCGTTGGAGGAGGCCATCATCGGCCCGCTGCACACATTCATCGTGCCGGCCGCGTAGCCGGGCCAGTTGTGCATGCCGTAGATGGCGTCCATCGGAAAGCGTTCGAACAGGCCGTCCTCGATCATGCGCCGGGCGCCCGCGCCGCCTTCCTCGGCCGGCTGAAACACCAGGTAGACGGTGCCGTCGAAATCGCGCTGGCGCGCCAGGTGGTAGGCCGCACCCAGCAGCATGGCCGTGTGGCCGTCGTGGCCGCAGGCGTGCATCTTGCCAGGGTGGCGCGACGCGTGCGCGAAGGTGTTCACTTCCTGCATCGGCAGGGCATCCATGTCGGCGCGCAGGCCGATGGCCCGCTCCGACGTGCCGTTCTTGATGATGCCCACCACGCCCGTCAGCCCCAGCCCGCGCACGACGGGGATACCCCATTCGGTCAGCCTGGCGGCAACGGCATCGGCGGTGCGCACTTCTTCATAGGACAGTTCCGGGTGGGCATGCAGATCGCGCCGGATCTGCTGCAGCTCGGATTGAAACGCAATAATCGGTTCGACGAGTTTCATCTGGCTCTCCAGGTTTTATTCTCAGTGCCTCGGTAAGGCATGTCGCCAGCAGCGGTTCGGACATTGTAGTCCCAGCAGGCGCCCCATTGCCAGACCATCGCCGGACGGTGCCGCCATCGCCGGAATGGTTTACGATAGCGCTTTCCCCCGCAACACCGAAGCGATTCCCATGACCACCACCCAAGTGCGCGCCGCCTGCCCGCACGACTGCCCCGATACCTGCGCCATTCTCGTCACCGTCGATAACGGCGTTGCCACCGAAATCAAGGGCGATCCCGATCACCCCACCACGGCCGGCGTGCTGTGCACCAAGGTGTCGCGCTATGCCGAACGCACCTATTCGCCCGACCGCCTGCTGTACCCGATGCGCCGCACGGGCGCCAAGGGCGAGGGCAAGTTCGAACGCATCAGCTGGGACGAAGCGCTCGACACCATCGCCGCGCGCCTGAAACCCCTGGCCGACACACGCCCCGAAGCGATCCTGCCGTACAGCTACTGCGGCACGATGGGATTGCTGCAGGGCGAATCGATGTCGTCCCGCTTCTTCAACCGCATCGGCGCCTCGCTGCTCGATCGCACCATCTGCGCGATGGCCGGCGCCACCGGCTACAAATACACCGTGGGCGGCTCCATCGGCACCGACCTGGAACAGTTCCAGAACGCGAAGCTGATCGTCATCTGGGGCGGCAACCCGATCGCGTCGAACCTGCATTTCTGGACCCGCGCGCAGGAAGCCAAGCGGCGCGGCGCCAAGCTGGTGGCGATCGACCCGTACCGCTCGCTGACGGCAGAGAAGTGCCATATGCACATCGCCCTGCTGCCCGGCACCGATGCGGCGCTGGCGCTGGGCATGATGCATGTGCTGATCGCGGAAAACCTGGTCGACGACGACTACATCGAGCGCTACACGCTGGGCTTCGAGCAGCTCAAGGCGCGCGCCGCCGAGTGGACGCCGGAGCGCACTGCCGAGACCTGCGGCATCACGGTGGACGAAGTGCTGGCGCTGGCCCGCCTGTATGGCGAAACGGCCAAGGCGGGCGAGCCGGCCGCCATCCGCGTCAACTACGGCGTGCAGCGGGTGCGCGGCGGCGGCATGGCCGTGCGTAATATCGCCTGCCTGCCCGCGCTGGTGGGCGCGTGGCGCCACGCGGCCGGCGGCATCCAGCTGTCCACCTCCGGCTCCTTCCCCACCAACCAGCGGGCCTTGCAGCGGCCCGACCTGCTGAAAAAGCGGCCCCGCACGATCAACATGACGACCATCGGCGACGACCTGCTGCGCCCCGCGTCGCCGGAATTCGGCCCGCGGGTGGAAGCGGTCATCGTCTACAACGCCAACCCGCTGGCGATCGCGCCGGATTCGTCGAAGGTGGCGGCCGGCTTTGCCCGCGAGGACCTGTTCACCGTCGTGCTGGAGCACTTCCAGACCGACAGCGTCGACTACGCCGACATCGTGCTGCCCGCCACCACCCAGCTGGAGCACATGGACGCCCACCTGGCCTATGGCCACCTGTACATGATGGCGAACAACCCGGCCATTGCGCCGATGGGCGAAGCCAAGCCGAATACGGAAATCTTCCGCCTGCTGGCCGCGCGCATGGGCTTCGACGAGCCTGCTTTCCGCGAAAGCGATGACGAGATGGCAGCGTACGCCTTCCGCAAGGACGACGCGCGGGCCGTGCATTTCGATTGGGAAGCGCTGAAGCAGAAGGGCTGGCAGAAGCTGAACATGCCGGATGCACCATTTGCCTGCGGCAATTTCCCCACACCTTCGGGAAAATGTGAATTCTTTTCGGCCAGCATGCAAGCCGATGGCCTGGAGCCCGTGCCAGACTACATCCCGAACTACGAATCGGCGGCATCTACCCCCGAACTGGCGGCAAAATACCCGTTGGCGATGATATCTCCGCCGGCGCGCAACTTCCTGAACTCGACTTTCGTCAACGTGCAAAGCCTGCGCAACACGGAGGGCGAACCGTGGCTCGACATGCACCCTGACGATGCGACAACACGTGGCATCAACCACGGCGAAACCGTGCGCATCTTCAACGATCGTGGCTCGTTCACGTGCAAGGCGCGGGTGACGGACAAGGCCCGCCGGGGCCTTGTCGTGGGCCTGTCGATCTGGTGGAAGAAGCTCGCCCGCGATGGCAAGAACGCCAACGAAGTGACGAGCCAGCGCCTGACCGACATGGGCCGTGCGCCCACGTTTTACGATACACTCGTTCAGGTGGAGAAAGCCCTGTGAGTCCGATGTATGCGCAAGATTGCCTCTTTAAAAACACGAGCCAAGTATCTGCTGGCGGGGCTGTCGTGCGCGGCCATGCTGGCCGGTTGCGCCCAGGTTAAGTATTACTATCAGGCCGCGCAGGGGCAGTATTCGCTGTGGTCTGATTCCCGTCCCATCGACGACTGGCTGGGCGACCCCGCCACGGACGCCAAGCTGCGCGCACGGCTGGAAAAAGCCGTCTTCATCCGCCGTTTCGCCGTCAAGGAACTGGGCCTGCCCGACAACGCCAGCTACAAGAATTACGCGGCCCTGAACCGCCCCTTCGTGCTGTGGAACGTCGTCGCCACGCCGGAGCTGTCGCTGCGCCCGATCCAGTGGTGCTTCCCCATCGCCGGCTGCGTCGCCTACCGCGGCTACTACGACAAGGCCGACGCCACGGCCTATGCCGAAGAGCTGCGCGCCGAAGGCGACGACGTGCAGGTGGGCGGCGTGCCGGCCTATTCCACCTTGGGCTGGTTCAGCGATCCGCTGCTGTCGACCTTCATCAATTATTCCGATGCCGAGCTGGCGCGCATGGTGTTCCACGAGCTGGCGCACCAGGTGGTGTATATCGCCGGCGACTCGCGCTTCAACGAAGCCTTCGCCACCGCCGTCGAGGAGGCCGGCGTCGACCGCTGGCTGGAGCTGTACGGCAACGACGCCATGCGCGAAGCCTACGTGCGCTACAGCGGCCGGCGCAAGCAATTCCTGGCGCTGCTGGTCAAGCACCGGCAGATGCTGTCGGACCTGTATGCCAGCAAGGCCAGCGTGAAGAAGAAGCGCGAGGAAAAGGCCCGCATCTTCGCCGCGCTGCAGGACGAGTACAAGGTCCTGAAGGCCGACTGGGGCGGCTATGCCGGCTACGACCGTTTCTTCGCCGACAAGCTGACCAATGCCCACCTGGCCGCGGTCGCCACCTATAATGACCTTCTGCCCGGCTTCAGAGCGTTGTTGGCAAAGGAAAAAAACTTTCCACATTTCTATGCTGCGGTGCAGCGCATGAGCAATCTGCCTTCCGTCGAGCGGCACGAGCGCCTTGTCGAGCTCGCACGCCAGATGGCGCCACCCGAAGCCACCGTGCTGGCCGAGAAACAGCCGGACACGACCGGCGGTCGGTGATTGTTGCGTTGCAGTAGGAAAAGGCCGTGTCGCGGCCTCGTCCGGGCGCAAAAAGCACTTGCATCGGGGACGGTGGGCCGATAGCATCTTATCTGCAGATAGTACGAGCGTTCGTTTTTTTGAAATGCAGGGCCGAATCGCCGCCGGTGCTGTGCTGCCGGCGTCAACTAAAACAGGTAGGGAAGGCTCGCACGGCCACGCGCTGGCGTGCCGCGCCGCCGGCACGCAGGCGGTCACGGCCCGTACCAACGCACCCAGGGCGGACGACCTCCCGACGATAATATCGAGACAAGAGGCACAGGATGGATAAAATCTGGTTGAAGTCGTACCCGCCCGGCGTCCCCGCCGACATCGATCCGAACCAGTACCGCTCGCTGGTTCAGCTGCTGGAAGCGTCGTTCCAGCAGTACGCGCAACGCAATGCGTTCGTGTGCATGGATAAATTCATGACCTACGGCGAACTCGATGCCTACTCGCGCCGCCTGGGCGCGTGGCTGCAAAGCCGCGGCATGAAGCCCGGTGCGCGCGTGGCCCTGATGATGCCGAACGTGCTGCAGTATCCCGTCGCCATCGCCGCCGTACTGCGCGCCGGCTACACCGTCGTCAACGTCAATCCCCTGTACACGCCGCGCGAGCTGGAACACCAGCTCACCGATTCCGGCGCGGAAGCCATCGTCATCCTGGAGAACTTCGCCCACACGCTCGAGCAGGTGCTGCCGCGCACGCCCGTCAAGCACATCATCGTCGCCAGCATGGGCGAGATGCTGGGCGGCGCCAAGGGCATGCTGGTCAATTTCGTCGTGCGCAACGTCAAGAAGATGGTGCCGGCTTACTCCCTGCCGAACGCCGTGCGCTTCAACGCGGCGCTGAAGCACGCCTCGAGCATGAAGCTCACGCCCGTCGACGTGGGCCAGGAGGACGTCGCCTTCCTGCAGTACACGGGCGGCACCACCGGCGTGGCCAAGGGCGCCACCCTGACGCACCGGAACATCATCGCCAACGTGCTGCAGTCGGAGGCATGGTCCCAGCCGGGCCTGAAGAAGGACCCCGTGGTGGAGACGGTGTCGATCGTCTGCGCGCTGCCGCTGTACCATATCTTCGCGCTGACGGCGTGCGCCATGTGGGGTATGCGCGTGGGCGCGCTCAATA
Source organism: Pseudoduganella buxea (assembly GCF_009720835.1). Taxonomy (GTDB): domain Bacteria; phylum Pseudomonadota; class Gammaproteobacteria; order Burkholderiales; family Burkholderiaceae_D; genus Rugamonas; species Rugamonas buxea. The sequence continues at coordinate 16,744 of NZ_WNKZ01000030.1, forward strand.
TCCTGATCCCGAACCCGCGCGATATTCCGGGCCTGATCCGCGAGCTGTCGAAGCACAAGTTCAATATGCTGCCGGCCGTGAACACGCTGTACAACGCGCTGGTGAACCATCCCGACTTCCGCCACCTGGACTTCTCCGGCCTGAAGATCGCCAACGGCGGCGGCATGGCCGTGCAGCAGGCCGTCAACGACAAGTGGCTGGCCGCCACGGGCGTGGCCATCATCGAAGGCTACGGCCTGTCCGAGACGGCGCCGGTGGCAACCTGCAACCGCGCCGACAGCACGGCGTTTTCCGGCACCATCGGCCTGCCGGTGCCGTCCACCGAGATCGCCATCCTGGACGACGACGGCAACGAAGTGCCGCTGGGCCAGCCCGGCGAAATCGCCATCCGGGGCCCGCAGGTGATGCAGGGCTACTGGAACCGGCCGGACGAAACGGCCAAGGTGATGACGCCGGACGGCTACTTCAAATCCGGCGACGTCGGCATCATGGACGAGCGCGGCTATGTGAAGATCGTCGACCGCAAGAAGGACATGGTGCTCGTCTCGGGCTTCAACGTCTACCCGAACGAGATCGAGTCGGTGGTGGCGGCCCATCCGGGCGTGCTGGAATGCGCCTGCATCGGCGTGCCGGACGAGCATTCCGGCGAGGCCGTGAAAGTCTTCGTCGTGCGCAAGGACCCGGCGCTGACGGTCGACACCCTGATGGCCTACTGCAAGGAAAACCTGACCGGCTACAAGAAGCCGAAATATATCGAGTTCCGCGACGAGCTCCCGAAAACCAATGTCGGCAAGATCCTGCGCCGCGCCCTGCGCGACGAAATGACGGCCGGCGCCAAGAAGGCAGCGTAGATCCCCCGCACGGGGCCCGGCCGCCTGCTCGTCAGGCGGCTTTTTACGCAGCCGGCTACAACGAAAGAAGAGGCATCGAATGGAAAAAATCTGGTTGAAATCCTATCCCGAAGGCGTACCGGCGGAGATCGACAGCACGCAATATCGCTCGGTGACGCACCTGCTGGAGGATTCCTTCCGCAAGTATGCGGACCAGAATGCGTACGTCTGCATGGACAAGTTCCTGACCTATGCCCAGGTCGACCAGATGTCGCAGAAATTCGGTGCCTGGCTTCAGGGCAAGGGCCTGAAACCGGGCGCGCGCGTGGCCATCATGCTGCCCAACGTGCTGCAGTATCCGGTGGCGATGGCCGGCATCCTGCGCGCCGGCTACACGGTGGTCAACGTCAACCCGCTGTACACGCCCCGTGAACTGGAGCACCAGCTGAAGGACTCGGACGCGGAAGCCATCATCGTGCTGGAAAACTTCGCCACCACGGTGCAGGAAGTGCTGGCGCAGACCCAGGTCAAGCACGTCATCGTCGCCTCGATGGGCGACCTGCTGGGCGGGATCAAGGGCGCCATCGTCAACTTCGTCGTGCGCCGCGTGAAGAAGATGGTGCCGGCGTTCTCGCTGCCGAACGCCGTCACGTTCAAGCAGGTGCTGGCCGAAGGCAGCCGCATGACGCTCAGCCCGGTGAAGGCGGGGCATGACGATGTCGCCTTCCTGCAGTACACAGGCGGCACCACGGGCGTATCGAAAGGCGCCATGCTGCTGCACCGGAACGTCGTCGCCAACGTGCTGCAGAACGAAGCGTGGCTGCAGATGAAGCCGCAGACGGAGCAGCCCGTATTCGTCTGCGCGCTGCCGCTGTATCACATCTATTCGCTCACCATCAGTGCCTTCATGAGCATGCGCCTGGGGGGCCTGAACCTTTTGATCCCGAACCCGCGCGACATTCCCGGCTTCGTCAAGGAACTGGCCAAGTACAAGGTCACCGTGTTCCCGGCCGTGAACACGCTGTACAACGCGCTGCTGAACAACGCGGAATTCGCCAAACTGGACTTCTCCAGCTACAAGATCTGCAACGGCGGCGGCATGGCTGTGCAGCGCGCCGTGGCGGACCGCTGGCTCAAGCTGACGGGCACGCCCATCATCGAAGGCTACGGGCTGTCCGAGACGTCGCCCGTGGCCACCGCCAACCGCGTCGACATCAAGGAGTTCACGGGCACCATCGGCCTGCCGATCCCGTCGACGGAAGTGGCCATCCTGGACGACGACGGCAACCCCGTCCCGCTGGGCACGGCCGGCGAGATCGCCATCCGCGGCCCGCAGGTGATGGCCGGCTACTGGAAGCGCCCGGACGAAACGGCCAAGTCCATCACGCCGGACGGTTTCTTCAAGACGGGCGACATCGGCATCATGGACGAACGGGGCTACACCCGCATCGTCGACCGCAAGAAGGACATGATCATCGTCTCGGGCTTCAACGTCTACCCGAACGAAGTCGAAGGCGTCGTTGCGGCCCACCCTGGCGTGCTGGAATGCGCCTGCATCGGCGTGCCGGACAAGAATTCCGGCGAAGCCGTCAAGCTGTTCGTCGTGCGCAAGGACCCGGCCCTGACGGCCGAGCAGTTGCTGGACTTCTGCAAGCACGAACTGACGGCGTATAAAAAGCCGAAGTACATCGAGTTCCGCGACGAACTGCCGAAGACGAATGTCGGCAAGATCCTGCGGCGCCAGCTGCGCGATGAAAAGCAGGCCGCGTAAGCGCGCCCGCATGCAGGAACAAGGCTCCGCAAGGAGCCTTTTTTACGGCCCTACATCTGCTCCCGGAACACCTGGGCGATGAGGCCCCGCAGCCACCGCTGCGCGGGGTCCTCGTCCATCGCCGCATGCCAGTACATCTCGATGCGCAGGGGTTTCAGCCGGATCGGCAGCGGCCGCACGACGATGGGCAGCAGGCGGCACATGGCGTTGGCGTAGGCGGCCGGCACGGCCACCAGCCAGTCGCTGTCGGCCACTACCTGGCAGGCCGAAAAATAGTGCTGGCAGACGATGCCGATATCGCGCGCCTTGCCGCCTTCGAGCAGCAGCTGGTCGAGCGGGTCCACCGTGCCGTGCGACACCACGGAGACGTGCCGGGCCGCCAGGAAGTCGCGCGTTCGCAGGGTGCCGGCGGCCAGCGGATGGTCCGCCCGCATCGCCAGCACCATCGCGTCGTGCGCCAGGAACTCGCTGTGGATGCGGCTGTCCGTGTGGGTGCTGCGGTCGATCACCAGGTCGATCGCGCCGGAGACCAGCTGGCGGTCGACGTCGTCGCGCTGCACGCGCCGGCTCACCAGGCGCACTTTCGGCGCCACCGCCGTGATGTGGCGCACCAGCGCGGGAAACATGATCGACTCCAGCACGTCCCGAAACCCCACCGTAAACACGGCGTCGACCTGGGCCGGGTCGAACTGGCCGACCGCCTCGATGGCGGCGCGCAGGCCGCTCAGGTGGAACTGCAGCTTCGGCATCAGGGTGCGCGTCTTATGGGTCGGCACCATGCGGTTGCCCTGGCGGACGAACAGGGGATCGTCGAAGATCTCGCGCAGCCGGTTCAGCGAATGGGTAATGGCCGGCTGGGTCAGGTGCAGGGCGTTGGCGGCGCCCGTGATGCCGCCGTTGGCGTAGATCGATTCCAGCACTTTCAGCAGGTTGACGTCGAAGCGCATGGGCTCTTCCAATGGTTTCAGGAGTAACTGAGGCCATCAATATAATTGATGACCTCCATAAAAATACGTCAATTTGATTTAATCGGCAACTGCTCTAGACTGGTCCCGCACCCACAGCACAGGAGCCATGATGGATTTCACCCCCAGCAGCAAGGCGGCCGACTACCTGGCCAGAGTCCAGGCCTTCATGCGCGACGAGATCGCGCCCGTCGAACCGGCATTCTGGGCCGGCATCCGCCAGGCCAACCACGGCGCCGACTGGAGCCGCTGGACCGTACCGCCCGCCCTGGAAGAGCTCAAGCGCAAGGCGCGCGCCCAGGGCCTGTGGAACATGTTCCTGCCGGACGCGCAGCTGGGCGCCGGCCTGTCGGTGCTGGAGTATGCGCCGATTGCCGAGGAAACCGGCCGCAGCCTGCTGGCGCCCACGGTCTTCAACTGCAATGCGCCCGACAGCGGCAATATGGAACTGCTGTTCCGCTACGGCTCGCCGGAGCAGAAGGAACGGTGGCTGCACCCGCTGCTGGCCGGCGAAATCCGCTCGGCCTTCTGCATGACGGAGCCGGACGTGGCGTCGTCGGACGCCACCAATATGCGCGCCACCGCCGTCGTCGACGGCGACCAGATCGTCATCGACGGGAAGAAGTGGTGGTCCAGCGGCATCGGCGATCCGCACACGAAAATCCTCGTCGTCATGGCGCACACGCCGGACCCCGCCAAGGGCAAGCACGAGCAGCACACGATGGTGCTGGTGCCGGTCGATACGCCGGGCGTGAAGATCGTGCGCATGCTGCCCGTGTTCGGCTGGTATGACGAGCCGCACGGCCACGGCGAAATCCACTTCGACAATGTGCGCCTGCCGCTGTCGGCCGTCATCGCCGGTCCGGGACGGGGCTTCGAGATCGCCCAGGGCCGCCTGGGGCCGGGCCGCATCCACCACGCCATGCGCTGCATCGGCGCGGCCGAGGCGGCGCTGGAACTGATGGTCCACCGCGGCATGGCGCGTGAAGCCTTCGGCAAGCCCCTGATGGAGCTGGGCGGTAATGCCGAGCGCCTGGCCGAGGCCCGCATCGCCATCGACCAGGCCCGCCTCCTGACCCTGCACGCGGCGTGGAAGATCGACACCGTCGGCGGGGCCAAGGCGATGAAGGAGATCTCGCTGATCAAGGTGGTGGCGCCGAACGTGCTGCAGCAGGTATGCGACATGGCGATCCAGATCCACGGCGGCGCCGGCCTGTCCGACGATACGCCATTATCGGCATTCTTCATCCAGGCCCGTTCGATCCGGCTGGCCGACGGCCCCGACGAAGTGCACAAGACCTTGATCGCGAAGCTGGAACTGAAACGGCTCGGCTACGGCAAGCTGCGCTCCCACTGATTTCATCGCAAGGACACCATGACCAACAGGATTTTCATCACCGGCGGCGCGTCGGGACTGGGACGCGAGATCGCATTGCGCTGGGCCCGCACCGGCGCGCGCGTGTGCATCGGCGACGTGCATGATGCAAGGGGCGCGACCGTGCTGGAAGAAATCAGGCAGGCCGGCGGTACGGGCCTGTTCCTCCATTGCGACGTCACCAGCACGGCTGACCTGCAGGCCGCGGCCAACCGCCTTGTCACCGAGTGGAACGGCGTCGACATCGTCGTCAACAACGCCGGCGTGGCCACGGCCGGCACGCTCGACGCCGAGCCGATCGAGCAGTGGGAGTGGATCCTGAACATCAACCTGCTGGGCGTGGTGCGGGGCTGCCAGGCCTTCGCGCCCCTGTTCCGCGCGCAGCGGCGGGGCTACTTCGTCAATATCGCGTCGATGGCGGGGCTGGTGCATCCGCCCGGCATGGGCAGCTACAACGCCAGCAAGGCCGCCGTCGTCGCATTTTCCGAAACGCTGCACCTGGAGCTGGCCAATGAGAATATCGGCGTGTCCGTGGTCTGCCCCTCGTTCTTCCAGACCAACCTGGCCGAGTCGCTGCGCACCACCGATCCGAAGGCGGCGGCCAATGTGCAGAAGCTGCTGCGCCGGGGCCGCGTGACGGCGGCGCAGGTGGCCGACAGCATCTTCAACGCCGTGCAGGTTCGCCAGTTCCTCGTGCTGCCGCACAAGGACGACCGCAAGACCTACCTGATGAAGTGCTACCTGCCGGTCCGTTCCTACCTGCAGAAGATGACGAAGCTGACCAGCAAATCGTTCGGCCGCCCCCGCGCCGTGCCGGACGCACCGAAAGGAGCTTGAGAATGCCATCGACCATCCTGTCCCGCCGCGACCTGGCCTTCCTGCTGTACGAATGGCTGGACGTGGAGCGCCTGGCCGAGCGGGAGCGCTTTGCCGACCATGGCCGCGAAACCTTCGATGCCGCCCTCGACACGGCCGAACGCATTGCCACTGACCTGTTCGCGCCGCACAACAAGAAGAACGACCAGAACGAACCGCATGTGGTCGACGGCAAGGTCGCCATCATCCCGGAAGTGAAGGCCGCGCTGGACGCCTGGTCCGAGGCGGGCCTGCTGGCCGCCGCGCAGGACTATGAACTGGGCGGCATGCAGCTGCCCTGCGTGGTCGAGAAAGCCGTGTCGGCCTACGGCATGGCCGCCAACGTGGCCACGTCGGCCTACCTGCTGCTCACCCTGGGCAATGCGAATACGCTGCTGAAGACGGCCACGCCGCTGCAGGTGGAACGCTTCGTGCGCCCGATGCTGGCCGGCGACTTCTTCGGCACCATGTGCCTGTCCGAGCCGCAGGCCGGCTCCAGCCTGTCCGACATCACCACGCGCGCCGAGCCGGACCCGCAGGACGGCCCGGACGGCGAACGCCAGTACCGGCTGCGTGGCAACAAGATGTGGATCTCCGGCGGCGAGCATGAACTGGCCGGCAATATCGTCCACCTCGTGCTGGCCAAGATTCCCGGCCCGGACGGCCGCCCCATCCCCGGCGTGAAGGGCATTTCGCTGTTCATCGTGCCGAAATACCTGCTGGATGCCGACGGCAAGCCGGGCGAGCGCAACGACGTCGTGCTGGCGGGCCTGAACCACAAGATGGGCAATCGCGGCACCACCAACTGCCTGCTCAACTTCGGCGAAGGCCAGCACCGGCCGGGCGGCCGGGCCGGCGCCATCGGCTACCTGGTGGGCCAGCAGCACCAGGGTCTGGCCAATATGTTCCACATGATGAACGAGGCCCGCATTGGCGTCGGCATGGGCGCGACGGTGCTGGGCGTAACGGGCTACCTGCACGCGCTGGACTATGCCCGCACCCGCCTGCAGGGGCGCCACCCGGCCCAGAAGGACCCGGCCCAGCCGCAGCTGCCCATCATCGCGCACACGGATGTGCGGCGCATGCTGCTGGCACAGAAGGCCTATGCGGAAGGTGCGCTGGCGCTGGTGCTGTATTCGGCCAGGCTGGTCGACGAGCAGCGCACCGCGCCCGACGAGGCGGCGCGCCTGAAGGCGGACCGGCTGCTCGACATCCTGACGCCGATCACGAAATCGTGGCCGGCCCAGTGGTGCCTGGAAGCGAACAGCCTGGCCATCCAGGTCCACGGCGGCTACGGCTACACGCGTGAATACAATGTCGAGCAGTTCTACCGCGACAACCGCCTGAACGCCATCCACGAAGGCACGCACGGCATCCATGGCCTCGACCTGCTGGGCCGGAAGGTGTCGATCCAGAATGGCGCCCTGTTCGCCGCGCTGGGCGAGGAAATCGGCGCGACGGTGGCGCGTGCCCGCGACGTCGCCTCGGCCGACCTGCGCGGCCATGCGGCGCAACTGGACGCGGCCTGGCAGCGCGTCGTGACGGTCACCCAGGCCATGTACGGCGCCGGCGACATGAACCGCACCCTGGCCAACGCCAGCCTGTACCTGGAGGCGGTGGGCCACGTGGTGGTGGCGTGGCTGTGGCTGGAGCAGGCGCTGGCCTGCCCGCCCGATGGCGGCAGCGAGCCCGATTTCTACCGGGGCAAGCTGCAGGCCTGCCGCTACTTCTACCAATGGGAACTGCCGAAGACGGGGCCGCAGCTGGACCTGCTGGCGCAGCTCGACACGACGGCGCTGGACATGCAGGACCCCTGGTTCTGACAATGACGAAACATCGACTGGAGGAGACAGCATGAAAGCAGTGGTATGCAAGGCCTGGGGCCTGCCCGACACCCTGGTGGTGGAAGACGGCCCGGACGTGGTGCCGGGCCCGGGCCAGGTGGCCATCGACGTCAAGGCGGCCGGCGTCAATTTTCCGGATGTGCTGATCATCCAGGGCAAGTACCAGTTCAAGCCGGAGCTGCCGTTCACGCCAGGCAGCGAGCTGTCCGGCGTGGTGCGCGCGGTGGGCGAGGGCGTGACGACGCCGGCCGTGGGCGACAAGGTGATCGCCTTTACGTCCAGCGGCGCCTTTGCCCAGCAGATCGTCGTGGCCGCGCAAGCCGTGATGCCGATGCCGCCGGGGATGGACTTCGACACGGGCGCCGCCGTCACGCTCACCTACGGCACCTCGCACCACGCCGTGGTCGACCGCGCCGCGCTGCAGGCCGGTGAAACCATGCTGGTGCTGGGCGCCGCCGGCGGCGTCGGACTGGCCGCCATCGAGATCGGCAAGGCGCTGGGCGCAAGAGTCATCGCCGCCGCCTCCAGCGAGGAAAAGCTGGCCGTGTGCCGCGAGCATGGCGCCGATGCCACGATCAACTACGCCACCGAGGATCTGCGCGAAGCGATCAAGGCGGCCACTGGCGGCAAGGGCCCGGACGTGATCTACGACCCGGTCGGCGGCGAATACGCCGAAGCGGCCTTCCGCTCGATCGGCTGGCGCGGGCGCTACCTGGTGGTGGGTTTCGCCAACGGCGAGATTCCGAAGCTGCCGTTCAACCTGGCGCTGCTCAAGGGCGCGTCCATCGTCGGCGTGTTCTGGGGCGAGTACGCCAAGCGCGAGCCGGCCGCCAACGCGCGCGCCATGCGCCAGCTGATGGGCTGGATGGCCGGAGGGAAGATCCGCCCGCACATCTCGGCGCGCTACCCGCTGGAGCAGACCGCGCAGGCGCTGAACGACATGGCCGCGCGCAAGGTGACGGGGAAGGTCGTGATCGTGCCCGAATGAGTCAGGTGCGCTGCACCACGCGGGGCTGGTCTGCCGTCACGGCAAACCGGGCCAGCGTGGTGACGGGGCTGGCCCGGTCGCGCACATCGTCCAGCCCCTGGAACAGCACCGTGGTGCGCTGCGGCGTCAGCTCGCACAGCATGTAGCCGCGCCGGTCGCTGCGGCCGTATTTGATATGGGGGTTCATCGCCACGTACTGCGCCGTGCGCTGCTGCGGGCGCGAGCTGGACGTGACGGAGGTGCCGCAGAACTCCGTCGCCACCACCGGGTTGCCGGCGCGCGCCGGGCCGGTCGGGTCGCGCCGCAGCTCGGCCGCGTAAAACGTGTGCACGTCGCCCGACAGCACGATGGGATTGGCGGCCCCGCTGGCGCGCAAGGTGTCGAGCAGGCGCTGGCGCGCCGCCGGATAACCGTCCCAGCCATCGGTCCAGAAGCGGCCGTCGCTGACGCGGTGGATTTCCACCTGCGACGACTGCGCCATCAAGGTCTGCTGGCCCAGGATATTCCAGCGCGTCTTCGACCCGCGCAATCCCTCCTTCAGCCACTGTTCCTGGGCCTTGCCCAGCATCGTGCGGCTGCCGTCCGCCAGCAGCGCGCAGGCATTGCGATAGACGGAGCTGGAACCGCCCCGGCCCGGACGCGGGCAGGCCTGCGGCGAGCGGTACTGGCGGTTATCCAGCATGTGGAAGCGCGCCAGCCGGCCCCAATCGTATCGCTGGTACATGCGTACGTCGCTGAAGCCGCCGGCGGCGAAGCGCACCGGCTGGTGCTCGCAATAGGCCTGGTAGGCCGCCGCGCGCCGGGCCGCGAAGCCTGCCGACAGCAGTTCGTCCCGCAGGCCGCCGTAGTCGTTGGCCACCTCGTGGTCGTCCCACGTCATGATCCACGGCGCCGCATGGTGCGCGGCCTGCAGGTCGGCGTCGCTCTTGTACTGGGCATAACGGGCGCGGTACTCGGCCAGGGTGAAGCTCTCGTCGCGCCGGATGGCCCGCTCGGGATGGCGCAGCTGGTAGGCGCCCCATTCGTAGATGTAGTCGCCCAGGAAGGCCACCAGGTCCGGCGCGGCGCTGGCGATATGGCGGTGCGCGCCATAGGCGCCGAATTCCCAGTGCTGGCACGAGGCGACGGCCAGTTTCAGCGTGGCCGGCTGCGCATCCGCCGCGGGGGACGTGCGGGTGCGGCCGACGGGGCTGGCGGCGTCGCCCAGCAGGAAGCGGTACCAGTACCAGCGGTCCGGCCGCAATCCACGCACATCGACGTGCACGCTGTGCGCCAGTGCGGGCAGGGCGGTGGCGCTGCCGCGCGCGGCGATGGTGCGAAAGGCTTCGTCCTCGGCCACTTCCCAGCGCACCGTGAAGGCAACCGGTGGCGTGGCGGCCGCGTTCAACGGATCGTGCAGGATGCGCGTCCACAGCACGACCGAATCGGGCAGCGGCGCGCCGGAGGCCACGCCCAGGCTGAACGGATAGGGGCTGTTGCGGGGCGCGGCGAACAGCCGGGGCGCGGCCGCCGACAGTGCCGCCAGGCCCGCCATGCGGGCACCGGTCAGCAGCAGCAGGCGGCGGCCGTCGTCCATGGCTGCCTCTTATTTTTGCAGCAGGCTCTCGATCGGCGGCACCTGGCGGGGCTTGCGATCCGGACCGGTGGCGACATAGGTCAGGGTTGCTTCCGTGACCTTGACGATATCAGCCTGCAGGCGGTTGCGTTCCGCGTAGACCTCCACGTTGACGGTGATCGAGGTATTGCCGACCTTGACGATATCGGCATAGAACGACAGCAGGTCGCCGACGAACACGGGGTTCTTGAAGACGAAGGAGTTGACGGCAATGGTGGCGACGCGGCCGTTGGCGCGCCGCGTGGCCGGCAGCGAGCCGGCGATATCGACCTGCGCCATGATCCAGCCGCCGAACACGTCGCCGTAGACATTGGCATCGGCGGGGGCGGGCATCACGCGCAGTTCGGGCATCTTGCCGGGGGGCAGGCCGTTGATCTGCGGCGGGACGTGATTGGCTTGGGACGTGGTCATCATGAATTCTCTTCTGGGGCTACAATGGCCCAAATTGTAAACCACGGGACCCCGGCCAGCCCGGCGCCAGCCGGCGCGGGGGTCTTTCACCGCCAGCCCAAAGCCCGTCATGCGCCGTTCCGCCTACTCGTCCCCCCCGCCCGCCGCCGCCAACAGCCGTGGCGACCTTGCTACCCTGAAAACCCTGTTGCCCTACCTGTGGGTCTACAAATGGCGCGTGGGGGCGGCGCTGCTGGCGCTGGTGGGCGCCAAGCTGGCCAACGTCGGCGTGCCCGTCGTGCTCAAGCACCTGGTCGATTCGATGACGGTCAAGCCGGGCGATCCGCACGCGCTGCTGATCCTGCCCGCCGGGCTGCTGCTGGCCTACGGCGCGCTGCGGCTGTCGACGACGATGTTTACCGAGCTGCGCGAGTTCCTGTTCGCCCGCGTCACGCAGCGCGCCGTGCGCACCATCGCGCTGAAGGTATTCCGGCACCTGCATGCGCTGTCGCTGCGCTTCCACCTGAACCGGCAGACGGGCGGCATGACGCGCGATATCGAGCGGGGCACGCGCGGGGTCGGTTCGCTGATCTCGTATACCTTGTTCAATATCCTGCCGACCCTGGTCGAGATCACGCTGGTGCTGGCCTACCTCGTCACCCATTACGACATCTGGTTTACCGCCATCACGGTCGGGGCGCTGGTTCTGTACATCACCTTTACCGTGCTGGTGACGAACTGGCGTACGCACTTCCGGCGCACCATGAACGATCTCGATTCGAAGGCCAACACGAAGGCCATCGATTCGCTGATCAACTACGAGACCGTCAAGTACTTCGGCAACGAGGACTACGAGGCGCGCCGCTACGACGAAGGGCTGCAGCATTTCGAGTCGGCCGCCGTCAAGTCGCAGACCTCGCTGTCGCTGCTGAACACGGGCCAGTCGGCCATCATCGCCACGGCCGTCACGCTGATCCTGTGGCGCGCCACGGTGGGCGTGATCGACGGCAGCATGACCCTGGGTGACCTGGTGCTGGTCAATTCCTTCATGATCCAGTTGTATATTCCGCTGAACTTCCTGGGCGTGATCTACCGCGAGATCAAGCAAAGCCTGGCCGACATGGAGCGCCTGTTCGCCCTGCTGGACCAGAACCGCGAGGTGGCCGATGCGCCGGACGCGCGGCCGCTGCAAACCCCTGCCGCCCAGGTGAAGTTCTCCCACGTCGACTTCAGCTACGAAGCGAAGCGCCAGATCCTGTTCGACGTCGACTTCACCATCCCGGCCGGCACCACCACGGCCGTCGTCGGCCACAGCGGCTCGGGCAAGTCGACCCTGTCACGCCTGCTGTTCCGCTTCTATGACGTCAACGCCGGCGCCATCACGATCGACGGCCAGGACCTGCGCGGCGTGACCCAGGATTCGCTGCGCCATGCCATCGGCATCGTGCCGCAGGATACGGTGCTGTTCAACGACACCATCGCGTACAACATCGGCTACGGCAAGCCTGGCGCCACGCATGAGGAAATCGTCGCGGCCGCGCGCGCCGCGTCGATCCACGACTTCATCGAAAGCCTGCCCGACGGCTATGGCTCGATGGTCGGCGAGCGTGGCCTGAAGCTGTCCGGCGGCGAGAAGCAGCGCGTGGCCATTGCCCGCACCCTGCTGAAGAACCCCGCCATCCTGATCTTCGACGAGGCCACGTCGGCACTGGATTCGAAGTCGGAGCAGGCCATCCAGGCGCAGTTGAAGGAGATCGCGAAAAACCGCACGACGATGGTGATCGCGCACCGCCTGTCGACCATTGCCGATGCCCAGCAGATCCTCGTGATGGACCATGGCCGCATCGTCGAACGGGGCACGCACCAGTCACTGCTGGCCAGCGGCGGCGTCTATGCGCAGATGTGGGAGCGCCAGCAGGCACGGGGCGACGAGGAGGCTCCGGCCGAGGCGCTGGCTTGAGCCCGGCCGCGCGGCGCCGTCGGGATTTCTTACATTATTGTCCAGTACGCTGATGACTGCGCAGTAAGCCGATGATTCCTTGACGGGTTTTTCACTGGCGCGATCCTTGCCTGCGTTGAGGTGAGCCGTCGTTCGGGCGGCATCCGGCGGAGGTCATCGTGAAATCGCTCCTGAGTGCGTGGTTTGCCGCGCTGCTGCTGTCGACCAGCCTGCCGGCTGCCGCCGCGATCTGGCTGGAGGAATATCCGCCCGGCACCCTGTCGACCACGCCGGCTGCATTGCCTGCGGACTGGGCCACCGTGCCCCACGTCCCGGCGCTGCCCATCGAGCCGCTGGCGGAAGACGTTCCCGCCATCCACCGCGCCGTGCTGCCGCTCAATCCCCCGCCCGTGCCGGAGCCGATGCTGGTGGTGATGCTGGCCTGCGGCATGCTGCTGATTATGCCGGGGGCCTGGCTGGCCGAATGGTCGCACCTGGGCGACCGGCGCCGCCTGCTGGGGGAGAACGGCCCCTGACGCAGGCGGCGCGCCCATGAAAAAGGCCGGGCTTGCGGCCCGGCCTGATGTCTTGCGGCGTGCGACCGATCAGGTCAGCGGCGCCGTCGCCAGGTCCTTGTCGGTCTGCGGCGCCGTCAGTTCGCCTTCCCATTTCGCCACCACGGCCGTCGCGATGCTGTTGCCGACGACGTTCGTGGCCGAGCGGGCCATGTCGAGGAAGTGGTCGATACTGAGCAGCAGCACCAGGCCCGCTTCCGGGATATTGAACTGGTTCAGCGTGGCGGCGATCACCACCAGCGAGGCGCGCGGCACGCCGGCCATGCCCTTGGACGTCAGCATCAGCACGGCCATCATCGTCATCTGCGTGCCCAGCGACAGGTCGATGCCGTAGGCCTGGGCGATGAAGACGGCCGCGAAGGTGCAGTACATCATCGAGCCGTCCAGGTTGAACGAATAACCGATCGGCAGCACGAAGGCGGCGATGCGGTTGCGTACACCGAAACGCTCCAGGCCTTCCAGAGTTTTCGGGAATGCCGCTTCCGACGACGCCGTGGAAAAGGCCAGCAGGGTCGGGCCGCGCACTTCGCGCAGCAGGTCGAAAACGCGCTTGCCGAGGAAAATGAAGCCTGCGGCGATCAACAGGCCCCACAGCACGGCGATACCGAAGTAGAACTCGGCCATGAAGACGCCATAGGTCTTCAGCACGCCCAGGCCTTCCTTGGCGATGATGCCCGACACGGCCGCGAACACGGCGATCGGCGCGAACTGCATCACGTAATGCGTCACCTTCAGCATCACGTGGGCGACACCGTCGATGGCTTCGATGGTCGGCTCGGCCTTCTTGCCCACGGCGGCGGCGGCCAGGCCGAAGAACAGCGAGAACACGACGATCTGCAGGATCTCGTTCTTGGCCATGCCGTCCACGATCGACGACGGCACCAGGTGGGTGATGAAGTCCTTCAAGGTCAGGCTGCTGGTGGCCAGGTTGGCGGCGGCACCGGTGGTGCTCAGGGTGCCGGCCAGCGCATCGCCGGGGCGGAAGATATTCACCAGCACCAGGCCCAATGCCAGCGACATCACCGAGGCAATAAAGAACCAGCCCAGCGTCTTCAGGCCGATGCGGCCCACTTCACCGGCATCGCCCATGCGCGCGATGCCCACCACCAGCGTGGAAAACACCAGCGGCGCGATGATCATCTTGATCAGGCGGAGGAACAGCGTGGTAACGAGTGACATCGCCTCCGAATAGCTGGCCGGCGCCGTCATCGAGATATTCAATACGTATCCGGCCAGGATACCCAGGGCCAGTGCCACCAGGATCCAGGTGGTCAGGCGGCTTCTTTTCTCGATATGGTTTTTGGTCTCCATATATCTTTCTCCTGGTAGGGCCACGCCTTGCCGGGTAAGGGGGCGGGGCCGGTTTTGCCGCTAGAATGCTGAAAACCGCGCGCCGCGAGACGGCCGTTTTCGGGGTTATCCGTTACGATCTTCTTGCCGTCGTTGCTAAAAGATCAGGCAATTTAATCAATAAGTCCCGCAGTATCCTTGTGGCTCACAGCACTGTCAAGCGACTGTGGATGGGCGCCCACAGGCCGCCGCGGGCGCATGTGGACAGCGATGATCGAACTGAGAAACGTCAGCAAGTGGTACGACAAGTTCCAGGTACTGGCCGATTGCAGCACGCAGGTAGCCCGGGGCGACGTGATGGTCATCTGCGGCCCTTCCGGCTCCGGCAAATCCACCTTGATCAAGACCGTCAACGGCCTGGAGCCCTTCCAGCAGGGCGAAATCATCGTCGACGGCACTTCGGTCGGCGCGGCCGGCACCGACCTGCCCCGGCTGCGTGCCCGTATCGGAATGGTATTCCAGAATTTCGAATTGTTCCCGCACCTTTCCGTGCGCGCCAACCTGGTGCTTGGCCAGGTCAAGGTGCTGGGGCGAGGGCGCGAGGAAGCCGAGGCGCGCGGCCTGCATTTCCTGGAGCGGGTGGGCCTGCTGGCGCAGCAGGACAAGCATCCGCACCAGCTCTCCGGCGGCCAGCAGCAGCGCGTGGCGATCGCGCGGGCGCTGGCGATGGACCCAGTGGCGCTGCTGTTCGACGAGCCCACGTCCGCGCTCGACCCGGAAATGATCAACGAGGTGCTCGACGTGATGGTCGACCTGGCGCGCGAGGGCATGACGATGATGGTGGTGACCCATGAAATGGGCTTTGCCCGCAAGGTGGCGAACCGCGTCGTGTTCATGGACCAGGGCCGCATCGTCGAGGACTGCGCCACCGAGGCCTTCTTCGGCGCGCCCCGCTCGGCGCGGGCGCGCGAGTTCCTGGCCCGGATCATCCGCTAGCGCACCGGAAGCAAGGGCTGCGGTGCCGGCGCCCGCTGAGGGTAGAATGTCGCATCCGTTTTTCGAGAGTTGCCATGTCCACCACAGCTTCCCCGTTCTCCGCGCCGTCGTCCCTGACCATCATCCGTCCCGACGACTGGCACCTGCACCTGCGCGACGGCGCTACCATGGCGGCCGTGCTGCCGCACAGCGCGCGCCAGTTCGGCCGCGCCATCGTGATGCCGAACCTGAAGCCGCCCGTCACGACGGTGGCGCAGGCCGCGGCCTACCGCGACCGCATCCTGGCCGCGCTGCCGGCGGAGCTGGCGTTCGAGCCCCTGATGACGCTGTACCTGACCAATAACACCTCGCCCGACGAAATCCGCCGCGCCGCGGAAACGGACTTTATTCATGCCGTCAAGCTGTACCCGGCCGGCGCCACCACCAATTCCGACGCCGGCGTGACCGACCTGGCCAACTGCTACAAGGTGCTGGAGACGATGCAGGAAGTGGGCCTGCCTTTCCTCGTGCACGGCGAAGTGACCGATGCCGACATCGACCTGTTCGACCGTGAAGCCGTCTTCATCGAGCGCATCATGCGCCCGCTGCGCAAGGACTTCCCGGCGCTGCCCATCGTGTTCGAGCACATCACCACCAAGGATGCGGCCCAGTACGTGGCCGAGGCGGAAGGCCCGATCGGCGCCACGATCACGGCCCACCACCTGCTGTACAACCGCAACGAGATATTCAAGGGCGGCATCCGCCCCCATTACTACTGCCTGCCCGTGCTGAAGCGCGAGGAACACCGCCTGGCGCTCGTCACGGCCGCCACCAGCGGCGACGAACGCTTCTTCCTCGGCACCGACTCGGCACCGCACGCACAGGGCGCCAAGGAAGCGGCCTGCGGCTGCGCCGGCTGCTACACGGCGCTGCACGCGATGGAGCTGTATACCGAAGCCTTCGAGCGCGCCGGCGCGCTGGACAAGCTGGAAGCCTTCGCCAGCCTGAACGGCCCCACCTTCTACGGCTTGGCGCCGAACGCGGGCACCATCACGCTCCAGCGCGAGCAGTGGACCCTGCCGCAAACGCTGCCGTTCGGCGACCAGGACCTGGTGCCGCTGAACGCGGGCGAAACCATCAACTGGAAAATGGCCTAAGTGTTCGGCACGATCGACTGGTCCCGGCCCTGGTACGCCTCCGTGCGGCCCGCGGCCGGGCAGGCCGGTCGGCTGGGCGACGACGTCATCCCCGCCTTCAACGCCCGGGCGCAGGCGCTCGGGCTGGTCAACCACCAGGGCCTGCCGTTGCGCTTCGTGCCCCAGTCCGCGCTGCCGGACGGCGTGGCGTACGAGGAATTCATCGGCGCCACCGGCGGCGTGCCCACGCGCGAGAACCTGCACGACTTCTTCAACGGCCTCGTATGGCTGACCTTCCCGCTGGTGAAGCGCCAGCTCAACGCGCTGCAGGCCGGACGCATTGCGCGCGACGGCATCGGCAAGTCGCGCGGGCCGGCCAGGGATGCGGCCACCATCTTCGACGAAAATGCCGCGCTGCTGGTCGTGCGCGAAGGCGGGGAGGGCGCCGCGCTGGTGGATGCCTTGCGCAGCCACCGCTGGCGCGAAGCCTTCGTGCAGCGCGCCGGCATGTTCGGCGCCGATGCCGAAGTCTGGCTGTTCGGCCACGCGCTGATGGAAAAACTGGTGGCGCCGTACAAGGCCATCACGGCGCACACCCGCATCGTCGTCGCCGCCGACACATACTTCACGCTGCCGCGCGAGGAACGCCAGGCCTGGATCGACGCCCACGTGGCGCACCAGCTGGCCCAGGAAGAACTGTGCAATGCCGATTTCACGCCGCTCCCCGTGCTGGGCATACCCGGCTGGTGGGCGCAGCAGGACGACGCTTTTTATGACGACACCACCGTGTTCCGCCCCAGGCGGAACACGCACACACAGGAGAAAGCATGACCGCGACAGTACCGACCATCCGCTGGGGCATCCTCGGCACCGGCAAGATCGCCAAGGCCTTCGCCACGGCGCTGAAGGACACGCCTGACGCCGTGCTGACGGCCGTTGCCTCACGCCGTGTCGATAGCGCTACCGCCTTCGCCGGCGAATACGGCTCGCACGAGCTGACGAAAAGCCACGGCAGCTACCAGGCCCTGGCCGATGATCCGGATGTCGATGCCATCTATGTCGCCACGCCGCACCCGATGCACCGCGAAAATGCGCTGATGTGCCTGAACGCCGGCAAGGCCGTGCTGGTGGAGAAGGCCTTTACCATCAACCGCCGCGAGGCCGAAGAGATCGTGGCGCTGGCGCGGGCGAAAAAGCTGTTCGCGATGGAGGCCATGTGGACGCGCTTCCACCCGTCGCTGCTGGAAGCGAAGCGCATCATCGCCAGCGGCGAGATCGGCACCGTCGCCACCATCCAGGCCGACCTGGGCTTCTACTCCGACGCCGGTCCCGAACACCGCCTGTTCAACCCGGCCCTGGGCGGCGGCGCGCTGCTCGACCTGGGTATTTACCCGCTGTCGATCGCGGCCTACTTCCTCGGGCCCGTGGCCTCCGTCAAGGCGGCCGGCCAGCTGGGTCCGACTGGCGTGGACGTGCAGTCCAGCTTCGTGCTGACCCACGAGAACGGCGGCCTGTCGAGCTGCAATACGAGCCTCCTGGCCCGCACCCCGGTCGAATGCACGATCTGCGGCAGCAAGGGCTTCATCCGCCTGCACAGCCGCTTCCACAACACGCAGGACCTGACGGTGGAACTGAACGACGGCAGCCGCCGCACCGTCAACACGCCCCGCATCGGCAACGGCTACGCCCATGAAATCATCGAAGTGAACCGCTGCCTGCGCGAGGGCCTGCTGGAAAGCCCCGTCATGCCGCTGGACGAAACGGTGGCGCTGATGGGCGTGCTGGACGACATCCGCCGGCAGATCGGCGTTGTGTACGACGCGGACCGGGCAGCGTAACGCGGACGTCAACAGCCCAGTCCAGCCCGGGCCCAGCCGCCAGGCGGCCCGATATCGGGACATGTTGTTTGGAGTACACTAGCCTGCCCTCATCGACGGATTCGCCATGTTCACCAGCCAACGCGCCCCCGACCTGAAAGCCGTCCTGATCGCCAGCGGCGTCGTGCTGACCCTGGCGATGGGCGTGCGCCATGGCTTCGGCTTCTGGATGCAGCCCATTTCGCAGGCCAACGGCTGGAGCCGCGAGACGTATTCGCTGGCGATGGCGTTGCAGAACTTGATGTGGGGCGCCTTCGGTCCGCTGGCCGGCATGGTGGCGGACCGCTTCGGCACCATGCGCGTCGTGCTGGTGGGGGCGGTGGCGTATATGGCGGGCCTGGTGTGGATGGCCGTCGTCAAGGAGCCGACCTTGTTCATCATCGGCTCGGGCATCCTGATCGGCCTGGGGCTGGCCTGCACGGGCTTTGGCGCCGTCAGCGGCATCATCGGCCGGGCCGCGCCGCCGGAGCGGCGTTCCTGGGCCTTCGGCATTTCCGGCGCCGCCAGCTCCTTCGGCCAGTTCCTCCTGATGCCCATCGAGCAGACCCTGATCTCGTCGGTCGGATGGCAGAATGCCTTCTACCTGCTGGCCTGCCTGGTGCTGTTCCTGATGGTGCCGATGTCGTTCCGGCTGCGCGAACCGGCCCATGCCAAATCGGCCGGACACCACCAGAGCATCCGCGAGGCCATGGGCGAAGCCGTCGGCAACCGCTCCTTCCTTCTGCTGGTGGCCGGTTATTTCGTCTGCGGCTTCCAGCTCGTGTTCATCGGCGTGCACATGCCGGCCTACCTGAAGGACAAGGGCGTGACCGACCCGAAGGTGGCCGTGACGGCGCTGGCGCTGATCGGCCTCTTTAATATCTTCGGTTCCTACATGGCGGGCCAGCTGGGCGGCAAGCTGCCCAAGCGCTACCTGCTGTCCTTCATCTACTTCGCCCGCTCGGCCGTCATCGCCCTGTTCCTGCTGGCACCCCTGACACCGTGGTCGGTCTACCTGTTCGCCGCCGCCATGGGCGTGCTGTGGCTGTCCACGGTGCCGCTGACGAACGGCATCATTGCCGGCGTGTTCGGCCTGTCGCACATGTCGATGCTGGCCGGCGTGGTGTTCTTGTCGCACCAGATCGGCAGCTTCATCGGCGTCTGGCTGGGCGGCTACCTGTTCGACCTGCAGGGCAGCTACGACATGGTGTGGGGCATCGCCATGGGCCTGGGCCTGCTGGCTGCCCTGGCCAACCTGCCCGTCGACGAACGCCCGCTGGTGCGTGGCGGCTTGAAAGCGGCATGACATGAAGCCCGGCCTGAAACGGGCGGCGGCCTGGCTGGCCGGTGCCGCCGTGCTGGCACTGTGCTTCGCGGCCTACCTGCGCCCGGCCTTCATGCTGGACCTGGCGAACCGGATCTACCTGTGCTTCTGAACAGGCGTTGGGCGCCGAACGCCACCAATGCGCTGGCCGCGACGAAGCCGGCCAGCAGCGGCAGGCGGCCGGCATAGGCGACGTCCCCCCGCTCGAACATATTGCGCAGCAGCGCCAGCACGATGATGTGGAACAGGTAGAGCTCATAGCTGTGCCGCCCCATCCACCGCAGCGGCGCCAGCGCCGGCCCGGCGCCGATGCCCGACCGGTCTTGCGGTGCGCCGGCGGCGGCCAGCAGGAACAGCGCGGCGGCCAGCGCAACCCATGTGAAGCCGAGCGCCTCGTGCCCGTGAATGCCGCGCAGGTACACCGCCGCCAGCACGATACAGGCGAGCCACCGCAGCAGTCGCGCATATGGCAGTGGCAACGCCAGCCGCCGCACCAGCAGCGCGGTCAGGCAGCCGATGGCGATGGCGTCGAAACAGGCCAGGTAGCCGTACATGAAATACAGTTCATTGTCCGCATGGTGGGCCCGGTACAGCGGCCCGGCCACGATGGCCGCCGCGCACAGCAGCACGAACAGCCACGTGCGGCGCAGCAGCACGCCGGCCGGCGGCAGCAGCAGGTAGAACATCTCCTCCACCGACAGCGACCAGTAGATATTGAGGCAGTAGTTGAAGTAGCCGGCCGACTGCATCAGCACGTTGTGCCAGAAGGTCAGCACGGAGCCCACACCCAGCACGAAGAACGACGCCGACAGCGCCGGCTCGGCATCGGAATTATCGAAGTAGGGCACGCCGGCGCAACCCAGCGCCACGATCACGGCCAGGGCCAGCAGCAGCGGCGGCAGGATGCGGCGCGCCCGTGCCGCATAGAAGGCGCGGGCGTCGATCCGGGCCAGGCTGTCCCAGCGCGCCAGCGAGTTGGCCGTGATCAGGTAGCCGGAAATGACGAAGAACACCGTCACGCCGAAATTGCCGTTCAGGACCAGGGCGCGCACGAAGTCCGGCCCGAACAGGGTGGCCAGGGGACTGTCCTTCAGGCCGAAGGCCAGCGCGAAGTGCAGCAGCAGCACGCAGGCGATGGCGGCGCCGCGCAGCACGTCGACATGGGGATTGCGGGTCATTGGCGCGTCTCCAGTCCGATGCGCAGTGCCGTGCGCGTTTGCGTGGCCGTGACGGCCTCGCGCCAGTCGCCGCCCAAGTTGTATGCAGCAGGGGCATCGGCAGCGGCGGCAGAATACGCGCGGCGTGCCACGCTGTCTCGCCGCAGCAGGTTGATTGCATCGACGCGCAAGCGCCAGCCCGGGGCCAGCTGCCACGTGGCGTAGGCATCGAGCTTGCGCTGCGCCGACGCGGCCGTCGTCAGCCGCGCGGAAGGACGTGTCCGCGCGCCGCCCTGGTAGCCGAAATTGGCCCCGAATGCCATGGCGCCGGTGCGGTAGTCCAGGCCCAGCGTGCCGCTGACGGGCACCTGCCGGTCCAGCCGGTTGTCCGGGCCCGGAACGGCGGCGACGCGCGACCAGTTGCGTGCCACGTCGGCGCGCACGGAAAGCGCCGGCGTCAATGCCAGCCTGGCCTCGAATGCGACACCATGCGTGCTGGCGCGGCCGCTGTTGGCGGGCCGGCTCACCCAACGGCTGCCATCCTGGTACAGCTGCTGCAAGGTCACGTCCTCGATACGTCGCGCATAGGCGCTCGCGCCGACCAGGGCGTCCGGACCCAGGTAGCGCTCGATGCCGGTGTCGAGGCCCCATGCCAGTTCCGGACGCAGCGCCGGATTGCCTTCCGTGTCCGGATTGGTGGCGCTGTTGCCGTTGTCGGTCGTGTAGCGGCGGGGGATCAGCTCGACCATCGTCGGTGCCTTGAAGGTGCGGCTGACGCCGGCGCGCCAGGTGGTGGTGTCCGCCAGCTTCCACGCGGCCTGCAGCACGGGGCTCCACAGCCGGCCGACCTGCCGCGTGCGCGCGGCATCGCCACCGGCAATGGCGGTGACCAGGGTTTCGTGGCGCAGCCCGGCCGACAGCGACCACGCGCCGGCAGTCCAATCGTCCTGCAAATAGAAGGCGGTGCGGTCGATCCGGCCCCGGTAGCGCTGGTCCAGAGCAAAGTTCAAGGTGCCGTCCGGCGCATATTCCTGCTCGACCCGCGTCTGCGTGCGCTCGCCCCGGCTGACGTCCCAACCTGCCACCAGCGCATGGCGCCCCCACGGCGTGGCCGTGAACTTCCCCTTCGTCAGCAGCAGGTCGTCGCCGATGTCGGCCTGGACGTGCCGCGTGGTCGTGTCAGCGCCGGCGTGACCGGCAAACGTGAAGTCGGTGCTGCGTGGATGGTGGCTGGCGCCGGCCGTCAGTTCCAGCGTGGCGCCCGACTCGAGCCGGTGCAGCCACGTCAGGTCGCTGCGCAGCAGGGTTGCGCGCGCACGGAACCGGCTGTCCAGTTCGGGGAAGTCGGTGGCCGCGCCGGCCAGCAGGGTTTCCCGGCCCGCCAGCCCGATGCGCCGGCGCGTGAAGCTGGCGAAGCTTTGCGACGTCACCGTGTCGGTATCGTTGGGCTTCCACGCCAGGCGCGGCGTCAGCGCGGCACTGTCGATGACGCCCAGGCTGTCGAAGGCGGTATCGCGTGCACCGTCGCTGCCCCGTTCCTGCTGCAACTGCCGTTCCGGCAGCGCGGTACGCAAGACGTTGACGCCGGCCAGCCATGACCAGTGATGATCCTTGCCGGACCACTGGGCGCCGGCGCGGGGCGACCAGCGCCGGCCCAGCCGTTCGGTGGCCGCGTTCAGTTCTCGTCCGGCCTTGCCGGCCGACTTGCGCAGCACGATGTTGACGGTGCCGGCGATGGCCTGCGTCCCCAGTTCGGCCGATGCGGCGCGCACGATCTCCACCTTCTCCACCAGTTCCGGCGCCAGGGTGTCGATGCTGAAACCGGCCGGCGCCGGCACGCCGTTCAGCAGCACCTGCGTGTAGCCGGCACCCAGGCCGCGCATGCGGATTTCCGTACCGCGGCCGGTGATATCGACGGTGATGCCGGGCACGCGCTGCAAGGCGTCGGCCAGCGTGCGCCCGCCGTCCGCCGCCAGTTGCGCGCGGCCCAGTACGACGGTGCTGGCGGTGTCTTCGCGGCGCTGGTCGTAGCGCGCGCCGGTGACCTGCACGACAGGCGGTTCGGAAGCCACGGCATGGCCGCAGGCGATGGCGTTGGCGATGGCGATGACAAGCCGAAGGCGGCCAAGGCGAAATGACTGCATGGTGTCTCTTTTCGATGGATGAGCGAAGCCGCGCCGCCTGGCGGCAGCGGTTCGATGTAAAGGGAACGTCGGGGTCGGGGAACGCCGCCGGGACGGCGGCGGGGATTTCAGCGTCGGGTGGAGGCCATCGGCGGCAGTGAAGCGCCTAGCACGTCGCGCGGGTCGACCTGTGCGCCGCCACGCTGCACTTCGAAGTGCAGGTGCGGGCCGGTGACCTTGCCGGTGGCGCCGCTCGTCCCGATCTGCTGGCCGGCCCGGACTTGGTCGCCGGCGCGAACGGTGCGTTTGTCCAGGTGGGCATACAGGGTGCGCAGGCCATCGGCATGCTCGATGACGACGACCTTGCCGTATCGCTGCCCACCTGCATACGTGTCGGTGGAGACGGCCACCATGCCATCGGCCGGCGCCATGACGAGCGTGCCGCGCATGGCGCGCAGATCCATGCCCCGGTGCGGCTTGCCGCTGGGCCGGTTGGTGGTACCGAAGTCGCTCGTCACCTGCACTTGCGCCAATGGCGCCTGCCAGCGAACGGCGGGGGCCACGGTGGCTTGGGGCGGGGCGGGCATGCCGGGCTCGTCGCGCCAGCCCGGTTGCGGTTGCAGCAGCACGCTGGCACCGCACAGGGGCGCCAGCAGCAGCAGGGCGATGGCTCCGGCCAGCGGTGCCGGCGCGGCGGGACCCGTATCACGGATCATGCGGATGCGGTCGGCAAGGGCGGCGGCGCCCGTGGCGGACCAGCCGAAGCCCAAGGCCGCCAGCGGCGTGCCGGCATGCCGTGCATCGACCTGTACGGCCAGCTGCGCCACCAGGGCGGCGGCATAGCTGCGGCGCGTGGCCGCCGGCCGGCCGGCCAGCACGGCGCGGTCGCAACCGAGTTCCAGGGCCCAGTGCAGGTGGGCGCGCAGGCCGTGGGCCGCCGGGATAAACCACAGCAGCGTTTGCAGCAGCACGCCGGCATGCTGCCACAGGTGGTCGCGGCGGCGCAGGTGCGCCAGCTCATGGGCCACGATCAGTTGTTGCTGTTCGGCCGGGAAGGCGCGCAGGTGACGTGGCAGCAGCAGGGCGGGGCGGCGCAATCCGGCCAGCATCGGCGCGATCGGGGCATCGACTTCGCGCACGGGCGGCGTGGCGGCATGCACGGCGGCGAATGCCGGATGCGTTTGCACGTCGCAGCGTTCGCCCGCATGCAGCAGCCCGCGTACGGCACGGTGGGCCCTGTGCCAGCGTCCTGCGTGCCACGCCAGGCCGCCGCCATAGCAGGCCAGCCACAGCCAGCCCAACAAGGGCAGGCGTTCGGCCTCGTCCAGGTCGTCGCTGCCGGTGCCGCCCCCGGCGAGCGGCGCGCTGCCGCCGGCCGGTGCCGTGATGGACGCCGCCGCCGGCGCGTCGGCCGGCAGCAGGCTGTAACGGGGCAGGCCGGGCAGCATCGCCAATACCAGCGACGCGGCACCGGCCAGCTGGGCCAGCAGCCAGGGCAAGCGGCGCTGCGCCAGTCCCGGCCAGCGACGCCTTGCCAGCAGCAGCCCGGCCCAGGCCGCGGTGCACACGGCCAGCGCGGTAAGGCTGGCCTGCAGGAACACCAGGGGATAGCTGGAGTAGGCCATCGTCACTCCTTGTCCACCGGCCAGTCGTGCAGCAGCTGTTCCAACTCCGCCAGCTCGCTGCGGTTGACCAGCTTCGAGCCCGTGAACATATTCACGGGCAGCGGGTGGTCCATCTCCATCACGCGGCTGCCGAAGTCGCGGGCAAAGGCGGCCAGGGTCTCCACCTTGTCCAGCGCGGCGGCATACACGTTGATGCCATGGGCCACCTGCTGCACCACCATCTGTTTTTCCAGCATGCGGTCGAGCGTCTTGCGGGTGGACGAATAGGACCACTGCAGTTCGGCCTCGACCTGCTGGTGGATTTCGCGGGCGGACAGGGGCTGCTGCTTCCACAGGCATTTGAGCAGCGTGAGTTCGGTAACGGACGGGATGGACATGACGGCTCCTTGTGACGAGTGCCGCTATCGTACGACAGTTGTCGCATGGTTGCAATGCTTATATGCGACACGTGTCGCGCAGGGGCGACGGCACCTTACACCTTCAGGAACTCTTCCTTCCCGCCCAGCCAGCGCTCCAGGTGGGCTGCCACGATGGCGGCGCTGCCGGGCAGCTCGTCGTGCAGCAAGGCGTGCGCCAGGTCGCGGGCCTGGTCGACCAGCCAGCCGTCCGTTTCCAGGTCGGCGAAGCGCAGCATGGCCTGGCCGGACTGGCGCGCACCGAGGAACTCGCCGGGGCCGCGGATTTCCAGGTCGCGCCGGGCGATCTCGAAGCCGTCCGTCGTCTCGCGCATCGTCATCAGGCGCTGCTTGGCGATCGGCCCCAGCGGACTCTGGTACAGCAGCAGGCAGACGCTGGCCGCCGAGCCGCGTCCGACCCGCCCGCGCAGCTGGTGCAGCTGCGACAGGCCGAAGCGCTCCGCATGCTCGATCACCATCAGCGACGCATTGGGCACGTCCACGCCCACCTCGATGACGGTGGTGGCCACCAGCACGTGCACCTCGGCCGCAGTGAACGCATCCATGACGACCTGCTTTTCCGCCGGCTTCAGGCGTCCGTGCACCAGGCCCACGCGCAGGTCGGGCAGGGCGGCGGCGAGCGTCTCGTAGGTTTCCGTCGCCGTCTGCAGCTGCAGTGCCTCGGATTCCTCGATCAGGGGGCAGACCCAGTAGACCTGGCGTCCTTCCAGCGCGGCCGCATGGACCCGTTCGATCACCTCGTCGCGCCGGTTCTGGTCGATCACCCGTGTGACGATGGGCGTGCGCCCGGGCGGCAGCTCGTCGATGACGGACACTTCCAGGTCGGCGTAATACGTCATCGCCAGGGTGCGCGGGATCGGCGTGGCCGACATCATCAGCTGGTGCGGCACCAGCCCGTCCGCGCCCTTGTTGCGCAGGGTCAGGCGCTGGCCCACGCCGAAGCGGTGCTGCTCGTCGACGATGACGAGGCCGAGACGGTCGAACTGCACGGTGTCCTGGATCAGCGCGTGCGTGCCGATGACGAGGCGGGCCGCGCCCGATTCGACCAGCTCCACGGCGGCCTGCTTGTCCTTCTTTTTCAGGCTGCCCGTCAGCCACGCCACCTGCACGCCCAGCGGTTCCATCCACGCGGCGATCTTGCGGAAGTGCTGCTCGGCCAGGATCTCGGTGGGCGCCATCAGGGCGGCCTGGAAGCCGCTGTCGATGGCCTGGGCGGCCGCCAGCGCCGCCACCACGGTCTTGCCGCTGCCGACATCGCCCTGCAGCAACCGCTGCATCGGGTACTGCTGGCGCAGGTCGGTACGGATCTCGTCCAGCACGCGCTGCTGGGCTTTCGTCAGCTGGAACGGCAGCACGGCCTGGAACGCGGCCGACAGCGAACCGATGGCGTGCAGCGGCGCCGCGCCCTTCTGCCGGCGCGACTGCTGCGCGCGTTTCAGCGAAAGCTGCTGGGCCAGCAGCTCGTCGAACTTCATGCGCGTCCAGGCCGGGTGGCTGCGCTCTTCCAGCTCGTGTTCGTTGACGTCGTGCGGCGGGTAGTGCAGCAGGCGGATGGCCGGCTCGAAGGGTTGCAGGTGCAGGCGCTCGCGCAGCGCTGCCGGCAGGGTATCGGTCCAGTCGACCCGCCGCATCGCCTCGGCGATGGAACGGCGCAGCACGGCCTGCGACAGGCCTTCGCCGGACGGGTAGACGGGCGTGAGCGACGTCGGCAGCGGCGCCCCTTCGGTGACGATCTTGTAGGCCGGGTGGACCATCTCGGCGCCGAAGAAGCCGTGTTTCAGCTCGCCCCGCGCGCGCACCCGCGTGCCCTCGGCCATCTGCTTGACCTGGCTGCCGTAGAAATTCATGAAGCGCAGCTGCAGTTCGCCCGTGTCGTCGGCGATATGGACGATGAACTGGCGCCGCGGCTTGTACGTGATCTCGTTGCTCGTGACGATGCCTTCCACCTGCGACACGTGGCCGCCGCGCAGGCAGGCCTCGCGAATGGAAATGACTTCCGTTTCGTCTTCGTAGCGCATCGGCAGGTGCAGCACCAGGTCCATATCGGTGCGCAATCCCAGTCTGGCCAGTTTGCTTTCGGCGGTCGCCGCTTTTTTTACTGCGGGCTTGCTTTGCTTCGTTTCAGCCATTTTTGCGCGATTTTTGGGCAGTAGCGTAAAATAGAGGGTTGCCTGTTGGTTTTTGGGGTTTTCTCGGCATCCGCCACGTACTGCATCTGAACACGTCATGTATTCGCTATCCGACTTCGATTTTAACTTGCCGCCCGAGCGTATCGCTCAATTTCCTCTACCGGACCGCAGTGCCTCGCGCCTGCTGCACGTCGACGGCGCGCGCCTGGTCGACCGCCAGTTCACCGACATCCTCGACCAGCTCGCTCCGGGCGACCTGCTGGTGATGAACGACACCCGCGTGTTGAAGGCCCGCTTCTTCGGCGTCAAGGACAGCGGCGGCAAGGTCGAGGTGCTGGTCGAGCGCGTGCTCGACACCCGTACCGTGCTGGCCCAGGTGCGTGCGTCCAAGTCGCCCGGCCCGGGCGTGAAAATCCGCCTGGCCGATGCCTTCGACGTCACCGTCGGCGAGCGTGCCGGCGAATTCTATACGCTGGCCTTCGAGGACGACGTCTTCGACCTGATCGAACAGTACGGCCGCCTGCCGCTGCCGCCGTATATCGAGCACGCGCCGGGCGAATTCGACGAAACGCGCTACCAGACCGTGTTCAACAAGGTGCCCGGCGCCGTCGCCGCGCCCACGGCCGGGCTGCACTTCGACGAAGCGCTGCTGCAAAAGCTCAAGGACAAGGGCGTGCAGTTCGCCTACGTCACCTTGCACGTGGGCGCCGGGACCTTCCAACCCGTGCGGACGGAGAACCTGGCCGAGCACAAGATGCACACGGAGTGGTACACGATGCCGCAGGCGACGGTGGACGCCGTGCAGGCGGCGCGCGCGGCCGGGCGCGACGTCATCGCCGTCGGCACCACCAGCCTGCGCGCGCTGGAGTCGGCCTCGCAGACGGGCGCGCTGGCGGCCGGCAGCGCCGACACGGCCCTGTTCATCACGCCGGGCTACCTGTTCAAGACTGTGACGCGCCTGATCACCAACTTCCACCTGCCCAAGTCGACCCTGCTGATGCTGGTGTCGGCCTTTGCCGGCTATGACGAGATCCGCGCGGCCTATGCCCACGCGATCGCCAACGAATACCGCTTCTTCAGCTATGGCGACGCCATGCTGCTGACGACGCCGAACCGGGCCTGAGCCCGGCGTAACCCCTAACGGAAAACCCATGCTGGAATTTAAACTGCACAAGACCGATGCCACCGGCCTGACCAAGGCACGCCGCGGCACGCTGAAACTGAACCACGGCGAAGTCCAGACGCCCATCTTCATGCCGGTCGGGACGTATGGCTCGGTCAAGGCGATGTCGCCGCTGGAGCTGAAGGAAATCAAGGCCGAGATCATCCTCGGCAATACCTTCCACCTGTGGCTGCGCCCCGGGAACGACGTCATGTCGAAATTCGGCGGCCTGCACGGCTTCATGGGCTGGGACAAGCCCATCCTGACGGACTCGGGTGGCTTCCAGGTGTTCTCGCTGGGCGAGATGCGCAAGATCACGGAAGAGGGCGTGCACTTCAACTCGCCCATCAACGGCGACAAGCTGTTCCTGTCGCCCGAGATCTCGATGCAGATCCAGCGCGTGCTGAACTCCGACATCGTCATGCAGTTCGACGAATGCACGCCGTACGAAATCAACGGCCGTCCCGCCACCATCGACGAGGCGGCCAAGTCGATGCGCATGTCGCTGCGCTGGGCCCAGCGTTCGATGGATGAGTTCAAGCGGGGCGAAAACCCCAACGCGCTGTTCGGCATCGTCCAGGGCGGCATGTTCGAGTCGCTGCGCGACGAGTCGCTCGAGGGCCTGGAAAAAATCGACTTCCCCGGCCTGGCCATTGGCGGCCTGTCGGTGGGCGAACCGAAGGAAGACATGATGCGCGTGCTGGCCCACGTGGGCCCGCGCCTGCCGGCCAACAAGCCGCACTACCTGATGGGCGTCGGCACGCCGGAAGACCTGGTGGCTGGCGTATCGAACGGGGTCGACATGTTCGACTGCGTGATGCCGACCCGGAATGCCCGCAACGGCTGGATCTTCACCCGCTTCGGCGACGTCAAGATCAAGAATGCCCGCTACAAGGACGACAAGGAACCGCTCGACGCCACCTGCTCCTGCTACGCCTGCCGCAATTTCAGCCGCGCCTACCTGCACCACCTGCACCGCGCCCAGGAGATCCTCGGCGCACGGCTCAATACCATCCACAACCTGCACTACTACCTCGACATCATGCGCCAGATGCGCGAGGCCCTGGATG
The DNA here is from genome assembly GCF_009720835.1 of Pseudoduganella buxea. Lineage (GTDB taxonomy): Bacteria > Pseudomonadota > Gammaproteobacteria > Burkholderiales > Burkholderiaceae_D > Rugamonas > Rugamonas buxea. The sequence goes on from NZ_WNKZ01000030.1 coordinate 46,154, forward strand.
AGGACCGCTTCCCGGACTGGGTCAAGGCTTTCCATGCCGACCGCGCCCGGGGCGTGTAAACCCGCCGCCCGGGCAAATGGTGGCGGAATGAAAAGTTCTTGCAATATCCGCCATTTGCCCAATCTTTGCGACTTTAGCCAGTGCTAGAATACAGCGCTGCATTTTTTAACTATATTGGAGTCACCCGTGTTCATTTCCAACGCATATGCTCAAACCGCCGGCGCCGCCGACGCTTCGCTGATGGGCAACCTGTCGACCTTCGTGCCGCTGATTCTGATGTTCGTGGTCATGTATTTCCTGATGATCCGTCCCCAGCAGAAACGCGCCAAGGAACAGAAAGCCATGATGGACGCACTGGCCCGGGGCGACGAAGTCGTGACGGCAGGTGGCATCCTCGGCAAGGTGTCCAAGGTCAGCGACATCTACGTGACCGTTGAAATCGCGGCCGGTACCGAAATCGTCGTGCAGAAGGCGTCGATCACGACCCTGCTGCCGAAGGGTACGCTGAAAGGCCTGTAAGACACGCGCGGGCGGCCTGGCCGCCCGTTTGCGTATCGACGCCCGCATCGAGGCCCGTTTCAACGCCAGTCTCACTAGAACGCTGAAGAATATGAACCGCTATCCTGTCTGGAAATACATCGTCATTGCCGTGGTCGTGCTGCTGGGTGCGCTCTACACGGCACCCAACTACTTCGGCGAATCCCCCGCTCTGCAGATCACCAGCGGCAAATCCACCGTCAAGGTCGACAGCGCCGTCGCCGCCCGCGTCGCCGAGGTGCTGAAGGCGCAGAACCTGCCCGCCAGCGAAGTGACGCTGGACGAAGGCGCCAGCCACTCCGTGCGCGCCCGCTTTACCGATACCGACATCCAGTTCAAGGCCAAGCTGGCGCTGGAACGCGGCCTGAACACCGACCCGAACGACCCGACCTATATCGTCACCAACAACCTGCTGGCCAATACGCCGCAGTGGATGCAGAAGGTGCGCGCACTGCCGATGTACCTGGGCCTGGACTTGCGCGGCGGCGTGCACTTCCTGATGCAGGTCGATACCAAGGCGGCCTTGAACAAGCGCATCCAGGGCTTCCAGGCGGCGATCCGCAGCCAACTGCGCGATACCAATGTACGCCACGCCGGCATCGAACGCGTTGGCGACGCCATCGTCGTCAAGTTCCGCGACGATGCCACCCGCCAGGCTGCCCGCAAGGCGCTGGCCGACATGGCCGAACTGACTTTCGTCGACGGCACCAGCGGAGCCGACCTGACCCTGACGGCCAGCATGAGCCCGGCCGCACTGAAGGCGGCGCTGGACAATGGCGTCAAGCAGAACATCGCCACCTTGTCCAAGCGCGTCAACGAACTGGGCGTGACCGAGCCGATCATCCAGCAGCAGGGCCTCGACCGCATCGTCGTGCAACTGCCCGGCGTGCAGGACGTGGCGCGTGCCAAGTCCATCATCGGCCGCACCGCCACCCTGGAAGTGCGCCTGGTCGACGAAACCGTCCCACGCGGCACCGAGATGAGCGCGTCGATTCCGTTCAACTCCGAGCTCTTCACGGTCGGCAAGAACGTCCCGGTCGTGCTGTCGAAGGACGTGATCCTGTCGGGTGACTACATTTCGTCCGCCACCGCCAGCTTCGACGAGAACCAGCAGCCGGCCGTGTCGATCGACCTGAATGGCGACGGCGGCCGCAAGATGCGCGAAGCGACCCGCAACAACGTGGGCAAGCTGATGGCCATCGTGCTGTTCGAGAAGGGCAAGCCGGAAGTGCTGTCGGTGGCCACCATCCAGGATGAGCTGGGCAGCCGCTTCCGCATCACGGGCATGGGCAATATCGAGAACTCGACCGAGCTGGCCCTGCTGCTGCGCTCCGGCGCCCTGTATGCGCCGATGGCCGTCATCGAGGAACGCCTGGTCGGTCCGCAACTGGGCGCCGAGAATATCGCGAAGGGCTTCAATGCGACGCTGTATGGTTTTGCTGCGATTGCGGTCTTCATGATCGCCTACTACATGCTGTTCGGTGTCTTTTCCGTGGTCGCGCTGGCGGTCAACGTGCTGCTGCTGGTTGCCATCCTGTCGATGATGCAGGCCACGCTGACCCTGCCCGGTATCGCGGCAATTGCGCTGGCGCTTGGCATGGCCATCGATGCCAACGTGCTGATCAACGAGCGTGTGCGGGAAGAGCTGCGCGCAGGCGCGTCGCCGCAGGCCGCCATTGCCGCAGGCTTCGAGCGTGCATGGGCCACGATTCTCGACTCGAACGTGACGACCTTGATTGTCGGTCTGGCCCTGTTGATCTTCGGTTCGGGCCCTATCCGCGGCTTTGCCGTGGTTCACTGCCTCGGCATCCTGACGTCGATGTTCTCCGCCGTCTTCGTGTCGCGCGGCGTGGTCAACCTGTGGTATGGCCGCAAGAAGAAACTGCAATCGCTGTCGATCGGTACCGTCTGGGTACCCGGCCAGGCGACGAAGTAATCGCCAACGCATCAGATACAGCTAGAGGATTTCATGGAATTTTTCCGCATTCAAAAAGACATCCCGTTCATGCGGCACGCGTTGGTGTTCAACGTGGTGTCGGTATTGACGTTCGTCGCCGCCGTGTTCTTCCTGTTCGACCGCGGGCTGCACCTGTCGATCGAATTCAAGGGTGGCACTGTCCTGGAAGTGAAGTACCCCCAGGCGGCAGAGCTGGAACGGATGCGACAGTCGCTGTCTGCCGCCGGCTTCGAGCACCCTGAGGTATCGACCTTCGGCACCGCCAGCGATGTGATGATCCGCCTGCCGATCATGCCGGGCTCCAGTTCGGATACGACATCGTCCCGGGCTTTCGACGCACTGTGCCGCTCGGACCAGGGTACGCCACGTCACTTCGAGCAGGTCACCGCACAGGGCGAGCGTATCGCGCGCACCGCGTGCGTCAACGCAGCCGGCAAGGAACTGGTCTCACTGCAGCGGGTCGAGTTCGTCGGCCCCCAGGTGGGCGAAGAGCTGACGCAAAATGGCCTGAACGCGCTGGTCATGGTGATCGTCGGCGTGATGATCTACCTGGCAGTCCGGTTCGAGTGGAAGTTTGCCGTCGCGGCGATCATCGCGAACCTGCACGACGTGATCATCATCATGGGTTTCTTTGCATACTTCCAGTGGGAGTTCTCGCTGACGGTTCTTGCTGCGATCCTTGCGGTACTGGGTTACTCGGTCAACGAGTCGGTCGTGATCTTCGACCGGATCCGCGAGAACTTCCGCAAGCAGCGCAAGATGAGCGTGCACGAAGTGATCGACAACGCCATCACCAGTACGATTTCGCGCACCATCATCACCCATGCCTCGACTGAAATGTCGGTACTGGCGATGCTGTTCCTGGGTGGCCCGGCGCTGCATTATTTTGCGCTGGCGCTGGCGATCGGCATCCTGTTCAGTATCTACTCGTCCGTGTTCGTGGCGGCCGCGATCGCCATGTGGCTGGGCGTGAAGCGCGAAGACCTGATCAAGCCGGTCAAGGAAAAAGACGAAACGGATGGCGCGGTGGTGTAATCGCCGTGCTGCCGGTCAGTCGAGCCGCCCTTCGGGGCGGCTTTTTTTTGTCCGGCGCTTTCGGCGCCGATCCGCTTGCCAGGCCGATTTCTTGTTGACTTCGAAAAAATCCCTGATTACACTGGAGTTCTGTTGATAGCGCTATCATTGCGCTGAAAAGTCCGATGGGCGAGCCGGCCGCGCTTGAACGGCTCGTTTTTACTGTGCGGACGAGCCGGGCGGCTCGTCCGCGCAGCCTTTTTGCGATTCCACAAAAATGAAGGTGGCGATGGCCGATCCGAATGCGTTGTCATGGCGGGAAAGAATCAGCTACGGCGTGGCCGACATGGGCTTCAATTTTTACTGGGCCAATATCGCCACCTTCCTGCTGATCTTCTACACGGACGTGTTCGGCATCTCGGCGGCCGCCGCCGCGTCGATGATGTTCGCGATCAAGCTGGTCAACGCCTTCACCGATCCGCTGATCGGCGCGCTGGCCGACCGCACGACGACGCGCTTCGGCAAATTCCGGCCCTATCTGATCTGGGCCGCGCTGCCGCTGGGCGCGGCCGCCGTGCTGACCTACACGACCCCGGACCTGGACCATGACGGCAAGCTGGCCTGGGCCTACGGCAGCTACCTCCTGATGATGGTCTGCTACACCGCCATCAACATTCCCTACAACGCGCTGTCGGGCGTGATGTCGGCCGATCCGCAGGAGCGCTCGACCATCAACGGCCTGCGCTTCATCTGCGCCTTTGGCGGCAGCACCCTGGTGACGGCCGCCACGCCCGCCCTGGTGGCCTGGCTGGGGCAGGGCGACGAGAAGGTGGGCTGGCAGCTGACGATGGCGATATGGGCCGTGGCGGCCTCGCTGCTGTTCCTCGTCGCCTTCGCCAACACGCGCGAGCGCATTGCGCCGCCGCCGGGGCAGCAGTCGAACGTGTGGCAGGACGTGCGCGACCTGTCCCGCAACGGACCGTGGCTGGTGCTGTTCTTCCTGGCCCTGATCATCATGGTGACGATCACGCTGCGCACCACGACGGCGGCTTACTACTTCAAGTATTTCGTCGGCCGGCCCGAGCTGATGGCCAGCTTCGTGCCCACGTATATGGTCGCTGCCGCCTTCGGGGCCGCCGCCACGCCATTGCTGACGCGCTTTATCGACAAGAAGACGCTGATGATCGTCCTGATGTCGCTGTCGGCCGTGCTGTCGGCCGCCTTCTTCGCCATCGGACCGGACCAGGTCTGGCTGATGTTCGTGCTGCAGGGGGCACTGGGACTGGTGCTGGGGCCGAAGTCGCCGCTGGCCTTTTCGATGTATGCCGACACGGCCGACTACACGGAATGGCGCACGGGGCGGCGCGCCACCGCCATGACGTTCGCCGCCGCCACCTTCTCGCAAAAGCTCGGCACGGCCGTGGCGGTGGCCGTCATCGGCACCTTGTTTACCACCTTGGGCTATGTGCCGAACGCGGCGCAGAATACGGGCTCGCAGGCCGGCATCGTCTGGCTGATGTCCTTGATTCCCGCCGTGTTCGCGCTGCTGGCCGTGGCCGTGATGTGCTGCTACCAGCTGGACGGCACGCGCCTGAAGGCGATCCAGGCCGAGCTGGCCGCGCGCAAGCTGATCCCGTCCCACCCCGTTGCATGATGGAGAAGTCGATGTCGTCCCACGTATTACGCCCGGCCGATGCCGGTCAACGCTATGAACTGTCCTCGCCCACGGCGATGCCGCGCGCCGCCGGCTTCCTGTGGAACCGCCGCATGATGATCCAGGTGACCTGCCGCGGCTACGCGGTGGCCCAGTTCATGCAGCCGGAGCCGGCCAAGTACGCCCATGCGCCGAACCTGGAAGCGAAGACCTTCATGCAGCCGGAGCAGGGGTATTACGCGCACCATCCGGGCCGCTTCTTCTACATCAAGGACGACGAGACGGGCGAGCTGTTCTCGGCGCCATACGAGCCGGTGCGCGCACCACTGGCGCGTTTTACCTTCTCGGCCGGGAAAAGCGACCTGGGGTGGACCGTCGAGCACCTGGGCATCCGCGTCGAGCTGATCATGAGCCTGCCCATGGACGACGTCGTCGAACTGTGGTCGCTGCGGGTGACGAACGTCTCGGGCCGGCCGCGTCGTCTCAGCATCTATCCCTACTTCCCCATCGGCTACATGTCGTGGATGAACCAGTCGGCCGAATACCGGCCCGACCTGGGCGGCATTGTCGCCAGCAGCGTCACGCCTTACCAGAAGGTGGCGGACTACTTCAAGCAGAAGGACTTCAAGGACAAGACGTATTTCCTGTGCGAGCGCGCGCCCGATTCCTGGGAGACGGCGCAGGAAGCGTTCGAGGGCGAGGGCGGCCTGCATGCGCCCACGGCACTGCAGGGCGAGACGCTGGCCGGTGGCGACGCCCGCTACGAGACGCCGGCGGCCGTCGTGCAGTACCGCGTGGCGCTGGCCGATGGCGCGGCCGAGGACTACCGCTTCCTGTTCGGCCCCGCCTTCGACGATGCAGAGATCGCGGCGCTGCGCGACAGGTACCTGGGCGAAGCCCCGTTCGCCCGGGCGCGCGCCGAGTATGCCGACTATATCGCCCAGGGCGCCGGCTGCCTCGTCATCGATACCCCGGACGCGGAACTGGACAACTTCGTCAACCACTGGCTGCCGCGCCAGGTCTACTACCACGGCGACGTCAACCGCCTGACCACCGACCCGCAGACGCGCAACTACCTGCAGGACAATATGGGCATGACCTTCGTGCGCCCGGCCACGGCGCGCGCCGCCTTCCTGCACGCGCTGTCGCAGCAGGAGGCGACGGGCGCGATGCCGGACGGGATATTGCTGGTCGACGGGGCCGAACTGAAGTACATCAACCAGGTGCCGCACACGGACCATTGCGTCTGGCTGCCCGTCTGCCTGAAGGCCTACCTGGACGAGACGGCCGACTGGGCGCTGCTGGACGAAGCCGTGCAGGCGGCCGACGGCAGCACGCTGACGGTGGCGCAGCGCATCGGCCGGGCGATGGACTGGCTGCTGACCGAGCGCGACGAACGGGGCCTGTCCTTCATCGCGCAGGGCGACTGGTGCGACCCGATGAACATGGTGGGCTACAAGGGCCGTGGCGTGTCGGGCTGGCTGACGGTGGCCGCCGCCTACGCCTTGAAGCTGTGGGGCAACATGTGCGCGCAGCACGGTGATGCCACGGGCGCTGCCCGCTTCCACGACGGCGCGCGCCAGCTGAACGATGCGGCCAACCGCCACCTGTGGGACGGCCGCTGGTTCGCGCGCGGCATTACCGACGACGGTGTCGTGTTCGGCGTGAAGGACGATGCCGAAGGGCGCATCTGGCTCAATCCCCAGGCGTGGTCGATGCTGTCCGGCGCCGCCAGCGACGCCCAGCGTGCCCTGATGCTGGAAGAAGTGGAGCGCCAGTTGCACACGCCATATGGCGTGCAGATGTTCGCGCCGCCGTATTCGGTCATGCGCGACGACGTCGGCCGCGTCACGCAAAAGCACCCCGGCTCGGCCGAGAACGGCGCCGTCTACAACCATGCCGCCGCCTTCTACATCTACAGCCTGTACACGGTGGACGAAGGCGACCGCGCCTACGACCTGCTGCGCCGGATGATTCCCGGACCGGGCGAGGACGACTACCTGCGGCGTGGCCAGCTGCCCATCTTCATCCCGAATTACTATCGGGGCGCATGGCGCGAGTACCCCCGCACGGCGGGCCGCTCCAGCCAGTTGTTCAATACGGGCACCGTGTCGTGGATCTACCGCTGCGTGGTCGAAGGCCTGTGCGGCCTGCACGGCGACGCCGAAGGCCTGCGCATTGCACCCCGGCTGCCGCAAGGCTGGCCCGGCATGCACGCCATCCGCCAGTTCCGCGGCGCCACGTTCGAGGTCACCATCAAGCGCACGGGCCGTGAAGGCATCGCCGTGCGCTGCGACGGCGAACTGCTGGCCGCACCGCATATCGCCGGCATCGAACCGGGCCGCCGCTACCGGCTCGACGTCGAAGTGCCGTAGCGCCACTGCAATCCGGTGTTCGCACTTCGGTGTCAGGCACCGGTTCTCGAGCAATGAAATCAGGAAGGCTGCCTGCCCGGTACGGGCGGCAGATTCGGTGTCCGGCGCCGGGTGCCGGGGACGCCGCCGTGGGCCTCAGCGTGTGACGATCTCGTCCACCAGCCGGGGCACGGGGAAGCGGATGTCGAGCTGCAAGCCCGCTTCGTCGTCCTGCAGCGGTTCCAGCGCGGCCAGCTGGCTGTCCAGCAGCGACAGCGGCATATAGTGGCCCTTGCGGGCGGCCATGCGTTCGGCGATCAGTTCCTTGCTGCCGGCCAGGTGGGCGAAGCGCAGACGCGGGTCGGCCTGGCGCAGCAGGTCGCGGTAGCGCCGTTTCAGCGCGGAGCACGACAGCACGATGCCCTGCCCCGATTCGACAGCCGCGCGGATCTGGCCCTGCAGCTGCGCCAGCCAGTGCACGCGGTCGCTGTCCGTCAGCGGCGTGCCCGATGCCATTTTCGCCACGTTCTCCGGCGAGTGATACTGGTCGCCTTCCACGAACGGCACGTCGAGCGCCTTCGCCAGCGCGATGCCTACGGCGCTCTTGCCGCAGCCGCTTACGCCCATCACCACCCAGCGCGGTGGCGCGCCGTTACCGCCGGTTTCCCGGTTCCCGCCAATGTCTTGATTCATTCTGATAGCGCTATCACAAAAAATGCCAGTCTAATGGAAGCGCGCCGATTGCTCAAGCGCCCTGCGCAAGTGCTCGGTCGGAAAATTCCGGGACTGTCCCGGAATCTGCGCAAGCTGCTGGGAAAATGCCACGCTGTCAGGCGCTTTCCCGCGCCATCAGGGTAAAGCCCAGGTCGACGTGTGTCTGGGCCGCCGGTTCGCCCCGGATCGCCGCGCGCAGCATCGTGGCGGCCTCGTAGCCGATGCGGTAGCGTGGCGTGCCGACGGTGGTCAGGGACGGCTTCATCCAGGCCGATGCCGGCAGGTCGTTGAAGCCGGCAATCGCCAGCTGCTCGGGCACGGCGATGCCGCGCCGCTGGCACTGGTAGACCGCGCCGTGGGCCAGGTCGTCGTTGCAGCAGAAGATGGCGTCGCAGTCCGGCACCTTGGCCAGCATGCGGCCCAGCAGTTCCGCGCCCAGTGCGATGGTGGACGGGTCGGGCACCATCAGCTCCAGCCGGGGATCGGCCAGGCCGGCATCGTGCATGGCCTTGCGGTAGCCTTCGCAGCGCTTCAGGGTGCGCTCGTCCAACTGGGCGCCGATGAAGCCGATGCGCTTCCTGCCCTTTTCGATCAGGTAGCGCGTCATCGTGTAGCCGGCGTCGAACTGGGAGAAGCCCACGCACAGCTGCGTCGGGTCGTCCGACAGGTCCATCATCGACACCACCGGCACTTTCGACGTCGCCAGCATCTGCTGCACGCGCGCGCTGTGCGTCAGGCCGGAGAGCAGGAAGCCGTCCGGATTGGACTGCATATAAATATTGAGCAGCTTTTCCTCTTCCGCATCCGAGTAGCGCGTGTTGCCGATCAGGAGCTGGTAGTTGTCGGCGTCCAGCACGTCCTGGATGCCCTGCAGTACGGCGGTGAACACGGTGTTCGACAGCGACGGCACCAGCACCACGATCACGTTCGACTGGGCCGACGCCAGCGCCCGCGCGGCCCGGTTCGGCACATAGCCCAGTTCCTGCACGGCTTGTTCGACGCGCTGGCGCAGCACGGCCGACACCAGGTCGGGCTGGTTGATCGCGCGCGAGGCCGTCATCGGCGCGACGCCGGCCAGTGCGGCCACGTCGCTCAGGGTGACGCGGCCGCTGGCGCGGCTGCGGGGGGAGGGGCTTTTGCTCATCAAGTTATCGTTTTCGTTAGCGGCGCTGATCAGGGCTGGATTTCGCCATGAATCGCCCGGGCTGTCAATTATCGCCGCTCCCGGCGATCCACCGTGGATTTGACGCCCTGCGCCGCCGTGTGGGAAGATATTTATCTTATTGCAAGACACGCGCGCCATGGATATTGTTCACATCGACAGCTGGGACGAATTCGTGACCTTGACGTCGGCCTGCGACGGCTGGGCCTTTCGCGGCCTGCCCGACGCCGGCTGGCAGCTGATGAGTTCATTGTCGCGCTACCTGCACAGTTTCGTGCCGGACCGCGCCTCCTGGCGCCAGCGCGAGGAGCGGGCGCTGCGCATCTTCCGGCGCAAGGCGCACATCTACCTGCCCGACGCGGGCGTGCTGGTCGACGACCTGCGCTGCCTGGCCCTGATGCAGCACCACGGTGCGCCGACCCGCATGCTGGACTTTACCAAGTCGCCCTTCGTGGCCGCCTTTTTCGCGCTGAACAATACCAACCGCAGTGCCGCCGTGTTCGCGCTCGATACGCCCACCCTGTGGCAGGCCGCGCCCCGCCACGATGTCTCCCTGCGGCGCGAGGCGATCGACCCGCGCGTGCCCGGCAATTTCGAGCGCCACTTCGCCGGCAACGGCAAGGAGATCATCTGGGTCGGCGAACCGGAAGCGATGGACCGCCGCCTGGTGGCGCAGTCGGGCACCTTCGTCGTGCCCGGGGTGCTGGACAAGCCGCTCGACGCCATCATCGGGCAGTACGAATCGCAGGCGCCGCTGCTGCGCAAGTTCGTGCTGCCGCCGGCGATCCGGGCCGAGGCCATGCTGTCGCTGTACCGGATGAACATCACGCACGCGACCCTGTTTCCCGACCTGGATGGCCTGGCCCGTTCGATCGGCTACGAGCTGGAAATCACGTGGCCGGGGTACCGCCCAGGGCCCGCATGAGCCGCGCCGGCCGCCTGTTCCAGCTGATGGATGCGCTGCGTGCCAACCGGCGCCCGGTGACGGCGGTCGCGCTGGCGGCGCAGCTGGGCGTGTCGGAACGCACGATCTACCGCGATATCCAGACGCTGGCCGAACTGGGCGCGCCCGTGGAAGGCTCGGCCGGCGTGGGCTACCTGCTCAAGACGGGTTTCTTCCTGCCGCCCCTGATGTTCGGCGCCGACGAGGTGGAGGCGCTGGTGCTGGGTGCGCGCTGGGTGCGCGGGCAGGGCGATCCGGCCCTGGCGCGCGCCGCCACCGCCGCGCTGGCGAAAATCGCCACGGCCGCGCCCCAGGACTTGCGCGACCACATGGCCGACACCAGCCTGTGGGTGCCGATCAACACGCCGCAGCCCTCGTTCGACGAGTTCGTGCAGCCGGCGCGCGAGGCCATCCGCAACCAGCACAAGCTGCGCATCAGCTACAGCGACGAGGCGGGCCAGGCCACCGAGCGCACCGTCTGGCCGTTCGCGCTGGCCTTCTTCGAAGGGCGCCGGCTGCTCGCCGCGTGGTGCGAGCTGCGCGACGCCCAGCGCCACTTCCGCATCGACCGCATCCGGGCCGCCGCCACCATCGCCGAGCGTTATCCGACCCCGCGCCACCAGCTCATCAAGGGCTGGCGCGCCGAACACGGCATCCAGGAAGACTCCTGACAGAAACTGACAGCGGCATCCCCTACCATTGACGCATCGACAACGCCGGCAAGCCCGGTCCACCAGGAGAGTCCGATGCGCCTGTACTACGCCCCCCAGTCCTCGAATTCACGCCGCACCCTGGCAGTGGCCAGGCATCTGGGCACCGGGCTCGATCTGACGGTGATCGACCTGATGAGCGCGGAGGATCGCCGCCGGCTGGTCGAGCTCAACCCGAATTCGCAAGTACCGGTGCTGGAGGACGGCAGCCTGGTGCTGTGGGAGTCCGGCGCCATCATGCAGTACCTGGCCGACCGCACCCCTGGTCAGCAAATCTATCCGCAGAATGTGCGCGACCGGGCCGACGTGAACCGCTGGATGTTCTGGGCCGGGGCGCAATTCGCCGTCCCCGTCAGCGCCTTCACGTGGGAGCACGTGTGGAAGAAGCGTGTCACCGGGGCCGATGCCGATCCCGCCGCGCTGGCCGTGGCGGCGCAAGAGATGCACAAGGTTGCCAGCCTGCTCGACACGCACCTGGCACGGCGCGAATGGATTGTCGGCGACTGCCTGACCCTGGCCGACTTCGCCGTGGCCGGTCCCTTGACCTATCTCGAACAGGCCCACCTGCCGCTGGCGCAGTACGCCAACCTGCTCGCCTGGTTCGCCCGCATCGGCCAGCTCGATGCGTGGCAGCGCACCGAACCGGCATGGTGAGGACCGAACGCTTTAGCCGTTTTATGTGAATTGGCGCACAGAGCACCGCCGGGCCAGGCCTTAACATTGAGCTGTCTCTTTCAGGACATCCCTAGTTTTGGACTTGGCCCGCTCTCTGAGCGGGCATTTTTTTTGGCCGCAGGCCTTGCCGTGCGGCCTGACAGGCAGGGAAAGTCATGAAGGAAAACACCACAGACCGGGCCGGGCCGCCCTTGTACGAGGCGCAGGCTCACGCCGCCCAACACGCCGTGCGCCAGCCCGGTGAAGACATTTTGACAAGCGCTTCGACGAGCATTGCGGACACGCCGGTCGCCGGGCGCGACGAAGGTTTGGACCGACTGTTCAATCACTACCGCCGCCGGCGCCTGCTGGCGCTGGGCGTGGTGCCGGCGGGAAGTGCAGCGTGAAGACGGTGGCGCCTTCCGCGCTGGTCGCCGTGGCCATGCCGCCGTGCAGCTGCATGATGGCGCGCACGATCGCCAGCCCCAACCCGGCGGAACTGCCGCCTTCGGCCCGGGCCGGATCGGCGCGGTAGTAACGTTCGAACAACTGCCCCAGGTGTTCGGGCGCGATGCCGGTGCCCGTGTTGCGCACGTCGATGCGCATGCCCTCGCCATCCTCGCGTGCCACCAGGTCCACGTGGCCACCGCGCGGCGTGTGCCGTACCGCGTTGGCCATCAGGTTGTTGACGGCGCGGCGCAGCAGCACGGGGTCCGCATGCACCGTGCCGCGTGCATCCAGCCGCAGCTCGATGCCGCCATCCTCGGCCAGCATCTCGAAGTAGTCGGCGATCTGCGCCAGTTCGCGCCCGGCATCGAGCGCCTCGCGGCGCAGTGCCAGTTGCGCGTGGTCGGCCCGCGCCAGGAACAGCGTGTTCTCGATCATCCGCGCCAGCCGCTCGTATTCCTCCACATTCGATGCCAGCAGCGCTTCGTACTCGCCGCCGGCGCGCGGGCGCGACAGGGCCACCTGGGTCTGCATCATCAAGGTGTTCACCGGCGTGCGCAGGTCGTGCGCCAGGTCGGCGGCAAAGCCGGACAGGCGCTGCACGCCTTCCTCCAGCCGGTCCAGCATGGCGTTGAAGGCCACGCCCAGTTCGCGCAGCTCGGCCGGCACGTCGTCCACCGAGAGCCGGCTGGCCAGCCTTTGGGTGCTGATGTCGTTGGCCTTGCCGATGACGTCATGCAGGGGCCGCATGCCGCGCCGGACGACGGCGAAGGCCAGCACCGTCGCCACCAGGGTGCCGGCCAGCAGGCCGCCGGCCAGGTCGGCCGCATAACGCTTCAGGATCGCCAGCCGGTCCGAGCGCTGGCGCACGATGACGATGCGCAGGGGTGCCTGGGCCGTGCCGGCGCGGGCCAGGCACCCCTGCGCATCGTCATCGTGCGCCAGC
>NZ_WNKZ01000310.1 GCF_009720835.1 Pseudoduganella buxea
GGCGTCGACCTGGGTGCCGGCATGGGCGACGATGGTCTCGTCCTGCTTGCTGATGATGTCACTGAGGACCGCCTCGCCGGCGACCACGTGATCGTAGCGCAGGCCGAGGGCCGCGCCGTCGCGGGCATGCAGCGCGATCAGGCGGAAATGCTCCTTGCCCATCTCGGCCGCCTTGGCGCGCACGGTGTCGGTCAGCTCATAGGTTTCGCGCCAGGGACTGGCTTCGCCTTCGGGCAGCGGCTTGCCGAAGTCGAGG
>NZ_WNKZ01000311.1 GCF_009720835.1 Pseudoduganella buxea
TGGGGAGTACGGTCGCAAGATTAAAACTCAAAGGAATTGACGGGGACCCGCACAAGCGGTGGATGATGTGGATTAATTCGATGCAACGCGAAAAACCTTACCTACCCTTGACATGGCAGGAATCCCGAAGAGATTTGGGAGTGCTCGAAAGAGAACCTGCACACAGGTGCTGCATGGCTGTCGTCAGCTCGTGTCGTGAGATGTTGGGTTAAGTCCCGCAACGAGCGCAACCCTTGTCATTAGTTGCTACGAAAG
>NZ_WNKZ01000312.1 GCF_009720835.1 Pseudoduganella buxea
TGCGGCCAGTCAATCACAAGCGCATGTATCGCGTGATGAAGGCCCAGGGTTTACTGCTGCCGAAGTCGCCCAAGCGCCGAGATAGCGGCCGCGCGCATGATGGCAAGGTAGCCGTCGAGGAATCGAATCAGCGCTGGTGCTCGGACGGCTTCGAGATCGCCTGCGACAACGGCGACGTCGTGACGGGCGTATTCATGAAGGATTGCTGTGACCGTGAGATCATCGCCTGGCGTGCCTGGATCGGCCGTGGGCTGC
>NZ_WNKZ01000313.1 GCF_009720835.1 Pseudoduganella buxea
AATACTCATCTCGCCCACCTGTGTCGGTTTGCGGTACGGTCTCGTATGACTGAAGCTTAGAGGCTTTTCTTGGAACCACTTCCGATTGCTTCGCGAACAAGTTCGCTCGTCCCAATCCCTTGAATTACGTACCCGGATTTGCCTAAGTACCTTCTATGAATCAGAAACTGACTATTCCAACAGTCAGACAACCTTCCGCGATCCGTCCCCCCATCGCATCATACGACGGTGCAGGAATATTAACCTGCTTCCCAT
>NZ_WNKZ01000314.1 GCF_009720835.1 Pseudoduganella buxea
ATGGGAAGCAGGTTAATATTCCTGCACCGTCGTATGATGCGATGGGGGGACGGATCGCGGAAGGTTGTCTGACTGTTGGAATAGTCAGTTTCTGATTCATAGAAGGTACTTAGGCAAATCCGGGTACATAATTCAAGGGATTGGGACGAGCGAACTTGTTCGCGAAGCAATCGGAAGTGGTTCCAAGAAAAGCCTCTAAGCTTCAGTCATACGAGACCGTACCGCAAACCGACACAGGTGGGCGAGATGAGTATT
>NZ_WNKZ01000315.1 GCF_009720835.1 Pseudoduganella buxea
TTTGATGCACGATCTTGCGATCAGTGCCGACTCTAGAAAGGAGGTGATCCAGCCGCACCTTCCGATACGGCTACCTTGTTACGACTTCACCCCAGTCACGAATCCTACCGTGGTAAGCGCCCTCCTTACGGTTAAGCTACCTACTTCTGGTAAAACCCGCTCCCATGGTGTGACGGGCGGTGTGTACAAGACCCGGGAACGTATTCACCGCGACATGCTGATCCGCGATTACTAGCGATTCCAACTTCATGCAGT
>NZ_WNKZ01000316.1 GCF_009720835.1 Pseudoduganella buxea
GCTCGAACATTATTGATCGCCTTGCGCGTCCTGTAGACTGGATCGATGGTCGTGCGTTGGCCAGGCTTGATCCAGCCGCTGACGCAACGATTGCCGATGCCGTGCGTGCCGAGATCACGGCATTGCCCACTTACGGCTATCGCCGCGCCGGCGCCTTGGTGAACCGCACGCGCAGCCTGATGGGCCTGCGGCCAGTCAATCACAAGCGCATGTATCGCGTGATGAAGGCCCAGGGTTTACTGCTGCCGAAGTCGC
>NZ_WNKZ01000317.1 GCF_009720835.1 Pseudoduganella buxea
TGCAAGTCGAACGGTAACAGGGAGCTTGCTCCGCTGACGAGTGGCGAACGGGTGAGTAATATATCGGAACGTACCCAAGAGTGGGGGATAACGTAGCGAAAGTTACGCTAATACCGCATACGATCTATGGATGAAAGCAGGGGACCGCAAGGCCTTGTGCTCCTGGAGCGGCCGATATCTGATTAGCTAGTTGGTAGGGTAAAGGCCTACCAAGGCATCGATCAGTAGCTGGTCTGAGAGGACGACCAGCCACAC
>NZ_WNKZ01000318.1 GCF_009720835.1 Pseudoduganella buxea
CATGCAAGTCGAACGGTAACAGGGAGCTTGCTCCGCTGACGAGTGGCGAACGGGTGAGTAATATATCGGAACGTACCCAAGAGTGGGGGATAACGTAGCGAAAGTTACGCTAATACCGCATACGATCCAAGGATGAAAGCAGGGGACCGCAAGGCCTTGTGCTCCTGGAGCGGCCGATATCTGATTAGCTAGTTGGTAGGGTAAAGGCCTACCAAGGCATCGATCAGTAGCTGGTCTGAGAGGACGACCAGCCAC
>NZ_WNKZ01000319.1 GCF_009720835.1 Pseudoduganella buxea
ATCAGGCTGCGCGTGCGGTTCACCAAGGCGCCGGCGCGGCGATAGCCGTAAGTCGGCAATGCCGTGATCTCGGCACGCACGGCATCGGCAATCGTTGCGTCAGCGGCTGGATCAAGCCTGGCCAACGTACGACCATCGATCCAGTCTACAGGACGCGCAAGGCGATCAATAATGTTCGAGCGCGCTACACCAAGAACAGCGCAGACCGGCTTCACTGGCCGTCCTTGTCCAATAAGGGTGAGCGCGCAATCCACT